>NZ_CAMCWY010000010.1 GCF_945882965.1 Sphingorhabdus sp. EL138
TAATGGCTCCCCGGGAGGGATTCGAACCCCCGACCAATTGATTAACAGTCAACTGCTCTACCACTGAGCTACCAGGGAACAGCCCGATATGTTCAGGCAGAGGCGCGCGTATAGCAGCGCTTTTTTGCTTTTGGCAAGCGCCCATTGCCCGTTCAGACAATAAATTGTTCCATTGATATGCGGTCATCCAAGGCATGTTCCGGATCAAACAACAAAGTGAGCGCGCGGTTGCGGTCCAAGGCGACTTCGACTTGCGCAATATCCCGAATCTCGCGTTGATCTGCGACGGCGCTGACTGGCCTTTTACTGGCTTCCAATATTTTGATCCGGATGACATAGCGGTCGGGCAATATTGCGCCTTTCCAACGTCGCGGGCGAAAAGGGCTGATAGGCGTCAAGGCGAGCAACGACGAGTCCAGAGGCAAAATGGGGCCATTGGCGGATAAATTATAGGCGGTGGACCCAGCAGGCGTGGAGACCAATATGCCGTCGCAAATGAGTTCGGGGATGACTGCTCTGCCGTTGACAGAAATCTCCAGCTTCGCCGCCTGACGCGTTTCGCGCAGCAGGGAGACTTCGTTAATGGCGGGCAATATAAATTTTTGGCCGCTGATGGTGGTTATCTCCGTCGTCAACGGACGGACAGAAAAGGACTTGGCGCGTTGCAAGCGGCGGGGAAGGTCATGCCCGTCCCAGCTATTCATCAAAAAGCCAATGGTACCGCGGTTCATGCCATAAGCGGGAATGTCACGGCGGCTTTCCAATAATTGGTGCAAAACCTGAAGCATGTGTCCGTCGCCCCCAAGCACAATGACCGCATCGGCGCTGTCGAGCGGCACAAATTCATGCACTTCGCGCAAAAGTGCCTCGGCTTCACGGGCTTGCGGGGTTGCCGATGAGATGATCGCAAGTTGCATATTCGGGTTCATCCACCTGTTGCGTTCATATGTCGCGCGAGCCGTAAATCGGCCTGCGCAAGCTGTGTTGCGAATTCATGGCGTTGGGGTTTAAGCCGCAAAGCCTTTTGAAGCAAATGATCGACATCTGATAACGTGTCCGCACGCAGCGCCTTGCGCAAATCGACATGCAGTTCCGAGCCAAGGCACATGTAAATCTTGCCGTCGGTGGTCAGGCGAATGCGGTTACATTGGTCGCAGAAATTATGGCTCATGGGCGTTATAAGGCCAAGGCGAAGGCCCAAGGGCGCAACGCGCCAATAGCGGGCAGGGCCAGCGCTCTTATGGGTTAAGGGTTGCAGATCATAAAGTGCGCGAAGCGGCGCTGTGAAATCATCGAGCGCGATGTAGCTTTCTTCGCGTTCCGAAACACCAGCGCCCAAGGGCATGGTTTCTATCAAGGTGAGATCAAGCCCATGTTCGGCGCAGAAATGCGCCATGGGCAAAAGCGCGTCTTCGTTCTGCTGCTTCAGCGCGACCATGTTGATTTTGACATCCATGCCGTGCGCGCGCGCCGCGTGGATCCCGGCCAACACCGTATCGAGGTCGCCACCCCGGCTGATCCGGCGACAGGCCTCGGCATCCAACGTGTCGAGGCTAACATTTATCCGCTTCATGCCCGCCGACGCGAGCAACGGCGCAAAATGCTCCAATCGGCTGCCATTGGTTGTCATGGTCAATTCTTCGAGGGCGCCGTTGTGCACGTGCTGACCAAGCGCCGCAATCAAGACATGGATGTCGCGCCGCACAAGGGGTTCGCCGCCGGTAAGGCGGATTTTGCGGATGCCATGCGCGATGAACCGTTCCACCAAAACTAGGATTTCGTCGTAGGTCAGCAGGTCGCGATGCGGCAAAAAGCTTTGCTGTTCGGGCATGCAATAGGTGCACCGAAAATTGCAACGGTCGGTCACCGATATCCGTAAATAGTCTATATTGCGTCCGAAACCGTCGATCATTTTTGCGATGTAAGCGCAAAACCGTGCAGACAAAAGCTTAATCCAACAGCGGCAATAATCAGGGCAGGATTATTCCGCGCGCGTCGCCGCTTATACCCAACCGCTGCGAGGCTTTGATTCGAAGCTCGCTTCAACCCGATTTGCGCGCCAGATTGGCAAGGCCACGTGACAGTTGCAAACATCCGTTTAATCGCGCCGTAGGGTCGCCCCAGACGCGGTTGATCACCAACTTGCTATCGGGGCGTAGCTTCGCCGTTTGGCCAAGCTTGTCGACATAAGCGAGCAGCCCAGCAATATTGGGCGGCGTGTCCTGATGGAAGCTAACCAATGTCCCGCGGGCCCCGACTTCGATCTTAGCGACTTGCGCGATAAGCGCGTTTTGCTTGATCTGGATAAGCTTGAGCAGATTCTGCGTGGGTTCGGGGATCGGACCAAAACGATCCGTCATTTCCGCAGCGAAGCCTTCGACATCTTGGCCTTCTTCGAGATCGTTCAGGCGGCGATACAGCGCCATGCGGACCGACAGGTCGGGGACATAGTCGTCTGGAATGAGAATGGGCGCGTCGATGGTGATTTGTGGTGAGAAGCTGCCACATGGTTTGGCTAGCCCCTGCGCGCCCGCCCGTGCTTCCAAAATCGCCTCTTCAAGCATTGATTGATATAATTCAAAGCCAACCTCTTTGATGTGGCCGGATTGCTCGTCACCCACCAGATTGCCTGCGCCACGAATGTCGAGGTCATGGCTTGCAAGCTGGAAACCTGCGCCCAGGCTATCAAGGTCGCCAAGTACCTTTAACCGTTTCTCCGCTGTCTCTGTCAGCACACGGTTAGGTTCGTGCGTGAGATAGGCATAAGCGCGCGTTTTGGATCGTCCTACGCGTCCACGAAGCTGATATAATTGTGCAAGGCCGAAACGGTCGGCGCGCAGGATGATAAGGGTGTTTGCGCTTGGAATGTCGAGGCCGCTTTCGACGATGGTCGTTGAAAGCAGCACGTCATATCGCTTTTCATAAAAAGCGCTCATGCGCTCCTCAACTTGTGTGGGTGACATTTGGCCATGCGCGATCACATATTTCACTTCGGGTATTTCGGTGCGCAGAAACTCCTCAACCTCGGTCAAATCGGTAATGCGCGGCACAACGAAGAAGCTTTGCCCGCCCCGATAATGCTCGCGCAGCAAAGCCTCTCGCAGCACGACTGGATCCCACGGCATGACATAAGTGCGCACGGCCAGACGGTCGACCGGTGGGGTTTGAATGACCGACAGCTCGCGCAGGCCCGACATCGCCATCTGCAACGTGCGTGGTATGGGCGTTGCGGTGAGCGTGAGCATATGCACGTCTGTCTTGAGCGCCTTCAATTGCTCCTTGTGATTAACGCCGAAGCGTTGTTCTTCATCCACAATGACAAGCCCAAGGCGTTTGAACTGCAGCGACTTTGCCAGCACGGCATGCGTCCCGATCACAATGTCCACGGTCCCATCGGCAAGGCCTTCGCGCGTTTGCGTGGCTTCTGCGGCGGGCACAAGCCGCGATAGCCGACCCAGTTTCAAAGGCAAATCACGAAAACGTTCGGCAAAGTTCGCATAATGCTGCCGCGCCAATAGGGTCGTTGGCGCAATGACAGCGACCTGAAACCCTGCCATTGCCACGGCAAAAGCGGCACGCATCGCAACCTCGGTTTTCCCAAAGCCAACATCTCCGCACACCAGACGGTCCATAGGCTTGCCAGCTGACAGATCCTGAAGCACTTCTTCAATCACGCGGAGCTGATCTTCGGTTTCCTCATAAGGAAAGCGGTCAACGAAGCTTGCATAAGCAGGGCCATCAACTTCAATAACCGCACCCGCCCGCAATGCGCGTTCGGCGGCAGTCTTCAGCAATTCACCGGCTATGGCGCGGATGCGTTCTTTCAGCTTTGACTTACGCCGCTGCCACGCTTCGCCGCCCAATTTGTCGAGCGACACATGCTCGCTGTCCGAACCATAACGCGACAGCACGTCGATGTTTTCAACCGGAACGTATAACTTGTCGCTACCTGCATAGGTAAGGGCAACACAGTCGTGCGGGCTGTTGCCGACGAGGATGGAAATCAGGCCATCATATCGTCCGATCCCATGGTCCTGATGGACAACGAGGTCACCCGGCGTCAGCGCGGCCAGCTCGGCCAAGAAAGCGTCCGCCGACTTGCGCCGTTTCTGGCGACGCACAAGACGGTCGCCAAGCATGTCCTGTTCGCTCAGCACCACAAGGTCGGGCGTGGTATAGCCATGGTCCAGTGGCAGAACGACAATGGCGGTTTGGCCAGCCGCTACGCCCAATGCTTGCTGCCAACTGTCGACCGCGACAATCGTCGGTGCCTTATGCTCCGCCAGCAACCCTTTCAGCCGTTCGAGCGCGCCACCGGAATAGCTGGCAATGACTGTCTTGGTTTTGGCGGCGTGTAACGATTTAAGATGCGCGGCAACTGCCTCATACACATTTGCCTTTTGCGCCCGTTCCGGGGCGAAATCGCGCGCAGCACCAATGTCGAAATCGATGATGTTTGCTGAGTCCGGCTGCGAAAAGGGCGTGACGAGATGCGCGGCATTATCCGCAAATAACTGGTCGAGCTCATCACCGCTTAGGTATAACATTTCGGGCGGGAGCGGACGGTAGCTTCCGGGCTCCGCCGCCTGTGCTTTTACGCGGTTTTCGTGATAATCGACGATCGAGTCGAGCCTTGACTGGCCAGCCGCAGTCGCGCCGCTGTCGCGTATTACCAACGTGCCAGCGCCGACATGATCAAAAATGGTCGCCATGCGCTCTTCGAACAACGGCAACCAATGGTCCATGCCGGACAGCCTGCGGCCTTCGGATACCGCCTGATATAGCGGGTCGCCCGTTGCGGTGACGCCAAATCGCTCGCGGTAACCAATGCGGAAGCGTTTAATCGCCTCTTCGTCCATTAAGGCTTCTACAGCGGGCAAGATGTCGAAATGGTCGACCTGATCAATGCTGCGTTGGTCCGATGGGTTAAAGCGGCGGATGCTTTCAATTTCATCGCCAAAGAAATCGAGGCGAAGGCCGACTTCGCTGCCAGCGGGAAACAGATCGACAATGCTGCCACGGATCGCGAATTCGCCAGCGTCGGCAACTGTATCCACGCGGAAATAGCCGTTGGATTGTAATAAGTACGCAAGCCGATCGCGGCTTATCTCGCAGCCAGCGGTCAATCGCTCGCCTGTCTGACGAATGCGGAACGGCGTCACATATTTCTGAATAACCGCGCCAATCGTCGTAACCACAAGCTGCTTCTTTTTCGCAGGCTGCTGCAATGCTTGCAGAGTCGACATGCGCTGCGAGGTGACGGCGACGGAAGGCGAAGCGCGGTCGTAGGGAAGGCAATCCCAACCTGGCAGAATTAGGATTTCGATTTCAGGTGCAAAAAAAGGCACTGCATCGGCAATGGCGCGCATCGCCGATTCATCGGGCGCAATATAGAGCGCACGAGCCTTTGCCGCGCGCGTTAGGTCCGCCAGCAACAACGGCGCAAAGCCATTTGGCACCGACGCAAGCGTAAGTGCTTGGCGGCTGTTTATGATGCGCTGCAGGTCAATCATCACTTATGGGTACTAAGCCCTTCGGGAAGCACAATGAAATCCAGTTGCATCATCTGGTCCATCAACGGACCAGCAAAGGCTGGGTCAGGCGCAGCCGTGCCGAGTGCCCACGCCATGATGTCGACATCCTGTTCATCCAGCAGGCGCTCGAACCATTCATACTCAACTGCGCCCCATTGCGCAGAGCAATGATCGAAAAATCCACCGACCATAGCATCGGCCTCACGCGTGCCACGGTGGTGCGCGCGATAATGTAATTTGCGACGATAGGGGTCAGCGTCCATGTAACGCATCCTTTAAGCTTCTGGTAGAATAAGATTTGCGGGTTATAAGCGGCCCTAGTCATGCGCCCCGATATACTCAATCCGTTATTTGCAGACATACGTGCCCTAAAGGGTGTTGGTCCTGGTCTTGCCAGGCCGTTGGAGCGGCTTGGGCTGGAGCGGGGGAAGGATGTTCTGTATCATTTCCCCCACAGCTGGACCTATCGCAAGGCTGTGTCGCGTTTGGATGTGACCGATGTGGGTCAAAACATCATCCTCACTGTGACCGTTATGGATCATCGCGGTGGAAATAGCCCACGTGCGCCATTACGCATTTTTGCGGCAGATGTGGACGGCAATTATATTACGCTGACATTTTTTGGCCGGAATGGCGGTTGGGCGCGTAAGCAGCTTCCCGTTGGCGAAACGCGCATAATATCGGGCAAGCTGGACCGTTATGGGGACGAGCTTCAGATGGTCCATCCCGACCATGTTGTGCCCATTGGCAGCGATGCCTCGCCGGGGCTGGCCGAACCGATTTATCCATTGTCCGACGGCCTAACTAACAGGCGCATGGGGCAATTGGCAGCGACATCGTTGCAAAACGTGCCTGATTTGGCGGAGTGGATTGAACCGACCTTATTATCCAGTCGGGGATGGTCAAGTTGGTCGAAGTCTATAAACTTACTGCACAACAAGGATGACCAAGACGCGCGGGATAGGCTGGCTTATGATGAGCTATTCAGCAACCAACTTGCGATGCGGTTAATCCGCGCGGCGATGGACAAAAGAACCGCTATGCCCATATGCGGTGATGGCTCTTTGGTGACAAAGCTACGGTTGCCTTTTGCGCTAACAAGCGCGCAGCAGCGCGCCATAACCGAGATTGAGGGCGATCTTGCGCAGTCGCGGCCAATGCTCCGCCTGCTACAAGGCGATGTGGGTGCTGGTAAGACGATGGTCGCGCTGATGGCGCTGCTGCGCGGCGTTGAGGCAGGGATGCAGTCAGTGATGCTCGCGCCGACAGAAATTCTTGCGCGGCAACATTATGCCAGCCTTCAAAAAACACTCTCTGGCCTGCCCATCAACATTGCGATTCTTACGGGTCGCGAAAAAGGCCGCTTGCGTGAGGCAACGTTGATGGGGCTTGCCGATGGCTCAATTCACATTCTTGTTGGCACCCATGCGATATTTCAGGAAGCTGTGACCTATAAAGCGCTTGCGGTCGCGGTGATTGATGAACAGCACCGCTTTGGCGTTTCACAACGGCTGATGCTGTCGCGCAAGGGCAGGGGCGTGCCGCATTTGTTGGTTATGACCGCAACCCCGATCCCGCGCAGCCTTGCGCTTGCAGCTTATGGTGAAATGGATAGCTCGATCCTCGACGAGCTGCCCCCCGGACGGACGCCGGTTGAAACCCGGGTGATGTCGCAGGATCGGCTGTCCGAACTCGTCGATGGCGTCGCGCGGCATCTCGCCGCAGGAAAACAGGCGTTTTGGGTGTGCCCATTAGTAGAGGAAAGCGACAAAAGCGACCTCGCCGCCGCCGAACAACGCGCTGAACAGCTTCGCTTGCGCTTTGGTGATCAGGTTGCATTGGTGCACGGTCGGATGCGCGGCCCGGAAAAAGACGTTGTCATGGAACAATTTGTAGCGGGCAAAACGCGGTTGCTGGTGGCTACAACGGTGATTGAGGTTGGCGTGGACGTTCCAAATGCCAGCCTCATGGTGATTGAGGCAGCGGATCGCTTTGGTCTTGCACAATTGCACCAGTTACGCGGGCGGGTTGGTCGAGGGGCCGAGAAATCGGCCTGTATCCTTGTCCGCAGCACGCAAATTGGAGAAACAGCGCGGGCACGACTGGCGTTGATGCGCGAGACGAACGATGGTTTTCGCATTGCCGAAGAGGATTTGAAACTGCGCGGCGCGGGTGAATTGCTTGGCACAAGGCAGTCGGGCGAAAACCCGTTTCGTGTCGCGACTCCCGAACAAGTCCGCGCGCTGATTGGCGTCGCGGCGGACGATGCCAGACTTTTGCTTGACCGCGACGGCGGGCTTGATGGCGCGCGCGGTCAAGCGGCGCGGGTGGCGTTATACCTGTTTGAACGGGACGCAGGTGTAGCGACGTTGCGCGGCGGTTAGCAGCTGCGGCTTATATGAATTTGATTAAACCGTGTTTTTTCTTTCCCGCTGAGATTTTGACAGGGGCTGCTTGAGCCGAAATGACCACGTCTTCATCGGTCACGGCGTCGCCATCAACTCGTGCACCCCCGCCTTGGATCATCCGGCGTGCTTCTTTCTTTGATGCAACAAAGCACAGGCCAACCAATGCATCAATGAGGGAAATGTCGCCCGAAGCGTCAAAGCTAGGCAGATCGCCGCCACTTGTGCCTTCTTCAAACGTCTTACGTGCGGTTTCCGATGCAAGGGTCGCTGCATCCGCCCCGCGGCACAGTACGGTCGCGGCATTGGCCAAGGCTATCTTGGCCGTGTTGATTTCCGAACCGCCAAGGGCCTCAAGCCGCCCAATCTCGTCTAATGGCAGGTCCGTGAACAGGCGCAGGAAGCGGCCAACATCTCGGTCGTCGGTATTCCGCCAAAATTGCCAATAATCATAGTCAGGCAATTGTTCGCGGTTCAGCCAAATCGCGCCAGACACCGACTTGCCCATCTTTGAACCATCGGCCTTGGTAATCAGCGGGGTCGTTAGGCCAAACACTTCGGTGCCGTCTATCCGGCGGGCAAGCTCCATGCCGTTAATGATGTTGCCCCATTGGTCGGACCCACCCATTTGCAGGCGAACGCCCATAGTCTTGCTCAAATGACGGAAGTCATAGCCTTGCAAGATCATATAGTTGAATTCAAGAAAGGTCATCGGCTGTTCGCGCTCAAGGCGCAGCTTCACCGAATCGAATGTCAGCATGCGGTTGATGGTGAAATGCGTGCCAACCTGCTGCAGCAATTCGATATATCCCAACTGTCCAAGCCAGTCATGATTGTTGACCATCACCGCATCGGTCGGACCATCGCCGAATGTCAGAAATTTTTCGAAAGCCGTTCGGATCGAATGGATATTCGTTTCAATCGTCTCATCGGTGAGCATCTTGCGGACTTCGTCCTTGCCCGTTGGGTCACCAATCCGAGTCGTTCCGCCGCCCATAACCACTACTGGCTTGTGGCCTGCTTGCTGCAAGCGTCGCAGCAGCATGATCGAGACAAGATTGCCGACATGAAGCGATGGCGCGGTGGCGTCGAAGCCGATATAGCCTTGCACAATCTGTTTGGATGCCAATGCGTCAAGCGCAGGGGCGTCGGTTGTCTGGTGAATATAGCCACGTGCATTGAGCAGGCGGAGGAGATCGGATTTATAAGCAGTCATAGCGCGCACGCGCCTAGCATGGAGTTTCGACATTGGCCAATAATTCAATGACTGAAGTGCCGTTGATGTGTCACGCACATTCGCTGGCCGGCGGTATTGAGGGTATCGGTGTCACGATTACGCGCCGGACGACCGGGGAAGTTACGGTGACCTATCGCGTGTTTGGCGAAACATGCGCATTCGAAATTCCGGCCCGATCAGCGCTGCATCGTATTGACGGTCTATGGAAAAACACATGTTTTGAGTTATTTATAGGCAATTTTGAGGATGAAAACTATTTGGAGTATAATTTTTCGCCGTCGCGCCAATGGGCCGCATATCAGTTTGCGGGCTATCGTTCGGATATGGCTGCGTTGGAAACAAACGCTCCAAACATCAAAGTCGCGCAAGATGCCGATTCTCTGACGCTAATCGCCACGATTGCGTTACCCGACACTTGGCAGGCGCGCAGCCTAAGGGCGGGCATCAGCGCGGTTATGGCCACGAAGAGTGGTGACATCTCTTATTGGGCCGTAGCGCATCCCCCGGGCAAGCCAGATTTTCATCATAAGGATTGCTTTGCCGTGCAACTGGAGGCACGAAGCGCGGCATGAAATTTGGAATTGATCGCCTTTTGGCAGAGCCTGAACTGCGCGCCCCCTTGAAAGGCAAGCGTGTTGCTTTATTGGCGCACCCGGCTTCCGTAACGGCGGACCTCACCCATTCGCTTGATGCACTTGCGGCTTTAGGCGACGTCAACGTCACCGCTGCGTTTGGCCCCCAACACGGCCTGCGCGGTGATAAGCAAGACAATATGATAGAATCGCCGGATTTCATGGATCCAGCCCACAATATCCCAGTGTTCAGCCTTTATGGCGAAGTACGCCGCCCGACCGCAGCGTCTATGGAGACTTTCGATGTCATCCTTATCGATTTGCAGGATCTGGGTTGCCGCATTTACACGTTTATCACGACATTGCTGTACATATTGGAGGCTGCGGCTGAGCATGGAAAGTCAGTTTGGGTACTTGACCGCCCAAACCCCGCTGGACGCCCTGCAGAGGGTCTTACACTGCTTTCTGGATGGGAAAGCTTTGTGGGGGCAGGGCCGATGCCCATGCGCCATGGCCTGACGCTGGGTGAGATAGGGAAATGGTTCATCGATCATTATAAGATCGATGTAGATTATAACGTGATCGCAATGGAGGGCTATGCAACCGATGGTGCGCCAGGCTTTGGCTGGCCGACAGACAGGCTGTGGATCAACCCAAGTCCCAATGCGGCCAACATCAACATGGCGCGGGCTTATGCGGGCACCGTTTTGCTTGAAGGCACGAATTTATCAGAGGGCAGGGGGACCACGCGTCCGCTAGAGATATTCGGCGCACCTGATATTGATGCTCGTGCCGTAATCGCCGAAATGCAAAACTTTGCGCCTTTATGGTTGAAGGGCTGCAGCTTGCGTGAAATCTGGTTTGAACCAACATTCCACAAACATGTGCATCAGCTTTGCCATGGCGTGCATATCCATGCCGAAGGCCCCGGCTATGACCATCAGGCGTTTCGGCCTTGGCGGTTGCAGACTTTGGCGTTCAAGGCGATCCGGCGGCTGTACCCGGATTATGATCTGTGGCGCGATTTTCCCTATGAATATGAATCCGGCAAACTCGCAATCGACGTCATCAACGGCGGACCAGCCCTGCGCGAATGGGTTGATGCAGCGGACAGCACGCCGGTGGAATTAGACGCGATGACGTCAGTCGATGAGCAGGCTTGGGGCGAAGAACGGGGCAAGCACTTTCTGTATTAATGTCCGTGCTTGCGGCTTAGTTCGCGCATAGCGTCATCCAGACCTTCTAACGTCAGCGGATACATGCGGTCGTTGACCAGTTCCTTGATGATCTTGGTAGACTGCGAATAGCCCCATTGCTTTTCCGGCACCGGGTTCAACCAAACCGTTGCCGGATAAGTGCTGGTGATACGGTTCATCCACACCGCGCCCGATTCTTCGTTGAAATGTTCAACCGAACCGCCGGGATGGGTGATCTCATAAGGACTCATGGAGGCATCGCCGACCATCACAACCTTATAATCATGCGGGAATTTGTGGAGCAGATCCCACATCTGCGTACGCTCACTAAACCGGCGCTTATTGTCTTTCCACACTCCTTCATATGGGCAGTTGTGAAAATAGAAAAACTCCAAATTTTTGAACTCGCTAGTCGCGGCACTGAATAACTCTTCGCAAAGTTTGATGAACGGATCCATCGATCCGCCAACGTCCAACATCAACAGCACCTTAATGGCATTACGCCGTTCAGGGCGCATTTTGATGTCCAACCAGCCTTGGCGAGCCGTACCGTTGATCGTGCCTTCAATATCCAACTCTTCCACCGCACCATCGCGCGCGAAACGGCGTAAGCGGCGCATTGCGATTTTTATATTCCGCGTACCCAATTCTCTGGTGTGGTCGAGATTCTGAAACTCACGCTTGTCCCAAACTTTGACCGCACGCTTATGCTTGGATTCGCCGCCAATTCGGACGCCTTCGGGGTGATAGCCCGAATTACCATAAGGGGATGTGCCGCCAGTACCGACCCATTTATTGCCACCCTGATGCCGTTTTTCCTGTTCTTCGAGCCGCTTTTTCAGCGTCTCCATTAATTCGTCCCAGCTGCCCATTTTTTCGATGTTCGCCATTTCCTCGGGCGATAGATATTTTTCGGCAATGGCTTTCAGCCAGTCGGCGGGAACATCGACGGGTTTTTGGCCATATTCGGTGAAAATACCTTTGAAGACTTTGCCAAAAACTTGGTCGAAGCGATCAAGCAATGCTTCGTCTTTGACCAAAGTGGCGCGCGCAAGATAGTAGAACTCTTCGGGGCTTTGGCCAATGACATCGGCGTCCAACGCAGCAAGTAACGCCAGATGCTCTTTCAGCGATGCCGAGATGCCGGCAGACCGCAACTCTTCCATGAATGAGAAAAACATCGGCTGGATCCTGTATAAAGTGACCGATTATGCTTTGGCGAATGCGCGGCTCTAGAGGTAAACAGCGCGCCGACGAATTTTACGTGTTGGGGCGGCGGGCCATAAAGGCAAGCCGTTCAAACAACATGATATCCTGCTCATTCTTAAGCAGCGCGCCGTGTAAAGGCGGGATCGCCTTGGTTGGGTCACGCGATTGAAGCACATCCAATGGCATATCTTCATGCAGCAAAAGCTTAAGCCAATCGAGCAATTCGCTGGTGCTTGGCTTTTTCTTTAGGCCTGGCACGTCGCGAACTTCGTAAAAAATGTCCATTGCCTTAGACACCAGCATTTTTTGAATGCCGGGAAAGTGGACATCAATAATCGCCTGCATAGTCGTTCGATCCGGGAATTTGATATAATGGAAGAAACAACGGCGCAGAAACGCATCTGGCAGCTCTTTCTCATTATTTGAGGTAATGATGACGATTGGGCGCTCTACCGCTTTGATGGTCTCTTGCGTTTCGTAAACGAAGAATTCCATACGGTCGAGTTCTTGCAACAAATCATTGGGAAATTCGATGTCGGCCTTGTCGATTTCGTCAATCAACAACACGGGCAATTGGGGGGCGGTGAAAGCCTCCCACAACTTGCCTTTTTTGATGTAGTTTTTGATGTCATGCACGCGCGCATCGCCCAATTGGCTGTCGCGCAGGCGGGCAACAGCATCATATTCATACAGGCCCTGATGCGCTTTGGTCGTGGACTTAATATTCCATTCGATGAGCGGTGCACCAAGCGCGGTCGCGATCTCTTGCGCCAGGACGGTCTTGCCGGTGCCTGGCTCACCCTTGACCAGCAAAGGCCGACGCAACTTGGTAGCGGCGTTAACGGCGACCTTCAGGTCATCAGTGGCGACGTAGTTATCGGTGCCTTCAAAGCGCATGGACGAACCCTTTTTGTTAATCGAACGATTAATTCGTTAAGTGGGCTAATCAGGATATGCAACAGGATACTGCGCGACCAAGCAGATGGCTTAACGATAGAACATGGATCGCACCGGCTCTCACAAAAACGGACCCAATCCTGAGAGTAAGAAAGGGCCGGGCTTTTGAGATTTTATTGGTCGAGGAAGCTGCGCATTTTGCGGCTGCGGCTTGGATGCTTTAGCTTACGCAACGCCTTGGCTTCAATCTGCCGGATACGTTCACGCGTCACGCTGAATTGCTGCCCAACTTCTTCAAGCGTATGGTCGGTGTTCATGCCAATTCCGAACCGCATACGCAATACGCGCTCTTCACGCGGGGTGAGCGATGCCAAAACGCGGGTCACTGTTTCCTTCAAATTCGCCTGAATCGCGGCATCCACGGGAATGACTGCGTTTTTGTCTTCGATGAAGTCGCCCAAATGGCTGTCTTCTTCGTCGCCAATCGGGGTTTCAAGGCTGATCGGTTCCTTCGCGATTTTCATCACCTTGCGCACTTTTTCAAGCGGCATCGAAAGGCGTTCGGCCATTTCTTCGGGTGTAGGCTCGCGCCCTTGTTCGTGCAGGAACTGGCGGCTCGTGCGTACCAATTTATTGATCGTTTCGATCATGTGCACGGGAATACGGATGGTCCGCGCCTGATCAGCAATTGACCGGGTAATCGCCTGACGGATCCACCATGTTGCATATGTACTGAACTTGTAACCGCGGCGATATTCGAACTTATCGACCGCCTTCATCAGACCGATATTGCCTTCCTGAATAAGATCAAGGAACTGCAAACCGCGGTTGGTGTATTTCTTGGCAATGGAAATCACGAGGCGCAAATTCGCCTCAACCATTTCCTTCTTCGCTATGCGTGCTTCGCGCTCGCCCTTTTGCACCATGTTCACGATACGGCGGAATTCGCCAAGTGACATGCCAGTATTGGCGGCAATGTCGGCGATTTCGATGCGGATACGCTCGACGCTTTCCGCTTCATTCGTTGCGAATGCCGTCCATTTCTTGTCGATGTTTGACACTTCGGTGAGCCAATTTTCATCCAGCTCACGACCCATATAGCTGTCGAGGAAGGCCTTGCGCGGAACCTTATGCCGTTCTGCCAAGCGCAGTATCTGACCACCCAATGCGGTCAGGCGGCGGTTGAATGAGTATAATTGATCGACCAGATATTCGATCTTGTTCGCATGGAATTGAACACTTTCAACTTCTGCGGTCAATTCTTCACGCAATTTGTTATATTTGTTTTCCGAAGCTGTGGAAAAATCTTCGCCTGCATTCAGTGCGCGCATGCGCTCAAGTTGAATGTTTGAGAATTTTTTGAACAGCGACGTGATCTTGGCAAAACGCTCAAGCGCAGCGGGCTTCAACGCCTCTTCCATTTGCGCGAGGCTAAGGGTGTTGTCTTCTTCCTCGTCTTCGACAGGACGCGAGCGCCGCTCCGTCATGTCCTCATCGTCGCTTGCCGCTTCGGGTTCGTCTTCGACTTCCTCTTCTTCTTTATAGGAAGGACCGGCAGTTTTCTCGCTAATCTCCCCAGCGCCTTCTTCTTCGCCATCCTCGGTCAGCACTTCAGGTGCAGGCTCTTTCGAAAGCATGGCGTCGAGGTCAAGAATTTCGCGCAGCTGCATTTCGCCGTCATTAAGCGCATTAGACCAATCGATGATCGCGTGGAAAGTGATCGGGCTTTCGCACAGGCCCAAAATCATGGTGTCGCGACCAGACTCGATGCGCTTGGCAATAGCGATTTCGCCTTCGCGGGAGAGCAATTCCACCGCGCCCATTTCACGCAAATACATGCGGACGGGGTCATCGGTGCGTTCGCCAGTGCCGGTTTTCTTGATAGTGTTGGTCAGCGAGCGGGGATCATTTTCGGAAATATTGTCGATGGTTTCGACTTCTTCCTCGGCCTCGTCCTCACTATCGTCGCCGGCTTCTTCATTCTCGACGATCTGCACGCCCATGTCGTTAATCGCCGACATTACGTCTTCAATTTGTTCGGACGACATCTGATCCTGCGGCAGGGCCGCATTCAGTTCATCATACGTCAGGAAACCCCGGCGCTTGGCCTTAGCGAGCAGTTTTTTTACGGTCGCATCATTCAGGTCGATCAGCGGTGCATCACCGTTTTCGCCGATATCTTCTTCGTTTTCATTTGCGCGACTTGCCAAAATAATTCCCCGATAAACTTATAAACTATCGGCATCACGCCGAAAAAATTCGATGATACGATCGTCAAATGCCTTTTTCTCGTGTCGCAACCTTTGCTGTTCGGCAAAAGTCTCTTCAGTCATCTCCAAACTCGCCAACTGCGTGGCGCGTTCCAAAGCTTCTTCCAGCGCGGGACGCTGCTTCATAAGCCTGATTGCTTCACCCAAATTTTTTGAAGCGTTAGACAATCCGTCGCCTCCTGTACCGAACGCACCGCGGTTAAAGGCAAAAACCTTACCGTTACTGTGGAGCAGTGCCGACGCGACATTATACAACTTCTCGCCCAATATGGTAACTAGCCCCTCGGTATCAAGCGTTTCTTTGCTAAAAGATTGGTTGAGCATCACGTTCAGCAAGGCCGCATGATTCGGGTCGAGCGGGACAAAGTCGCTCAGCGCCTCATGATGTTGTGCAATAAGCGCAGGATGGCGCAACAACGCCGCCAATATACCCTGAATGAGAAAGTCCGAACCCTTGGCATTGAAGCTTTTGGTTTCAGCGCCCGGCGGTAAAATTGGCGGCTTGCGCCAATCGCGCTTTTGTCCGCGTACAGAAGGTGCCGATGGGGTGAATGGCGCACCGCGTCGCTGCACGAATAGAGTGTCGAAACGCTCGCGAAAGGCATCGGCATAATGGCGCCGAATTTCTCCGTCTGCGATATTTGCCGTATGGGCGCCTAAACGCTGTTTAAGCCCCGCACGGTCCTCTGGCGTGCTCAGGTTGCCTGCATTCACCTCAGCCTGCCACAACCTCTCTACGAGCGGCTGAGAGGCTTCTAAAAGCAGTGTGAGTGCGGTGGACCCCGATGCCTTGACCACGTCGTCTGGGTCTTGTCCTTCGGGCAAGGTAACAAACTGAAGACTATGGCCGGGTTTCAACAATGGCAGTGCGCGTAAAGCTGCGCGCATGGCGGCTTTTTGCCCCGCGGCATCACCGTCAAAACACAATAAAGGCTTTTCTGTCATCCGCCACAGCATCTGAATTTGCTGTTCGGTCAGCGCGGTGCCCAAAGGTGCTACAGCATCGGCAAAGCCAGCCTGCGCAAGGGCAATGACGTCCATATACCCTTCGACCACAATCACGCGGCCCGTCTGGCGTGAAGCAGGAGAACATTTGTCCAGATTGTAAAGCGTGCGGCCCTTGTCGAATAAGGGCGTGTCAGGTGAGTTGAGATATTTCGGCTCACCTTCGCCTAAAATCCGGCCTCCAAAGGCAATCACGCGGCCACGCGGATCACGGATCGGGATCATCAGCCGACCACGAAACCGGTCATATGGGGCTTTATCCTCGACTGAGATGAGCAACCCTGCCTCAATCAACATCGGGTCACCAAATTGCTTAAGCGCGGTTTTTAGGCCCGTACGGTTGCTGGGCGCGAGGCCGAAACCAAAGTCGCGGATTGTTTGCTCCGTAAACCCGCGTTGCTTGAGATATCCCCGCGCGGCGGAACCCTCAACGCCAAGCAATTGTGTGACAAACCATTCCTGCGCTGCCGTCATCACGTCATATAGGCTATTCGCCTTTTCGGCCCGCTGAGCCGCCTTTGGATCAGCCGCAGGGACCTCCATCCCGGCCTCCGCCGCCAGTTCCTTGATCGCATCCATAAAAGACAGGCCGCGCTGGTCAGTCATCCAGCGAATGGCATCACCATGCGCGGAACAGCCAAAGCAATGGTAGAAGCCCTTTTCGTCGTTGATCGTGAAGCTGGGCGATTTTTCGTTATGGAACGGGCAGCATGCCTTAAACTCGCGGCCAGCCTTGGTGACCTTGACCGTGCAGCCTATCAACGCAGAAAGCGTAATCCGCGCGCGTAATTCGTCCAGCCATTGCGGGGTGAGAGCCACCTTAGCCCAACGCGGCCTTCACAAGGCCGCTGGCCTTGCTCATGTCGAGTTTTGGGCCGTGGCGTTCCTTTAACGTTGCCATGACGCGGCCCATGTCTTTTAAGGTTTCTGCGCCAAGTTCGGCTTTGATGCCCTCAATCGCCGCGCTGGTTTCTGCATCGCTTAGCTGCGCAGGCAGAAAATCTTCGATGATCGCCAATTCAGCCGCTTCAACCGCAGCAAGTTCCGCGCGGCCACCTTGTTCATATAACGCAATCGATTCGCGGCGTTGCTTGATCATCTTCTGCATGACCTCAACCACCATCGCATCGTCATCGGGCTGCTGCGACGCGGTACGCAGTTCGATGTCGCGGTCTTTGATCTTGGCAAGGATCAAGCGGACCGCGGCCAGACGGTCTTTTTCGCCTGCCTTCATTGCGGTGATTTGGGCGGCTTTGATGGTGTCACGAATCATATTTGTTTCCGAATTTTTGATGATGCATTGCGTTAGACGAACATCCAAATTCCGTCACCCTGAACTTGTTTCACGGTCTACCACACAGCATGCGCAGGGCTTGAAAGGATAAATGGATCCTGAACCAAGTCCAGGGTTACGGGTAAGAGCGCATTGTGTAAAACATTCCACAGCTTTCTCGATTTCCGCATTGACGCTTTGGGCCACCATCTCTAGGCGCAATGCCTTAGCGACATTGCTGTAATCCGTTTAACAGGAGCGACCCCATCATGGCCGACCCCAAATCTTCGCGCGCGCCTTCTGGAGCGACGGGGGTATTGGTTTTGGCGTCCGGGGAAGTGGTCTGGGGCAGTGGCTTTGGCGCCGAGGGGCAGGCGGTTGGCGAAGTCTGCTTCAACACCGCAATGACCGGCTATCAAGAAGTGATGACTGACCCGTCTTATGCCGGACAGATCATCAACTTCACCTTTCCGCATATCGGCAATGTCGGCACGAACCCTGAAGATGTCGAGGCGCTGAACCCGCATGCCTTGGGCGCGATTGTCCGGCAAGATGTCACCGACCCATCCAATTTCCGCAGCACGCAGCATTTTGACGCATGGATGAAGGCCAATGGCCGCATCGGGATTTCCGGCATTGATACCCGCGCGCTGACGCGGCTGATCCGCGTGGCTGGCGCGCCGAATGCGGTGATTGCGCACTCGGCGGATGGCGCGTTCGATGTGCCTGCCATGTTAGCGCGGGCAAAGGCCTGGGCAGGGCTTGAGGGCATGGACCTCGCCAAGGATGTGACGACGTTGCAGACCTATGGTTGGGATCAAGGGCTTTGGAAGCTGGGCGGTGGCTATGCTGCGCCTGCCAAGGGCAGCAAAAAAGTCGTCGCCATCGACTATGGCATAAAGCACAATATCCTGCGCAACCTGGTCGATGTCGGTTGCGACGTCACTATTGTCAGCGCGACCGCGACGTTCGAAGAAATCATGGCGCATGCGCCCGATGGCCTGTTCCTGTCGAACGGCCCCGGTGACCCTGCTGCGACTGGCGAATATGCGGTGCCGGTGATCAAGCAATGGCTTGAGACCAAGAAACCACTTTTCGGCATTTGTCTTGGGCATCAGATGCTTGGCCTTGCGGTTGGCGCGAAGACCGAGAAAATGCACCAAGGCCATCGCGGCGCAAACCATCCGGTGAAGCGCCTCAGCGACGGTGCGGTCGAAATTACCAGCATGAACCACGGTTTTGCAGTGGACGCCGCAACCTTGCCCGCCAACGCAAAGGCAACGCATATCAGCCTGTTCGACGGCAGCAATTGCGGCTTCGAACTCGCCGACCAACCCGCATTTTCGGTGCAATACCACCCCGAAGCCTCACCCGGCCCGCAGGACAGCCATTATCTGTTCGAGAAATTCGCGGGGATGATGGGAGATTAGATTATGACAGTTGTGAAAAACTTTTCGGTAGAAGATCAGAATTCTCGCGTCGGTCATTCTGAATGTTCAGGCACGATCAGGGCAGTTGAGATCAATGGAGAAAAGTACATCCAAATTGACACTTATGGCTCCAAAGAACGCGAATTTCAAAATAAGCTCTCTCAGTCCCCTCGCCTCACAGAAAGCGCCTTTAACCAGTTGAAGAAGTTAGGTGAAAATCACTTCTAATGCCCAAACGCACTTACATTCCTGCCATCCCTCCCTCACCCCCTTTAGGGGGAGAGGGAAAGCTTCGCGCAGCGAAGCAGGGAGAGGGGGCAGTGCGCTTCGGTGACTACCCCCTCTCCCTGACCTCCCGTTGGTCGGTCTGTCCCTCTTCCCCTGAAGGGGGTGAGGGGTTAAGACCAATCCCGTCCAATCGCCGCCAAGATCATTCGCGCGACGCCTTCGGGATTTTCAAAAACGTCGCGATTGGCAAAGCGGATGACCTTGTAGCCTTTGCTTTCCATATAAACGGTGCGCGCGGCGTCATGGGCTTCCTGCCCGGCATGGCTGTCGCCATCGAGTTCGATGACAAGCTTGTGGCTGCGCGCAGCGAAGTCGGCGATGTAATGCGGCCCAAAGACCATTTGGCGGACGAATTTTATGCCCTCCAGCCTGCCACCGCGCAGGATCGACCAGAGCTTTGCCTCGGGCGGGGTTATTTCGGTTCGCAGCGTTTTGGCGTTCGCTCGGGTGCCGATATTGCGCTTGCTCATGTTACTCCCCCCTCTCCCTGGCGCTTCGCGCCTGTCCCTCTCCCCCTGAAGGGGGCGAGGGAAGTTCCGGATCTACATTATGCCTAAAAGAACCGATATAAAATCCATCCTCATCATCGGCGCTGGCCCGATCATCATTGGGCAGGCGTGCGAGTTTGATTATTCTGGGACGCAGGCTTGTAAGGCGCTGCGTGAGGAGGGGTATCGCATCATCCTCGTCAATTCGAACCCCGCGACGATCATGACCGATCCGGATATGGCCGATGCGACCTATGTTGAGCCGATCACACCCGAAATCGTGGCCAAGATCATCGAGAAAGAACGCCCTGACGCGGTGTTGCCGACAATGGGTGGGCAGACCGCGCTGAACGTCGCTTTGGCTTTGTTCAACGATGGCACGCTGGCGAAGTACGGCGTCGAGATGATCGGTGCGGATGCCGAGGCGATTGATAAGGCCGAGGACCGGATTAAGTTCCGCGACGCAATGACCAAGATCGGGCTGGAATCGGCGCGTTCAGGCATCGCGCATTCGTTGGAGGAGGCGTTGGAGGTGCTGGAACGCACTGGCCTGCCATCGATTATTCGCCCCAGCTTCACCATGGGCGGCACAGGCGGCGGGATTGCTTATAACCGCGACGAATTTATCAATATCGTCACTGGCGGGTTGGATGCTTCACCGACGACTGAAGTGTTGATTGAGGAATCGCTGCTCGGTTGGAAAGAGTTTGAGATGGAAGTCGTGCGCGACCGCGCGGATAATGCCATCATCATCTGCTCCATCGAGAATATCGATCCGATGGGCGTGCATACCGGCGATTCCATCACTGTTGCCCCTGCGTTGACGCTGACCGACAAAGAATATCAGATTATGCGTAACGCCAGCATCGCGTGCTTGCGTGAAATCGGTGTAGAAACAGGTGGTTCCAACGTACAGTTCGCAGTAAATCCCGCCGATGGCCGCCTGATCGTCATCGAAATGAACCCGCGTGTGTCGCGTTCGTCGGCGCTTGCGTCAAAGGCCACAGGCTTCCCCATCGCCAAGGTCGCGGCGAAGCTGGCTGTCGGCTATACGCTCGACGAGATTACCAACGACATTACCGGCGCAACGCCAGCGTCGTTTGAACCGACGATTGATTATGTCGTCACCAAAATCCCGCGTTTCGCCTTTGAAAAGTTCAAGGGGGCAGAGCCGCTTTTGTCCACGGCGATGAAGTCGGTTGGCGAAGTGATGGCAATTGGCCGCAACATCCATGAAAGCCTGCAAAAGGCGCTGCGTGGGTTGGAAACGGGGCTTTCGGGCTTCAATTATATCGATGCGCTCAAGGGCGCAACTAAGGATGAATTATCGGCGGAGCTCAGTCGTGCGACACCCGACCGTTTGTTGGTTGCAGCGCAAGCCCTGCGTGAGGGCATGAGCGTTGCAGAAATCCATGCCATCGCAAAGTTCGACCCATGGTTTCTGGAACGACTACAAGAAATCATCGCCGCCGAAAATGACGTTAAGACCAACGGTTTGCCCAATAGCCAAGAGGGGCTGCGCCGTTTGAAGGCCATGGGCTTTTCGGACAAAAGGCTTGCCTATCTCGCGGTGGAATCTGTCCACATGCGTCCAGGTATGGAAACGGCTATCCGCCGGGGTGCGGGCATTGCGATGCAGGCCGCACGCGCGATGGCAGGGGCAGTGACCGAAGACGAAGTGCGCGCGCTACGTCATAAATTGGGCGTGCGTCCAGTGTTCAAGCGGATCGACACCTGTGCTGCGGAATTTGAGGCAAAGACGCCGTATATGTATTCCACTTATGAGGCGCCAAGCTTTGGCACGCCGGAGTGTGAGAGCGCGCCTACGAACCGTGAGAAGATTGTCATCTTGGGCGGCGGGCCGAACCGCATTGGGCAGGGGATCGAGTTTGATTATTGCTGCGTCCATGCGTGCTTCGCACTTGCAGACGCTGGCTATGAAACGATCATGGTCAATTGCAACCCGGAGACGGTATCAACGGACTATGACACATCTGATCGGCTATATTTCGAACCGTTGACGGCGGAAGATGTTCTCGAAATCTTGCACGTAGAGCAGCAGAATGGCACGCTGAAGGGCGTTATTGTCCAGTTCGGTGGGCAGACGCCGTTGAATTTGGCAAAGGCGCTTGAGGCGTCGGGTATTCCCATTTTGGGCACATCACCCGACGCGATCGATTTGGCCGAAGACCGCGAGCGCTTTGCCGTGCTGATTAACAAGTTGAAACTAAAACAGCCCGAAAACGGTATCGCGCGCAGCCGTGAAGAGGCGATCAAGGTCGCTGAGACCATTGGCTACCCCGTGCTGATGCGGCCATCTTATGTGCTTGGCGGACGCGCGATGGAAATTGTCGATACGCAAGCGCAGTTGGAAAATTACATTCAAACAGCGGTGATCGTCTCTGGCGACTCGCCGGTTTTGATTGATAGCTATTTGCGCGACGCGATTGAGGTTGATGTTGATGCCTTATGCGATGGCGATGAAGTTGTTGTCGCTGGCATCCTGCAACATATAGAAGAGGCAGGCGTGCATAGCGGCGACTCTGCGTGCACCATCCCACCATATAGCCTGCCTGCCGACATCATTGTGGAAATCCGCCGCCAGACCGAATTGCTTGCGGTCAATCTGCATGTGCTTGGCCTGATGAACATCCAATTTGCGGTGAAAGACGGCGAAGTGTACCTTATTGAGGTTAATCCACGGGCATCGCGCACCGTTCCGTTTGTCGCTAAAGCCATTGGCGCGCCAATCGCCAAGATCGCCGCGCGCGTTATGGCGGGTGAGAAGTTGAAAGATCTGCCGCCCATCAACCTCGACATTGATTATATCGCGGTGAAAGAGGCGGTGTTCCCCTTTGACCGCTTCCCTGGTGTTGATCCCGTGCTGTCGCCCGAAATGAAGTCAACGGGTGAAGTCATGGGCATTGACCGTGATTTTGCGACGGCCTTTGCCAAATCGCAAATCGGCGCGCGAATGCCACCGCCGATGAGCGGGAAGTTGTTCGTATCCGTCAAAGATACCGACAAGCCCGTGATTGTTCCTGCGGTCCGTAAGGCTATCGCATGTGGTTTCACCGTCTGTGCGACTGGCGGCACTGCGGATTATTTGCTGGCGCAGGGCATAGAGGTTGAGCGCGTGAACAAGGTTGCGCAAGGCCGCCCGCACATTGTCGACAAGATTAAAGATGGCGAAATTCAGCTTATCTTCAACACGACCGAAGGTTGGCAAAGCCTTAAAGACAGTGAAGAAATTCGCCGTTCCGCGCTTGCGGGTAAGGTTTCGCAATATACGACAGCTGCGGGAAGTGTGGCGGTTGCACAGGCGATTGCCGCACTGCAACAACGGCAACTTGAAGTTCGGCCACTTCAAGACTATTATTAACAAGCGCAGTATCTTTCCCCGACAATTGAACTGCATATCGGATGGGTGGTTAGCACGCGTCCGGTCGGGATATTTTTGTGACGAAGGGTTTTTGCCTGATGGCGAGTTTTGAGAAATATCCGATGTTGGCCGAAGGCTATGAAAAGCTGACGACCGACCTGAAGCGCCTTCGTGACGAACGTCCGTTGATTGTGGAAGCAATTGAGGAAGCGCGCGCGCATGGCGATCTGTCGGAAAATGCCGAATATCATGCTGCCAAGGAACGTCAGGGCCAGGTTGAAGCCGCGATTTCGGACATTGAGGACAAAATTGGTCGTGCGCAGATCATTGATCCTTCAACGCTTTCGGGCAACAAAATTGTCTTTGGCGCGACCGTTAACTTGTTAGATGAAAATGATAAGCCCGTGCGCTATCAGCTTGTTGGCGAGACCGAAGCCGACGCAAAAGCGGGCCGTATTTCGTATAATTCGCCATTGGGCCGCGCCCTAATCGGACGCGTTGTCGAAGACGAAGTTGAATTGACGGTGCCATCCGGCGACAAATATTATCTCGTATCGAAAATCGAATTTATCTGATCATGCGCTTCGGCGGGAAACTTCAAACGGCCTAATATGCAGTTTCCGCGTGGCCCTGTTACCAACGGATTGGTGGTCATCAATTTGGTGATCGCAGTTATATTGCTGGTTCCGTCTTGGTGGCAATATGCGGTGATATCGGGCGGGCTATTCCCGATCCGCTTAAGCAGCGGTAGCGGGGCATTTTCAGATGTCGGGTTCTTGGTTCCAGCGTTTTTGACGCCACTATCGGCGGCGTTTCTGCATGGCGGTGTCACGCATGTGGTGATGAACATGCTGATGCTTTTGCTCATCGGTAAGATGGTGGAGCGCATATTGGGCGGTGGGCTCTATCTCACGCTTTACATCGGATCGGCTTATATGGCTGCTGCTATGGAGTGGGTCGCGTCATTCATGGCTTGGCCCATGTCTTTGGACATGATGGCGCCTGCCATTGGCGCAAGCGGCGCGATTTCCGGGATTATTGGCGCTTATGTTCTGCTGTTTCCGAACAAAAAACCAAAGGCTTGGGGACCAATCCCTGCTGACTATGCCCGGCCATTGCACTTAAACATCGCCTGGGCGGGGTTAAATCTTGCACTCGGTTTTGTAGGGCCCAGCTTGGGAATCGGTATCGCAATATGGTCACATATTGGCGGGTTTATCGCTGGATTATTGCTGGCGCGGCCATTGTTATTTTGGCGGTATCGGCACGCATAACCGGCGCTAGGTGCCGTTATCAGCTTTCGGGCTGCAAAAGCTTGTGCAAATGCACCACAACATATTTCATTTCGGCATCATCGACGGTTCGCTGCGCGCGCCCCGCGCCATGCTTCCTCAGCACTGGCGTAATCGGGAAACATGCCGATAATGTCCAAATTTTCGAGGTTGGTAAAGTTTAACGTTTGCGGGTTGTCAACGCGGCCGCCAAAAACTAGATGTAATTTCGTATCGCTCAAACAACTATCCTTAACTTTTTTCCTTGGCCGCGTCTGTAGCAGCCTGACCGGCGGCCTTTACAGCGAGAGCGGCCTTGCTGACAAGCTCTCTGAATTGTGCACGCATCGCTTCGCCATTTAGCCCAAGCGTGTCCACTTGGGTCATGCCCGCAACTTTTGCAGCTTCGGCTACTTTGCGTGCTTTTTTGTTCAATTTCTTGCCTGTCTTGCCCAATACTTTGGTCTCGCGTTCGGTCCGTGGCAAGAGCGCGCCGACGATCGCACCAATGGCAATTCCGCCCAATACAATGGCCAGCGGGCTTTTATCGACACTCTCAATCGTTTTATCTTTTGCCTGGCGTGCAATCACCTTCGACTGCTCTACGCCGGTAGCTGCAGCATCTTTGCTTTTTTCAAATGCCACCGAAGCCTTGTGACGCGCCGCAGCGCGTGAACGTGCGGTCTTCGCTTTTGCGCTATCAGTTGCGGATTTGATGCTGTCGCCAATCTTGCTCATATATCGTTCCTATATCATTTGCTGGTGGGCGTTTTGCCTTTACTTTGCCGCAGCTTCGAAATCCAACGCGAAATCGGACCGCGCGTCGCAATTAACAAGGCACTTACCCCAATAACACCGATGACGGGGGCATTGTTCTTCGCAATTTGAACTGTCTCATCTACGATCTGTTTGGTTTGGGTGGTTTGACGTTCGACCAACCGTCGAAGTTGATTGCGTGGATTAAGGGCATCACGTGTGACGGCCAAGCTGTCTTTGAACCTACGCCGCAAATACCGCCGCTCAGCGTCGGACACAATTACGCTTTTACGGTCAGTGGTAACAGGTTCTTCAGGTAAGATCGTCGGCATTTTTCTGCATTTCCGGGAAGTAAACTTTCCGCATCCATTTTCGGGCCAATAGTGCGAAAATTATGCCGATGACTATAAAGCTTATGGTGACCAGCAAGGTTGCCGCCAATGGACCGATTAATGGCGAAAGGGTAAGGACCAGCCCGAGCACCAGCGCAATGGACGCTCCGCCAAATGCGAGGGCCGCGATTGCGCCATATTGGAACGACCAGCGGAATATGTTGCGTGTGTAATCTAGCCGCGACCGATGATAGCGCATTTCTGCCTTCACCATTGCACGCAGATCCTCCATAACCAACGCAACCTGTTCGCTTGCGCTTGGTTCAATCGGCGGTACTACGTCTTCCAACGCTTGGAGCTGAGGTTCGTCGATCTTCATCTTACCCGCTTATCGGCCATATGCGGCATTTTGCAATGCCGCCTGTGTTGCTACTTAGGTGTCTTTACCGCCCGAACGGACTAGACGCGCCAAAACAAAGCCAATTGCGGCAGCGGCGCCAATGGCGACAGCAGGGCTTTTGCGGACGAATTGTCGTGCATCTTCTGCCAACATATCCACATCCTTGGCGTCCATTTTGTCGGCGAAGCCATCAACCATGTCGGCTGCGCTACGGGCATAGTCGCCATATTGCTTTCCAACATTATCGTCGATGGTGCCAGCGCTATCGCGGATAAGCTTGCTGATGCTGCCAACGGCCTCAGTAGCGCGATCCTTACCTTTGGTTGCTGCCGCGCGGACGCTGTCGGTGGCTTGGGCCTTAAAATCATTCATATCCGATTTGACCTTTGATTTGACATTGTCGGTCTTGCCTTGGGCTGGTTGCGCCTTTGCTTCGGCCTTTGGCGCAGCGGTTTTGGCTTTGGTAGTCTTGGCGGCTACCTTAGCAGCAGGCTTGGCTGCTGTTGGCTTAGTGGCTGCTTTCTTGGCGGCTGCGGGCTTTTCGGTCTCGGCCATAAGAATGACTCCTTTTGAACAACTGGGGCGAAAGAAATTGTCTTGCTACCCACGGATATTTGTATTGCGGGTGCCTTAGTCAACTATAGCACCGCAAATTCAGTTTTAAAATCGATATGTCGGAGCATCGTTGCCAAAACCCGATCACAAGGATAGACGCGCTGGCATAACTCCACCTACGCACAAACGGACTATTATATGACTGCTATCCTTGACATCCATGCCCGCCAGATCCTCGACAGCCGAGGAAACCCGACGGTTGAAGTTGATGTTGTGTTGGAGGACGGCTGTTTCGGCCGTGCGGCGGTCCCATCCGGTGCCTCGACAGGTGCATATGAAGCCGTTGAAAAGCGCGATGGCGATATGTCCAAATATATGGGAAAGGGCGTGCTTCAGGCGATTGAGGCCGTCAACGGACCAATTTTTGAAGCCTTGGTCGAACTGGACGCGGAGGAGCAGGAAAATATCGATGCGGTCATGATTGATCTTGATGGCACCGACAATAAATCGAACCTGGGTGCAAATGCTATTTTGGGGGTCAGCCTTGCGGTAGCCAAAGCAGCGGCGGACGCACGTGGGCTTCCGCTCTATCGCTATGTTGGTGGCGTAAATGCCCATGTTCTGCCAGTACCGATGATGAATATCATCAATGGCGGGGAGCATGCCGACAACCCGATTGATTTTCAGGAATTCATGGTCATGCCCATCGGCGCTGGCTCAATTGCGGAAGCTGTGCGCTGGGGCTCGGAAATTTTCCATACCTTGAAAAAGGGCCTGCATGAGAAGGGTCTGGCAACGTCGGTTGGTGACGAAGGCGGCTTTGCCCCTAATTTGGCGTCAACCCGTGATGCGTTGGATTTCATCATGGCGTCGGTGGAGAAGGCGGGATTTACAGCAGGCAAAGATGTTGTCTTGGCTCTGGACTGCGCTGCGACCGAATTTTTCTGCAACGGCAAATATGAAATATCGGGTGAGGGGCTATCGCTGACGCCGCATGAAATGGCCGACTATCTCGCGGCCTTGTGTAAGGACTATCCCATATTGTCGATTGAGGATTGCATGAGCGAAGACGATTTTGAAGGTTGGAAAGCTATCACTGACAAAATTGGTTCAGAGGTGCAGTTGGTGGGTGATGATTTGTTCGTTACGAACCCGGAGCGCCTGTCGATGGGTATCGGCAAGGGACTTGCAAACTCCTTGTTGGTTAAGGTCAACCAGATCGGTACTTTGACAGAAACACTGGCTGCCGTCTCGATGGCGCAGCGTGCGTCCTACACAGCCGTTATGTCGCACCGTTCGGGCGAGACTGAGGATGCAACGATTGCCGACTTGGCCGTGGCAACCAATTGCGGTCAGATCAAAACCGGAAGTCTCGCGCGCTCGGACCGGTTGGCCAAGTATAACCAGCTTATCCGCATCGAAGAGGAGCTTGGTGCATCTGCCATATATGCCGGTCGGGGTATTTTCCGCTGACCGTGATATCCTTGCCAACCCGTGTAAAATATGATTCAGTCTGAGCATGGCCCGAGGCAATAAAAAACCGGATTATATGAAGTCAGTGGTTGGGCCCGCCTTGGGGCTTCTGGCTTTGCTCGGCATCGCGTCATACGCGTTGCTGGGTCCGACTGGGATCCTTGCATGGACCGACTATCGCGCCGCGTTGAGTGAGCGTAAAATTGAGTTGGCAAAATTGCAGAAAGAACGCGACGCGTTAAGAAATCGGCAGCTCTTGTTGGATCGGGACAATGTCGACCCGGACCTTGCGGGCGAACTCATGCGTAAAGAATTGAACGTTGTTGCCCCTGACGAGGTTGTTGTTCCGTTAAAGTAAGGCGCTGGCCGTCACATGAATAGCTATGCAGAGCTTTCCGTTGCGGAAAAGCGCTTTTCACCGAGGCTGATTTTGACTAGGCGGCGTCGTATTCGCGTATAAAAATTCCACCAAAGGAAATGATTTTGGCCACCACCCCAGCGAAAAAATCTACTTCCAAAAAGGCAAGTGTCAGCGAAGACGCGGCGCGTGCCAATCGGGAGCGTCCGACCGAGCCAGTGCCGTATAAAGCGACAAAGGAAGAGCTTTTGAAGTTCTACCGTGAGATGTTGCTGATCCGGCGGTTCGAGGAAAAGGCGGGGCAGCTTTACGGTCTGGGTCTGATAGGTGGCTTTTGCCATTTATATATCGGGCAAGAAGCCGTCGCGATTGGGCTTCAATCTGCGCTGACGCCCGGTAAAGACAGCGTTATAACCGGGTATCGGGACCATGGCCATATGCTGGCTTATGGCATTGACCCGAATGTCATCATGGCCGAGCTGACCGGCCGCGCCGCGGGCATATCAAAGGGCAAGGGCGGATCGATGCACATGTTTTCGACCGAACATAAGTTTTACGGCGGACATGGGATTGTTGGCGCGCAGGTATCGCTGGGTGCTGGCCTTGCTTTTGGGCATAAATATGCGAACGATGGCGGCGTGTGCCTTGCCTATTTTGGCGACGGGGCATCCAACCAAGGGCAAGTATATGAGAGCTTCAACATGGCGGAGCTGTGGAAACTGCCCATCATTTTCGTGATCGAAAATAACCAATATGCAATGGGCACCAGCGTCAACCGCGCGTCTTCCGAGGACCAGCTTTACCGCCGCGGTGAGAGCTTCCGCATCCCTGGTATTCAGGTCGACGGCATGGATGTGCTTGCCGTGCGCGGCGCGGCCGAAGTTGCGCTGGATTGGGTGCGCAGCGGTAAAGGACCTGTATTGTTGGAAATGAAAACCTACCGTTATCGGGGCCATTCCATGTCCGACCCTGCCAAGTACCGCAGCCGTGACGAGGTCCAGTCGGTCCGCGACAACAGCGACCCGATTGAAGGTTGCAAGGCCTATCTCACCGAAATGGGCGTAAGCGAAGACGCGCTTAAGGTGATTGAAAAAGAGATTCGGAAAATTGTGAATGAGTCCGCCGATTTTGCCGAAACTTCGCCAGAGCCCGACTTTGCCGCACTATATACTGACGTTCTGGTGGAGCAATATTGATGGCAATCGAACTTAAGATGCCCGCGCTGTCACCAACGATGGAAGAGGGCACCTTGGCCAAATGGCTGGTGAAAGAAGGCGATAGCGTCAAATCTGGCGATATTCTTGCCGAGATTGAAACCGATAAGGCGACGATGGAATTTGAAGCTGTGGACGAAGGCGTGATTTCGTCGATCACCGTTGCAGAAGGGACCGATCGCGTCAAAGTCGGCACGGTTATTGCGTTGATTACGGGTGAGGGAGAGGAACCTGCGCCTGCGCCTTCTCCAAAACCAGTCGCATCAACCCCAGTCGAGATGCCGATACAAAGTGCGCCAATCCCAACTATGTCGGATCTTAAGCCTATAGTATCCAGTTCTGCTAACGCGAACGGCAATATGCAATCCGTCACCTTACGCGAAGCCTTGCGCGATGCGATGGCCGAGGAAATGCGCCGCGACGACCGCGTGTTTGTAATGGGTGAGGAAGTCGCCGAATATCAAGGTGCCTATAAGGTCACGCAAGGCCTGCTCGAAGAATTCGGCGCACGCCGGGTCATTGACACGCCTATCACGGAATATGGCTTTGCTGGCGTTGGCGCGGGGGCGGCAATGGGCGGTCTAAGGCCAATCATCGAATTCATGACCTTTAACTTTGCTATGCAGGCGATTGACCACATCATCAACTCAGCAGCCAAGACGAACTATATGTCGGGTGGTCAAGTGCGATGCCCTATTGTGTTTCGTGGGCCAAATGGTGCCGCCGCGCGCGTGGGCGCGCAACATAGCCAGAATTATGCACCTTGGTATGCCAGTGTGCCGGGACTGATTGTGATTGCGCCATATGACGCCGCTGATGCCAAAGGTCTGTTGAAAGCGGCTATCCGTTGCGAGGACCCGGTCGTATTCTTAGAAAATGAATTGCTCTATGGTCGCACCTATGAGGTTCCTATGGGCGATGATCATGTCCTACCCATTGGCAAAGCGCGCGTCATGCGTGAAGGAACGGATGTAACCATCGTCAGCTATTCTATTGGCGTTGGCCTCTCGCTTGAGGCGGCGGATAGGCTGGCTGAAGACGGGATTAGCGCTGAGGTCATCGACCTGTGCACCATTCGTCCCCTCGACAAGTCGACGGTTTTGTTAAGTCTTGCAAAAACCAACCGCTTGGTCGTTGCCGAAGAGGGCTGGCCAACATGTTCGGTTGGTAGCGAAATTCTGGCAATATGCATGGAAGAAGGCTTCGACGATTTAGACGCACCGGTTTTACGTATCACGAACGAGGACGTGCCCATGCCCTATGCGGCAAATCTGGAGAAGGCGATGCTATTGAACGCGGACAAGATTGTGGCTGGCGTTCGCAGAACGTTGGGCGTCTAATCGCGCAGTAACCACGCCTTGAAATTAGTAAGCTCTCGCAATATTGACAGTGGGCCCGCTACCTACGAAGCGCGCATAGAATGACGGACTCTGTTTTGGAGTTGGCGCCGCCCGCCCGGTTGGCAATTGCTTATGCGCCGTCAGACGTTCGGTCTGCACTTGCGCTGCTTTTGCAAATTGACAACCGCTTTGCCGAGATATTGCGCAATGCGCGTGAGCCGATGATCGCACAAATCAAGATGGCGTGGTGGCGCGAAGCTTTTGCCAGCGCAGCAGACGCGCGACCGAAGGGGGAGCCATTGCTGCAAGCGCTTAACGAAGCGGGCGATCGCATTCCGTTACGCGCACTTGAGGCGCTGGCGTCGGCGTGGGAGCAGTTGCTGGGCAGTGAGAAGTTCAGTCAAGATGTCATCGACGTCCATACCGAATTGCGCGCCGAGGCGATTTTTCTGACCTATGCGGGTTGGGTGGGCAGTGTGCAGGATATGCGGCCCATTGGGAGGTGCTGGGCGCTTGAAGCGTTGCGCATGCCTTTTCCAGAGCGTGTTGCAGGCTGCAATGTGCCGCACGCGCCATTACCAAAGGCACGGGCATTACGTCCATTATCGATTTTGACAATGTCCGTGCGGACAGTATCAGGACCAAGATTGATTTTACATGCGTTAACAGGGATATAGGTATAAGCTCCGCTTGCTATGCATCAATAAGGAGGCGGTTGCAGTGCAACGTATGTTGATCGGCGGCGTTGCTGCCTTATGCATGGCGGGTGGCGGACTATTGGTCTGGCAGAGCATGGCCACGGAGCCGTCGCTTATCCCTGCGCCGCCACCGCCCGCTGCTATATCCGACACGCTGCCAGTCGCCGGGTCCGATGCGCCTAATTTTGGTCCTGCGCACCCACCCCACCGGAGGTGCCTAAAGCCAGCCGTGAGGAGATGCGTTTCAACCGATATGAAGGCAATAAGGATGAGCTTGTCTCACGCCTTGAAATGATGGGCAGCGGACCAAGGCTTTCAAGGCGCTGGATACCGATGGCAATAATTTGCTGACGTTTGAGGAATGGGCTGCGGCCACTGATCAGCGCTTTGCTGCTGCGGATGGTAACAAGGATCAGCTTTTGACGCGCAAGGAGTTCGCACGGACCCGGCCCAAGACAGCCGCCAAGCCGGGATGTCGTTGCTAGGTCCTAACGCTAGGCTGCGATGGCCTGACTGGTGATCCAGCTGTTTAAGTCAGCCCGCGCCCTGCCGGTCATCGCCGCTTTGCGCGATTTCTTATGAACTTTTTCGTCAAGCGGCGCGAATAGGCCAAAATTGATATTCATGGGTTGATAATCGTCGGCCAGTGCGTCGCCCGTGATATGGCCAAGCAATGCACCAAGCGCCGTGGTGGATGGTGGTGCAGTAACCGTGCGCCCGGTCAATTCCGCTGCCGTCATCATGCCAGCCATCAAACCAACGGCGCTGCTTTCAACATAGCCTTCGCAGCCGGTAATTTGCCCTGCAAAGCGGATATTCGGCGCGGATTTTAAGCGAAGCTGACGGTCCAACAATATGGGCGCGCGAATAAACGTATTGCGGTGTAGCCCGCCAAGCCGGGCAAATTCGGCTTCTGCGAGACCGGGGATCATGCGGAGCAATTCAACTTGCGCTTTATGTTTCATCTTCGTTTGAAACCCGACCATGTTCCATAACGTGCCTTGTTTATTGTCTTGTCGCAATTGCACCACAGCATGCGCCCAGCGGCCAGTTCTGGGGTTGTCGAGACCAACAGGCTTCATGGGGCCAAAGCGCAAGGTGTCTAACCCGCGCGATGCCATAACCTCAATCGGCATGCAGCCTTCGAAATAGGGCGTGTTGGTTTCCCATTCCTTGAACTCCGCTTTCTCCGAGTCCAGCAAACCTTGGTGAAAGGCGCGATATTGCGCCTCGTCCATCGGGCAGTTTATGTAATCCTTGCCTTCGCCCTTGTCCCAGCGCGAGGCGTACCACGCAATGTCCATGTCGATGCTGTCATGGTAGACAATGGGTGCAATCGCATCGAAGAAAGCGAGACGGTCTTCGCCCGTTTTCGCCATGATGCTCTCCGCAAGGTTTGTTGCGGTCAATGGGCCAGTGGCGATGATCACTGGCCGGTCGGATGGAATGACGTCCACGCGCTCGCGGACGATTTCGATGTTAGTCTGGCTCTCCAGATGCTGGGTAACGGTTTGGGAGAAAACATCGCGATCAACCGCGAGCGCTGACCCTGCGGGCACCTTGGCCACTTCGGCGGCTTGCATGATGAGTGAGCCCAGATCGCGCATTTCCTGATGCAGAAGGCCAACGGCATTGTTTTCGGCATCGTCCGACCGGAAACTGTTGGAGCACACCAGTTCAGCCAAGCCATTGGTTTGATGTGCTGGCGTCATGTCCCCCGATCCGCGCATTTCCGACAGCCGCACGCGCATCCCCCGCTGGGCCAATTGCCATGCCGCTTCGCAGCCTGCGAGACCGCCACCGATAACCTGGACATCATAATTTATGCTCATGATTGCGCGGCTATCAAAAATCTTTGGCGCTGCACAGGCAAAAGCGCCAAGATGGGCTATGGGATTTACAACTAACTCTTCAGGCGGCGGGACGATCTTGCGGCCATCGCTGGTTCCGCCGCCCTCTGACGCCCACAAATATAGCCGTGGGCATGCGATGGTCTGGAGCGGGCCGGTCTTGCACACTGGTGCTTCGAGGCTCTCTGCACAGGCGGCATTGGCGGTGGGGGCTGGCTTGGTCACTCTTATGGGTGAAAAAGCGGCGTTGGTTGAACAGGCCGCGCGCGTCACCGCGATCATGTTGCGCGAAACCGATATGTCCTTTTCCTGCGTCGATGATCGCGTTACCTCCTGTGCCATTGGTCCGGGGGCAGGGGCATCGGTTCGGCAGGCTGTCCTCCAGATCCTGAGCCTCAATGTCCCAACTATACTTGATGCTGATGCACTGACGGCCTTTGAAGGCGACCCAGCCACCTTGTGCGGTGCAACGCGTCCGACGGACGTGATGACCCCGCATATTGGCGATTTCCTTCGCCTTTTCCCGGACATCCCAACCGATAATCGTGCGGACGCCGCGCGTCGCGCAGCGGATCGGGCACAATGTGTTGTGCTGCTGAAGGGTTATGAAACTTGGGTTGCTGCGCCCGATGGCCGCGCGTTGGTGAACCGCCATGCGTCACCTTGGCTGGCGACTGCCGGATCGGGAGATGTGCTAACCGGGCTGATTTGCGGGTTGGTAGCGCAAGGGGTGCCAGCGTTTGACGCGGCCAGCATAGCGGCATGGCTGCATGGCGATATTGGCGCACGCGGCGGACCGAGCCTAACCGCAGACAATATGATTAGCCATATTCCGCTTGTCTTGCGCGGGTGTTTGCACGATGCATCGGAACATGGCTCAGGATCTCGCACATAAACGCCCTTATTTGCTCGGCAGCTTGATTGCCGGCATCAGCTTTCCTGCGACGTGGCTATTCCTGCCGATTGAAGGCGGGTTATACGCCATGGTCTGGAAAATGGCGGCGGTCGGGCTGCTGGTGCCATTTGCGTTGCGTCGTCATCATCAGGGCGAATTTATCCTGCTGGCGATAATGCTCGCATTTTATGCGCTGGGGGACGGGCTAATCGAACTTAGCATGGTCGCCGGGGCCTTGGCCTTTGCCGCCGGACATTTGGTGGCGATGCTCATCTATTTTCGTCACCGCCGCATTGGCGCGGCATTCAGCCAAAAGTTGCTAGCCGCCACTTTATTGTTGGCCACGCCTGTCATTGCGTTTTCCCTTCCGCCTACCCAAGATGAGGGAATTCAGGTGGCGGCCTATAGCATCATCCTCGCGGCCATGGCGGCTATGGCATGGAGCAGCAATTTCCCGCGTTACCGCGTCGGTTTTGGTGCGATATTGTTTGTGGTGTCCGACCTGCTGATTTTTGCAGAGCTTGGTCCATTAGCAGGTTCGACGATGACAGGAATTGTCATCTGGTATATTTATTATTTCGGTGTGTTAATGATAACAGTCGGTGTTGCCCAGACATTGGTCAAGCGCGGGCATTTTGCCGATGGAGAAGAGCGCGACTGAATTGGCAACGATTAAGAAGGCCAATAAGGGAAGAGGTTACCCTTCGGCTCCGCATTTCCGTCACCCTGAACTTGTTTCAGGGTCTATCGTGCCGCAAAGACCTTCGTTTAATGCTGGCGAATGGACCCTGAAACAAGTTCAGGGTGACGCAGGCTTGTTTCAGGGTGACACAGCATTTGTTTAAAGTAACAGTGGCTTGGGCTACTCAGCTATCGGTGTATCTGTATCCGCGCCTTCGCCTTCAGTGCCGTTCTCGGCATCATCCTCATCGCTTTCGTCAATTTTGGCCGCGCCGACCACATGTTCATTTTCGTCGACATTGAACAAGCGCACGCCAGCGGTTCCGCGACCCAAGACGCGCAAGCTGTCGAGTGGCATGCGGATCAATTTCGCCTGATCGGTCACGAGCATCAACTGATCGCCCTTTGTTGCGGGGAAGCTGGCGACAACTTGGCCATTGCGTTCGATATTGTCGATATTGGTGATGCCCTGGCCACCACGTCCGGTCCGGCGATAGCCATAAGCCGATGACAATTTGCCATAGCCATTGGCGCATACGGTAAGGATGAACTGCTCACGCTCCGCCAGTGCGGCGATGCGTTCGGCGGTCATCGTTGGCTCGCCTTCCTTCTCCGGCTTCCAAGGGGCAAAGCGCAGATAATCCTCACGCTCTTCGCCCGAAGTACCAACGCGTTTGAGGATGGAGAGCGAGATAACCGCATCGCCTGTTGCCAATTTCATGGCACGCACGCCAGTCGACGCGCGGCTTTGGAATTCGCGGATATCGTCAGCAGCAAAGCGGATAGCTTTACCATAGCGGCTTGCGAGTAGGATATCGTCTTCGGCGCTCAAAAGCTCAACGCCGATCAATTTGTCGTCGGCATCTTCGCCTTCGAACTTCATCGCGATTTTGCCGTTGCTTGGCACATTGGCAAAGGCGTCCATGCTGTTGCGACGGGCATAGCCCTTTGACGTCGCAAATACGACGCTCAGGCCGCCCCATTCGGCTTCATCTTCGGGCAAGGTCAAAACGTTGGAAATGACTTCGCCTTCGCCCAGTGGCAGCAAGTTGACCATGGGCCGACCACGTGTGGACGGGCCGCCTTCGGGCAGCTTCCATACCTTCAGGCGATAGACCTTACCAATGTTGGAGAAGAACAATACCGGCGTGTGCGTGCTGGTTACAAATAACTCGGTAACGGCATCCTCATCCTTCGTCGCCATACCGGCGCGGCCCTTGCCACCCCGGTTTTGCGCGCGGAATATCGCCAAAGCGGTACGTTTGATGTAACCGCCATGGGTGACAGTAACGACCATTTCCTCACGCTCCATAAGGTCTTCGTCGTCCAAGCCATCCCAGCTTGCCGTGATTTCGCACAGGCGTGGGGTGGAAAATTCGGCGTCAATCGCGACAAGCTCTTCGCGCAGAACAGCGTATAGTCTTACGCGATCACCTAAGACAGCGAGAAACTCGGCGATGCTCTCGGCAAGCCCCTGAAGCTCCTTACCGATTTCGTCACGGCCAAGCGCCGTTAGGCGATGCAGGCGCAATTCAAGAATGGCGCGCACCTGAAGCTCCGACAATTGGTAGCTGTCGCCAGTAATCTCGGTTTCGACCGCTTCCACCAATTTGATGTAGGACGCGATTTCGGCGATTGGCCATTTGCGCGCAATCAAGGCTGCGCGCGCTGCGGCGGGGCTGGCGGAACCACGAATGATCCGCACGACTTCGTCCAAATTGGTGACCGCAACGACAAGGCCAAGTAACAAATGCGCGCGTTCGCGGGCCTTGTTCAGCTCAAACTTTGTCCGGCGGGTAATCACTTCTTCGCGGAAGCGAATGAACGCTTCAATAATGTCGCGCAGGTTCAACACTTCGGGTCGGCCGCCACGAATGGCGAGCATATTGGCGGGGAAGCTCGATTGCGCCTGCGTGTGACGCCACAATTGGTTGAGGACAACGTCAGTGGTGGCATCGCGCTTTAGGTCGATAACAATGCGCACGCCCTTGCGGCTGGATTCATCGCGAATGTCGGAAACGCCCTCTATACGCTTGTCTTTTGCGGCTTCAGCGATTTTCTCGACAAGGCCGGACTTGCCGACCTGAAACGGAATGCTGGTCAGCACGATGGAACGGCGGTCGCCTTTTCCTTCTTCAATCTCATGCCGTGCGCGTTGCATGATGGAGCCCTTGCCCTCACGATAGGCGGCACGTGCGCCGCCAGTGCCGAGGATCAGCGGAGCGGTGGGAAAATCGGGGGCAGGGACGATTTCGATGAGCTCGTCGATGGTGATGGCGGGATTGTCGATATAGGCCAAGCACGCCTTGATCACTTCGCCCAGATTGTGCGGCGGGATGTTGGTCGCCATGCCAACGGCAATACCGCCAGCGCCATTGACCAACAGGTTCGGGAAACGCGCGGGCAGAACCTGCGGCTCTTCACGGCTGCCGTCATAGTTGGGTTGGAAATCAACCGTGTCCTTATCGAGATCATCCAGAAGTGCGTTGGCGACCTTGTTCAACCGCGCCTCAGTGTAGCGCATTGATGCGGGCGGGTCGGGGTCCATCGACCCAAAGTTGCCCTGACCATCGATCAACGGCACGCGCATCGACCAATCCTGAGTCATCCGCGCTAGTGCGTCGTAAATGGCGCTGTCGCCATGCGGGTGATAATTGCCCATCACATCGCCGACGATCTTCGCCGATTTGCGATAGGGCCGCCCGGCGACAAAGCCGCCTTCTTGGCTAGCGAACAAAATCCGGCGGTGAACTGGCTTTAAACCGTCGCGTACATCGGGCAAAGCGCGCGATACAATAACCGACATCGCATAATCGAGATAGCTCGACTTCATTTCATCGACAATGTCGACAGGTGAAATGTCCGATGGGTCCAAGGTAACTGTGTCGTCGGTCACGCCGCGATAATCCTTATATTTTTATAATCGATGAACCTTAGACCCAACGCGCCGAAATGGCCACATGCGACGGCCCCAATTGCGCTGTTTTAAGCAGTTTATCCACAGATTCACACCTTGGCGGCGGTTAGGGCGCGACCAAGCTTCCGTCATAGGCAAAAATTTGCCCGCTTTGTTCTGGTTTCAGTCCATGGAGCGTATGAAGCATGTCTCCGGCGGCGCGGGCCGGGGTGAAGCGTTCATGGGCAGGATTTCCCTTGAACGGAGCGCTGAGCGCCGTCTCGACGGTACCGGGATGAAGGCCGACGACAACGGACTGCGGATTTTTGCGCTGCCATTCGATAGCGATATTGCGGATAAACATATTGAGAGCTGATTTTGACGCGCGGTAGCTGTGCCATCCACCCAAGCGATTGTCAGAGATGCTACCCACCCGCGCGGACAAGGCCGCAAAGCAGATCGGGCCTTGCTTGGCCATGATAGGCAGGAAATGTTTGGCGACGAGCGCAGGACCGACCGCGTTTATACGGTAGTTTTCCATCATCCAGTCCGGATCAAGCTCGCGAAGGCTCTTCTCCGGGCCTTTCTGGGCCGAATGCAGAAGTCCGGTCGCAAGAATGACTAAGCTTATGGGAGGATGTGTAGCCGTCAGAGAAGCGGCGGCGGCCGCAATGCTGGCCTCGTCCACTATATCGAGGGGTGGTGCGCTCTCACGGTGAAACTGGATGACTTGGGCATAATTTGGATCTTTTTCCAAAAGCTCTGCCAGCGCGGCACCAATGCCACCACGCGCACCAATGATGACTGCACTGCTTTCACCCACTTGTTTTTTGCTCCGGTTTGTTCAACGGGAATTCATGCGATGGCGCTATGGCAATTGCACAGACGATAGCAAGGTCCTATAAACCAAGCTTGAGAAGGCCCAAGGCTTAATAATTTGCGGAGAGTTACATGAAACTGGTTTCAAAATTTGCCCTCGCTTTATCGTTGGTAGCGGTATCAGCTGCACCTGCGGCATTTGCGCAGTCCAATGAAAAGCCCAAGAAGGAAAAAAAGGGTAAGGAAGCGGCCGCAGCGCCAAAGAAAAATTACTCCAAAACTTTCATCGCCGCTTATGTCCCCGTGGCGGATTTGTTAAACAAAACCAAGGACGCCGCAGCCGCCAAGACAGAATTTTCAAAGGTTGTTGCTGCCATTGGCAATGATGATGACCGATACGAAGCGGGCATATTGGCCATTAACATCGGCGCGGTGTTGAAGGATCTGGCGTTTCAGGAGCAGGGCATCGATTTGTTGATTGCATCTGCGTCAACCCCTGCCGATTTGAAGCGGGAATACACATTCCGTAAGGGTGCCATTGCATATGATGGCAAGAAATTTGCGGATGCCGAGAAAAATATGCTCGACGCCTATAATTTGGGGCACCGCGACAACAATATCGAATTGTTGATTTCCAACGCGATGTCGCAACAAAACAAAGATGCTGAGGCAATTACATGGATTGGTAAGGCGATTGACGCTAGCAAGGCAGCGGGCCCTGTAAACAAGACCTATCTTGTGCGTGCTGCCATCCTGTCTGCCAAGGCGAAGAATTATGCAGGTGCAGCCAATTTCTACAAGGATTTGATCATAGCCGAAAACAACCCGGATTATTGGCATGATGCGCTTGCGTTTTTTGACCGCTCGCGGGACTTCAATCCGGAAGAAACACTCGACATCATGCGCTTGATGCGCGCCACCGATGGTATTCGCTTTCAACAGGAATATGCCGGATATCTCGACAGCCTCAGCTATATCGGTGTGCGTTACCCGGCAGAAGCGGTTTCCTTGCTGGACGAAGGCTTCGCCAAGGGTTTGATCTCACGTAACAATGTGACTTTCAGCGAGCGGTATAACGAAGCAAAGGCGCGTCTGGCGGAAGACACGCGCACACTGGCTGGCACAATCGCGCCCGCCAAGGCAAGTCCAAGGGGTATGTTGGCATCACTTACCGGCGACTCTTTCTTCTCGCACAAGGATTATAAGACCGCGAAGGAACTGTATGAATCGGCGTTGAGCAAGGCACCCGTATTGGACAAGGACGGCGGCGACCAGACCGACCGCACGCGCTTCCGCCTTGCGATGTCCAAGACGATGCTTGGCGATTATGTGGGTGCGAAGGCTGACTTTGATATGGTCATGGGTGCAAACCGCAAGGCAATCGCCGAATATTGGGTGGCGTTCATTAACCACCGGGTAAATGCCGCGGCAACGCCGGTTGCGGCAGCGCCGGCCACCTGAAATTTGGTCAGATAAAGTAAAAAGGGGTCTGCGCAATCGGGCCCTTTTTTATACTTGGTGAATAGGGACGCCGGGCTCGTCTTTGGCCGTGCGGATCGTCAGCGATGTTTTGACGCTGCTCACATTGGGCGCGGACGTTAGGTTCGAGGTCAGAAATTCCTGAAAGGACTGAAGATCGCGTGCCACGATCTTCAAAATAAAATCAATTTCTCCATTGAGCATGTGGCACTCACGCACATCCGGCAGTGCGCGGACATGGCGTTCAAACGCCTTTAGGTCATCCTCAGCCTGGCTTTTCAGGCTGACCATAGCGAAAACGGTAATGGTGTAGCCCAACGCGCTTGCGTCCACATCGGCATGATAGGATTTGATCGTACCCGATTGCTCGAGCGCACGCATACGGCGTAAACAGGGGGGCGCGGTCAGACCGACCTTGGTTGCGAGTTCAACATTGGTTATGCGACCGTCAGCCTGCAATTCGGCCAAAAGCTTCATATCTATCGCGTCAAGGTTCGTATTGGCCATGATATGGTAATTTCCATTTCTATTCTGTCCATTGCTTATAATATAATTATACGGCATTGCAATTGTCGCATAGTGAGCCGGCTCCAAATTGATGCTTTTGCGCTACCGATATCGCGCTTATTGCTTGCGCATTGGAGGTGCAGGACCGCTGAGAACGAACGAAAACAAGATTGCCAACCAAATTGCGTCTTGTATGTAAGATAAAGACTTGCGCATTCTCCCTAAGTTCGGCTATCGGCGCGCAGGTAGTTGGCGAGCCGGTCAGGGCCTGTAGCTCAGTTGGTTAGAGCTGGCCGCTCATAACGGCTAGGTCGGGGGTTCGAGTCCCTCCGGGCCCACCAGCGTCGCATTGCGAAGTTGGCAGGCAGCCAGCCGCGCGGACATCGTTATACCAGTGATCCCATGTCGGGGAGTAGCGCAGCCTGGTAGCGCATCTGGTTTGGGACCAGAGGGTCGCAGGTTCGAATCCTGTCTCCCCGACCATTTTTTCTTCCTGAGATTATATTTTTTTGATTTTAGTCGGATACTATCGCAGCTCCATCGACCGTTGTGGTCGGGCCACTAACACGTGGGCATCATGTTTTGTTTAACGAACGGTTTTCCGGCGCGTACACGCCTAATCAGCAGCGCAGCCTAATGCGGGAACAATGATTGCATTTGGCTGTTAGCTGTTCGGACACACTGCCTGCGAATCCTCCCTTTGCTAGTTCGGTGTGTCCAACTTGACTATTGGCGTGCAACCCAAAAGACTGGCTCCGAAATCACCACCGAACCGCGGGGCATTGACTGCCGTTTGCCTATGCGGCTAATGCGGCAGAATTACCTGCTTTTGTAACGCCGTTCACAAATTGGTCCGTGCATTTGTCCCAGCAAAATTGGGCTCCGTAGTTTGCGGCGTCGGTACGACTGAGCGAAAGCGCCCCATTGATTGCTTCGGCTAGATCGGGCTTGAGGCAACCAGCCGCGCGGTCTAACGTGCCATACGGCCCGCGACCCTCGCTACCGATAATGTCCAATGGACCTTGAACGGGATAGCCGGCCACCGGAACGCCCGTTGCCAGCGCCTCAAGCATGACAAGTCCAAATGTATCGGTCTTGCTTGGAAATACGAACACATCGGCAGAGGCGTAAATACTGGCAAGCTCAGCGCCATGACGCGTCCCAAGAAAGACGGCGTCAGGATATCGCGCTTGAAGATGCGCGCGGGCAGGGCCGTCGCCGACGATGACCTTCGTTCCCGGGACATCGGCGTCAAGAAACGCTTCCAAATTCTTTTCTACGGCCACGCGTCCGACTGACAACATGATCGGCTTTGTAAGATGCTGTAAGATTGGATGGCTGGGCTGATCGGGATGGAACACGGCATGATCAATTCCACGCGACCACAGCTGTGTAGGCTTTATGCCGCGGCCTTCCAACTCAGCCCGCAGGCTTTCTGTCGCCGTCAGAACCGCGCGCGACCCCTTGTGGAATATGCGCATAATGGGCCAGATGAAGTCCGGCGAAAGCCGCGTGCGTGCGGCAACATATTCGGGAAACCGGGTATGAAAAGCCGTGGTAAATGGGACATCGTGCTTCATGCACCATGCGCGCGCGCTCCAGCCGATGGGGCCTTCGGTTGAGATATGGACGATGTCTGGCCGGAATGTACCGAGCGCCTTGCGCACACCGAAACGCGGCGCAAGTGCCAATCGGATTTCTGGATAGCCGGGGCAAGGAATGGTCATGAATCTGTCTGGTGCAACAACTTCAACTGCATGTCCGCGGGCTTTCAGGCGGCTTATCGTTTCGGTTAACGTGCGGACAACGCCGTTGACTTGTGGTGCCCAAGCGTCCGTTGCGATGGCGAGCCTCATGCTTCGACAGCCACTTTCTTCGTTGTGCGGTCGCGTACATGGGCTGCCCAGTCAATGATGGACATGCTGCCATCCTTGGCTTCCGCCAACGCGGTGCAGCTTTCAACCCAATCACCGTCATTATAGTAAGTGATGGATCCAAATTGGCGAATTTCGGCGCAATGGATATGACCGCAAACTACACCCTCGACGCCGCGCTGCAACGCTTCGCGCGCAACAACTTCTTCATATTGCCCAATAAATTGGACCGCATTTTTAACACGCTTTTTTAGGTAAGATGATAGCGACCAATAAGGCATGTTCAATCTGCGCCGGACGGCATTGAGGACGATATTGGCTCGCAACAGCAATGTATAAGCTTGATCACCCAAAAAAGCGAGCCAGCGCGCATACAGAACAATGCCATCAAAAGCATCGCCATGCGTGACAAGCAGTTTGCGCCCGTCAGCTGTGGTGTGAATCGCCTCCAACTGGACTTCTACGCCGCCAAAGCTGAGGCCAGTATAGTCACGGAACATCTCGTCATGGTTGCCGGGAATGTAAATAACGCGGGTGCCCCGATGCGCCATTTTCAATACACGGCGAATGACTTCATTATGTTGGTCCGGCCAGTACCAGCCTTTACGCAGTCGCCAACCATCAACAATATCGCCAACCAGATACAGCGTCTCGCACTCAATGGAATGCAGAAAATCGCACAACAAATCAGCCTGACAACCTGCAGTGCCAAGATGGATGTCCGATATCCACACCGTGCGCAGTTTCATCTTTGGCTGGAAGCTCCGCGGCTCGGGCTTATCAAACCAGACCGGCAGCTTTGGTTTGTTATTATCCTGCTCAAGGCGTGGCGCGTCAATTGCGTCCGTTTCACTAAATACTGTATGTGTCATCTGCTTTTACCCCCACCAGATGCGTTTAGAACCTGTTTGGCGTAGATGGCTGATGGGTCAGGCGCATTTCAGAACGATGACAGTTTTCTTGCGATCGATCTTATGCAGGCGCGGTTATTTGATGGCGGGAACCTCTGCATCCGGCAGCGTCAATCTCATGGCTTTGGCAAGTGTGGGGGCAATTGCGCGCATGTCGATTTCGTCCAAATTGCGGCCTTTTTGAACGCTTGCGCCCATAATCATGAAGCTGGAGCGCATGAACGGCATGTCGGGAAAATAACCATGCATGCCTTTACTGCCCGACGGGCTCACCAAAGGCGCGGCCGCGCCTTTGAAATTGCCAGCATAGGCATTCGGGGCAAAGCCAACGTAAAAGCTTGCCTGCGGATTCGCTCCGTACCCGGCGATCTCCGATGTAGTGGCGATCTGGGCGATGCCATTTTTAGGGTCGGCTTTTAACTGCTCCAATAGTTCTGAGACGCGCGCGCGTAACGCGGGATTGGATGGCCGCTTCAAAACGATTGCTGACGATCCGCCCGAATTCCACGGACTGGCTTCCCAGTCCTTGATTTTGCCGTTGGCGTCGAGGACAATCAAGCCAGCGTCAATGAATGCCCGATAGAGATTGACTTCGGTATCGACCTTTGAAAAGCCATGGTCGGAAACAACGGCGATGAAGCTGTCAGGCCGGGCTACCAATTGTGCTGCGATGATCTTGCCCACCACCGCGTCAATCCGTTTAAGAACCGCATGCGCAGCCGCCGTATCGGGACCTTGTTCATGTTGTTCATGGTCAAGCGCCGTCAGATAGATCGTCGTGAAATACGGTTTCTCACGCGCAATGAGCGCCGTTGCGAACCGGCCACGGTTTTCATCACCTTCTATGTTTTCGTCAATGCCGGGGGCATATTCGCCCAATTGGCTTTCCAGGGATTTAATCAAACTTGGCGTGGCAAGCGCCTTCACAAGCTTGACGTCATCTGAATGGCCCGTGCGCCAGATTTGCGGGATATTCCATTTTATTGCGTTGGTGTTGACACTGACGGGCCAATGCACGTTGGCGGTGGTCAATCCTGCCTTCGCGGCGACATCCCACAAGGTCGGGACCTTAAAATCGCTGGCATAACAATACCAACCGCCCTGGTTGATTTGCAGAGGGTCGAAGCTGTTGTTGCTGACAATGCCATGCCGCGATGCGCTGACACCTGTGATCAGCGTCGCGTGGCTTGGGTAAGTTACCGTTGGCAGGATGCCGCGTACGCCTTGGGCATAGCTGCCTTGCGTGATGAAGCGTTTAAGGTTCGGGATGTATATCCCGCGTTCTTCCGCCTGTATAACGTCATCGGGTTGTAGCCCGTGGATGGAAATCAGCAGCACCGGCTCTGCCAAAGCCGCCGACGGTAGCGCAGCCACAAGAAGCGCGCTGCCGATTAATAGATTAAACTTCATGAGAAACCAGCCTTTAACGTTATGAAGAATTGCTGCGGTGCACCCGCCAGCAATGTTTGGTTGTCAGGGGCAACTTCGCCGCGCGCCGCTGCTATTGCTTTGGCATAATCGGGGAAATAATTTGCATTGTCGTAACCAAGGCGCTTAATCATCTCAAGCAAGATATCCTGATAATTTTGCTGCGCGCGTTCAGTATATAGAAAATAAGCAGGGAATTGTCCTTGCGAAGGTGGATTTATTAGGTTCTGACCCTAGGTGCGTTGTGCATTCGTCACCGTCGCCCCTCCACTTCTCGACGTAATGATCGACGCCGGAGACATAATCGCAGGTGTCGCCAGCTTCGCCAAAATTGACGCGGCCAAAGGCCCGCATCATTTGACCTTTCCCAAGCGTCTACCAGCGAGGTGCATGGAGTAAAAGGCCTATGAAAACAGTTATTGTACTGTTTTCGTATTATAGTTTCGATAAGTCTATGTTGTTCTAGCAGCGTATTTTTCGACAATCCTCCTATCATTACACATTTTTGACATTTATGTTGCAGTACTGTCATTAAAGTGCAACACTGACCGCAGAAAAAGGAGAAACGCTATGAAAATGATGTTTTTGGGCACATTAATAGCTGGAACTTTGTCTGTCGCAGCACTGGCTAAGCCGTATGCAGTTGGCGAAATGTCCTAGCCAAAGAGCTCCGTTGAATATGAGGCTCTTATGAGCGGCGATAATGCGCGCGCGGTGTCCCAAATCTTGGCGAGTGTCGAGCTCAGCAAGAACGATCTTCCAAAACTGCCTAATCTTGGACGCGCCTATGCACGAATGGGGCAGACCGAAAAAGCGGCTGCGTATTTTAAGGCAGCAATGCAGTCCCGTGAAAGCGTGGATTTGGTTTTAGCCGATGGCCGCGTGATGAACTCTAAGGTTGCAGCACGCGAAGCGATGGCTAGTCTGCAAACGCGCGTGGCTTCGCATTAAGCTGCAGTTACTCAAGTTTTCAATTGTTGTCACAAAAAAATAGCGAGTCGGACAGGCTCGCTTTTTTTATTTGCTTTGGAAATTTGCTGTAAAAGCGACTGGTGCGCGACCTTGTCATGTAGCTGACACAAAATATTCTTCTAAATGCAACATTATGCGCACAACTCTGTCATAGGTGTCGCCTAGACGAATGTTGTCAACGGGTGGGGCCTATGTTGATTCGTCACTGGTCCGTTGCAAGTGCCTATAATCGGGCAAGTCTTATTTGTTGCGGAGATTCAGAATGTTAAACCCAAAATTGCGCGGGATTGTCTATGCTACGGCAGCTGCGGCTCTTGTCACTGGTTGTGGCGCAGACGACATCGCGTCGCCCGGCACCGGTGGTAACATCACCATCAACAACCCAGCCGCTCCTCCTCCTCCGCCGCCACCGCCGCCGCCATCATTGGTTACGGCTGCTGGCGCGTGTCCTTCGATTGCCGACCCACAGGGTTTGGCTAACGCTGGAACGATTTCTGGCCCAACCGGTACATATCGCGTTTGCCAGCTGCCAAGCCTTATAAAGGTGTCGAGCACCTTACCAAAGCTTCCTGGCGTGCTTTATTCGATGAATGGACGCGTTAACGTCGGATGCGACGGTGGCTTCGCCGCGCCAACAGTCGGCTCGCCTTACACTTCGACGACCGTTGGGTGTACCTCGACGCCACTCACCGCCGACACTAATGTCACCTTGACAATCAATCCAGGCGTAATTCTTTACGGTACAACTGGTCAGTCTTGGCTTGCAGTAAATCGTGGTAACAAAATCTCGGCTGTTGGCACTGCAAGCCTACCGATTATCTTCACCAGCCAAGACAATGTTGCCGGTTTTAATACTGACGCATCGCAAGGTCAGTGGGGCGGCGTTGTGTTGTTGGGCCGCGGAATTACGACGGATTGCCTTACTGGGACTGTCGCTCTAAACACTTGCGAGCGTGATACTGAGGGCGCCGCAGATAAGGCCCTTTATGGTGGAACAAACAACAGCTACAACGCTGGCTCAATGAGCTTTGTTCAAATCCGTTACTCGGGCTTTGTTCTTGGACAAAATAAGGAATTGCAGGCGCTCACGACCGGCAGTATTGGCACAGGAACGATCCTGAACAATATTCAATCGCACAACAGCTCCGATGATGGCGTTGAATTCTTCGGTGGCGCCGTCAACATGAAAAATTATGTTTCAACCGGTGCAGACGATGACAGCCTTGATATCGACACCGGCGCTGAAGCGAATATTCAATTTGCTTTGCTTATTCAGCGAGCTGGCAGGGGCGATGCTTTGATGGAGTTCGATAGCAACGGCGCTGAAGCGGACTTACCGCGGAGTATAATGCGGATTGTAAACTTTACTGCTTTGCAGTCACAGTCGTCGTCAGATAACGACTCCAATGATCTGGCCTCTACATTGTTCCGTGGAAACTCGGACACGACCCTGATAAATGGCATCATTGCTACACCAAATAACGAATGTATTCGTATGAATGGTTCTGGCACTACGCCGGCTACGCTTACCGCGCGCTCGGTGGTGTTGCAGTGCAACGCAACTAAGTTTTTGGGTTCGGGGTCCTATAACGCTACACAGGTAGGGACGTTCTTTGGCACAGGCTCAAACAACAACAATGATGCCTTCACGACGAGCTTCTCATCGCTGTTCATCAACGGCGCGAATGAAACAGCAATCGTGGCTACAAACCCAACCACGTTCGCTAATTTCTCGTCAACTGTCCAATCCTTCTTTACAGCTACAAATTATGTTGGTGCCGTTAAGGATGGGACTGCCGGTTCCGCTTGGTACGCTGGCTGGACTTGCAACAGTTCCACCGCTACTTTGGGTACTAGCGTGACTGGCCTTTGCACCTCGCTGCCTACATACTAAGCTGCGAGCCATGATTTGGGTGGAGCGCGGCCGCATCGGCCCGCTCCACCCTTTTTCAATAGGAAATAGGGAAATTCCAATGTCTTATTCAATTAGGCGTGCCAGCCTGCTGCTCTTTACAACTTCGCTCGTTGCTCCAAATATGGCGCTTGCGCAGACTGTTGAGCCAACTCCAGCTGAAACCCAGCAAGAAGCAGCTGCAGAGCCTGCGGCAACGGAATTGGCCCAGCCTGAAGAGGAAACCGAAATATCGGTACCAGGTGGCGAGATCGTGGTGCGCGGATATCTTGACCGCAACATTGCCAAGTCGTCACCGCAGGTTGTGTCTGTGCTTTCGAGCGCTGACATCGCACGGACCGGCGAAGGCAATATTGCGGGCGCGCTGGGTCGGGTCACTGGCCTTAGCGTTGTCGGCAATGGCTATGTATATGTTCGTGGGCTTGGCGATCGTTATTCGCTGGCGTTGCTAAATGGTTCACCACTTCCAAGCCCCGAGCCGCTCAAACGCGTTGTTCCGCTTGATCTTTTCCCCACAGGCGTCATCGCATCATCATTGGTGCAAAAAAGCTATTCTGCGAATTACCCTGGTGAATTTGGTGGCGGTGTCATCAACCTTACAACCAAGGCGACACCGCGCGACCCGTTTTTCACAATCGGCGGAACGGTCTCCGGCGACACTGAATCTACCGGTCGCCTGGGCTACACGTATTATGGTAGCTCGTCCGACTGGTCGGGCTACACCAATGGAAATCGGGATTTTACGCCTGCGCTTCAGAGCTTCCTAGCAGGCGGTGAGCGGCTCAGTTCTAATCTAGTTAACGTACAAAACGTCGGTAAGGGTCTCGTGACTGGCCGTAATGCCATTTTACAGCGGGACACAAAATTACCCGTTAATGCGTCGTTGTCTTTTTCAGGCGGGAAAACGTTTGATGTGGGTGCGTCACAACTTGGCGTAATTGCCGGTGGTGGTTTTAGCAATAAGTGGTCGACGCGCGACACCGTTCAGCAACGTTCGTCGAGTGCAGACGTCTCGACCGTTGATTCGAGTTTTAATCAAGTGAGCACCGATCAGCGTATCGTCGCCAATGGTCTTCTTGGCTTGGGACTTGAATTTGGTGAAAGCAAACTCCGTTGGACCAATCTGTATATACATGACACCATTAAACAGGCTCGGTTAAGTGTCGGGAATATCGACCAAGGGACTGCAGACGTGATGCGGCAGAAGACAGCTTGGTATGAACGGCAGCTGGTTGATACGCAACTGGTTGGCGAATTCAAAGTCACACCTGATTTGCGGATTGATGTGCGCGGGTCCTATGCAAAATCACAACGCGACGCGCCTTATGAATTGTCGACCGAATATGTACGAACAAATGCGGCTTCGGATCCGACCGGCGCTTTTTTCGTTAACGTATTAAACCGTAACCGTGGTGATGCGCGGTTGATTTTTTCGAAACTAACAGAAGAACTTATTTCTGGCGGTATTGACATTACGTACAAGCTCACGCCTGATATTGGCATCACGGTCGGTAACGCTTACTCGGACACTGACCGGGTTAGTTCGCGCCGCGAATTTTTCTATGACGCAGAAGCCCTTCCTGCCGGTGTTGGTATGCTGCGTGCTGACCTTTTACTAACGCCAGAGCTTATCGACTTCTACGAGATTTCATTGTTTGAAGCTGATGAAGGCAACCCAGCCTTTGAAGCCAAGTTGCGTACATGGGCTGGCTATGGAAAAATCAATGCCCAGATCGGCGACTTGTTCAATATCGATGCGGGCGTTAGGTGGGAAAAGGCGGAGCAGTCCGTTGTTCCTATTCAGGTATTCAGAGTACCCGGCGCGTCTGGTGCGGCTACCGACTTGTCGCGTGAATATTGGTTGCCAGCTGCGACGCTAACGGTTGACCTGACGGAGCAAATGAAAGCACGCTTTAGCGCGTCGAAAACAATTGCACGTCCGCAATTTCGCGAACTGATTAATCAGCCCTATTTTGATCCTGATACAAATCGTGCTTACCGTGGCAATCCTCTGCTTGTAGATAGCCAGCTGTATAATGGCGAAGCTCGATTTGAGTATTATTTTGCGCCAGAGCAGCGCTTTTCTTTTTCTGCTTTTTATAAGAAGATCAAAAATCCGATTGAGGCGTTTGTTGCAAGCGATCTCGCGACCTCGTTCGCGAATGCACCCGAGGCGTCTCTTTATGGAGCAGAAGTCGACGTCCAGAAATATTTTGATCTTAGCAACTTAAGCAGCAATGACTTTTTCACATCGCGAAGGTTGGTGTTGGTAGCGAACTATACCTACACAAAATCAGAGCTAACGGTGCAGGCTGGTGACATAACAAGCTTTTTTGGGGCTTTCTCGACCAGTGCTTTGGATTACTTCCAGGATGGTTCGTCCTTAACCGGGCAGTCCGACCACATCGTCAATTTCCAAGCCGGTATTGAAGATACGGATAAGCTGTCACAGCTCACGTTCCTGCTCACTTATGCCAGTGATCGTGTCACAAGCCGTGGTGTTAATGGGTCGCCGCCACAACCAGATGTGATAGAGCGCCCTGGCTTTAGGCTTGATGTCGTTGGTCGGCAGGGAATAAAGGTAGCAGGGAAGCAAGTTGATCTAAAAGTTGAACTTCGAAACCTCACACGCACAAAGTACAATGAGTTTCAACAGTCAGGTAATAATCGTATCGCATACAACCAGTATGAACTTGGTACGAGCGCATCTATTGGACTTAGTTTAAACTTCTAACTCATACAATTTTGTCTGATTAGCGGCGGCATGTTATAATCAACATGCCGCCGTTGTTTTATGTATCGTTAAAGCCACACGCTATGACAGTCACAAAACTGTCATTTTAATTTCACTTTTAAGTCACAACGGTGTCTTAGGCCCGCATCAACGGGCGGTGCCGCCAGGGGAGTTTTGTGGAAGTGACATTGGCTGAAAGGGTTCGGGTGCAATCTCGTGTGCTGACGTTACTGCCTATTGGTAATGTCCTCATTGCCTTAATTGTCGTTCTTTTGGCTATTCAGTTGACGCGGCTTTTTTGGGTCGTTGTCATACCGGTTGATCCGCTTGCCGGATGGCACGCGCCATCGGTCAATCTTGTTTCACCATCGTCTCGGGCAGCGCTTTTTAGGGGTTTTGACCCTTTTTATCTTACTGACACGACCGCAACACCCACCCAGAATGTCACGTCCTTAAGTCTCGTTTTGTTTGGCGTGCGCGCAAATGAAAGTTCAGGAGGCGGTTCCGCCATCCTTGCTGGTGAGGACGGTCTCCAAAATAGTTTTGCCGTGGGTGAAGAAGTTGCGCCGGGCGTGACGCTGGACTCGGTTGCTTTCGACCATGTGGTATTGTCGCGCGGCGGAGTGAAGGAGTCACTTTATCTGGATCAGTCGGTTCCGGCGGAGACGGTCGGCCCCTCTGGAGATGCGTCTAAACCAGCAGCTACCTCTTCCGCCGCGGGTGGGCTAAATGCCCAAACGCTGCAAAAGGCCATTGGCTTTGTCCCACGCAACGAAGGGGGCAGGGTAACCGGCCTTGTTTTGAAAGCCCAGGATGACGGGGCGATGCTTAAGCTCTCCGGTTTTCAGGCTGGCGATATTGTTGTTGCCGTCAATGGTCGTCCCGTTTCATCCGCCGCTGATGTCATGGCCCAATTTCGCCCCGGAGCGCGGATAAGCGTCGAAGTTGAACGCGGCGGTTCAAAAGTCCCCATCGCTTTAATTCTGGAACAATAGTGATCCGTAAATTCTCCTTATGGTTGGCGTCCAGCACGCTTATTTTTACCACGCCATTGACCGCGCAGCAGACATTGAATGTCCGCGACGCCGACATCCGCGCTTTTGTGCAAGACGCCGCGCGCGTTACTGGGCAAACTTTCATTGTCGATGGCCGCGTTACGGGTAAGGTTTCGGTTGTGAGTGACCGCCCATTGTCGCGTTCGGAATATTTCGAGGTGTTTTTGTCGACTTTGCGCGCAAATGGCCTTGTCGCAATTCCCATGCGCGGCGGCGGATATCGCATTCAGCCTTCGGACGGCGCGGCAACGCAGCCAACGCGCGTAGGCAGCCGGGCCGAGTCTGCCAGCCAGTTTGTAACCGAAGTGTTCCGCTTGCGGTCGATCGACGCGGCCACAGCGGTAGAAACGCTGCGTCCATTAATCAGCCGTGAAGGCTCGCTTACGGCGAACCGCAGCGCAAATAGCCTTGTGGCGGCGGACTACGCCGACAATATCCGTCGGATCCGCGATCTCATCCGCCAAATTGACCGCGACAGTGCAGCCACCCAGATTGTGACGCTAGACAATGCAGGCGCACGCGAAATTGCGACGGCATTGCAAGGTTTGGCTGGTCAGGGTGGCGGCGAAGGCGCGCGTACTTCTGTCTCCATCGCGGCTATCGACAGCAGTAACGCCATTGCGTTGCGCGGTGACCCGACATCCGTTGCTCGTTTTGCCGAAATGGCAAAGCAATTAGATGCCCGTGCGCAATCTGGGTCCGAAATTCGGGTGTACCGGCTTGAACATGCTAACGCCGAAACATTGCTAGAAACCGTCCAGTCGCTGATTGGTGGACAAAGCGGTGGTGCGCGGGGCAGCGACATGCCTTCAGTGGCCGCACCTGTAAATGGCGGAGCGCCAGCTGCCCCATCCGCGCCAATCGTTGCGACATCTTCTGGCGGTGGCACAAACAGCATTGGCGGACGCGGTCCTATTGTTGTGACGCGTTATGAAGGCACAAATGCCCTAATTGTCGCTGCCAATCCGGACGTGCAGCGCAGCTTAGGCGAATTGATCCGGCAATTAGACACACGGCCTGAACAGGTTCTGGTGGAAGCTATTGTGGTGGAAATCGGTAATGAGGCCGCTAAAAAGCTTGGCGTACAATTTCTCGTGGGGGGCAAGGATGCGCCATTTGTGGCGACCAATTACTCCAATGCTTCGCCCAATATCCTGACAATAGCTGGGGCTATTGGGGCCGAGGAGTTGACGCGCACGACCACTACCGTCAATGGCAATACTACCACCACCGGGACCAGCAGCGCATTGGGTAACGGCCTGCAAGAAGCGGCTGCGGCATCTATTTTAAGCGCAACGGGCGGCTTTGGCGGCGTGGCGCTCAATTTCGGTAAGAATACGATTTTTGGAACAATCATCAACGCAATTGCAGCAGACACACAATCCAACCTTTTGGCGACGCCGCATATTGTGACGTTGAACAACCAAAAGGCGAAGTTTCTGGTCGGCCAAGAAGTGCCAGTCAGCACGGGCGAACAATTGTCCGCAAACTTCGAAAATGCATTCCGTACCGTGCAACGACAGGAAGTCGGCATAAAGCTTGAGGTCACGCCGCAGGTCAATGCGCAAGGCGATGTGAAGCTGTTCCTGAAACAAGAAGTGTCGAGCGTTGCTGGCCCTGTATCTTCGCGCTCCAACGACCTTGTCCTCAACAAACGCGAATTCGAGACGACATTGACTGTCGGCGACGGCCAATTATTGGCAATAGGCGGGCTGCTTAACGATGACGAGCGCCGCACGATTGAGCGTATTCCATTGCTCAGCGACATTCCCCTTATCGGTGAGCTGTTTAAGTCGCGCAGCCGCAGCCGCAGTAAAACCAACCTGATGGTGTTCATCCGGCCTACAATCTTGCGGAGCCGGCAAGATGGTGACCGATTGACTGCGCGCCGTTATGAATACGTGCGCGACATGCAGCGGCTGCGTAATCCGGATATGGAGCCGAGCATCGATGAATTGCTCCGCGACTATATGGGCGCCACCCCGCCCACGGACCCAAATGCGCGGGCAAACGACATTATGATCGGCGCAGACGGCAGTCTGACGCGGCCGCCAGCAGATGGTCCGCTTAAACCCGCAGATGTGCCTGCGAGCGCCATATCCGCTAATATTGGGGATGGACAATAATGACAGTTTCGCAAGGAACGTTGGAACGACCGGGCGCGACTGGCGCAGAAACTGGCGCGCCCGTTACTGTTGCCCAGATCACGCCATTGCTGGATCTGCCTTATGCCTTTGCTAAGGCGCACGGCCTGGTTTTGCGTCATGAGAGCAACGCTCGTTTAATCGTTGCCATGCGTGAAGGCGCAGATCCTCTTATGCTGCTTGAAGTGCGGCGCCATCTGGCGATGCCGTTCGATGTTGAGATAGCCGATAACCAGACCTTTGACCGGTATCTTTCCGACCATTATGCGATGGACGGAAGTGCAGCGGCAATGGCGGGGTCGATAGGCCATAATGACGGCGATCTGTTATCCGATATGCTGCCAAGTGTCGATGATTTGCTCGACAGCGCTGATGACGCTCCGGTTATCCGGTTGATTAACGGCATCATAGCAGAGGCTGTGCGGCAAGGTGTTTCGGATATTCATATCGAACCTTATGAAACTGGTCTTGTTATACGCATGCGTGCCGATGGCGTGTTGCAGGAACGGCTTCGGCTCCCCGCCAATGTTGCGCCTGTGGTCGTCAGCCGTATCAAGGTAATGGCGCGGCTCGACATTGCCGAACGCCGCATTCCGCAAGATGGCCGTATTGGCCTGTCGCTTGGTGGAAAGATGGTCGATGTGCGTGTGTCCACCTTGCCAAGCCGCGCTGGTGAGCGCGTCGTGATGCGTATTCTCGACAATGAAAATGCTGGGATTTCGCTCGATTTGCTGGGCATGTCTGAAGAGACGCTAAAAATATTGCGCGAAGCATTGGCTGAACCCAATGGTATTATTCTGGTCACTGGTCCGACGGGTTCGGGTAAGACCACCACTTTATACGCAGGTCTAAAGCGTCTGAACGACGGTTCCCGCAACATACTGACGGTTGAAGACCCCGTCGAATATGCGGTCGAAGGCATTGGCCAGACGCAGGTGAATGCGAAAGTAGGTATGACCTTTGCCGCTGGCCTACGCGCGATTTTGCGGCAGGATCCTGACGTCGTCATGGTCGGCGAAATCCGGGACCGTGAAACCGCCGATATTGCTGTGCAAGCGGCGCTTACCGGCCATTTGGTAATGACCACGGTGCACACAAATGATGCGCTTGGTGCAATTACGCGTATGCGCGATATGAAGGTTGAGCCTTTCTTGCTCGCCTCGACCCTGCGTGCTGTCATCGCGCAGCGGCTTGTGCGCCGCCTGTGTCCGCATTGCCGCCAAACAATGCAGGCCGACGGCAATGCAGCGTCGTTGCTTGGTTTTGACAAGGGCACGGCGGTTTATAAAGCCGTCGGTTGCCCTGAATGCAACAACACTGGCTATTTGGGCCGCATTGGCGTGTTTGAGGCTGTCCGTGTGGATGATACCATCCGCCGCTTGATCAATGACGGCGGCGATGAAGCCATATTGGCGCGACATGCTTTTGTGAACCAGCCTAATTTGAGTGCCGCTGCGCGTAAATTGGTGCGTAGCGGGGACACCACGCCAGAGGAGGCTATTCGCATTTCACGCCGTGAAGACATCGTTGATGCCTGAATTTGCTTATCACGCCATCGACCCTGACGGGCGCGAGCGGCGCGGTCGGATATCTGCGGCGAATGATGATCTGGCACGCGAAGCATTGGTGTTGAAAAAACTGTATATTGTAAGCGTTGCGCCTGCCGAAGTGCGTGCACCGGTGTTTGCCAACCTGCCGCTAAAACGGCAGCCTCGGTTAAACGCAAAGCAACTGACATTGTTCACCCGGCAATTGTCTTCCTTGGCGCAAGTTTCGCCCTTGGAAGAGGCGTTGCGGACGATAAGTCGTCAAAGTGAGCAACCCCACGTGCGTGAGATATTGACAGCCGTTCACACAGGCGTCGTTGAAGGCCAGCGTTTGTCCGAATCTATGCGGCGCGAAAGCAGCAGCTTTCCACCTTTGTATCGCGCAATGATCGCCGCCGGGGAGGGCGCGGGCACATTGCCGCTGATCACCGAACGGCTTGCTGTGCTTCTGGAACGGCAGGCGGAGATGCGGGGTAAGTTGATCGGTGCGCTGGCGTATCCGGCGATCCTGTCGTTCGTCGCGATCCTCGTTGTGATGGGGTTGATGGTGTCCGTCGTGCCGCGCGTGGTTGAACAATTCGACAATGTGGATCAGCAACTACCGCTGATAACGCGCATGGTGATTGGCATTTCGGCATTTTTGGCGAGCTATTACTGGGCGCTGATCATCGTTGCCGCGCTGGCTGCTTTGGGTTTTGCGCAAGCCTTAAAACAGCCCGCCTTCCGTTTGGCTGTGGACCGCAATGTCTTGCGCATTCCGTTGCTTGGAAAGCTTTTGCGTAACCTGCATGCCGCACGCATGGCACGGACATTGGCGACAATGGTTGCAAGCCGCTTGCCCTTGTTGGAAGGCTTGCGCCTGACGGGCGGCACCATTCGCAATAAAGTGTTATCTGCGGCAAATGACGAGATCGTGGAATCCGTGCGTAGCGGGGGTAGCCTGTCCGGCGCGATGCGTAGCAGCGGGGTTTTTCCGCCTTTGCTCGTGTATCTGACGGCAAGCGGCGAGAGCGCAGGGCAATTGGATATCATGCTCGAACGTGCCGCCGAATATCTGGAACGCGAATTTGATACCTTTACCAGCACCGCTTTGTCGTTGCTTGAACCCTTGATCATTGTCGCGATGGGCGGCGTGGTCGCTGTCATCATATTGGCAATATTGCTGCCTATCCTTCAACTCCAAAACCTTACGGGACTGTAGACATGCTCCGCCTATTTTTTACTCTTTTGACCGATACCCGTCGCGCCCCCGCCAGGTTCCGCCGCAAGGGCGTTAAGGCGCAACGCAACGGTTTCACCCTAGTTGAAATGATGGTGACTTTATTTATTTTGGCGCTGCTGACAACGGTCGTGGCCATCAACGTGCTACCCAATCAGGACAAGGCCATGGTGCAAAAGGCACGGGCAGATATCGCCGTTTTGGGACAGGCACTGGAAACCTATCGCTTGGATAATTTGACCTACCCTGATGGAGGTGCTGGTTTGCAGGCGTTGGTGACGCCGCCGACGACCGGAGGGCGGAGTGAAGGCTATATCAAGAAACTGCCGATGGACCCTTGGAACCGCCCATATCAGTATAGCATGCCTGGAAAGAACGGCGCCTTTGATATCTATTCGCTGGGTGCCGATGGCGCGCCTGGGGGTGAGAATGATAATGCCGACATTTACGGCGACTAAGCCGTCCGTCCGTAACATCGTTCAGGATAATGCGCGTGGCTTCAGCTTAGTGGAGCTTATGGTGGTATTGTTCATAATCGGCATTGCGAGCACGGCCGTTGTTATGGCCGTACGCTCGCCCGAGCGCGGTGTTCGGGATGAGGCGGAGCAATTTGCCGCCCGCGTTGCCGCCTTGCGCGATAATGCCATATTGCAATCGCGCACCATGGCGGTGACCGTGCGCCCGTCGGGCTATGGCTTTGAAACGCGTAATAATGGCAACTGGGTGCCGATGTCCGAGGCCCCATTTTCAGCAACCGACTGGAAAAGTGGCACAACGGTTCAGATGTCCGGCGCGCGGCAGATGCGTGTAGCCTTTGACAGCACGGGCCTGCCGTCAAGCGCCGCCGATATCGCAATCAAACATGACAATGTAACGGTCACGCTAAAGCTCGCCGCAACCGGGGACATTCGCGTTGTCCGTTAAGGCTTCATTGCCTCGCAATGGCTTCACGCTGCTGGAAATCATGGTTGCTTTGGCGATTTTCAGCCTTGCGGCGTTAGCGATGGTGCGCTTGCAGGGATATTCGGTACGCTCGACAGCCAATCTGGGCGATAGCAATATGGCATGGCAAGTGGCGCGCAACTTGGCCGTAGAAATATCGTCCAACCCCGCGCCGCCATCTCTGGGAGAAACGCGCGGCGAAGAATTAAACGGCGGTCAGAATTGGCAGTGGATGGCCACAACGCGCGCCACCGATGACAGCCGTTTGGTGACTGTCGAGATCAACGTGGTCGGAACAGGCAACGCGGCACTCCGCAAGGCCCAGATGACGATAGCGAGGCCCATTGAACAATGACCGAATTGCGAAAGTCAGAGGCCGGGTTTACGCTTATCGAATTGCTGGTGGCGCTTGCGATTTTTGCACTCATTTCAGTGGCTGGTGTCATGCTTTTGCGTTCCGGCAGCGATACCCAAATTGCCGTGAAAAAGCGTCTTGAAGAAATGGCATTGTCGCATCGCCTGGCCAATAGTTTGGAAGGCGACCTAGCCCAAGCGATCGCGCGGCCCGTGCGAGATCAATCCGGCGAACCTATTCCTGCCTTTACCCAAGGTGAGGCAAGCTTTCCCGGCGCGCTATTTGGCTTTGTCCGGGCCGGGTGGTCCAACTTTGATCGTGCGCCAAGGGCAGGACTGCAACGCGTGGCTTATGTGCTGGAAGGCGGGTCGCTTAAGCGGTTGAGTTGGCCCATGCTGGATGGATCCGCGCCCACAGACGCTGCGGTCTTGTTGGAGGATGTGACGTCTGCAGCGGTCGAATTTCGGGATGATACAGGCGCTTGGCGCGACGACTGGACGGCGACCGATGCGGATGCTTTGCCGCGCGCTGTTGCCTTAAACGTCAATTTGGTCGGTAAGCCTTCCCAACGCATGCTTTTTCTGGTCGGTTCGCAAACACGCGTTGCAGCGCCGAGCGTTGACACAGGCGCTGCAGAATGATGCAGCAAAAACCTTCAGAGCGCGGCGCGGCCTTGCTGTCTGTCTTGCTTATGGTTGCAGTGCTGGCGGTGATTGCGGCTACGACGCTTGACCGGCTTAGCTTGTCGAGCAAATTGTCTGCCAATGGCAACGTGCTTGCCCAAGCGCGCATGTTTACCTACGCGACCGAGGCGATTGCCGCTGCGCGTATTGAGGACCTGGTTGCCCGCGATGTCGCGCAAACGACGTTAACGGGGGATTGGTTGGGGAAGGTACAAACTATTCCTATTCCTATCGGCTCTGCCAGGGCGTCCGTGCGGGATGCTGGCAATTGTTTTAATCTTAACAGCCTTGTGACCGAAATTGACGGCCGATACTTGGCGAGTGCGACGGGGCAAGACCAGATGACGTCGTTGTTGGTGGTGTTGGGCACAAATGAAAACGCTGCTCGTGTTATTGCGGCGGCAGCAGCCGACTGGGCGGACAGCGACATCATGCCTTTGCCAAATGGCGTGGAGGATGATGGGTATCTTTCTGCGGCGACGCCTTATTTTACGGCGAACAGGCTGTATGTGCATCCAAGCGAGCTGCGCGCGGTCAAGGGCGTAACCCCTGCTATCTATGCCACGTTGCAGGGTTGGATCTGCGCGCTGCCCGATCCGGTTTTATCGCCGTTGAATGTCAACACTTTGCTGCCCGAACAAGCGCCGTTGTTGGCCATGCTATTCCCGCCCGGCAAGATGAATTTGACCTTAGCGCGCAGCTATCTCGCCAAGCGGCCATCTAATGGCTATGGCAGCCTCATCCGATTCTGGGCGGCGCCTGAAATTGCCGCGCTGGAACCGTCTTCTCTGGTTCAAGGGCAGGTAAAACTGACGAGCAATTACTTTCTTTTGAACACAAATGTGTCATTTGGCGAACTCAAGCTTTCCGGACAGTCGATGATTGTCGCGTCGCCTGCGCCTGCGCGCGTTATCTGGCGCAGTTGGGGGGAAGAGGAATGACATTGGTCATTGCGCGGTTCCCAACATCTGAGCAGGACGACCCGTCGGTGTTTCGAGTCATTGAGGGCGTTTGGCAGGATGCTGGCGTACTTTCCAACTTCGTGCCGACGGTTGACGATGTGACTGTTATGGCAGTGGTCGCGCCTGAAGATGTTCGGTGTCACTGGTTCACGCTCCCCGATCTGCAAGGGCGTCAGGCCGAAACGGTGGCGAAACTGCGTGCAGCCGAACAATCGCTTGGCCTTGTGCACATCAGCGCTGGTACAGATTATGACGACGTTATTGCCACAGCGACAATCGCGCCGGAGGTAATGCAGCGCGGGTTGGATAGGCTTGGCGCGCGCGGGCTAAACCCCGACATTGTCCTGCCCTTTGCATCGTTGGTGCGTATCCATTCAGATGGCGTGTTCAGGGCCGAAATGGACGGCCTGTCCGTCCTGCGCGGCGCGCAATTTGCTATACCTGACGAAGCCATGTTGCGCGATTTGTTCATTGGCGACGCGCAGATAGAAAATATGGATAGCGACTCCATCCGGTCCATGCTGCTTTCTGCAAGCGCTGCGCCATTGCTCAATTTGCGTGAAGGCAACTTCGCAAAGCGAGATCAGGCGGTTTGGGTGACCGCAGAGCAAAAGATTTGGGTAAGGCGGCTTTTGGCCGCGCTTCTTATCGTGACAATGATGCTCACTATTGCGACCTTGGCAAAATATTGGACTGCAACTGCGTCTGAAAATGACGCCGCATTGGCTGCGGCACAGAAGATTGATCCGGCTATTCAGGACATTGATCAGGCCGAAAGCATGCTCGCCGCGTCGCTTAATCGTCAGGGCAAAACGCAAAGCCGCTTTGCGCCGCTTTCCGCTGCTGTGTGGCGCAGTGTGAAGGCTGCGCCGAATGTGTCCGTGCGGGAATTACGATATACGCCGGACGGTATTTTGACCGTTGTTCTGGCGGCACCGACCGCCGATAACATCAACAATGCGCTTGTGACCATTCAGCAAGACGGGTTCCGCATTACCGCAACCGCGCGGCAGGACACAACGGGTGCCACATTGGTTGATATGACAGTGAGGATGCCATGATAGCGGCGTTACGCTTATGGTTTGCTGCCCTAACGCGGCGCGAGCAATGGCTCGTTGGTGTGGCGGGCGCACTGACCGCTTTTGTGGTGGCGATTTTCGGAATGTTACTACCCGTTCTGGCAACCATTGATCAGGCAAAGCTAGATCATGACGTGGCGGTCCAACGGCGCGGGCGGATAATCGCCACGGTCGATGCCGCGCAGAAGCAGCAGACGGGGTCGCGCTCTGCAGTGACGGCGGATATTGACCAACTGATTACCCAAAATGCGGCGGAACAGGGTTTCGATCTCGTCAAATCGCCCAATAAAGCAGCAGGACAAATCAGCTTCCGGATTGACCAAGCGCGTGCGCCAGCATTGCTTGCTTGGCTGACGGAGCTTGAGGGCCAGAATGTTGCTGTGCGCAGTGTCGCCTTACGTACCGGCGCGAACAGCACCGTAACGGTTGAGGCGCAGTTGCAGATGAACGCGCCATGAAACGGCGCTTCGCCATTGCTTCGGTCGTAGCGCTCGCTTTTGCTGCGATACTGTTCATGCCCTTGCGGACTATCGTCGCTGGGGACGGGGTAACTGCACGCAAGGTTGATGGTATCATTTGGGATGGGTCCATCCGCGACCTGCGCCTTGGCAAAATGCCAGTAGGCGATGTCAATGCACGTTTGTTGTTATCCCCATTGTTTATGGGCCGGGCAGAGATATTGCTGTCACGGGGCAACGCGCAATTTGTGCCTGGCATAAACGGGTCTGTATCGCGCGGCATTAGTGGTGTGTCGGTTAACAATTTGTCCGCTACTTTGCGCGTAGGTGCCCTGTTCGCGCCGTTTCCTGCTGAAAATATTCAGTTTGAAGGTTTTTCTGCGCGCTTTGCCGCTGGCCGGTGCATGGATGCCAGCGGGCAAGTCCGGCTTACCCTGTCGGAAACGCTACCCGGACTTAACTTACAAAATGGGATGCTTGGTAAACCGCGCTGCGACGGTGCGCAATTATTGCTGCCTTTGGTCAGCCAATCCGGGATGGAGCGGGCGGACATTCGTTTGTCGGCAGACGGATCTTATATCATAGCAGTTACGCTCGATGCCGACCAGGGCGACCAAGCGGCAGTTTTAAATATCGCGGGTTTCCGGCCAGTTGCGCGGGGGTACCGCTTGGTCCAAAAGGGCCGGTTCTGAGCGCGTTTCTGGCGTCATTGGGCGATAATTTATTCGCTTTGCCCTTTTGGTATCAACTGATGCTGGCTATGCTATTCGGCGCAATCTGGGGCAGCTTTGTTGCCGCCTTATGCAGTCGCTGGCCACGTGGGGAATTGGTGTCGGACGGACGGTCGCATTGTGACCATTGCCAGACCACGCTTGGGGCTAAAGACCTTGTTCCCATATTGTCGTATCTATGGCTTCGCGGCAAATGCCGATATTGTGGTCAATTCATAGGAATAAGCGCGCTTTACATTGAACTTGTCTCCGCCGCGACTGGCCTATGTGCAGTCTTATTCTTGTCCGGTGGTCAGGCAGTGGCGGCGGCGGTGTTCGGTTGGGTACTGCTACCGCTCGTCATCCTCGATTATCAGAAACTATGGTTGCCTAATCGATTGGTCTTGATGTTGTCGTTAGCAGGCGTTTGCGCTGGTCCGTTTCTGACACCCGCGATTGACTGGCCTGACCGCATTTTGGGATGTATTTTCGGATTTCTGGCATTGGAAGCGATCCGGCAAACCTTTCGAAGGCTGCGTCAGGTGGACGGCATGGGTGGAGGCGACCCCAAATTGTTCGGAGCCATTGGCCTCTGGCTCGGTTGGCAGGGCCTGCCGATGACTTTACTTTTGGCAACTATCTTTGGGTTTCTGTTTGTTGCGGGTGCCTATGCGCTATCTAAAAAAACCGCCCGACATCTGCCGTTCGGGGCGTATATGGGGACAGCTGCTTTTACGATTGTCTTGCTGGTTTAGCCGTTTGACGCGGGCAAGGAAAAATAGCCTAATGCCGCAGACTATTGCGCAGGTTCAGAGGTCGCCGCGTCGATCTCGGCTTTTGCATCCGCCTCAATCAACTGCGTGGCTTCTTCGGCGGCTTGTTCGATGGTCAGCTTTTGTTTGGCCAAGTCTTCTTGCTGCGAGGCCGCAGACGTACTGCCCTCCGATAGTGCTGTATCGGCAGTAGCTGGCGTATCATTGCAAGCAGGAAGCGTTGCGACCGCAGCTATCAGCAACACAAATTTTCTCACTGCGCCAATTCCGGCTTTAGTTCGCCTTCATAATTTGCCAGATAGGCCAAGGCTGCGATCCAAGCTGCCACGTTTTGGCGCAATTCGGCCTTATCAAACTTGCCCAACGTATCATCCGGCGTGTGGTGGAGGTCGAAATATTTCGTTCCATCTTGCTGCAAATCCACGATACCTAGTTTGTGTGCAGCGGGGCTAAGAAACAGCGAGGAGGCTGCGGCGAACAGAGCGATATTTTTCTTCATGCCGTTTAGGCTTAACCGCATCGCACAGTTTTGCAATCCCGCCTTGCGAGGAAAGGTGCAGATAGCTAGGGAAGCGGCCAAATCAAAGTAATGCAACACAGGAACCGATCCCCATGGCAGCGCAATATAGCTACGTAATGAAGGGAATGACCAAAACCTTCCCCGGCGCGAACAAACCGGTGCTCAACAATATCAATCTGCAATTCTATCCGGATGCAAAGATAGGCATCGTCGGACCAAACGGCACGGGTAAGTCGACCCTGATGAAAATCATGGCGGGAATGGACACTGAGTTTACGGGCGAAGCATGGCCCGGTGAACATATCCGCGTTGGGTATCTGGCGCAGGAGCCGGAACTGGACCCTACCAAAACAGTGCGTGAAAACGTAATGGACGGCGTGCGTCCCGTGGCGGACTTGGTAGACCGCTTTAACGAGATTTCGATGATCATGGGCGACCCGCCCGAAGACGCCGATTTTGACGCGTTGATGGAAGAAATGGGTGCGCTTCAGGAAAAGATTGATGCCGTCGATGGTTGGTCGCTAGATAGCCAGCTTGAACTTGCCATGGACGCGCTGCGGTGCCCACCCGGCGATAGCTCAGTGATCAGCCTTTCGGGCGGTGAAAAGCGTCGGATTGCACTTACCAGATTGTTACTTGAAAAGCCTGACATCCTACTGCTCGATGAACCTACCAACCACTTGGATGCAGAATCGGTGGCGTGGCTGGAAAAACATTTGGTCGACTATAAGGGCAACGTCATCCTCGTAACCCATGACCGCTACTTCCTTGACAATGTCGTTAGCTGGATACTTGAGCTCGATCGCGGTCGGTACTTTGTTTATGAAGGCAATTATTCGACCTATTTGGAAAAGAAGGGCAAGCGGCTCGAACAGGAATCGCGTGAAGATGCCGGTCGTCAGAAGGCGATTAAGGACGAGCTGGACTGGATCCGGCAAAGCCCCAAGGCCCGACAAACCAAATCTAAAGCGCGTATCAAATCCTTTGACCAATTGGTAGAAGCGCAGGAAAATCGCACGCCCGGAAAGGCACAGATCGTCATTCAAATTCCCGAACGCCTTGGCAGCAAGGTTATCGAGGTCAAGAATGTTACCAAGGCCTATGGTGATAAGTTATTGTTCGAAAATCTGTCCTTCACCATCCCGCAGGGCGGTATTGTTGGCGTTATTGGGCCGAATGGCGCGGGTAAATCAACGCTTTTCCGCCTGATTACTGGTCAGGAAGTGCCGGATTCCGGCGAAGTGGATATTGGCGAAACTGTGAAGCTTGGTTTCGTTGACCAAAGCCGCGATGACCTCGATCCCAACAAAAATGTTTGGGAAGAAATCTCGGGCGGCGCGGACTTTATGAAGCTGGGCAAGCACGAAACGCCAACCCGGGCATATGTCGGGGCGTTCAATTTCAAGGGCACAGATCAACAGAAAAAGGTTGGCCTGCTGTCCGGCGGTGAACGCAACCGCGTGCATATGGCAAAGATGTTGAAAGAAGGCGGAAATGTGCTTCTGCTTGATGAACCGACCAACGATTTGGACGTCGAAACACTGTCAGCTCTTGAAGAAGCGCTTGAAAGCTTCGCCGGTTGCGCGGTGGTTATCAGCCATGATCGCTTCTTCCTTGACCGCTTGGCCACACATATATTGGCTTTTGAAGGCGACAGCCATGTCGAATGGTTTGAGGGCAACTTTGGCTCTTATGAAGAGGACAAGATTGCCCGCCTTGGCGAAGAAGCCACCCGTCCACACCGTGCAACCTATAAGAAGATGACACGTTGATGGTGGCTTGAAACCGCCCCTCGTCATCAATTGCAGCAGCGGCTTCGCAAGTTTAGGTGACGAGGATATGCTTTGCGCGGGACGGCATGCGGTCAGGAGATCACGGTCTATTCGGAAATATGTGCGGCCTTATGGGATAAGCCAGCGGGCCGCCCATGAATTCTGGGCTGAGTCCCATTGCCAGCGCGCACGCCGGTGGCCGGCATTGGCAAGATACAGCCATTCGATTGTCTCAATCTCAACCAACAACGCGGCAAAATTAACGCGATAGTCCGCCAGTTGCTCTTCCTCAGGTTGCTTGCCCGCTATCCAATCGGGCAAACCTGACGAAGGTTCTTCTGAGGGTGTGCCGGGTGCAGCCTCGGCCATGTAACAGCGCCGCGCAAATGGCGTTGATTCCGACCAAGCCCTGTCGGCAACGTCGCCAATGGCCGTGAAAAGTGTTTTTCCCGACATCCGGATTTGAACCTTTGCTTCAGGGTCATAAATCAACACGCTGGTCGCAGGGTTTTGAGCAATTTGTTCGGCTTTAATCGAACGCGAGTCGGTATGAAACCGCAGGGTGCGCGCATCTAGTGATGCGTCGCGTAATATCATGATCCGCAATTGTGGCATGCCCAATGCATCGACCGTGCCCACTATGGGCATATGACACGGGCTTTTGCGATCGGTCACACCAGCAACGATAAGGCCCCATGCTTCTTCAAAACTTAACGCGAGATCATCGTAAAAAGCGGGGAAACTATCGGGTTCGTTCATTGGACCTCAAAACTGTCGTTCTCATTGTTTAGAACGTAAAGATTACCGTCGGATATGCCAAAATAGGCGCCGTGCAGCTTCAATTGCGCCGATTGCTCGCGTGCCGCAATAAAGGGAAAACTACGAAGGTTGGCAAGGCTGACCCGGATCGCCTCCAGCTCCAGATCACGTTGTGGGTCTTGCGACGCGGACGCAAGCACTTTGTCGCGGGCAGGGCGGACAATATCCACCCAGCTATCAATGAAGCTGTACCCGGCGTTGCTCAGGTCGCAGCCCTCCAATGACGCTTTAATACCGCCACATTGCGCGTGCCCAAGAACGACGATATGACGCACCTCAAGGCCCAAAACGCCAAATTCAATCGCCGCTGACACCCCATGCAACCCGCCGCCGGTTTCATATGGTGGAACCAAGTTTGCCACATTGCGCAGGGCGAAAACTTGACCCGGCGTGGTATCAAATACCGTCGCAGGGTCGACCCGGCTATCGCAACAAGAAATAATCATGATGGGCGGTGACTGCCCATCGCTTGCGAGCGCGTCGTAGCGCGCCTTCTGACGGACATATGCGTCGGATTTGAAACGACGATATCCTTCAACCAGAACGCCAAACTCAGGCATTAGAAACGCTCCCCACGGACAACTTGAACGTCGCCTACTGTTAACAACATGCCATAACTATCAAGCAAGGGCGCAATTGCATCGATTAACTGTGCCGTTTTTGTGTCGGACGCGATGGCAAGCACGATAGTCTTTGCACTGGCTCCAGTGACGTCGTCATGCTGCCACTCGCCCGCACGTCCTCCGCCAGAGTCCACCTGAATGACGCTCCATCCTGAAATATCCACGGCCTTTAACTTGCCGACAATACGCGGGACAAGCGGCGTATCGACCAAGATTTCAATACGTTTGCGCGGGACGGTTTGTATCATGGGGTCATCCTAAAGCTTGGGCGAGGGCAGCGAAGATACTGATGCCAAAGATGATGTTGAACGGAAAAGTGACGCCGAGTGACATGCTCAGATAAATACCGGGATCAGCCTCGGGCAGGGCAAGGCGCATTGCGGAGGGAACCGCGATATAAGAAGCGCTTGCCGCCAATATCCCAAGTGCCGCTGCTGAGGCAATGTCGAGGCCAATGACCGTTCCAACGACGGTGCCAATCGTGCCATTTACCAAGGGCAACAAAATCGCCAAGATAACCAGTCGCAACGTCATCTTGCGCGATTGCATCAGGCGACGTGCAGCAATCAGGCCCATATCCAGAAGGAACAGGCATAAAACACCGCGAAAGCCGGTATCGAACAGCGGCTTGACGGTTGCAAATCCGTCGCTTCCAGCAATCGCACCAATGACAAAGCTGCCAACCAGCAACATCACCGAAGCATTGGTGAGCACCTCATGCCATGGTGTCGTGCTGCGCTCGCCAGACATATTTTCACCCTTGCGGACGAGCATCAGGCCACTTATAATCGCCGGTGTCTCCATCAGCGCCAGAACGGCGACCATATATCCCGCAGGGCTTAAGCCTTCGCCGGTTAGCAATTCTATCGCGGTTACAAAGGTAACAACGCTGACCGAACCATAATGCGCGGCAACCGCGCCAGCGTCGACTTTCGATAATTTGCCAACGCTTCGCAACAAAGCGAATGCCAAAACGGGCAAAAGGAAGCTTAAAGCAAGACCAGCGGCAGCAGCAACCATGACTTCTGCGGTGTTTCCGCTCTTGGATACCTCAACCCCGCCTTTTAACCCGATTGCTGCCATCAAAAAGATGGACATCGCCTTGGCGAAAGCCTCTGGAATAGTCAGGTCGGATTTGAGAGCAGAGGCAACAAAGCCAAGTACAAAAAACAGGATCACCGGCGAAGTTAGGGTATCAGCGATCATCTTTGTTCCTTTGCGGATTTTGCAACCCATAGCAGGCAAGTTGCAGTTGGCAAGATGACGCGCGACGTCTATTCGAGCATCATGAACGCGCTGATCAATATACCCGAACGTCCGGTTAGGGAACGCAAACCCGACTGGATCAGGGTTAAAGCGCCGACCGGTGAAGGGTTTGATGAAACGCGCCGCTTGATGCGCGATCTCAATTTGAACACGGTGTGTGAAGAAGCAGCCTGCCCCAATATTGGTGAATGCTGGACCAAGAAACACGCCACTGTGATGATCCTGGGCGATGTGTGCACCAGGGCTTGCGCATTTTGTAACGTGAAAACCGGCATGCCGCGGGCGGTTGACCCGCTTGAGCCAGAGCATGTGGCGATTGCTGCGGCCAAGTTGGGCCTTGAACATATCGTTATTACGTCTGTTGACCGAGACGATCTGCCCGACGGTGGCTCAAGCCAGTTCGTAAAGGTGATTGAGGCATTGCGGCGCACTACGCCCAACACCACAATCGAAATCCTAACCCCCGATTTCCGCAACAAGGCGCAGGCGGCGATTGAGGCAATCGTTACCGCCCGCCCCGATGTGTATAATCACAATCTGGAAACTGTTCCGCGCCTGTATCCAACCATTCGGCCCGGCGCGCGTTATTATGCTTCGCTGCGTTTGCTGGAAACGGTGAAGCGTCACGATCCCTCGATTTTCACTAAGTCCGGCGTGATGCTCGGGTTGGGCGAAGAACGGATGGAAGTGCATCAGGTGATGGACGACATGCGCAGCGCGGATATCGATTTCCTGACGATGGGGCAATATCTGCAGCCCACTCCAAAGCATGCCAAGGTTATGGATTTTGTTACGCCAGGTGCATTTGACGCTTATGCCGCCATTGCGCGTGCCAAGGGCTTTTTATTGGCTGTGGCAAGCCCGCTGACGCGGTCCAGTTATCATGCGGGTGATGATTTCGCCAGGATGCGCGACGCGCGTGCGGTGCAACTCGCCAAGGTGCGTTAAGGGTTCCGTTCACACATGCCGCACCACCACGAACGCCGCAGCCTGCCGCATAATGCGGCGCAAATGTATGATTTGGTGGCGGACGTCAGCCGCTATCCTGAATTTCTGCCTTGGGTCAGCGCAATCCGCATCCGGAAGGATGAAGAAAGCGAAATGCTCGCGGACATGATTGTCGGATTTAAATCGCTTCGGGAGACGTTCAGCAGCCGCGTGGTGAAGACCCCTAAGTCATCAATCATCGTGGATTATCTCGATGGGCCCATGAAGCACTTACACAATGCCTGGAGGTTCGAGGATGTCGAAGGCGGCGGCTCAATTGTGGAATTTACCGTCGAATTCTCGTTTCGCAACCGCGTGTTTGAGGCGCTGGCCGGTCAGTTTTTTGACTCGGCTCTCCGCAAGATGACAACGGCGTTTGTGGAACGTGCCGACGCGCTTTATGGTGCAGGCAGAAGCAACAGCTCCAACGCATGAAGCGTTGCAAAGGCTCGGATATCAGCGCGGCTTTTATCTGAGCCAAAGGATTTGTGGTCACCCATCACCTCTTGGGGGTTTTGACCTTTAACCGCCACTGCAAAAACCACAGTGCCAACCGGTTTGCTGGCGCTCCCGCCGTCTGGTCCGGCAACACCGCTAATCGCGACAGCCACGTCCGCGCCGCTTTCTTTCAGGGCACCTTGCGCCATGGCCCATGCGACGCCGACGGAAACAGCGCCGAATGCGTCGATGATGTCTTCATTAACACCCAGAAGCTTAATCTTCGCGTCATTGCTGTAGGTAACAAAGCCATAACCAAGGACAGCGCTGCTACCCGGAACTTCGGTAATCGCGGCAGCGACAAGGCCGCCGGTGCAGCTTTCCGCGATTGCGATCATGCGACCAGCAGCTTTGTTCTCGGCAACAACACGCGCGGCAAGCTCGGCAATCGCGGCAGGTAAGATAGTTTCCATGTTCAGATTTTCTCAAAAGTTGCAGTGGCTTGCGCGGCGATGCCTTCACCGCGGCCAGTAAAACCAAGCATTTCAGTTGTTGTTGCCTTTACCGATATTCGGTCCACATCAACAGCCATAATTTCCGCCAGCCGCGCGCGCATTTTTGTCCGGAAGGGACCGACTTTTGGTTGTTCGCAGATAATGGTAACATCGGCGTTTGACAGATCAAAACCGTCTGCGCGGGCCAGCTTGATGGCATGCGCAAGGAACCGGTCGGAGGACGCAGCGCGCCATTGCGGATCGCTTGGTGGGAAATGATCGCCAATGTCCCCCTTAGCCATGGCCCCCAATATAGCGTCGGTTAGCGCATGCATGGCAACATCGGCATCGCTATGGCCGTCAAGGCCCTTGTCATGCAGAATCTGCACGCCGCATAGCCATAATTCAGCGCCAAGCACCAGGCGATGGACGTCAAAACCGTTTCCGCTTCGGAATGTGGGCATGCTGTTTCCTGCAAAATCGCTTGAGAAGGTAAATTTATTTAGCGCCTCCGCGCCCGGCACGATGCGTACGTCGCCTCCCTGCGCCATCAGCATGCGTGCATCGTCGGTTGGTTCTGCACCCGTCCAGCTTAAGTGAGCTGCGTAAATGTCCTGAAAGGCAAAGGCCTGCGGCGTTTGAATACGCCATAGATTTTCGCGTGCGACGGTTTCGGAAAGTAAATCCGTGCCGCGTGAAAGGCTGTCAACGACGGGGAGGGCAGGGACAGCACCCGGCGCGCGCAACAATGCGTTCAACAAGTCGTCAATGACTTGAGCAGGAAGGAAAGGCCGTGCGGCGTCATGAATCAACACCTGATCAACTTTTTGATCAGCGGCAATCGCCTTTAACCCCAAATAGACGCTCTCGCGGCGCGTCTGCCCGCCTTGTAGAAGGATGGGTTGTTTGAGATCTGCCAACGCAGCGGCCGCCTCTACTTCTTGGCCCGCACTAACCGCCACATACACTTGGTCAATGGCCGGGTGCGCCGTCAATGCGGCATAGCTGTGCCACAGCATAGGTTTGCCGCGCACGAGGCGAAACTGCTTGGGCTGCGCGCCGCCCGCGCGGCTACCTGAGCCTGCGGCGACGATGAGCGCAACGGTGTGTGGACGAGAGACCATTTGCGCGCTCTAGCGACAGCAGACTTGCCCGCCAAGCTGAAAGCGGGTAACGGCCTGCCTAAATTTTAGGCAATGTTTGAAGATGCAACTTAAACCCATCCATATTGGCAACATCAAAATCGATTGTCCCGTCATTCTGGCACCTATGACTGGCGTCACAGATATGCCGTTCCGCAAAATCGTGCGTGAGTTTGGCTCCGGCTTGAACGTCACCGAGATGATCGCCAGCCAAGCGATGATCCGGGAGACGCGGCAAAGCATCCAAAAATGCGAATGGGACGCGATTGAGGAGCCGGTGTCGATGCAGCTTGCCGGTTGCATCCCTTATGAAATGGGTGAAGCGGCCAAGCTGAACGAAGAACGCGGTGCGGCCATCATCGACATCAACATGGGTTGCCCGGTCAAAAAAGTTGTCAATGGCGATGCTGGCTCTGCGCTGATGCGGGATTTGCCCTTGGCCGCGAGCTTGATTGCGGCAACGGTGAAGGCCGTGTCGGTGCCTGTGACTGTCAAAATGCGCATGGGTTGGGACCATGGAAGCCTCAATGCGCCGGAGCTTGGGCACATTGCCGAGGATCTGGGTGCAAAAATGATCACCGTTCACGGCCGTACGCGGAACCAGATGTACAAAGGCTCGGCTGATTGGGCATTTGTGCGTAAGGTGAAAAACGCAGTGTCATTGCCTGTCATCGTAAATGGCGACATTTGCAATATTGAAGATGCGCAAACTGCTTTGGCGCAGAGTGGCGCAGATGGCGTGATGGTTGGCCGCGGTGCGTATGGTAAGCCTTGGTTACTTGGCCAAATGATGCACTGGTTCCGTACTGGAGAGACCATCGACGACCCGAATATCGATACGCAATTTCATCTTATAATGAACCATTATCGCGCCATGCTTGACCATTATGGCAGTGAAGTCGGGGTGCGTATCGCACGCAAGCATATTGGCTGGTATACCAAGGGACTTAACGGGTCAGCCGAGTTCAGAAACTTTATGAACCGCATTGATGATCCTGATGTCGTGATCGACGAATTGACGCGCTTTTATGAGCCGTTCCTGATTCAATCGGCTGCCTGATTTATGTCGCAAGCCATGCATCGTCCCGATTATGGCCAGATGCTGTCGGGTATAGCGGTTCCAGTGCTTTTGATTTCGCCAGATCACATCATCACTTATGCCAATGACGCCAGCGAAGCGTTTTTCGGACGGAGTAAGCGGTGGTTGGAGGGGCAACGCATTGATGAAACGCTGATTTTTGAAAGCGAGCGGATGAATGCGGCATTATTGTTACCGGACAGCGACATATCCGCCCAAGATATGGAGCTTAAAACGCCCCACGGCGTTATTACAGTCGATATAAACCTGTCTTCGGTGTCCAAGGATCCGGAGTGGAGAATCGCCATCATATCGCCCCGTAATGGCGGGCGAGAGCATATCGGCGATCAGCGCGACATTGGGCAGCAGCAAGCGATGGGCGCGCCTGCCATATTGGGGCATGAGATAAAAAACCCATTGGCGGGTATCAAAGGCGCGGCGCAGTTGTTAGCCCGTATCGTCGATGAAAAAAACCGCGCCCTCACGGAATTGATCGTGAACGAGGTCGACCGCATTGCGCGGTTGCTCGACCAAATGCAAAAGCTTGGGCGGTCTGAACCGGCGGAACTTGGGCCTGCCAACATCCACTTGCTGATCGAGCGTGCCATTCGCTCGCTACGTGCAGCAAACCTCGCCATGCCTGAAATTTCCATTAATTATGACCCGTCGTTGCCAGATGTTTTGATCGATGCCGACGGGATGGTTCAAATACTCATCAACCTGCTGCAGAACGCAACAGACGCGCTGCAAGGGCGTCTGGACGGCGTGATAGGCATTTCGACCCGCTATGTCATGAGCGGTGCCTTGCGGGACGCTGACATTGATCGGCGGTCGATTAAATTGCCTGTTGAAATCGCTATTTCGGACAATGGACCCGGCGTGCCCGAACATATTGTCGACGAACTATTTTCGCCATTTGTGACCACAAAACGCGATGGGCAGGGGCTAGGCCTCGCCATTGTGCGCAAACTCGTGCAGCAAATGAACAGCCGCGTGCTGTTCGAACGCGATGCGGTTCAGGGGCAAACGACGTTCCGGCTGTTGCTGCCGGTTGCATCAGGGAAAACGAACGTATGAAACCGCCACGGGTACTCATTGTTGAGGACGACGCGTCTATCGGCCTTGTGGTGAGCGCCGCGCTTCAGGCGGAGAATATCGAAACTTCACTATGTGATTCCGTGGGGGCGCGCGACACGGCTTTGGCCAGTGGACATTTTGATTTAATGCTGACGGACGTCATGTTGAAGGACAGTGACGGTCTCAACACGTTGAAAGAGGCGATGGAAAAATCGCCCGACATGCCAGTCATCATCATGTCCGCGCAAAACACCCTGGAAACCGCAGTGCGCGCGAGCGAGATTGATGCGTTTGAGTATTTTCCCAAGCCCTTTGATCTCAACGATCTCGTTCTGGCGGTGAAGCAGGGAATCGAAAAGCGTCGCTCAACGGCGCAAGATCCTTTCGAATCGCTCACTGAGGCCAATCTGCCGATGATTGGACGAAGCGCCGCGATGCAGGATGTTTACCGCATGGTCGCACGGCTTTTGCGTAATGATTTGTCGGTACTAATCTCGGGCGAAAGTGGCACGGGCAAGGAATTGGTGGCCGAGGCAATCCACAATCTTGGCCATCGCAAGACCGGACCGTTCGTTGCCGTTAACATGGCCGCGATTCCAAGCGAGCTTATCGAATCTGAGCTATTCGGCCATGAAAAAGGCGCGTTTACAGGGGCCGTTGGCCAGTCGATTGGCCGGTTTGAGCAGGCGCAAGGTGGCACTTTGTTCCTTGACGAAATTGGCGACATGCCCATGCACGCGCAGACACGATTATTGCGCGCATTACAAAGCGGCGTCATCAGCCGTATCGGCGGAAAGGCAAGCATTCGCCTAGATGTTCGCATCGTCGCTGCGACCAACCAGAATTTGCCAGTATTGATCGAAAAAGGCGGCTTTCGTGAAGATTTATTCTATCGCCTGAACGTCGTCCCGATCGAAATGCCGCCATTGCGCAACCGAACGGAAGACATTGGCCTGCTCGCGCAACATTTTTTGATCATGGCGGCGAAAGATGGTCTGCCGATGCGGAAAATTGATGACAATGCCGTCACCCATTTGATGGCGATGCCGTGGCGTGGGAATATTCGTGAGCTGAAAAACCTGGTCTACCGTCTCGCTTTATTGTGTCGCGATGATACCATTACGGACGCGACGATCATGCAATTTGTTGAACCGGCGCAGGACACAGAACCGTCCATCCAAGGCGCAAGTTTTGAAGCCGCGGTGGCACAATTTTTGCGGGATCAGCGTCAGCGCGGACCAATGCGCGAGAAACTATATCCACGCGCATTGGCGCAATTCGAAATCCCGTTGCTTCAGCATGTGATGAAGCAAGTGAAAGGCAATCAGTTAAAGGCGGCAGCTTTGCTGGGTATAAATCGCAATACCTTGCGCAAAAAATTGACTGACTATGGCATTGGCCCTTCAGGCGGACGTTAGATGGATGAATTAACGCGACACGTTGCCTGAAAACCACTATTTTGTGCTTTTCAGGCAACGTAAGGAATGCCACAGTGTCTTTATGGCAACAATGGACCTTAAGGAAGAACGTGCTGCACCTTCCGCTGTCCGGCGTCTGTTTGAACGGGTTGCCGATCTGCTTGGCAAAAGTCAGTCTATAAAGTTTTTTGAAATTGGCAGCGCCGTGTTGTTGGTTGTTGCGGGCGTTTTTTCCGCTGTGCTTCTGATAGGGCAAGGGCCGCAATCGGAGCCACTGGCACCTGCGGCATCGGCGACAATGCTTGTCAGTAACTTGTTGCCAGCTACTTTGCTCCTTGTGTTGTTTGGCCGCCGCGTTGCACTCAAGCGCGCAGAGAGTAGTAGCATCGGCAGCAAGCAACTGTTGCATGTCCGTTTGGTCGCGATTTTTTCAGCGATAACTGCGGTGCCAACGGTTCTTCTCGTCATCTTCGCATCCTTGCTGTTTCAAAGCGGTATCCAATTTTGGTTCTCGGGCTCTGCGCGCGGAATGCTGGAAAATGCAGGGGAGTTGGCAAAAGGTTATTATGAAGTAAACGCCAGGGATGTCGGCGACGAAACGGTGACCATGGCTGGTGACTTCCGAAATGCATTAAGCCAAACCAACGCCGATGATCCTGCTTTTTTGAGTTATTATCTGGAACAGGTGTTCCGCAGGCGGCTAAGCGAATCTGCGATTGTGTCGGTTGGTGGCGATGGCGTTCAAAGGACAGAAGCTGTTGCGACCGAAAATGATGGCCGGAAGCAGGAATGGATCGCTGCAGACATCTTGACGAGACTGAATGCAGGCGAGGGGATGGTGATTACCAACCGCGCCGATAGAATTGAAGCTGTGACGATATTGTTCGATACACCGCGAAGCTATTTATACGCAAGTCGCGCCTTATCGGTTCCATCCTTTGCCCTTGGCAAAAAAGCGCAATCGGTCCTCCAAGATTATGACGATATGGCCAGTCGGGCACGCACGCTGCAAATCCAGTTCAATCTCGCGTTGTATTTTGTGTCGTTAATGATCATCGGGATCACTTTATGGGTCGCCTTGCGGGTTGCCGATCGCCTTGTGCGCCCGGTTAATAATCTCGTGAACGCCGCACAATTGATTGCAGAGGGTGATTTATCCGCGCGCGTGACCATTGACCAATATCGAAACGATGAAGTTGCCTTTCTTGCGCAATCCTTCAACCGCATGACAGAACGGCTACAGCAACAGACCAGCGTGTTGTTAGCGACCAATCGTCAACTTGGTGAACGACGTCTATTTATCGAGGCTGTTCTTGAATCTGTTTCCGCCGGCGTGGTTTCTGTTGATGGGAATGGCGTGGTGCAACTCGCCAACTCTACTGCGGAAAAGCTGCTGCAAAGTACATTCGAAACGATCGTTGGTCAAAAATTTGCGAGGGTCGCACCTGCGCTGGCTGCATTAGCCAGCGAAAGTCCGCGCGGCGTCGTGCAATTGGGGGATGGACCTGAGCCACTCACGGTGGCTGTAACCGTCTCCCCGCGAGAGCAGGGCAGTGTGGTGACCTTTGAAGATATTAGCCAGCAATTGGCAGACCAACGCAGCGCCGCATGGTCGGACGTTGCGCGCCGTATCGCACATGAAATCAAAAATCCGCTGACCCCGATACAGCTGGCCGCAGAACGCTTGCAACGCCGGTTTGGCAACAATATGCCCAAGGATCAGGCGATATTCGAACAATTGACCAGCACAATTGTTCGGCAGGTCGGGGACTTGCGCAATATAGTCGATGAATTTTCGTCCTTTGCACGCATGCCGAAGCCTTTGTTCCGCGCCGAAAATGTGCACGACATCGTCGGCCATGCCGTATTTTTATTTGAGGTGGCGCACCCCGACATCACATTCAACTATAATCAAACCGGCGCAGTCCCCACTCTGATCTCCGACAGACGACAGCTTGGGCAAGCGATTACAAATATTCTCAAAAATGCAGTAGAATCCATGGATGAAAAAAGAAAATTAGGTCCATTTGACGGAACTATCGCAATTGATCTTTTGATGGATGAAGAGGCGTTGATGATCCGCATCGCGGACAATGGCATCGGCCTGCCGTCAGACCGCCAACGAATTATGGAACCCTATATTACGAACCGTGCCAGCGGCTCGGGGCTAGGACTTGCGATTGTTAAGAAGATTATTGAAGAACATTTCGGAGAAATCTTATTGTCAGACAATGATCCTGTTGGCGCAGTCGTGACGTTGAAATTCAATCCGCAATTCGTGGCATCCAAAGCGGGCAAATTACATTCTTCCCCGCCGCTTTCCAATTCAGATGAGGTTACCGGATAGTTATGGCACTCGACATACTGATTGTAGACGATGAACAAGACATTCGGGACTTGGTGTCCGGAGTGCTTGATGATGAGGGCTATGGCACAAGGACAGCAGCTTCTGCGGATGAGGCGTTGGCAGCGCTCGATGAGCGTTTGCCGTCGTTGATATTGCTCGACGTCTGGCTTCGCGGTTCATCGATGGACGGGATTGAATTGTTGCGCGCTATCAAAATCCGGGATCCGCAAATTCCGGTTATCGTGTTTTCGGGACATGGGAATATCGACACTGCTGTTGCTGCTATCGGGCAAGGTGCGGTTGATTTTATTGAGAAGCCGTTCGAAGCCAGCAAGTTGTTGCACCTTGTTTCAAAGGCAACCGAAACTGAACGGCTGCGTGCTGAAAATGCCGACCTTAAGGCGCGGGTTGGGCATTCGGAGGAACTGACCGGTTCGTCGGTATCGATCAATGCGGTGCGCGCAACGCTAAAGAAGGTGGCTGGCACAGGAAGCCGAATGCTTATCACTGGGCCGGCAGGTGTGGGCAAAGAAGTCGCTGCGCGTTTGCTACATAGCTGGAGCCCACGGGCAGGGTCACCCTTCATGTCTGTGAGTGCCGCGCGATTGTCTCCTGAACGATTTGACGAAGAGTTGTTTGGAATCGAACAGGATGGCCGTCTCGTGCAGGCGGGCATGTTGGAAAAAGCGCATGGCGGGACACTGTTCCTAGACGAAGTTGCAGACATGCCGCGCACCACACAAGGCAAGATCCTGCGCGTGTTAACGGATCAGAGCTTCGTTCGGGTAGGCGGTGACCGGCAAATACGTGTCGACGTGCGCTTTGTGTCGGCCACTGCGCGCGACTTGGCTTTCGAAATTTCAGAAGGCCGGTTCCGCGAAGATTTGTTTTACAGGTTAAACGTTGTTCCGGTCGAGATTCCACCCTTGTCGGGGCGGCGCGAAGATATTCCCGACCTCGTCAACCATTATGCCGCGCGCTTTGCATCCGAACATCACATATCGCCACCTAATTTCTCGGGTGATGCGATGGCAGCACTTCAGGCGTGTGAATGGCCGGGCAACGTCCGACAATTGCGTAATATCATTGAACGCACCATCATATTGGCCCCGGCAGAAGGCGTTGCGACAATTGAGGCTGATATGCTGCCATCAGAAATCATCAACAGCTTTGAAGGCGCAGAACATAATGTCACGTCTCTTATGGGGGCGCCGTTACGCCAGGCGCGTGAAGCATTTGAACGCGAATATTTGCGGGTACAGATTAAACGTTTTTCCGGCAATATTTCAAAAACCGCCGCTTTTGTGGGTATGGAGCGATCTGCGCTGCACCGGAAGCTAAAGCTATTGGGCATTTCTGTCCGCAAAAATGTACCGGATTTTAGCGACGACTCTGGGTCTTGAGCGCAATTGCGAAGTTGGTGTTATTCGTGTAATAGCTTTGCTGGATTATGTGGCTGCCTGATGGGCAATCTGCAACAGTTGGCGTAACGAAAAATATAAACGGATAATCATAATGACTGAAAAAAATAATGGTCTTCAAGACCTATTTCTGAACTCCCTCAGAAAATCGAAGACCCCTGTGACTATGTTTTTGGTGAAGGGCGTAAAACTTCAAGGTGTTGTAACGTGGTTTGACAACTTCTCGGTGCTGTTGCGCCGCGATGGTATGTCGCAGCTTGTATATAAGCATTCCATATCGACAATTATGCCATCGTCTTCACCGGATCGTTCATTATTCGATGATATGATGTCACGCGTTACGCACCGGCCCGGCATGCTGCAGGATGTTTTTCTACACGCTATGTGTGACAAGAATGAATCGGCGACGACGTTTCTGGTGAATGGTGTGATGCTTCAAGGCTTTATTGTCGCTTATGATCTTTTTTCGGTAATGCTGGAACGTGATGGCACGACGCAGCTTGTATATAAGCATGCCATATCCACTATCCAGCCAGCAAACCCGGTTAACCTTGCCGAATATAATCAGGGCGTCGATGAGAGCGATATTTGAGCGGGTTTGAACGCAGCGAAACTGACGAGTTCGCGCGTGGTGCGCGCGCTTTAGTCATATATCCGGAGCTGCCTGGACGGGCCACTGTGGGGCCGGAGGCGCGCCTTGCAGAAGCCGAGGGGCTTGCGCTTGCCATTGGCCTGAATGTTGTTTGCAAAAAGCATTATCGGGTGCGATCACCGCGGGCGGTGACGCTGCTCGGCGGTGGGCAGGTTGAAGAAATAACTGAAATGGGCCGCGAACTTGAGGCGGATCTTTTGATTGTGGATGCTTCGCTGACCGCTATTCAGCAACGTAATCTTGAAGAACGCACCGGACTGAAGACAATTGATCGTACTGGGCTGATCCTAGAAATTTTTGGCGAACGCGCCGCTACGGCCGAAGGACGGCTGCAGGTTGAGTTAGCGCATCTTGACTACCAAGCGGGGCGCTTGGTCCGTAGCTGGACTCACTTGGAGCGGCAGCGCGGTGGTTTCGGCTTCCTTGGCGGTCCGGGTGAAACGCAGATTGAGGCCGACCGTCGGATGATCCGGGACCGCATGGCGCGGTTGCGGCGCGAATTGGAAGAGGTGAAAAGGACCCGTTCTTTGCATCGCGCCCGGCGTAAACGGGCACCTTGGCCAGTGATCGCTTTGGTGGGCTATACGAACGCGGGTAAATCGATTTTGTTCAATCGGCTTACAAATGCGACCGTCCTTGCCGAAGATATGTTGTTCGCCACGTTGGACCCAACGATGCGGCAAATCACGCTGCCGGGGGTGGAAAAGGCGATATTGTCCGACACTGTTGGTTTTGTGTCTGACCTGCCAACGCAATTGATCGCTGCGTTTCGCGCGACATTGGAGGAAGTGATATCCGCTGACATTATCGTCCATGTACGTGATATATCTCATCCCGAGGCCGATGCGCAGCGTGACGATGTTTTGCAAATTTTGCGAGATTTGGGCGTGCTGGATGGTGAGCGGGCGACGAATCAACCGCGCATGGTTGAAATTTGGAACAAGCTGGATCTTTTAAATGATGATCGGCGAGCGGAGTTATCCAGCATGGCTGCGCGTGATGATGATATCTTAATGATATCGGCCGAGACAGGTGAGGGCATTGATGCTCTCAAGGCTTATCTCACAGCGGTTATTGCCAAGGGAAATGAGCTGCGCACCGTCAAATTGCGCACTGATAATGGCGCAGCTTTAGCTTGGTTGCATGGACGCGGCGTGGTGCGCAAGCAGGACGTTGACGGTTACATCGTCTCGATTGACGTGTCCTTGAGCCGCCAATTATGGGGCCAGTTCGAAAAACAGTTCGAGCAGGCTGCTGCTTAAGCAAGCGTCTTAGATTTTCTCTTTTGCTTTGGCTTGCTGCCAAAGTTCTTCTTTTTTATCGAGTGACAAACCCACAAAAGCGTTGCCCGCAGATAATTCCATATCACGAAACCGCCGTTCGAACTTGGCGCTCGCTTGTTTCAGTGCATATTCTGCATCCACTTTATGAAAGCGCGCGAAGTTGACGACGGCGAAAAGCAAATCGCCTATTTCTTCAGCTAGATGACCGGCTGAAGTTGCTTCGTTAACTTCATCTAATTCTTCAAGTATTTTGTCACGCGCGCCGAACCGATCCGGCCAGTCAAAGCCTGTGCGGGCCGCGCGTTTTTGAATTTTCTGTGCGCGTAATAAAGCGGGAAGGGCAAGGGCCACGCCTGCCAACGCGCTGCCGTCTTCATCGCCGCTGCGTTCGACGGCCTTTATGGTTTCCCAATCGTCTGGCACTTCATGACCTGTAGCTGTGGCATCTCCATACACATGCGGATGGCGGCGTACCATTTTATCACAAATGCCATTAACGACGTCTTGCAAGTTGAACGCGCCAAGTTCCGATGCCATCTGGCAATGAAACACGACCTGAAGCAGCAAGTCGCCAAGCTCGTCCTTAAGCGATACCAGATCATTACGCTCAATCGCATCGGCAACTTCATAGGCTTCTTCAATAGTATAGGGCGCAATCGTCGCAAAGTTTTGGTCAATATCCCATGGACAGCCAGTGTCACGATCACGCAGGCGCGCCATGATATCGGTAAGAGGGGTAATGTCAGCATTCATCGTTTCACCACATCAAATAGTTCGATAATATATATTATGTTAAGTAAAATATCACATCAACTAAGCATGTGCATCAATTGCCATATGCTTAATCACGGTTGAAGCACCATCTTATTGGCTTCCACCCTCCAACTTTGCATCCTGTTGAGGAAGTTCATGCCCAATAAGTTGACGTCGCCGAAACGCTCCGACACGACCACTGGATGGTTTTCAATTCTGTGCGGCCCCACAGTTAATGACCGAACGTTCGCACGCTTGGCGGCTACACGGCCGTTTGCGGTGCTCAGGATGATTGGATAGCCATCGGCTTCAACACCGGTTTCTAACGCTGTTGTCGCATTGATCGCTGTGATCGTCGCGCCGCTATCGACCATGAAGCGAACAGGTTTGCCGTTTATGTCGACCATGAGCCAATAATGGCCATCATCCTGTCGGCGTAACTCTATTGCTTCGCTGCTGACGCTTTGTCCGCTGGTGCCCGATATATCGGCTTTCACGCGTTCCCAGATGCCAATGAATTCAAACCGGAAGCTGAAAATGGCGAACAAAGCCGCGAAAATGGCTACCCAAGCCAGCGCTGCTTTGGCAAGATAGCCCAAGGGCAAACCCCGCGCGGCAAGCGAGCTAACAAGCAGCAATATGCAAACGACGCCCCAGATCAGCGATGGCCCGTCTTCCATCATTTTCACCGACTTGCTTTCGTAAACAAGTCATAGAAATTGTCTGAAGTTTGCTGCGCAAGGGTTTCTGCCGCGACGTCACGTAACTGCGCCACAAAGCGCGCGGTATCGGCTACAAAGGCTGGCTCACCGGTTCTGCCGCGATGCGGTATAGGCGCCAGAAACGGGGCATCGGTTTCCACCAGCAATCGATCTGCGGGTAACCATTTGGCCACATCTTGAAGGTCTTTGGCGTTCTTAAACGTTACGATACCCGACAGCGAGATATACAGACCCAAATCCAAGGCAATCCGCGCAAATTCGGCACTGGCCGTAAAGCAATGAATAACGCCGGTAAACGCCCCTTCCCGCATTTCTTCGGTCAGTATCGCCGCCGTATCGGCCTCGGCATCGCGGGTATGGATGATGATCGGTAGGCTCGTTGTGCGCGATGCCTTTATATGCTCGCGAAAGCCAGTGCATTGCTGTGCCCGGTCGCTTTTGTCGTAATGATAATCGAGGCCTGTCTCGCCAATGGCGACAACACGCGGATGTGCAGATTTTGCAACGAGTTTCGCGCAATCCATGCCGATATGCTGGTCGGCCTCATGTGGGTGAATTCCGACGGACGCCCACACATCCTTTTCTTGTTCGGCAAGGCAAATAACCTCATCCCACTCGCGCTCTCGCGTCGAAATGTTGAGCATGGCTGTCACACCGCTGTCCCGCGCTCGTGCAAGTATATCGGCCTCTCGTTCAATCAAGCCTTTGTAATTGAGGTGGCAGTGGGAATCGACGAACATCAGGCGCTAGCCCCCTGCTCCGCCGGCAATTCAAGCCGCGGAAACAGGCCTATAGGCTGAGCAATTTGGAAACCGCCTTCGGCCAGCGGCGAATACCAATGCGACCCTGCATGGCCAAAATTACGCACATCGCGTGGCACACCCATTTGATCGAGCAGTTTAATGGCTGACCCCGGAATGATTGGCTGCACAGCTATCGCCAACTGCGCGATGCAGATGAATAACGTCGCCAATACCGTCTCCATCCGCGCGGGATCGGTTTTCTTGAGCGCCCAAGGTGCCTGCACGTCGACATAGGCGTTGCATGCAAACACCGCCTGCATCCAAGCTTCCAAAGCTTGAGACATGGCAAGTTCTTCAAAATGCGCCGGAATATGAAACGAAACAGCATTGCCGACCAATTCGAGCAAGGCTTGGTCATCGCCATGATGGTCGTGTATCCTAGGAAGATAGCCTTCGCAGTTTTTGAATATCAGCGACAATGTCCGCTGCGCCAAATTGCCAAAGCTGTTTGCCAAATCAGCATTTACCCGTGTCACAATGGCTTCTGGGCTATAGCTACCATCCTGTCCAAAGCTGACTTCGCGCAGCAGGAAATAGCGCAATGCATCTACGCCAAAGAGCTGCGCTAGCTCCATCGGGTCGACGACATTGCCCAAGGATTTCGACATTTTCTCCCCGCGCGACAGTAAAAAGCCATGGCCGAACACCATTTTGGGCAAGGGTAAGCGTGCCGACATCAGGAATGCGGGCCAATATACGGTGTGGAACCTGACAATGTCCTTGCCAATGATATGGACGCTCGCTGGCCAAAATTTGCGCCATTCTTCGGTGTCATCGGGAAAGCCAATGGCGGAGATATAGGCAGTCAGCGCATCAAGCCAGACATACATGACATGGTTCTCGCTGCCCGGAACCTTTACCCCCCAGTCAAAGCTGGTGCGGGAGACGGACAAGTCTTTCAATCCGCCTTCGACAAATTTGATGGTTTCGTTCTTGCGGCTGTCGGGGCGCATAAAACCCGGGTTCGCAGCGTAATATTCCAACAATGGCTGCTCATATTTGGAGAGTCGGAAAAACCAGCTTTCTTCAACTGTCCATTCAACTGGCGTGCCTTGGGGCGACAGCTTTTGTCCCCCTTCCCCATCGGTTAGCTCGCCTTCGTCATAATAAGCTTCGTCGCGGACAGAGTACCAGCCCTCGTAGCGGTCCAGATAGAGATCGCCATTGGCCTCAAGCCGTTTCCAGATCGCCTGGCTCGCTATGTGATGACTATCGGCTGTCGTTCGGCAAAAATGGTCAAATGAAATATCAAGTGTTGTGCACATATTCTTGAAATAGGATGACATTTCATCCGCAAGATCGCGAGTCGCCTTGCCCAGCCCGCGTGCCGTCTGGTCCATTTTTAGGCCATGTTCGTCCGTGCCAGTGACGAAACAGACTTCGCGGCCATTCAACCGCTGAAAACGTGCAATCGCATCTGTGGCAATTGCCTCATAGGCGTGGCCGATATGCGGCTTTCCATTGGGATAAGCGATTGCGGTGGTGATGTAGAAAGGTTCGGACATGGAAACTCTTAATAATGGCTATGTGCGCGCTGTATGCGCTTGAAACGATGCCAGCAAGCTTGCCATTTGAAACACGACGCTTTGTTTGTCCAAACTTAAGGCAATAGCCCGCGCGGCAAGTCCGCTTGCGGCCTCCCAAGCCGCGACACCGTTGCGCACCTGCGTGGCATCAAGCTTGCGTGTGTATTCGGCGATCAGGGACGGCGCACGGCGCAAGAAAGCCTCATAACGCGGCTGCGCAGCCTTTAACGACAGCCTGTCTGCCAAGCCATTGCGCAGTGCATTGTCGCGGTCGCCCGTGCGCAGTATCGACGTCATGGCATCCTCAATCTCCTTCAGGTCAAGACCAAGAAAATCAAGCGCTTGCCCCGGTGTGCCATTGCCCAAGCGAATAAGGGCTTCAACCTCGTCCGCACTGACCTCCGGCACCGCGCGGTGCAACACATTGGCCATGTCGGCGTCACTCAATGCCTCAAACCGAAGGATCTGGCAACGCGACTGAATTGTCGGCAGCAATCGGTCACAGGCATGGCTGATGAGGAAGAAAAAGGTGCCAACCGGCGGTTCTTCTAATGACTTGAGCAAGGCGTTGGCCCCGCCCCGCTCCAAGTCGTCCGCAGCATCAATGATGATCGCGCGTCTGTTGCTTAAACCGGGTCGGGTGGTCAGCGACTGCTGAAGCCCACGGATTTGATCGACGGTGATGCTGCGCTTGAACTCGGTAACATCATCAATGTCTTCATCCTCCTTCAACGCCTCTTTTGGTAGCCGTTTGACGGACAGAATATCGGGATGCGACCCGCGCGTTATCATGCTGGCATAGGCATTTTCCGGATCAACCAGCATGGCCGCAGCCCTGAGTGCAAAGGCAGACTTTCCGATTCCCCGTGGCCCAGATAATATCCAGCCATGGTGGATCTTATTACTGTCACACGCCGTCGCAAACTGTCGCCACGCTTTATCATGTCCTACATAATCTTTCATGCAGGTTCCAACAGGTCAGCAATTTCGGCCAATAACCGCGCGGTTACCTCGTCCGCCGCACCCGAGGCATCGACAAGCCGCACGCGCGGTTCACGCTCGGCAAAGCTCACAAAGGCGATATCTACGTCCGAATGGAAATTCTCTGTACGGCCCTGAATTCGATCGGGCTGGTTCTGGTCACGCGCTGCCGCGCGGCTTGCTGCCTCTTTGGTGTTGAGTCGCAGCACAAGGGTTCGGTCGGGCAACATGCCATGGCTGCCAATCTGGTGCAGCGTCATGATGTCGGCATCGGACAGGCCGGAGCCCGCACCTTGATAGGCCCGACTGCTGTCGATAAAGCGGTCGGAAATGACCCATTTTCCGCTGGCCAAGGCTGGCTCGATAAGTCGGTCAACATGGTCGCTGCGCGCGGCGGCGAACAGCAATGCCTCGGCGCGGGGTATCCACCGTTCTGCGCTTCCACCAAGGACCAACTGCCGGATGGTTTCCGCGCCTTCGGTTCCACCCGGTTCGCGGGTTATGATTACCTCATATCCATATTGTGTGATGAACGCGGCAAGCGCAGCAACCTGAGTCGACTTGCCAACCCCCTCGCCGCCTTCAATAGTTATAAAACGCCCGCGTGCGGTCACAGGCGCACGCATATAGGTTGGCTCGTTAAGTTGTCCGCAGTATCAGGCATAGGTTCTTCTGTTCCATCATCGAATATCGCAAATGGCATAGCCGCCACCGTTAGGAAACCGATAAGCGAATTTATCAGCAGCGTATAGCGGGCAGCGCGATGAACGCCAAAACCTAGTTCCGCAATTCGTCCGCCAACAATCCGACCGATAGCGCATAGAAATTCGAACAATTATAGTCGAGTATAACGCGATAATTCCCGCCGAGAAGATAGGCGGTATTGCCCACGCCATCGGGTTCAATCAATGTCGCCATCATATTGTCATTTGGCCAAAAGCTCCGCTGCGGTGATATACCCAATTGCCGCCATTCGGCGATTGTCCGCCATTGGCTGTGCCGTGCAAAGACGCGGGGGCATCGCGGCGACGTCATAAGCGAGCGCATGATGCCCCGATTAACTGACTCAGGCACATTGACCGCAAATCCCCAATCCTCACCACGCCGCCAACCCGCATTGACGAAATAATTGGCGATGGAGGTCATGGCATCGACTTCGCTGCGCCAAATATCGGCAAAGCCGTCACCATCGCCATCGCGCGCAAGCCGCAAATATACCGACGGCAGAAATTGTGGCTTACCCAGCGCCCCGGCCCAGCTTCCGGTAATCGCATATTGCGGCACGCCCTTGTCAATCATCTTCAGCGCCGCGATCAACTCGCCTTCAAACAATGCACGTCGGCGCCCTTCATACGCCAAGGAGGCCAAGGCTTCGGGTGCGTTGAAATTGCCGGTGACGGAACCATAATTGGTCTCATGCCCGTAAATGGCGATCATGATTTCTTCAGGTACGCCGGTTTCATCTTCAATCCGCTGGAGCAACGGGCGAAGCTCCGCATATTTGGCGCGGCCCCTGCTGATGCGTTCTGCATCGACATGGCGCGCTTTATAAGGCGCAAAGTTGGGCACGGGCGCGCTGGACGCACCTTCGGGCTGCTGCCGGTCAAGCCGGACGACGCGATCATTATAGGTAATCGACGGCAGCACGCGGTCCAGCGTTGCTGGCGTCACCCGCTCCAGCAGAGCGCGTTGCCGCACGGCCGCCAGATAGGACCGGAAACCGGCCTCCTGCGCTTCTGTGCCCAGTGCTGAGCCTGTGCCAATATCCTGCGCCAGACAATTCGGGCCGAGCACCGAAGCACTCACGCACATTGCCATCGTCATCACAATTTTACGGTAATAGCGCACTGAGCTCCCTTATGTTCGACCGGGACATAGTGCCACAGACAATACAGGCTGTGAAATGCTTTGGTCTTGCCGAACAGCCATTTCATCGCGTGGCTTGGCCAAGGAACATATCATCTAAGCTTGCCAACGCAAAGCGCACTAGCTAGGGGACGCATCGTAAGCGGACAGGTGGCCGAGTGGTTTAAGGCAACGGTCTTGAAAACCGTCGTGGGTGGAAGCTCACCGTGGGTTCGAATCCCACCCTGTCCGCCAATATGCGTTGCTTTAATTGAATAAAATTTCCAACAAGCTCCCCGTTACCATAAGCGCTCCCTGATAGGAGCTGGCTTAAATGGGCCACTGCTTCGCGGTTTTCTGGCTAGGCTGAAGGGCCACACCCTATTCCAGCGCCGCACTTTGATCCGTGATCAAGATATCGCCCCACCCCCCGGGAGGGGGGAGGGCCGAGCGCGGCGTAACTGTCACGGGTTAGACCCGCACAAAATTTTTTGCATTTTTGCAGGATAACTTAACGCCAACCTTGGTTTTGCCAGGAATAGGCCTCCGTCATTTTCGCAGCCGCGGATCGTGCAAACACCAATGCTTGCTTCCTGGCGCAAGTCGAATGGTTAATCTGGATGAGTGCGCAATCAGCAAAGCAACTCCAGATCGCATAAGACTTTGCCATGCGTTTGCAGGTCTCGGCATTCGGCCCAAGCAGCTTTACCGGGCCCCTCAGTGGAGCCCGGCCACTGTGATGTCAGGCGCCCCCTTGGGCCACTCACCCAATCACAGTTATATCGGTATAGGCCAACGCGGGCGGCGTGGTTGAGCTCAGCAGTGCGATCTGCACGGCCGCAGCAGAGCCTGTTCCGTCAGCATCGTAGTAAAGAATGCCCGTGGTCGTGTTGTAAATCAGGCGATCCGTTGCGTCCCCTGCGGTCGTAAAGCCAGCACCCGAACGGAACGCATCCTGAGTGAGATCGCCCAGGGTATCTGGTCTGCATTTGGGGCGATCGTCCCCTTCCTGCTATTCCGCACCGAGAGTTAGTGCATATCCATCTCCAGCGCCATACTTGACCGTAGGTTGAGCGTGACGGAACCGAATGGCGTCCATGGAAGTGCCTCAGATGCCGGTGCCGGTGAACTGTTACGAATTTTGCCTGTTATCCATTCCAAAACCCCTTCACGATCTAAAGTGACAGTTGTTTTGGATGGCGAAGGGATCAGATTACGGGCTAACTCCCGTGAAACTCTTTCATGTTAACTGCCAAGGGCGGGCCGCAAAAAGCCCAAAATCATCGAAAGTTAATGTCGCTTTCTGCGCAGATATCGCGGCCGCGTTTGATCATGATCTCGTCGCAGATGAAATTGGCTCCTGCTTCGAAATCACGCTCCAGATACCTCATTCGTCGTCGCCCCCATCCGCGATCATGCTTTTTTTGAGCAGACGGTTCTCAAGCGTCAGGTCGGCCACACATTCCTTCAAAGCGCGGGCTTCGCGGCGCAGATCCTGCACCTCGCCGCTGGTCGCGGCACGGGCAGTGT
>NZ_CAMCWY010000011.1 GCF_945882965.1 Sphingorhabdus sp. EL138
CACCGGCTCCAATGTTACGCTGAAGCGCGGAGATAATGCCTGCGGTCACGGTGTTGCCAAGGCCAAGCGGGTTACCGATTGCAATGACCCAGTCGCCCACACGGCTTTTCCTGGAATCGGCCATTTTGACGAACGGCAAATCGGTCGCGCGGATTTTGAGCAACGCGATGTCGGACTGTGGATCACGGCCGACGATTTCGGCCTGATATTCCTTGCCATCAAATAAGGTGACGGTCACGCGGTCAACCGCATCGCCCGATGGGCCACCCGCGACAACATGGTTGTTGGTCACGATATAGCCATCGCTCGAGATCAAAAAGCCTGAGCCACCGCTTGCTTGATCCTGTGTCACTGGGCGGCGTTCGCCGGTTAGCGGGTTAAAGCTGGTGGCGACTTGCACCTTTTGCCGTGTGGTGATGTTGACCACCGCTGGCTGCAACTGTGCGGCCAAGTCTGCAAAGCTCGACGGAGCGCCGCCGGGCGCGAGATTAACTTGTTCCGAAACAGCAAGGCCGGTTTGCGCGGTCACGGGATTGTCGTTGACCAAAGCTACGGCGGCACCTGTCATTAAAAGCGCGGTGGTAACTGCATAAGCGTAACGCACGGATATTATTCCTCTCGTCTATTCAATTGGGCAAATCGCCCTGAAAATCTGTCATTCGTTGGCTTAGCAAAGCTGAACGCCAATTGAATGGATGCCATCCAATTGACCAAGGCCATATATCGGTTGATTAAATTCCTTTGCGGAATTTTTCCAGATAGGCGTTCTGCGGCGACAAGATGATATTGGTTGCACCTTCTCCATTCTGGAACGTCTGACGATAGCTCTGCATCGCACGGTAGAAATCATAAAAACTCGGGTCCTTGCCATAGCTTATGGCGTAGATGCGGGCGGCTTCGGCCTCAGCGTCAGCGCGGATAATTTGCGCTTCCTTTTGACCTTCTGCGTCAATGGCGATGGCTTCCTGATTTCGGGCGCTGCGCATGCGGTTATAGGCCGACTGTAACGTTGCGGCTGGCAAGTCGGCCCGCTTGATGCGCACGTCAATAACTTCTGCGCCATAACTCTTGGCTTCGCGATTAAGCGCAGTCTGGATATTCTCCATGACTTCGCCGCGTTCCGCGCTGAGCAATGTCGCGAAAGTCCGCTTGCCAAGCTCATTGCGCAACGATGATCCCAAAATCGTGCGCAATTGGTCGCGCAGGCGATCTTCTGTACGGATTGTGCGGTACATCACCGCGGGCTTGGTAATGCGGAAACGGGCAAAAGCGTCAACCTGAAGGCGCAATTGGTCGGTGGAAAGCACTTCCTGTTGTTCCATCTGCACGCTCAACACGCGCTTGTCGATCATCTGGATTTGTTCGACAAAGGGTATGCGGAAGGTAAGCCCGGCACGTGTTTCGCCGAATTTTTCACCTGGTCTATAAGCGTTAACGATCCGGTCGACCTTACCATAGCTGCTGATAATGGCTTGTTGCGTTTCGGGAACGACATTCACCGACATGCTCATCAATATGAGCGCGCCGATCGCGCCGATGGCGAGATAAATCGGGTTGCGAAGGAGGCTGCTGGTCATTGCTTGGTCCCTGTCACGGTCACTGGTTCGGCCTTTGAAGCCGCTTTTTTCTGGAATTCGGGTATGGGAAGGTAAGGCGTTACGCCGCCGGTTTCGACAATCGTCTTGTCGACTTTGCCCAACACTTGCTCCATGGTTTCATAATAAAGCCGGCGTTTGGTGACCTCTGGTGCCTCACGATATTGCACATAGATTTTGTCAAATTCGGCGGTTTCACCCAATGCAAGCTCGGTCACGCGGCTGGCATAAGCGCGGGCATCGTTCAAATAGCTCTCGCGCCGTTGCTGCGCCGCGTTCACTTCGCGGAAGGCGTCATTAACCTCGGCTGGCGGGTCCGATTGGCGGATTGAGATGCTCTGGATCAGCACGCCAGCCCGATATTCATCAAGCACCTCTTGCATCCGGCGACGCACCTCAAGTTCGATTGCACCACGGCCGGGGCCGATTGCCTGCGTCAGGTCAAAATTGGCGACAGCAGCGCGCATGGCGCTCTCGGCGACTTCTTTGACCGTTTCCTGCGGACTGTCGAGTTGGAACAGATACAGTTCCGGCTCTTTAATCGACCAACGGACATCATAAGCCATATCGATGATGCTTTGGTCCTTCGTCAGCACCAGATTCTCGCTGCTTGCCTTTGGCGAGCCTACGGATGTGGTTTGAATCTGTTGGGTGTCAATTTTCGTGATGCTTTGCAGTGGCGCAGGCAAGGTGAACTGGATTCCCGGCTGCACTGTACGCGCATATTTGCCCAATTGCGTCACGACGCCTTCCTGCTCAGGTCCAATCCGGTGCACGCTCGTCCACAACAGCCACAGCGCCACCAAGCCACCGACTATCAATGGCCACCAGCTTTTGCCATTGGGGCGTTGCGGCAAACCACCAAATCCACTGCCTTTTCTGCGCAGCAGATCCTCAAGCGATGGGCCGCGCGAACGGTTGCGTCCGGCGGGTTCGGGTGTTGGGTCCCACGGGTTAACGGGATCGGGCTTCGAACCGCCTCCGCGTCCGGTTGTGTTGCTTGCGCCGCTTGTTTCTCCGGAATCCGGCGAATCCCAAGGTCCTTTGCCATCTGCTGCCAAAATTACGGGTCCCTGCTTGTCAAATTTGGTGCTCATAGAACCTTTATAAGAACGGTTTTTCAGAAAAACAGTGTCAATCCCGCAATTCTGGATCTATTCCGCAAGTCATGTCCGATTTTGCTATAATTTCCGATGCTATTTTTGCTGTCGTAGGGAGCCGCGCGAGTGGTTTAAAGGTCTCAGATCAAGCCGTTTCGCTGATGCTTGACGTGTCCGGCCTAAATGCAGAGCAGCGTGTGGAGATCGAAGTGGATGTCCGCACAGCAGCCACGCAGGCCGGCGCGCAATCGGTGCGTATCATGCTAACCGCCGAACGCATCACGCCGCGCCTCATTGCGGTTGCAAGCGGCAAGGGCGGCGTGGGCAAATCTACGCTGTCGACAAACCTTGCCATCGCTATGGCACGCGCTGGCCGTTCGGTGGGTCTGGTGGACGCAGATATCTATGGCCCGTCGCAGCCGAGATTGATGGGTGTGGAGGGCGTGAAGCCCGAAGCGGAAGGCAAGATGATGATCCCTGTCATGGGCGCAGGCGGCGTGCCGTTTCTATCCATGGGGCAATTGGTTAATCCGGGACAGGCCATTGCCTGGCGCGGGCCAATGGCGGGTAATGCGCTGTCGCAACTTGTCGATGCCAAATGGGGTAATGTCCGCGAAATCGTGGTCGATATGCCGCCCGGCACAGGCGATATTCAATTATCGATGATCCAAAAGCACAAGCCCATTGGTGCAGTGATCATCTCGACGCCGCAGGACCTTGCCCTTATTGACGCGATGCGCGCCATCAGCTTTTTCGACACGGCAAAAGTGCCGATCATTGGACTTGTTGAAAACATGGCCGGATATCTGTGTCCGCATTGCGGGGAAATGAGCGATCCGTTCGGTTCAGGTGGAGCAGAAGCGGCGGCGAAGGAATTGGACATTCCGTTCTTTGGACGGATACCGCTCGACATCAAAATTCGCGTGGAAAGCGACGCTGGTACGCCGCCTGCATTGGGTGAAGGACCGATCAGCGACGCTTATGCCGCAATAGCGCGGCAGGTCGGCAGTTGGATCGATTCGCCGAAAGATAGCGCTGCATGAATGAAGCGCCAGCAGCAAAGGACGGCATAAGCCGCCGAAAACTGCTGATTGGCGGCGGCGCAGGCGTGGGACTCTTGGTGGCATGGGGCCTATGGCCGCGCCGCTATGCGCCAAATATGCGCGCGGCGGATGGTGAGCATCTTTTCGGGCCATGGCTCAAAATTGCGGAGGATGGCAAAGTCATTATCGCCATCCCGCAGGGCGAGTCTGGCCAAGGCGTATACACCGCGCTGGCGCAGATCGTGGCCGGTGAATTGGGGGCGGACTGGCGCTCGGTCGCGGTGCAGCCGGTTTCCGCTAGCCCGATCTTTGCCAACACACTTTTGGCGCGTGCGTGGGCGCCTGCATTCTTACCAGAAAATATCGCGCTCGATGTGGATGTTGGTCCCGTTGCCAGCAGTATAAACGAAATCGCCCGTCGCAACATGTTCGTGGTGACTGGGGGGTCGTCCTCAATCCGGCAGTTCGAAAGACCGTGCCGTGAAGCTGGCGCTGCGGCGCGGACTTTATTATGTCAGGCAGCAGCAGCGCGCTGGGGCATTGCATTGGAGCAATGCCGGACCGATCGTGGCTTTGTCATTGCCGGCAAACGGCGCTTGTCCTTTGCAGAATTGGTGGTTGAGGCATCGGCGCTTGATGTGCCGTCCCCCATTCCACTCAACCCGTCGGCGCGCAACCGCCTTTCCGGACGTGATGCACCGCGCCTTGACCTGTCGGCCAAGGTTGACGGCAGTGTGAGTTTTGCAGGCGATATCCGTTTGCCCGACATGTTGTTTGCGTCGGTTCGCGCCGGGCCAGCCGGCAACACCAGCCTGTTGTCTGCGGATGAGAAAGCGGCGCTGAACATGCGTGGCGTCGTTCAGGTGGTGAAGACCGATAATTGGGTCGCGGCGGCCGCAAGCAATTGGTGGGCGGCAAACCATGCCCTTGATGCCATGGCACCTGTGTTCCGCACCAAGGGCCGGCTGGCAGACAGCACCGAAATTGTGCAGTCTTTGTCCAACGCAATTGCCAGAGGTCCCGGCTTTCGCGCGACCAAATTTGGCGATGTTGACGCCGCCATGGCGCCGGAGGCGGGCGCGCGCCTATTCAAAGCGGACTATGCCGTCGGCGCTGCTGTGCACGCACCGATTGAGACACGCTCGGCAACCGCATATTTTCGGGATCAGCGCTTACAATTATGGCTCGCGACCCAAGCGCCAGCCGCTGCGCGATTGGCTGCTGCGCAGGCCATAGGGATTAATGTGGATGACGTTATCCACTATCCCGTGCTGGCCGGTGGCAGCTTTGATCGCAATTTCGACAACAGCATATCTGCGCAAGTGGCGGTGATTGCCAAGGCAGTGGGCAGACCCGTCCAATTGACGTGGTCCCGGCCAGAAGATTTCGTCCGCGATCACGTCCGTAGCCCTGCTTTGGGCAGGCTTTCGGCGGCCATGAATGCGGAGGGCGCGGTGACGGGCCTAGCGGTTCGTGTTGCCGCAGCGTCCAGTATGCGTGAGTTGGCCTACCGGATTGATGGACAGCAGACCGACAAGGCGCGTAAATCGGCATCCGGCCAATATGATGCGCTTGCGCTGGAAGGCGCGCAGATTCCTTACGCCATACCAAATATCAGTATCGACCATTTCCCGGTGTCCATGCCGATGCCGACGGGTCCATGGCGCGGCCTTGCCAACAGCTATAACTGCTTCTTCGTTGAGGGATTTATCGATGAACTGGCGCATAAGGCGGGGGTTGAACCATTGTCGTTCCGTATGCAGATGCTGGTTGGCCAGACGCGCTTGGCGCGATGCCTAACAGGCGTGGCGACCATGGCTGGCTGGGATGGCGGCGTGTCGGGCAGCGGGCGTGGCATCGCTTGCCACAGCATGCGCGGCAGCCATCTTGCCGTCATTGTGACGGCCCGCAATAGCCCGACTGGCGTGCGGGTTGACCGCATTCACGCGATGGCCGATTGTGGCCGCTTGATTAACCCCGATCTTGCGCGCCAACAGATTGAAGGCGGCATCGTGTTTGGATTGGCGCAAGCCTTGGGATCTGCTACGGATTTTGAAAGCGGGCTTCCCACCGCACGCCGGTTGCGCGATATTGACCTGCCCAAATTGGCTGAGGTCCCCGAAATCACCGTGGAACTTGCGCGCAGTGATGAAGCGCCGGGCGGCGTTTCCGAATTGGGCGTTCCCGCCGTGGCGCCCGCGATTGCCAATGCCCTTTTCTCCGCAGCTGGTATCAGGCTGCGTGAATTACCCTTATTGTCCAGAGGACTATGATGACATTACCGATTAATCACCCTCCCGTAGCCACACCTAAAATTGGGGTATTGCTTGTAAATTTGGGGACGCCGGACGCACCGACGACGTCTGCTGTGAAACGCTATCTCAAGCAGTTTCTATCCGACCGCCGCGTGGTCGAAATTCCGGCGATCATCTGGCAGCCGATCTTGCGCGGCATCATTTTGAATACCCGTCCCCAGAAATCCGCCAAGGCTTATGCAAAAGTGTGGACTGACAAGGGTTCGCCTCTTGCGTTCTTTACCGCTGCACAGGCCGACGCGCTTCAGGTTCTCATGGGCGATTGTGCCGATGTCCGCTTCGCTATGCGCTATGGCAACCCGTCGGTCGCTGATCAGCTTGCCGCCATGAAGGCAGCCGGTTGCAACCGCATCTTGATCGCGCCGATGTATCCGCAATATTCCGGCGCAACGACGGGGACTGTTTTGGATGAGGCCTATGGCGCGCTGACCGCTATGCGCTGGCACCCCGCGATACGGACCTTGCCTGCGTATCATGATGACGCGGCCTATATCGGTGCACTGAAAACGTCGATTGAGGCTTCGCTGGCCGGACTGGACTTCGAACCCGACGCTGTCGTCATCAGCTTCCACGGCATGCCCGAACGCACATTGCATTTGGGGGATCCCTATCATTGCCATTGCCAGAAAACGGCGCGTTTGCTGTCTGATGCTATGGAGCGCGAATTGGTTGTCAGTTTCCAGTCACGTTTCGGTCGTGCAAAATGGCTTGAACCCGCAACCGACGACACGCTGATGCGTTTGGCGCACGAAGGCACCAAAAAGGTTGCCATTTTCGCGCCAGGCTTTTCCGTCGATTGCCTCGAAACGCTCGAAGAATTGGCCATGCAGGGCCATGAACAGTTCGAAGAAGCAGGCGGCACGCATTACGCATACATGCCATGCCTTAATGACAGTGATGTTGGCATGGACATGGTAGAACGCATCATCCGTCGTGAACTGGCTGGCTGGATTTAATATCCGATACAGCAGGTTATGATTTTTTTGGCCTAACGTTTACGGCAACTTGCGCTTGCGGACGTCCGCGGTAATCATCGTCAAAAATTGAGTGAGGAGAGCGGCGCATGACAAGAGTGGCAGTGGTTACTGGGGGGACCAGAGGCATTGGGGAGGCGATTAGCCTAAAGCTGCAAGAAAAGGGACGTCTGGTTATCGCCAATTACGGCGGCAATGATGCGGCAGCCCAGGCCTTTGCAGAGCGTAATGGCATCGCCGTTCGAAAATGGGACGTAGGTGACCATAAAAGTTGCATTGATGCCTGCGCCGCTATTGAGGCCGAATATGGCCAGATCGATATCATGGTCAACAACGCGGGCATTACGCGGGACGCGACAATGATTAAAATGACGTTTGAACAATGGGATGAGGTTATCCGCGTTGACCTTACTGGCTGCTTCAACATGGCCAAGGCAGTGTTTGCTGGCATGCGTGAGCGCAAATGGGGCCGCATCGTTAACATCGGCTCCGTCAACGGCCAAGGAGGGCAAATCGGTCAGGTGAACTATGCCGCGGCCAAATCAGGCATTCATGGCTTTACAAAATCCCTTGCGGCGGAGGGCGCACGACATGGTGTGACCGCCAATGCCATCGCGCCGGGATATATTGGCACGGAAATGCTGGCGACGATCCCTGATAATGTGATGGAGAAGATTGTCGCGCAAATTCCCGTTGGCCGCCTCGGGCAGCCCGAAGAAATTGCGCGTGGCGTCGAATTTCTCACCAGCGACAATGCAGGGTTTATCACCGGATCGACCTTGTCGATCAATGGTGGCCAGCACATGTATTGATGGCCATTCGAGCTTGAGCGCATTGTATCACCCGCCTGTCAAACGCAGCATGACCGTAGCCGGGCATCAGACGTCAATCAGCCTTGAGCCATTATTTTGGGATCGGCTGAGGGCGGCGGCGGAAGCCGACGGCCTGCCAGTCAATGCTTTGGTGGCGCGGATTGACGTCGCGCGGCTTGAATCGCGAACCCCTTGTGGTCTAGCAGGCGCCATCCGCCTCTGGCTCATGGCGCGGGCATAAAAATACCGCCACATGCGTGATAGCGGGTTGAAATACAATGCGTCTTCAGGCCTGCGCTGTTAGCTTGTATATGTGAAGTGCCTAGGATCAAAGGCCCGCTTCGACGGCAATTCTCACCGCGTCTGCGGCGTTTGAAGTTGAAAGCTTTTTAAACATCAACATGCGGTGCATTTGAACCGTTTTTTCACTCAGTGAAAGACGGTAAGCTATTTGCTTTGTACGGAAACCGCGCGCCATTTGCTGCAATATTTCGCGCTGGCGTGGCGAAAGACGATCAACAATTTGTGCGGCTTTCTGTTGCCGCACGAGGCCAATGCTCTCTTCTTCTGGTAGAACCTCAATTTGCGACCCGACGAAAAGCTCAAGCTTTCCCTCTTCATCAAATAAAGGGGCAATCATTACCGCATTGCGAAAGGGTGAGCCGTCTTTGCGGTAGTTGATAAGCTCAGCTAAGGCCGGGCGTTGTCCATAGACCGCCGAACGCAATTTCTCGGTCTGACCATTTTCCGTGTCGGGACCTCTCAAAAAACGGCAGTTTCGTCCAATCACTTCTGACTCAGTATATCCGGTAAGTGCGCAGAAGGCAGCGTTAACGGCAATCAGGGGATTGTCCGCTCGAGTGGGGTCGCTGACGACTGTTGCAATCGGGCTAAAACCAATCGACTCTAAAACGGGATGACTGTGGGCTTTGTGTGCCTTCGAGAAAGGTTCAGATTTCACTTAATCAAACGTGCAGTAAAAATCGTCCATTGGCAACCATTCCCGCGCTACACGCGCCAACATAACCCGACATATCTTATTCTGCGCCGACGCGTTCGACGTCCGCGCCGACCAGCTGAAGTTTCTCCTCAAGCCGTTCATACCCACGGTCAAGGTGATAGAGTCGGCTAACATGCGTCTCGCCCTCTGCGACTAATCCAGCGATCACAAGGCTCATCGACGCGCGAAGGTCGGTTGCCATGACAGGTGCGCCAGTAAGCTTTTTGACACCATGGACAATTGCCGTGCGGCCCTTGGTCTCAATATGCGCGCCCATCCGATTAAGTTCGGGCACATGCATATAGCGGTTTTCAAATATGGTCTCGGTAAGCACGCTAGCGCCGTCTGCCATGCAGAGCATTGCCATGAACTGCGCCTGCATATCGGTGGCAAAACCGGGATAAGGCGCTGTGGAAATGGTAAGCGGCTTAAGCTTGCCGTCTGAAGATACGCGAACACCGGTTCCGGTATCCTCGACCTTCACGCCCGCCTGACGCAATGCATCAAGCGTCGTGTCCATCTCGCTGGCCTTTGCACCAACAAGCTCGACATCACCACCAGTTAAAGCTGCGGCACAGGCGTAGCTGCCCGCTTCGATTCGGTCACTCATCACGCGGTAGGTCGCGCCATGCAAGCGGTCCTTACCCTGAATGATGAGATCGGATGTGCCAATGCCTTCGATCTGAGCGCCCATGGCCAGGAGCATATTACACAGATCAACAATTTCTGGCTCCCGCGCGGCATTGTGCAATACGCATGTGCCCTTGGCGAGGCTAGCGGCCATCAAGGCATTTTCCGTTGCGCCTACCGACACAACGGGGAAGGTGTATGTCCCGCCCGGAATACCCTTTTTGGCAATGGCTTTGACATAGCCGGCGGCTACTTCAATCTCGACGCCAAAGGCTTCCAGCGCCTTAAGGTGAAGGTCAATCGGCCGGTTGCCGATTGCGCATCCGCCCGGCAGCGAAACTGTCGCCTCCCCCGCGCGCGCCAGCATCGGGCCAAGCACCAGAATGGAGGCGCGCATTTTGCGCACAAGGTCATACGGCGCGATGTTGCTGGTAATCCGCGTAGCTTCCAACGTCATAACGCGGCCAAAATCTTCGGGGCGCGACCCTGCAACCGTTGTTGAAATGCCGAACTGGTTCATCAGATGCTGAAACCCGTCAATGTCGGCCAAGCGGGGTAAATTACGCAGCGTCAACGGTTCATCCGTTAACAGCGCACAGGGGATTAGCGTCAATGCGCTGTTCTTCGCCCCTGAAATGGGAATTTTGCCTTTAAGTGCGTTGCCGCCACGAACGATTATCTTATCCATCGCACTGTGTTTAGCGGGAATTGAATGTGGCGCAACTTAGGATTTGGTCAGCGCCGCCTCAACCTGCCCAAGCCGTTCCTTTCCCCAGAACATCTCTTCACCCACAAAGAAGGTCGGTACGCCAAATGCACCGCGTTTTGCGGCGGCCTCAGTATTGGCCATCAGTTCTGCCTTCACCTCCGGATCAGCGGCTAAAGTCAGCAAAACGGCGCTGTCGAGGCCAGCCTTGTCCAAGACATCGCGTACAACATCCAGATCGCCCATATCCGCTCCGTCATGCCACATCGCCGCCATGACCGCGTCCACATACTGCGCAAGGCAACCAAGCCGCTGGGCAGCAATTGCACCGCGCATCACGTGGAGTGTGTTGAGGGGAAAACGTGGATTCATTTTAAACGGTATCGCGTGTGCATTTACGAAGCGGTCAAATTCGAGCATTTCGTATGTCTGTTTAGCGGGCGTTTCGACATAGCGCATCATGGGTGGTTGGTTGTTTGTCAGCTTGAACAGGCCACCGAGCAGGATCGGTACATATACAACTTCCGCGCCGGTTCGGGCGCATAGGTCGGGCAATATTCTGTGCGCCAAATAGCTATTCGGTCCGCCAAAATCGAAAAGAAATTCGAAAATTTTGGTCATCTAAAAATGCTCCGTCCATGGACGCAAATCCATCTCATGCGTCCATGCGCTTCGGTGTTGCTTGTGCAAGGCAACATATTGCAGCGCAATTGCGTCGGGCGACAATATGCCATCGGCTGCCTTTGCTGCATTGAAATCCGGACGGATACTGCGGATGAAGGCTGTATCGATGCCGCCGTCGATGATGACATGCGCGACATGAATGTTTTGCGACCCCAGCTCACGCGCCATCGACTGCGCCAGCATCCGCAGCGCGCCCTTTGCACTGGCAAAAGCGGAGAAGCCTTTGCCGCCGCGCATACTCGCCGTTGCGCCTGTGAAAATGATGGTGCCCGACTGGCGCGCGACCATGCGGCGCGCGGCCTCTCGTCCCATCAGGAAGCCAGCGAAGGCCCCCATTTCCCAAACCTTACGGTACACTTGCGCGGTCATATCGAGTATGGAAAAATTGACATTCGCGCCGATGTTAAAAACTGCGACCTCTATTGGCCCAACGTCGCGCTCAATCGCATCGACCATTGCCACGACTTCGTCTTCGATACGGGCGTCCCTAGGGTAAGCGCGGGCTTCATATCCCTCATCGCGAATCGATTGCACGAGCGCTTCCAACTTATCAGCATGGCGTGCGCGGCGATTGACACAGGCCACATAACCTTCACGGGCAAAGGCCTTGGCGATTGCCCCGCCTGTGGCGTCACCCGCGCCGACAATTAGGGCCGCCTTACTCAATCTTTCTCAAGCGTGCATTGCAGCGGATGTTGATTCTTCTGCGCGAAGTCCATGACTTGTGTGACCTTGGTTTCGGCCACTTCATAAGTAAAAATGCCGCAAACGCCGACGCCCTTTTGATGGACATGAATCATAACGCGCGTAGCCTGATCCGTATCCATCTGAAAAAACGCCTTAAGGACATGCACGACAAATTCCATCGGCGTGTAATCGTCGTTCAGCAGCAACACTTTATACAGGCTTGGCTTTTGGGTTTTCGGGCGCGTGCGCGTGGCGAGGCCGACGCCTGGTCTGCCGCCATTTTTATCGTCATCATCTTGTGCCATGAACATCTTCATAAGCCCGAAATAGGGTAGAGGAGGGGGATTCTGCAAGCCCCGTTCGTCATCTATTTTCTTGCACCAAAAAGAAACCGCCCTTGCCTTAAAGGAAAGGACGGTTGCTTTGTGGAATTGCACCGGGTGATCCCAACGTCCTGCCGCCAAAAGGAGGAGAGAGAGGGTAGCAGGTGCATGACCCACCGGTGCAATATCGTTCGAGAGCTTATGCAGCTTTCTTAAAGAGTTCAGTCGTTGCCGTGATGCGGTTCGAGATTGGCTGGAACATTTCACTGACCAGCTTGACCATCGCTTCAGTGTTCTTCGCACCCTGTGCAACGGCAGTGTCGAAACCCTTACGGGCCAATTCACCCTGAAGCTTGACGAAATCTGTTGGCGACTTGACCGAAGTCATTTCCTTCACGGCAACTTGGACTTCTTCAAAATTCTTCTTGGCGAATTCCATGTTGGTCTTGCCGATTTCCTGAGCGCCCTTGGCAACAATCTTGCCTGCTTCAACGACGGCTTCAACATTTGCCTTGTTGAATTCGACGGCTTCAGCAGCAAATTTTTTGCCCTTTTCGGCAGTTTCTGTTGCCTTTTCACGGATGTCGGCGAAAAACTCAGTCGCCTTTTCAGCGGTTTTTTCTGCAGTGGCTTTAACAGTGTCAGTCATTTTTGATACTCCTTGAGCAATCGGTGTGGTTGCAACAGACAAGGTATCGGGGGCTGGCGAAGCAACAGGTGTTTCTGCCTTTGTCTTCGCAACGGTGCTCGGAGCATTTTTTACAGCCATGACCTTTGGCGCTGCAACTTTTGCAGCTTTCACCGGGACATTAGTTTCTGTTTTGCTGGCCATGTGAAAGCACCATCTCTGTTGTGTTGCAGTGCACAATAAAGCAAACGCAAACTATGTCAACAAAAAATGGTGCAGTGCACAATAACTATATTTAGGCTGCTTAATCCGCCAGTGTCAGCCGTTCAAAGCGTTCATAATGGTGATCTGCAGACCCAAATTGGTTCTCGATCATCGTTGCCCGCTTAAAGAAGTGGCCAATGGCCAATTCCTGCGTGATGCCAATGCCGCCATGCGTTTGAATGGCGTTCTGCCCCACAAACTGCGCCGAACGCGACACCTTCGCCTTGCAAGCCGATACCGCCGCCATACGTTCCGCTGCTGGCAGATCGAGCTTTAGGGTCGCCATCGTCGTCATGGACTTTGATTGCTCAACCTCCATGAACATGTCGACCATGCGGTGCTGAAGCACTTGGAAGCGCGAGATCGGCTGGCCGAACTGGTTACGCTGACGCGCATAATCCAACGTGCCCTGATGCAGCTTTGCAGTCACACCACAGGATTCTGCGCAAACTGCAACGGTTGCTTCGTCAACGATGCGTTCAATAAGAGGCAAGCCGGCGCCTTCGTCACCCAATAACGCATCCGCAGGGATTGCCGCATTCTCGAAATAGATTTCGGATGCTTGAGACCCGTCAACAGTCGGGTAATCGCGGCGAACAATGCCCTTTGCGTTGGCGTCAATAAGGAACAAAGACACGCCGTTTACATCGGTGGTTGCCCCGCCGGTGCGCGCGGTGACAAGCAAATGCGTTGCCCATGGCGCAGCGTATACAACGCCTTTATGGCCGTTCAATACATAACTCGCGCCGTCCTTCTTCGCGGTCGTCCGGATATTGGCGAGGTTGTAGCGGCCCTGTGGTTCAGCATATGCAAAGGCGATGATGACATTGCCATTAATAATTTCTGGGATGACGGCATCCGCAGCTGCGCCGCCGACAGCCTTCAACGCGCCACCGCCCAGAACGACGGTCTGGAGATAAGGCTCAATCGCGATGACCTTGCCAAGCTCTTCCATGATTAAAGCGTTTTCGAGATGCCCACCGCCAAGACCGCCATGGTCTTCGCTGAACGAGGCGCCCAACATGCCGAGATCTTGAGCCAGAGCTTTCCAAATGCCGGGGTCACGTCCCGTGCTGCTGGCAATCATCTTGCTACGACTATCGAAGTCGTAGGTGTCCGCCAAAAAACGGCTCAGGGTTTCGCGGATCATATCCTGCGTTTCGGTGTAGCTGAAATCCATGTGAAGTGTCTCTCCATCGTCGCTTTATTGGCGGTTGTACTCCCCTCCCGCGTGCGGGAGGGGCCGGGGGAGGGCGGGTCAAGTCTTTCGCGGAAGTGACCCTCCCCTATCCCCTCCCGCAGGCGGGAGGGGGAAGTGTTTAAATTCCCAATACCATCTTGGCGATGATGTTGCGCTGAATCTCGTTCGATCCGCCGTAAATCGTCGTCTTGCGGGTGTTGAAATAGGTCGGTGCAGCGCGGTGTGCATAATCTGGCCCGATCGGGTGTTCATTGTCGCCTTCGCCAAAGCCTCGGAAATATGGCGCGCCATAATGGCCGACCGCTTCCAGTGCGAGTTCGGTAATCCGTTGCTGAATTTCCGATCCCTTGATTTTCAACAAGCTCGATTCAGGGCCAGGACCCTTGCCCGATGCTTCGCCGGCAAGGCTGCGCAATTCGGTGAATTCAAGAGCGGTGAGGTCAATTTCAAGTTCCGAAATCTTGCGCTTGAAGAATGGATTGGCAATTAATGGGCGGTCGCCGTCTTGTTCAGTGCGGGCAATTGCCTTGATCTTCTCCACGCCGCGCTTTGAACGGGCAACTGCAGCAATGCCGGTGCGTTCGTGCGCCAACAAGAACTTGGCACAGGTCCAGCCTTTATTTTCTTCATAAACACGGTTTTCGACGGGCACGCGCACGTCTTCCAACCATACTTCGTTGACTTCATGCTCGCCGCCCAAGGTGATGATTGGACGGACGGTGACGCCTGGTGACTTCATGTCAATCAACAGGAAGCTGATGCCTTCTTGGGCCTTGGCATCGGAATCGGTGCGTACAAGGAAGAAGCCCCAGTCGGCATGCTGCGCCATTGTGGTCCAAGTTTTCTGGCCATTGACCACGTAATCGTCGCCGTCACGAACGGCCTTTGTACGCAGCGATGCAAGGTCGGAACCAGCGCCTGGTTCGGAATATCCCTGACACCACCAATCATCACCCGACAGAATACCGGGGAGGAACTTGGCTTTCTGCTCAGGGGTACCAAATGTGTAGATGACTGGGCCAACCATCGACAGGCCGAAGGGCATTGTACCCACGCAGTCTGCTGCGGCGAGTTCTTCGGACCAGATGAAACGCTCAGTCGCGGTCCAGCCAGTGCCGCCATATTCGACGGGCCAAGCTGGTGCGATCCAGCCCTTTTTGGCGAGAATGCGATGCCATGACAGGAAATCTTCTTTCGAAAGATCATGTCCTTCGTCTTGAACAGAGCGGAGATTTTCGGGGTAATTTTCGGCGATGAAATTGCGAACTTCCTTCTGGAAGGCGATTTCGGCGGGGCTGAATTCCAGTTGCATCACGATTCTCCTAAAAAGCTGGCTGAAACTAGTCGACGTTTACGTAAACGTCAATTGAATCTCACCGTGCCTTCACATAGCTGCCTGGAGCCGATTCTAGCGTCTTCAGCGGGCCTTGGCCCGGTTGCCGCGGCCCGGTTGCTGGCACGCGTGCGTCGCCCTTCTCTGTCAGCCAGATAAGCCAATCAGGCCACCAGCTACCCTTGGTCTCCGTTGCACCTTCAATAAAGGATTTAAGCGAAGTTGGTGCGGCGTCATTGGTCCAATATTGGTATTTCATTTGCGCAGGCGGATTGACCACGCCTGCAATATGGCCGCTGCCTGCCAACACGAATTTGGTCGGGCCGGTGAAATGGTCCTGCAGTTTCCAGACGCTCTCAGCTGGCGCAATATGATCCTCACGGCCGGCCTGAATATAGGTCGGCGTTTTTACAAGGCGCAGGTCAATTAGGGTGCCGAGTGCCGACAAATCATTTGGCTTCACGAGCCGGTTATCGCGATAGAGGTCGACGAGATAGTTGCGGTGCCATTTGGCCGGCAGGTTAGTGACGTCGCCATTCCAGTGCAACAAATCGAACGCAGGATAGTCTTCACCCAGCAGATAATTTTTGACGACGGTGGACCATATCAAATCCTTACCGCGCAGCATGTTGAAGGTCAGCGCAAGAAAACGGCCATCCAGATAACCCTGCGGTGCGCTGAGGGCCTCCGTCATCGCAATCTGTTGATCATCGATAAAATGCAAAAGTTCTCCGCTGGTACTGAAATCGACCTGCGCTGTAAAAAAGGTCGCGCTGCGCACTGTGTCAGCAGCATCGTTTGCCGCAAGGATCGCCAGCGTTGCCGCCAAGGTCGTGCCCGCAACACAATAGCCAATCGTATGGACATCGGGCACATCAAGCGCGCCGCGCACGTTATCAATCGCGTCGATCTGCGCCGCGATATAATCGTCCCAGATAACATCCTTCATCGAAGCATCTGCCGATTTCCACGACACGACAAAAACCGTGATGCCTTGGTCCACGCAATATTTGATGAAGCTTTTCTCCGCCGTCAGATCGAGAATATAAAAGCGGTTGATCCACGGCGGAAAAATGATGAGCGGGGTTTCCAGCACATTTTCCGTTGTCGGGTTATATTGGATGAGCTGGTACAAAGGCTTTTGGTGCACGACCTTGCCCGGCGTTGCGGCGATGTTTTCGCCAAGCGTAAACGCGCCTGAATTGCTATGCGTCAACTGCCCGCGCTGTATGTCCTGCATCAGGTGCTGCATCCCCGACATCAGGCTCGCGCCTTTGGACTCCAAGGCGCGTTCAAGTGCAACCGGATTGGTAAAGGGCGAATTTGCGGGGCTCATCGCCTCGATGATGCTCCGCAGAGCAAAGCCCATTTTTGCTTTGTCATTTTCGGGCAAGCCATCCAATTGGTCCGCTGCGGCCAACATATGTTGGGACATGACCTGATAGCTTTGACGGACCAAGTCGAATACGGGATGCTCCCATTGCGGCGCGGCAAAACGGCGATCTGTCGTATCGACCTTGTCACGGCCAGCTTTGGCCAATGGTTCCAACACCGTTCCCCAAGCATCCAACGCCGCCCGATAGGCCTTTAAAGGGTCGGTCGTGGCCACGGCGGCTTGTTCAAACAACTTCATGAACTGCTTAGGGTCCATAAAAGGCGGGATTTCAGATGAGTCGGCCATATTGACAGGCATATCAAAGCAAATGAAATTGTCGAAGATTGTTTTGTTGTGCGGCGCAGCATGGACATTGCGTAAAAAAGAGCGCAAAGGCGCGGGATAATGACATTTGTAAATATTCCTCGGCTTCTCGATGAAGCGCTCACCGCGCGTGGCTATACCACGCTCACCCCTGTTCAGGACGCTGTTATTGCAGAGGAAGCCATAGGGCGCGATTTGGTCGTGTCGGCACAAACCGGCTCGGGCAAGACCGTGGCCTTTGGTCTCGCTATGGCCCCCCAAATCCTTGATGGCGGGCTGGTTAGCCTCGCACGCGAGCCTGCTGCGCTCATCATCGCCCCGACCCGCGAGCTTGCCTTGCAGGTGAGTCGCGAATTGATGTGGCTTTATGGAAAAGCCGGTGTGCGTATTGCGACCTGTGTTGGCGGCATGGACGCTTCGAAAGAACGCCGCACTTTGAACCAAGGCGCGCAGATTGTTGTTGGCACCCCCGGACGACTGCGCGACCATTTGGAGCGCGGCGCGCTTGACCTGTCGGCTTTGAAAGTCGCGATCTTGGATGAAGCGGACGAAATGCTCGACATGGGCTTTCGTGAAGAGCTTGAGGAAATATTGAACGCTACGCCGGAAGGCCGGCGGACATTATTGTTCTCGGCCACGATGCCAAAACCTATTGTTTCGCTGGCAAAACGGTATCAGCGCGATGCTCTGCGAATCTCGACCGTTGGCGAAGACCGCGGCCATGGCGACATCAGCTATCAAGTGGTTACGGTCGCTCCACCGGACATTGAAAATGCAGTGGTCAATTTGCTGCGTTTGCATGAAGCCGAAACCGCAATCCTTTTTTGCGCGACACGTGAAAATGTCCGCCGCTTGCACGCCAGTCTGACCGAGCGTGGCTTTAACGTCGTTGCCTTGTCGGGCGAGCATTCGCAGTCCGAGCGGAACCAGGCGCTTCAGGCTTTGCGTGACCAGCGGGCGCGCGTTTGCGTCGCAACCGATGTCGCTGCACGCGGCATCGATTTGCCGAACCTATCGTTGGTTGTGCATGTGGAGCTGCCACGTGATGCAGAAGGGCTTCAGCATAGGTCTGGACGAACTGGTCGTGCTGGTCGCAAGGGGACCGCTGTGCTGATCGTGCCATATCAGCGCCGCAAGCGCGTTGAATCCATGCTGCGCGGTGCAAAGATCGAGGCGGATTGGATAAAGGTTCCAACCGCTGCGGATATCCGCGCCAAGGACCATGATCGTCTGCTTGAAACGCTGTTGACCCCAGTTGAGGTTGAGGACGAAGACCGCGCTCTGGGTGCAAAATTACTTGAGACAATGTCTGCAGAAGACATCGCGGCTGCTTTGGTGCGTGTGCATCGTGCCAAGATGCCGCAAGCCGAAGATCTGCTGGATGACGGTAGCCGTGAACGACCACGCGACGACCATCGTGCAGGATTCGACGATTCCGTCTGGTTCAAGCTGAACGTCGGTCGCCGTAACAATGCTGACCCCAAATGGATATTGCCATTGTTGTGCCGTCGTGGCGGCGTGACCAAGAACGACATTGGTGCAATCCGCATTGCCGCGAATGAAACCCATGTCGGCATTGCGGTGGCTGCTGTGGCCAAGTTCACCAAAGCCATTGCGCAACGGGGGCATGACGAAGACAATGACGTCGAAATCGTGCAAGCCAATGGCCCACCGCGTGAAGCGGCGCGGGAAAACAAACGTATGAGCCGCGATGGCGACCGTCCACAGCGTTCGCAACTGGGCGTTAATCCACGCGGCGATGGTCCACCACGCGGCGGTAACTTCCGCAGTGACGGACCACGTAGTAGCGGACAAAGTCGTGATGGCGCGCGTCCGTTCCGCAAAGATGGTCCACCTCCATCAAAGCATGGTGTAAAGCACAAGGCAAAGGGCAATCGGCCGCGCTAATGTGTGCGCCAATAGCTTTTTGTGGAAATGCACGAAAACTTCGCGCATGAGGGCGGTTCTGTAATTAACTAACCGGAAACGGGAACCAATGTCCGAAGAATTCTACCGCATGAAGCGCCTGCCACCTTATGTCATCGCTGAAGTCAACGCGATGCGTGCGGCAGCCCGCGGCGCGGGTGAGGACATTATAGACCTCGGCATGGGTAATCCCGATTTGCCGCCGCCGCCGCATGTGATCGAAAAACTGTGCGAAGTGGCGCAGAAGCCCGATGCGCATGGCTATTCCGCCTCCAAGGGTATTCCAGGGCTTCGTAAAGCACAGGCGAATTATTATGGGCGGCGTTTCGGGGTCGATGTTGATCCCGAACATGAAGTTGTCGTGACAATGGGTTCTAAAGAAGGCCTGGCAAGTCTAGCCACCGCCATCACCGCGCCGGGCGACGTTGTTCTGGCGCCGAACCCAAGCTACCCCATTCACACCTTTGGGTTCATCATTGCAGGCGCGACAATCCGTTCGGTGCCAACCACGCCCGACGAAAATTACTTCCGCTCGCTTGAGCGTGCCATGGCCTTCACCGTTCCGCGTCCGTCGATATTGGTTGTAAACTATCCGTCAAATCCGACCGCTGAGACCGTTGATCTGGCGTTTTACGAACGGCTGGTCGCATGGGCGAAGGAGAACAAGGTCTGGATACTGTCCGACCTTGCATATTCCGAACTCTATTTTGATGGCAACCCGACACCGTCGATTTTGCAGGTCAAGGGCGGTAAGGATGTTGCGGTGGAATTCACTTCCCTGTCCAAAACCTATTCCATGGCCGGATGGCGCGTCGGTTTTGCCGTGGGCAACCGCGATCTGATTGCGGCGATGACCCGCGTGAAAAGCTATCTTGATTATGGTGCCTTCACACCCATTCAGGCCGCAGCCTGCGCCGCGCTCAATGGCCCGCAGGACATTGTTGAACAAAACCGCCAGCTTTATCACAAACGCCGCGATATACTTGTCGAAGCGTTTGGACGGGCCGGGTGGGATATTCCGCCACCTAAGGCGTCGATGTTTGCCTGGGCACCCTTGCCGCCGGCGCTCGCGTATTTGGGCAGTCTTGAATTTTCCAAGCAGTTGCTCACTGAGGCGAAGGTCGCGGTCGCGCCGGGCGTTGGCTATGGCGAAGATGGCGAAGGTTATGTCCGCATTGCGATGGTCGAAAACGAACACCGGTTGCGGCAGGCTGCGCGCAATGTGAAACGCTATTTGCAATCCATGGGTGTTAACACCCCTGCACAGTCCAAGGCGATTTGACATGGCACGTGGCGATTTTGCTTTTCATCATAGCTTGCGCGTGCGCTGGTCGGAAACCGATGCGCAAGGCGTTGTCTTCAACGCCCGCTATCTGGATTATGCAGATGTCGCGATCACTGAATATTGGCGCGCGGTGAAGTTTTGGGAATATGCCGATGGTGCACCGATGGAATTTCATGTGAAGAAAGCCACCGTGACGTGGTTTGCACCGATCAAGCCCGATGAGATGATTGAAGTGATGGCGCGGACCATCGCAACGGGGCGTACAAGCATGACGCAGATGGTCGAAATTCATGGCCTCACTGACGATGGTTCGGACGATTTGCGTGCGACGGTGGATATGGTGAGCGTGCATGTGGACCTTGATGTGCATCGCCCTATCCCTTTGCCCGATTGGGTGAAGGGCGTTTTTATGGCGTTCGACAGCCAATCCGCCAATCCGCCGACGGCGCTTGCTGAATCCTGAGACGCGGCAGCGGTGCTACGGAACGTCATAACCCATAAGCTAGCAGCGCTGATGCTTGGGCTGTCGCTTTTGGGCGGTTGTACCGAAAGCGCAGGTGGCGGGCAAAGCGCAACTGCACCGGAATTCCCCCGCCCGGACCGCACGGTATCTGCCATTGGCGATACGGAATTTTCGACCGAAGCCGCGCGTGACGAGGCGGGCGAAGCCGAATATGTAATGGATTGGGCAGGCATTCAGTTGGGAACCACCGTCGCCGACATTGGCGCAGGTGAGGGCTATTACACCATCCGCCTTGCCGAGCGCGTTGGCCCCAAAGGCCGTGTCTTGGCGCAGGATATCAATCGCGGCGCGCTTGATCGTTTGGGCGAGCGCGTGACCCGCGAGCAGCTTGACAATGTGGCGATCAAGGAAGGTGCGGTCGATGATCCCCGCCTCCCACAGAACAGCTTTGACCGGATATTCATGGTGCATATGTATCATGAAATTGAAGAGCCTTATGCGTTTTTATGGCGGATGCGCCCGGCGCTGGCAAAGGGCGGGGAAGTCATCGTCGTTGATCGCGACCGGGCGACGGATCGGCACGGCATCCCGCCAAAGCTTTTATTCTGTGAATTTGACGCGGTTGGCTACCGCCTGACGAGCTTTAGTGAGCAATTGAAGCTTGGCGGCTATATCGCGCGGTTTGAAGTCAGCGGCGCGCGGCCCGAACCATCGGCCATACGAACCTGCGCCAGCCGCTATCCGCAACCCTGACCCTAGTCACCGTCAAAGCCAATGAGGGCGTCAACGCGCATATTTTGCGCCCGCAATTTCTCTGCGCCGCCAAGGTCTGGCAAATCGACAATGAACAAGGCCTGTTCCACATTCCCGCCGCCTTGCCGGATGAGGTCGACGCCAGCAAGGGCGGTGCCGCCTGTGGCAATCAGATCATCGACCAGCAGCACTTTTTGGTCCGGCTGGACATGACCGACATGCATTTCGATGCGGTCGGTCCCATATTCCAAGGTATAATCAGTGCCAATTTTGTCACCAGGCAACTTGCCCGGCTTGCGCAGCATCAATTGCCCAAGGCCAAGGACATAAGCCAGCGCCGACGCCACAATGAAGCCGCGCGCCTCGATACCGGCAACCAACTGTGTATCTGGATCGACCAAGGCCGCGATCCGGTCAATGGTCATGCGATATCCACGTGCGTCAAGCAGCAAGCTGGACACGTCCCGGAACATGATCCCCGGCTTGGGATAATCCGGAATGTTGCGGATCAGTGCCGCGAGGTCTGCGTTATCATTCATGCCCCATGACTGCCTGTTGCTGCGCATGATTTCAAGGAAATCCGGCGACGTGTTGATGTGCGCCTTTGCCACAAAAAGGGCGGCCCATTTCTAGGCCGCCCATTTTGTCTCAAAGGCATGGATACTGAACCAAGTTCAGGATGCCGCCCTTGGCGTTACTTCAGTTCGACGGTTCCGCCGGCAGCAAGGATCTTCGCCTTGATGTCTTCGGCCTCTGCCTTGTTCACGCCTTCCTTGATCGCCTTTGGCGCGGACTCAACAAGAGCCTTTGCTTCGGTCAGACCAAGTGCAGTGATTGCGCGGACTTCCTTGATGACTGCAATCTTGTTTCCGCCGTCGCCGGTCAGGATAACGTCAAATTCAGTCTGCTCTTCAACAGCAGCAGCAGCAGCAGGCGCAGCAACGGCAACAGCAGCAGCGGCGCTAACGCCCCACTTTTCTTCCAAAGCCTTTGCAAGGTCAGCCGCTTCAAGAACGGTCAAGGTTGAGAGTTGCTCTACGAGCTTTTCAATATCAGCCATTTAAATAACACTCCGATTTTCTGTCATATCTGTAGGGCTCGTCCAAATGGACGCAGCCGGTTTCATGTAAAAAGTTACGCTGCCTTTTGGTCAGCATAGGCACCAAAAACGCGTGCCAATTTCGCAGCCGGTGCGGTCGTCAATTGCGCAATCTTCGTTGCCGGTGCTTGTACAAGCCCGATAATCGTCGCGCGCAGTTGATCGAGCGATGGCAATGAAGCCAGCGCCTTTACACCGTTTACATCAAGGAAAGTGTCACCCATCGCACCGCCGACAATTTCTAATTTGTCATTGGTCTTGGCGAACTCGATCGCAACCTTTGCAGCAGCGACCGGGTCCGACGATGTGGCGAGCGCCGTAGGTCCGGTTAGCAATTCTGCTAATGCACCATAAGACGTTCCCTCAAGGGCGATTTTGGCAAGACGGTTCTTGGCAACCTTATAGCTTGCGCCCGCATCACGCATCTTCAAACGAAGGTCGGTCGATTGTGCAACTGTCAACCCGAGGTTACGGGTAACAACAACAACCGCCGCTTCATTAAAAGTGGCGTTCAGCGATGCAACTGTTTCGGTCTTTTCAGAACGGTTCATGCATTACTCCTTATTCGGGCTGTCCCGGCGAACCGGGCAAGCCCAACACGAAAAGCGAAGCACCCGGATGGGCACTAACGCTGACTTGGTCCGTGGGGAAGTTTCATGCCGAACGCACACGACATATTGTCGGAGCAGTGGCGAAGGATGGCAAAGCCAATCCTGAAATCTCTATCCCCGTCTAGGCTGGGCATTAAGAACGGCAAATTCCGCTCACCAACTGTCTCGGACGGTTGCCGGTGAAGCCGTCGCTCCACCGAACAGGGGTGCAACTAGCAGGGTTGGGCCCAGAGTCAAGGGTTCGCGCCGCTGTATCTTCCCCATCCCAGTTTCATGCGGAGGATGCGGGAAAAGCACCCTCACGCTGCCATCTTCTCGCCGAACCAGGCATCGCGCGCCTTGGCCGCAGCGTCGATCCATGGCTGCCTTTTGCGTTGCAACGCCGCCAAATGGGCGACCTCATCGTCAAAGGTAAGCGACCGTTCATAATCCATATCGCCAAAAAAGCCGATGGCGGTCACAATTTCGCCGTCGTGCCCATCGGGCTTGGGGCAATTTGTCCGCCATTCACGCGCGACCTCGTCAAACCACACGCCAAGCCGGTTGGCGGCGACAGCAGGTTCTTCATCCAAAATGTCTGGCACGGCCCTTTCACTGGCGGAAATCCTACCAAGTTCACACCCAAATGCGGCATTGTGCGCGCCAGAAACTTCGGGCGCGGGACCATCGTCGCGCGCGGCGCAAAACGAAGCGGCCTGCGCCCCCGTGCCGCCATCTTCGATCAGGTCGAGGAAGCTTTCAAAATCCTGCACGATACATTGTATATGCGCGTTCCGGCTGCCCCGCACCGCCTGCGCGTCGGCCAAACGATCCAGCCGGTCAAGCAGGCCCTTGCTCAACCGGTTGTCAAACCGCCCGCGCAATGTTGTGCCATCCTCCTGCTTGGTCGAAATTTCCTCATAGCCGTTCACCGCGCGGTCCATGAGCATGTCCTGCAACGCATAACGCGACACCAAAATTGCTGCGTCCCAGCCCAAAGCAAAAGCCGCGCCGTCCCGCGCAAGCGCAAATTATACGCCGATCGCGGCGACTTACCCACATGCTTCGCCGCGCGCAGGACGCTGCCGCCATAGGCAAGCGCCTCCAAAAAAGCGCGCTGGCACTTGGGGGGTCCACCGATAATCATTGCGGATTTCGGTCATGTCGGGGTCGTGTTCCAGTTCAGTACCAATCTCACACACGCCGTTGTTCGCTTGTATTTGCAGCCATTCATTATTCATGTTCTTTCCTTTATTGGATAGAATATGAAATATAAATCACCATATAGGTTTTAGGAAAGGGGTTTTTGGTGGATTGGGGTTTGGTGATTTGGGTAGGACAAATGCACTGGCCAGCCTAAAACTTGTGTATCTTTGGATAATTTATCTTACTGGACAGGCTTTGCCGCGCTAATTTAATCAGGTCGTTCTAAAGATTCAACGCAAGATAGGAGCAGATATGCCTGATGTCCGTGAAAATACTATGGCGCTGATAGAGCGTTATTATGCCGCGTTTAACGCTATGGACATTGACGCTATATTGGCCTGCCTAACAGACGATGTGGCGCATCATATCAATCAGGGTGCGCGCGAAACCGGCAAGGATGCGTTCCGCGCTTTTCTGGGGCGGATGGACCATGCCTATAGCGAACAGTTGCAGGACATCATTGTCATGACCAGCACGGACGGGACCCGCGCCGCAGCCGAATTCATGGTGCATGGCGTGTATAAGTTCGCCGACGAAGGTTTCCCGCCTGCACATGGACAAAGCTATGTTTTGCCGGCGGGCGGCTTTTTTGATATTACTGAAGGAAAGATTGCGCGCGTGTCGGTCTATTATAATTTAACCGACTGGATCGCGCAGGTTTCATGACGATCCGCGTCCGCAGTTTGACAGATCCGCACGAGCGCCACGCGGCGATTCCGGCGCTTTCCGATCTGCGGATACGCATTTTTCGGGCTTGGCCTTATCTGTACGACGGCACGGCGGATTATGAAGCGGCATATCTTGCGGAGTTTATCCGCGAACCCGGCGCGGTGCTGATCGTTGCGCATGATGGCGATGCGGTGGTCGGTGCGGCAACCGCGTCCCCAATGGCAGGTCAGAAGCCAGAATTTCAGTTACCCTTGCGGGCCCACGGGATGGATGTCGCGCGGATATTCTATTTCGGGGAGTCGGTTTTGCTCCCCGATCATCACGGACAGGGTATCGGCCATCAATTTTTCGACGCGCGTGAGACGGCGGCACGGGCCGCAGGCGCGGTTCAAGCCAGCTTTTGTGCCGTGATCCGTCGAGAGGATCATCCTATGCGCCCGGATTCGCCCCGCGACCTCTCTCCCTTTTGGCGGGCGCGCGGCTATGCACCAGTGGAGGGATTGACAACTATGCTGAAATGGCTGGACCTTGGCGATGCGGTCGAAAGCCCGCATCAGATGCAATTTTGGATGCGGGACCTGTGACCGCGCCCGTTCGCATTGCTGCCGCCCAATATCCCATTGGGCAACCAACGAGCTTCGTCGAATGGCAAGGCAAAGTCGCGGCTTGGACGGCCGATGCGTTAGCGCAGCGCGCGCAGCTTTTGGTATATCCCGAATATGCGGCGATGGAACTGGCTGCGATCGACAAACCAACCGCCAGTGACCTGCACGCGTCCTTGCGCGCGGTGGTGGCGCTGGGGCCGCAGATTGATGCCCATTATACCGATCTGGCGCGAAAGTTTGGCGTCACAGTGCTTGGCGGAACACGCCCGCATGCTTTGGATGACGGAAGGGTCGTCAACCGGGCAAGCTTATATCTACCCAACGGGCAGAGTGGACATCAGGACAAGATCATGATGACACGTTTTGAACGAGAATCCTGGGACATTAAGGGCGGGACAGACTTGCGCGTTTTCCGCACGCCTTTGGGCATGATGGGCATTTCGACCTGTTATGATGTCGAATTCCCGATGATCGCGCGGACGCAGGCCGCCGCAGGTGCGCGGCTTATCCTGTGTCCGTCCTGCACCGACAGTATGCAAGGCTATTATCGGGTCCGGATCGGCGCGCAGGCACGGGCATTGGAAAACCAGATTTTCGTGGTGCAAGCGCCAACGGTCGGCATGGCACCCTGGTCACCTGCGCTCGACGAAAATTATGGCGCAGCGGGTGTTTTCGTTCCCCCAGATGGCGATAGTCCGGATGATGGCGTGCTGGCCATAGGGGCAGAAGGGCGGGGGGCATGGGTCTATGCCGATCTGGATCTGGCCCGCGTCCAACGATGGCGCAGTGCCGGTGCGGTGCGCCCGTTCGCGCACTGGCCCGAACAATATCGCCGGGCAAAGGCCGATGATCTGCCTGTGGAAATAGTTCCGCTAGATTGAATGGCTTTGATTATTTGCGACTGCGCACTTTGCTTTTGATCGATGGGCGGGATGGGCCCCAGCCTGCGCTGAGGCGACGCAAGGGTGGGGCATGGAGGTCGCGGCGATAATCGGCGCAGTCGGCGGCGTGCGTGCCACCTAAACAAAAAGGGCCGGAGGTTTCCCTCCAGCCCCTTTTTTGTGCATATTGTGAAGCGCGTTACGCGCCGGCGACGTCTGTCAGATCGATCTTGAGGCCAGGGCCCATGGACGAGCTGATCGCCACGCGGCGGACATATTTGCCCTTTGATCCGCTTGGCTTGCTCTTGACGATAGCGTCGACCAAAGCGTCGAAATTCTTGCGCAGATCGGAATCGGAGAAGCTTTTCTTGCCGATGCCGCTGTGGATGATGCCTTGCTTTTCAACGCGGAATTCAACCTGACCGGCCTTTGCCGCCTTCACGGCTTCGGCAACGTCCATCGTAACCGTGCCAAGCTTTGGATTTGGCATCAGGCCCTTTGGACCCAAGGTCTTACCCAAGCGGCCAACGATGCCCATCATGTCCGGCGTTGCAATGACGCGGTCATAATCGAGATTGCCAGCCAGCATATCTTCCATCAGGTCTTCTGCGCCGACCTTGTCCGCACCAGCAGCAGTTGCCGCTGTTGCCTTGTCGCCACGTGCAAACACGGCAACCTTCATGTCCTTACCGGTGCCAGCAGGAAGCGAAACCATGCCGCGTACCATTTGGTCGGCATGACGGGGGTCAACGCCCAAGTTCAACGCGACTTCAATCGTTTCGTCAAACTTGGCAGTCGCCAGTTCCTTGATGGTCTTCAACGCTTCATCAACGCCGTACAATTTGTCAGCATCGAGATGCGCGAGCGACTTTGCTTTTTTGGTTAGCTTGGCCATGTTCTTAACCCTCCACGACTTCGAGACCCATGGCGATAGCCGAGCCTGCGATGATTTTTACGGCCGCGTCCATGTCGTTCGCGTTGAGGTCGGCCATTTTGATGGTCGCGACTTCTTCCAATTGTGCACGGGTAATTTTACCAGCCGACACTTTGCCTGGCTCTTTCGAACCGGCCTTCAAACCCAAAACCTTTTTGATCAAAAAGGTCGCGGGCGGTGCCTTCATGATGAAGGTGAAGCTCTTGTCGGAAAAAACGGTGATCTTGGTTGGAATCGGCGTGCCTTTTTCGATGTCGGCGGTCGCCGCATTGAACTGCTTGCAGAATTCCATGATGTTCACGCCGCGCTGACCCAAAGCAGGGCCGATTGGCGGGGATGGGGTGGCCGAACCTGCAGCAACTTGCAGGCCGATATAGCCGTCAATTTTCTTTGCCATATGTGGCGTCCTTTCATTCTTTCCCCGCCAAAGCTTCAGCGACGGCGGGTCAAATTAAGCGGTCAAACGGTTGTCGCCAAATTGCATTGGCGACTTCCTCCCGCACCGGTTCTGCTGATTCTCATCAGGAGAAGGGTGCGGTTAGGTGAAGCGCGCCGGAAAAGCAAGCGCTGCGGCCGGGGGGCGACGGAAAAGGGTTCACGCAGAGGCGCGGAGGACGCCGAGGCGCATTTCCCCACAACGTCATGCTGAACTTGGTTCAGCATCCATAGTGCCAAGCAGACCGAAGGGTAGGGACGAGAAATGGACCCTGAAACAAGTTCAGGGTGACGGTTGGATGCGTGACGGTCGGGGGGACCGTCACTTCATCAATTCAACTTCTTCAAAGTCCAGCTCGACCGGTGTTGCGCGGCCGAAGATGCTGACGGATACCTTGACGCGGTTCTTGTCGAAGTCGAGTTCTTCGACCAAGCCGTTGAAGCTTGCAAATGGTCCGCCAAGCACCTTGACCTGATCGCCAATTTCATAGTCGACCGAAACGCGCTTCTTGGGCGCGGCTTCAAGTTCCTGTTTGGTGTTGAGGATGCGGGCGGCTTCGGCCTCGGTGATTGGCTGCGGCTTGTTACCCGCGCCCAAAAATCCAGTGACCTTTGGCGTGTTCTTGACCAAGTGATAGACGTCGTCGTTCATGTTCAACTTTGCCAGAACATAGCCGGGGAAGAATTTGCGCTCGGCCTTAATCTTCTTACCGCGCCGCACTTCAGTGATCTGTTCGGTTGGAACCTCGATGGCTTCGACCAACTGCGTGAGGCCAATGCGCTCTGCCTCGGCCAGAATCTGGTCGCGGACCTTGTTTTCAAAGCCCGAATAAGCGTGAATGATGTACCAGCGTGCCATAATATATTTCTATTCCCCAAAACTCTCTGTAGGGTCTGCGCTTAGCCTTCGGCCAGCGCGAGCAGTCCCTTTACGATTGCGGCAAACACCGCGTCGACGCCTAAAAAGAAGATGGCCAAGATGATCGTCATGATCAACACCATGATCGCGGTCTGCACGGTTTCTTGGCGGGAGGGCCATACGACCTTGCCGACTTCGGTCCGTACCTGACGGATGAATTCACCGGGGCTATTCTTTGCCATATCGTTTCTTCCTGTTCGATCCCGAGGATAGCCGCCAGCGCTCCGACCGGCGGGTCGAGAGCGATATAGGTTCCTATTTCGGAAAGACCAAGTCTGTAGCGATGGATTCGTCGCAACGCAAGATGCCAAACAAAACTGGGCAAGGCCGATATAGCAAAGCGCATTGGCCGCATAAGCGATATTGAAGTGCCTTGAATTAGCGCAGATTCTGGGTATCTGCTGAGGCTCAAACTTGCCAAGGAACCCCCCCACATGCCCTCCGGTCTTGCTGCGCTTCTTGATGATATTGCCACAATTACAAAAGTTGCGGCGGCGTCCGTTGATGATGTTGCCGCCGCTGCGGGTAAGGCGGGCAGCAAGGCGGCGGGGGTTGTTATCGATGATACGGCGGTGACGCCGCAATATGTCACGGGCTTTACCCCTGACCGCGAATTGCCGATCATCTGGCGCATTGCCAAGGGGTCGTTTTTTAACAAGCTGGTGATCATCTTGCCGGTCGCTTTGTTACTAAGCCTGTTCCTGCCATCGGCGATCACGCCGATATTGATGCTCGGCGGCGCATATTTATGTTTTGAGGGCGCAGAGAAAGTGTGGGAAAAAATTGCCCCGCATGAAGAAGTGAGCTTAGTCGAGGAGCTTGCGGAGCTGACCAGCACCGAACATGAGGCCGTGATGGTCAAGGGCGCGGTCCGCACCGACTTCATCCTGTCCGCCGAAATCATGGCGATTGCCCTTAATGAAGTGAAGGGCCTTGCCGAAACATCGATCTGGTTGGAGGCGGGGACATTGGCCTTTGTCGCCATCATTGTCACCATCGGGGTCTATGGCGTCGTTGGCCTGATCGTGAAAATGGACGATATCGGATTGAAGTTGGCGGGACGCGAAAACGCCGGGTCGCAAGCCATTGGCCGCGCGCTTGTCATAGGCATGCCCAAATTGCTCGCCGCCCTGTCGACCATCGGCACCGCCGCAATGCTGTGGGTTGGCGGGCAGATCATCGTCCACGGCTTTGGCATCCACCCCGCAGAGTTTCTGGGCCTATATGAAGGCGCCTTGGCCTGGGTCGCCGATGCGGCGATGAGCGGCGTCGTCGGCCTTGCCATCGGCGCGGTGATTGTGTTGGTTTATCATCAGGTGACTAAGCGCAAGGCGGGTTGAGGGTGTAGCCAGAGTGTGCTGTGAGTGGGGGGCCGCGTTGCGCCCGTTATTGTATCACACAAAGACGCGAAGGCGCGAAGACGCATTCCCCCCAAGCGTCATGCTGTACTCGGTTCAGCATCCATCGTGCCACGCAGACCGAAGGGTAGAGACGAGAAATGGACCCTGAACCAAGTTCAGGGTGACGGTTTGGGGGAGGTGACGGTGTGGCTCACGCAAAGCCGCGAAGGAAAGGAAAAAGACAATTAACCTAGTTACCGAAACACCTAAGCCCTAAAACCAGCTAAACCATTTAAGAAAATGGCAGGAGTTGGGGGACTCGAACCCACGACCCTCGGTTTTGGAGACCGATGCTCTACCAACTGAGCTAAACTCCTGCGCTCCGCTTTTCAGCGAAGAAAGGTGCCCTTAACGCCGATATGCGAAGGGGGCAAGTCTGCTTTCGACAATACATGTGCCGTTCAAAAGATTGAAACCCCTGGCTTGATCGGGGGTCTATGGCCTGACGGGTTGGTTTACACCGCGCGTTCGGACCATGGATCCCCGCTTTCGCAGGCGTGACACGGATTTTTGAATGTTCGGCCTTTAGAATTTGAACCCGGCTTCAACGCCCCAGATACGCGGTTCGTTGACGAAGCCGGTCAGGTTGTTGAAGTCGATGCCGCCAACAGCCGACGTATCCTTGGTGATGTTACGGACGAATGCCGAAATATCGAATGCGTCGGTTTTATAGCCAATGCGCACGCCGCCTTCAAGCATGCGTTTGTCTTGGAATTCAACCGATTCATACAAGAAGAAGTTGATTTTCGACCGGTAGGCCCAATCGGTGAAGGCATAGACTTCACCATTTCCAACAGGCACGCCATAACGGGCGGTCCAGTTGGCAATCCATTTGGGGCTCTGTGGCAAGCTGTTGCCGTCGATGTTGACGATGGCGGCGGAGAAGGGCGCTGCGGCAACGACGACTGGGTCAAGCGGGGTGCACAAGGACACGTTCGGGAACGTATCCACGCGTGTTGCGCCACAGGCTGCGGTGGTCAGGCCCGTATCCTGAATGCTGGTGTTGTTATAGCTTAAGCCAGCGGTCAACAACAGTTGCGGCACGGGCTTGAACTCAATGTCGGCTTCAAAACCATAGCCACGGACCATATCGGCGTTGATCAAGCGGTTGGCGTTTACGCCGCCGCCCACTGCGGTCAGTTGCGCATCTTTCAGCTCATAATAAAAACTGTTGATGTTGAAACGCGCACGTCCGTCGAGCAAGGTCGATTTGATCCCGCTTTCATAGGATGTGATCGTTTCCGATTTGCCAACCGTCACGCCGCTTTCCAAAGGCGTTGCGGTTGCAGGCGGGAACAGGATGCGGCCCTGTATCGACGGCGCGCGATACCCACGGGCAACGCGGGCATACAGGTTCACATCATCGGTGGCCGCATAAGTGCCGCTGAGGTCCCAGGTCAGGTTATTGTCGCTGACATCACGGCGCACCGTGCCAAGCGGGTTTTGCAGGAAGCTGGGGAACTGGCTATCCTTGCTGCGCACGGCGACAAAGTCACGATTGTCGTCATTATAACGCAATCCGCCGGTGACGCTGAACTTGTCGGTCAACTGATAGGTCATTGAACCGAATACGCCATAGGCCTTGCTATCCTGAACCTGCGAGACAAGGATGTTGACGCCATCGACGGCGTTATTTGGGTCACCCAAGGTTGCGTAATTTTCCGAAACAATCTCAAGCTCTTCGTCAAAGTAGAAGACGCCAGCCTGATAGCTTAACGGGCCGTCAGTGTTGCTGGCGATGCGGAATTCCTGCGTGAACTGTGTCAGATTTGGCACGCTGTCGCGGGTTTCGGCGGTGAAGGGAATTTCGCCGGGGCCATACAGATTGGGTGGCAAGAAGTTGGCGCCAAAACCACCATCGACATCGCCGACGGAGGTTGCATCACCCTTCCAATAGCTGGTGACCGAAACGAACGACAGCGGGCCAGCATCATAGGTCATGCGCGCTGTCATATTTTGTGTGTCGACGCGTTGTTCGTTCTTGCCGTCGGTTGATACGCGATACCGGTCGAAGTTTGCGTTCATGCCTTCTTGGCCGCGTGTGAACACATTGGCGCGGAACACGCGTGCGGTGCCGTCCAACGAACGGAACTGGCCGGTGAGCAAGATATCGAAATCATCGCTTGGCTTGATCAGGAACTGTATGCGCGCGGCATACTCCTTATAGCCTTCAAATGCGTCCTGTGTGGTCTTGGCGGGCAGGACATTGTCGATATAATCGTCTTGGGTTTGGTACATGCCCGACACCCGGACGCTGACCTTTTCGCCCAAGGGGCCGCCAAAGCCGCCCTCGGCATTGATGGCGTTAAAACGGCCATAAGAGATTTTGCCATAGCCACCAGCGACGTCACTTGGCTTGACGCTATCGAACTTGACGATACCAGCGGTGGTGTTGCGGCCAAACAAGGTGCCCTGCGGCCCGCGCAGCACTTCAACACGCTCCATATCGAAAATCGGGAAGCCCTTAAGGATTGGGTTTTCCAGAACAACATCATCATAAATCAAGCTGACAGGTTGTGATGCGTTGAAGTCAAAGTCGGTGTTGCCAAGGCCGCGAATATAGAAGCGCGGGAAGGTGCGGCCAAAGGAGGATTCGACCAACAGGCTTGGCACGCGGCCAGACATGCCGCGAATATCGACACCACCTGCGGTCAGCGCGTCAAGTTGATCACCGCTGACGGCGGTGACGGACAATGGCACATCCTGCAGATTTTCTTCGCGACGTTGTGCGGTGACAACGATTTCACCCAAAGCGGCGCTGTTTTGCGCGGTTTCGTCCTGCGCAAAAGCGGCAGGCGCAATGAAAAGGCCGGCAGTGGCAACCGCGATAGCGGTGCTGGATGCCATGATTGAGCGGATGGAACGCATAAACTTCTCCCTAGATTGACGCATTTAGGAGGCGGAATTATAGTCGCGCTCCGGATGCTCGATGGGGGGTTTACGGCGCTCTGTCACAGAATCAACAAAGCTTTGCAACAAAACTGAAATTTAAGTCCGACTGTGGCAGTTCGGCACTAAGGGTTTAGGGTCAGGACCTATTAAATACACCTTCGCGGTTTGATGCTATTTTGACGCCGCGAAGGTGGATTTAATAGGTCCTGACCCTAAAAGCTCATCTCGTCATAGACGCGCGAGACATCGCCGTTCCATTCGCCGTGATATTTTTCCAACAATATTTCCGCGACGGTTTTGCCGCTGGCGACGATTTCGCGTAGCGGGTCGAGATAGCCGGTTTCATTGTCACCGCTGGCGTTCAGGCAATTGCGCGCGGCCAAGCCGGATGAGGAGATATCGAGGATGCGCCCCGCCAGATCCAACAACTTACCGCCGCCGGGTATGGCGGCGTTCAGGCCTTGGGCTGGCACCGCGCTGCGCAGCGTCTCGCGTTCTTCCATCGTCCAATGCTTGACCTCGTCCCATGCGGCATCGAGCGCATTTTGGTCGTAGAGTAAACCGACCCAGAAGGCGGGCAGCGCGCAAATGCGGCTCCACGGGCCGCCATCGGCACCGCGCATTTCCAGAAAGCTTTTCAACCGCACCTCAGGAAAGGCGGTGGACATATGGTCTACCCAGTCGCTAGCCAAGGGCTTTTCGCCCGGTAGCACGGACAATTCGCCCTTTAGGAAGTCGCGGAAATCAAGGCCCGATGCATCGACATAATGGCCGTCGCGATAGACGAAATACATCGGCACCTTCAGCATATAGTCGACATATTGTTCATAGCCGAAATTGGCGTCGAACACGAACGGCAACATGCCCGTGCGCTGCGGATCGGTGTCGGACCAGATATGGCTGCGGTAGGACAAATACCCGTTTGGCTTGCCCTCCAAAAATGGCGAATTGGCGAACAAAGCGGTGGCAAGCGGTTGCAGCGCAAGCGATGTCCGGAATTTGTGCGCCATGTCGGCTTCGCTGGAATAATCAAGATTAACCTGAATAGTGCAGGTGCGCAGCATCATGTCGAGGCCCATGCTGCCAACGCGCGGCATATGGCGCAGCATGATGTCATACCGCCCCTTGGGCATGATCGGCAATTCAGCGCGGGTCTTGTCAGGCCAAAGCCCAAGGCCCAAAAAGCTGGTGTTCGTCTTGTCGCCAATGGCCTTTACCTGTTTCAAATGCCGCCCGGTTTCGGCGCAGGTTTGGTGCAGGTTTTCTAAAGGCGCGCCGGAGAGTTCAAGCTGCCCAGCAGGCTCAAGACTGATGGCACCGTCGCTGCCGCTCATCGCGATAACTTTGCCGTTTTCGTACACTGGCTCCCAACCAAATTCGGTCATCGCCATTAACAAATCGCGGATGCCGCCCGGTTCGTCATAAGATGGGGCATGATGATCGCTGCGATTATACACGAATTTTTCATGCTCGGTGCCAATGCGCCAGCGATCCTTGGGCTTTTCACCCTTGGATATTGTGGCGACCAATTGATCGCGCGTTTCGATGACGGGCTCGATGCGGTCGGTAACGGTTTTTGTACTCATGGCGCGCGGTTTAGAAATGTCGTGGCGATATTGCCAGTAGATTCATGTGACCATATCATCGTTGCAATATCGTGACTGACTGCATGTGCCGATATGGCGCTACGCCGACCAGTCGCCATTCTTTGCCATCCAAACCGATATTGCGGCAACCGCCGCCGTATCCGCCCGCAATATGCGTGGGCCAAGCGACACGGGACGCGCTTTGGGATGCGCGCGAACAAAGGCATTTTCGCTATCGGTGAAGCCGCCCTCCGGCCCGATCAATATGGCCGCTGGCCCCTCACTTATGGCCTCCAAAATCGGCGCGCCGCCCCGTTCATCGCAAAAATACAATATCCGGTCGGCTGGCCAATCCTTTAACAGAGCGTCCAGTTTTGTCAGCGGCGCAATCTGCGGCAAGGCGGTGCGTTCGCATTGTTCGGCGGCTTCAATCATATGCGCGCGCAGGCGATCATCCTTCACCTTATCGACCACGCAGCGCGCGGTGAGCACGGGCACAAAACGCGCCACACCCAATTCGCACGCCTTTTCGGCGATCCAGTCAAGGCGGTCCTTTTTGATCAACGCTTGGGCAATCCATAGATCGGGCGCCGTTTCGCGTTCGCGCAGTTTTGCTTCAACCGTAAGATCAAGGTCGCGTTTGCCGATATTCGTGACGGTGGCAAGATACTCGCCCGAAATATCGTCGAACAATTTGACCGGCGCACCTTCTTTCAGGCGCATCACACTCAACAGATAATGCGCGCTATTGCCCGCGATGTTTAGGGTCGCTCCAAGCGCCAGCGGTTTTTCCACAAACAAGCGCGGCGTTGATTTTGGGGGCCAGGCGGGGGTTGCGGGCATTTCCTTGCGTCTAGCTGCAAAAGCGGGCGGCGTCATCTGCGAACTTATATTGCTGCAACTTCGCAGATGACGTGCGCGATAAATTTTGGCAGGGCCTTCGCCATGACGACTAAACTTGTCCCCGACAGCGAATATACCGGCGTCATTGCCCTGTTGCCGGTGAAGCTGCGCGCGCTCGTTCTTTTGGCGCGGTTGGACCGCCCGATTGGCTGGTGGTTGTTGTTTTGGCCTTGTGTATTCGGGCTGGCGCTTTCGGGCGGGCTGATTGCGCGTTGGGACCTTGCATTATGGATGCTGCTGGGCGCGATTGTCATGCGCGGGGCAGGGTGCGTGTATAATGACATTGTTGATCGCGATCTCGACGCGCAAGTCGCGCGCACGGCATCGCGGCCCTTGCCCAGCGGCGATATTGGTGTGCGCGGCGCGTGGGCGTTCCTGCTTGGCTTATGCGCTCTTGGCCTGTTGGTGCTGGTGCAACTTCGGTGGGAGGCGCAAATTGTCGCGGTCAGCAGCATCCTTCTGGTCGCGGCCTACCCCTTTATGAAGCGCATTACGTGGTGGCCGCAAGTCTGGCTTGGGCTGGTGTTTAGCTGGGGTGCGTTGGTCGGCTGGGTGGCGATCATGGGGCAGGCCAATGCCGCGATGTTCTGGCTCTATGCGGGCACGATATTCTGGGTCGTTGGCTATGACACCATCTATGCCATGCAAGACCGCGAAGATGACGCCTTGGTCGGGATTAAATCGAGCGCCTTGCGTCTGGGCGGCAGCGTCCGGCTTGGCGTGGCGGCGTTCTACGTCTTGACGATTCTTGGATGGGGCATGGCGATTTGGAGCGTTCGGCCCGAAAAGCAGGCGTTGGTCGCGCTCCTTCCCGTCGCCTTTCCTTTGGCCATGCAAGTCGCATCGCTGAAATCCGATGGCAGTAACGCGCTTGGCAATTTCCGTTCAAACCGCGTGGCAGGGTTGCTTGCTACGCTCGCCTTTTTGGTCGTTGGCGCGGCCGGACAATAATAAGCTTCGGGATAGGCAGAGAATTATGGAACATCGTCGCATTGGCAAAAGCGCTGTTTACGTGTCCGACATTTGCATGGGCACCATGACCTTCGGGTCACAAACTGAGGAGGCGGAGGCGCACCGCATTCTCGACAAATGTCTGGACGCGGGCATCAACTTTTTCGACACCGCCGAAGGCTATCCCGTGCCGCCCGACATCAAATGGGTTGGCCGGACCGAGGATATTATTGGCCGCTGGATGAAGGGTAAGAACCGCGACGCGATCATCATGGCAACCAAGGTTTCTGGCCCAAGCCACACTTGGTTCAAATCCCCCAAACGCGGCGGCATGACCACGCTTGACCGCCACAATATCATCACCGCAGTCGAAGAAAGCCTGCGCCGTTTGCAGACCGATTATATCGACCTCTATCAAACGCATTGGCCCGACCACGGCCTTGCCTATGACGAAACGATGGAGGTGCTCGATGAGCTGGTGCGGTCGGGCAAGGTCCGCGTTTTGGGTTGTTCGAATGAAACAAGCTATGGCCTGATGAAGTCGCTGGCGACGTCCGAACGGCTGGGCGTGGCGCGTTATGAAAGCATCCAGAATAATTTTTCGATCAACAACCGCCGGTTTGAAGATGAATTGAAACAAGTCTGCCGTCTGGAGGGCATATCGTTGCTGCCGTACTCGCCGCTGGGTGGCGGCGTGTTGTCAGGCAAATATCTCGACGGCGCCCGCCCCGAAGGCGCGCGTTTCTCCCGCTATCTCGAAATGGCCGGATCGCGTCAGGTCGAAATGGCACAACGCTTCGCCGGACCCCGCGCGTTGGAAAGCACGATGCGGATTGTCGCGATTGCGCAAGAGGCGGGCATGTCGCCCGTGACGCTGGCAACGGCCTGGTCAAAACAACATGACTTTGTCGCGTCAACGATGGTTGGCGTGAGCAAGGAAGAGCAACTCGACGACATTTTTGCGGCGATTGACCTAAAGCTGAGCGATGAGGTGATGACCGCCGTGCACAAGGTGACGAAAGAGATATTGTACCCGATGGGGTGAGGGGGTGGGGAGGTTGTGATACTCTGCGCCTCTGCGTGAACCATATTAGTTATTCAGGATGACGATGGGGCGCGATGACAACGGACCACGACCGGCCACTCCTACACCCTCAACCCATAATCTCCGCTTGTTCATAGCCCAGCGCTTCGCCCAATGCCTGCAAACGCCGCAACACGCTGTTCGACGGCAAGCGCACGGCCGAGCCGCTTAAGTGCAACCGTAACGTTGTGCCGTCGCCGTCGATGCGGCTGTCGGCCAATGCGCCGCCAGTGCCGCCGTCGAGGCGGTGGGCTAAGCGGATGGCTAGGCCCCAGATCACGGCTTGCGCCAGCGCGCCGGGCTTGGCCAAGGCGGCCAACATTTCGGGCAAGGTCCGCTTTCCGGCGTGCACCGTCCATAATGCCGCCGCGATCACCGCGCGGTCGCTGGCGCTGACGCCGGGCCAACTGCCGTCCAATCCAAGGTCAAGCGCGTGGTCGGCGCGATATTCGGGGTTTACGTTCCACACGCTGTCGGACAGCAAGCACGCCGCGCGGCACAGGCGGGCATCATGCACGCTTTGTCCGGCAAAGACCGGCGCAATCCATTGGGCAAGCGCATCGCCGTGAAAGGGAAAACGGCCCAGCCGCTCGCCTTCAAAGCGGGCCGCCTCGATCAACGGGTCTTGGCTGCGCTCGGCGGGTGTTAGTTGTTCATACAACAACCCCTCACGCAGGCCGGAGATGCTCGTCACAAGCTTGCTGGGCTGTAACAGTCCGACGATGCCACCCAACAAAGCGGTCGCGCCGGGCAGCGCCGAAATACGGCCCGCCGCGATGACGTTTGACCGGGTCAGCGCCTCGCGATCTTGCGCCAGCGGCGTAAGCAATTCGGGCGCCTCAGGCGGCATTTCATAATTGGATAATATGGTCAGTGGATAGCCGGTTTCATGCATGTACAGGCGCGCAAACGTCCGCCACGAACCGCCGATTATGTAAAAAGGCAGGCCGGTTTCTATCGGAAAGGCGTTTTTGCCCATCGTTCTGGCGATGTCGTCGCGCAGCATTTGCGTGATTTGCTTGGGCGATTTGCCCGTCAATATGTCATGCCGCAATGTGCCCAGCGGCAGCGACACCCGCGCGCCCAATTTGCCGTCGGCGATGCGGATAAGTTCAAGGCTGCCGCCGCCCAGATCGCCGACATAGCCATTGGCGAAGGGATTATCGCTCAACACGCCATAACCCGCCGCTGTGGCCTCTGCATCGCCGTCCAGCACATCGATGCGGATGCCCAAGGCGGCGGCCCTATCGACCAATTCCTGACCATTTTTCGCTTCACGCGTCGCGGCGGTGGCGACCACGCGCATGCTGTCGACCTTCATCGTGCGCGCAAGCGTTTCAAAGCGGGCCAATGCGGCCAGCGCCTTTTTCATCGTCGCCTTGTCAATTTCGCCGTCGCCTGCAAGGCACGCGCCCAGTTTTACGCGGCTTTTTTCATTGTAAATGGGCAAAGGCGCGCGCGGTGCGCCTGCATATACCACAAGCCGGACAGTGTTGGAGCCAATATCTATGACGGCCTGACGCACCGCCTTCATCTTTGTCGGACGAGGCTCAGCGTTGGAACCTTCTTGTCATCTGCGAGCGCGCCTCCGCGTCCCGAAAGCGACGCATTGGTCATGAAATAATGATGCAGATTAAATGGCATGCTTCCGGCTTTCACCCTTTCATAACGCCCGTCGGAACGGAGCATCCAACTTTGCTGGTTGTCGAGCAGGTTTGCAACCATAACCTGATCAAGGATCTGGTCATGTACCGTAGAGTTTTCGATGGGCAGCATATATTCGACGCGGCGGTCGAAATTGCGCGACATCCAGTCCGCCGAGGAGATGAAGACTTTCGCGTCGGGGTTGGGCAAATCTGCGCCATTGCCCATCGCCCAGATGCGGCTATGTTCCAGAAAGCGGCCAACGACCGACTTTACGCGGATGCGCGACGACATGCCCTTCACACCGGGTCGCAGACAACAAATACCGCGCACCACAAGGTCGATTTCTACGCCCGCCTCGCTTGCCTCATATAATTTATCGATGACCGCTTTATCGACCAGCGAGTTGACCTTGGCCCAAACCGCGCCGGGCCGTCCAGCAGCAACATGGGCGATTTCATCGTCGATTAACGACATGACCTTTTCCCGCAAGCCAAGCGGGCTCATGGTCAACAGCTTCAACTCGGTTGGCGGGATATACCCGGTGATATAATTGAATATCTGTCCGGCATCATGGCCGACGCGCGGGTCAGCGGTGAAGAAGCTGATGTCGGTATATACTTTGGCGGTGATTGGGTGATAATTGCCCGTGCCCAAATGGCAATAGGTGCGAAAGCCATCTGCCTCACGCCGGACGACCAACGAAATTTTGGCGTGGGTTTTCATGTCGACAAAGCCGTAGACCACCTGAACGCCCGAATTTTCCAACTGCGACGCCCAATGGAGATTTTGTTCTTCGTCAAACCGTGCCTTGAGTTCGACAATGGCAGTGACCGATTTGCCAGCCTCAGCCGCTTCACACAGCGCACGGATGACGCCGGATTGCTTGCCGGCGCGATACAGGGTTTGCTTTATGGCGACGACGTCGGGGTCAAGTGCGGCCTGTTGCAGGAACGCGAGCACGACGTCGAAGCTTTCATATGGGTGGTGGATGACGATGTCTTTTTGGCTGATCGCCGAAAAACAATCGCCATCATGCTCCAATATGCGTTCGGGGAAACGCGGCGAATAAGGCGGGAATTTCAGCGTTGGGCGGTCTTCGTCTACCAATTGACTCAAATCGCCAATCCCCAAGAAACCGACAGTTTCAACAACAATCGACGCGCCTGCGCCAAGTTCGGTACGGATCAACGTCGCCAATTCACTTGGCAGGCCTTTTTCCAGCTTCAGCCGGATAATCCGCCCGCGACGGCGGCGTTTGATCGCGCTGCGGAAATACCGGACCAGGTCTTCGGCCTCTTCCTCCACTTCGATATCGCTGTCGCGGATAATGCGGAATGCGCCAGCGGCGATCAGCCGATAATCGGGGAACATCTGGCCCACAAAATGTTTGATCAACGCCTCAATGGTGACAAACCGTGTGCCAAGGCCAGGCAGCCGGACAAAGCGGGCGAGCGATTGCGGGATCAAGACCAATTGCCGCACAACCTCTCCATCATCCTTGCGGCGCATGTCGAAAATGAGGCTCAAGCCTTGGTTGGGAATGAAGGGAAACGGATGCGCAGGGTCCAGTGCCTGCGGGGTGAGCACTGGCAAGATTTGTTCGCGGAAATATTTGCCCACTTGCGTCTGCAGGGTCTTTCCTATCGCAGATGGTTGAACGATCTTAATGCCTTCGCCAGCCAGTTCCCGCATCAACTTGCGCCATAGCTTTTGCTGTTGGATCATCAACCGGTCGGCGGCGGCAACAGTGTCGGCAAGTTGTTCGGATGGCGTGCGGCCATCGATCGACAGCTCTTCGATCCTGCGTTGCTGCTGCCCGCGCAAGCCAGCGACGCGGACCATGAAAAATTCATCAAGGTTGGTGCCCGAAATCGACAGAAAGCGCAGCCGCTCCAGCAAAGGGTGCGCGGGGTTCGACGCCTCTTCCAACACGCGTTCATTAAATTTCAGCCACGACAGCTCGCGGTTAAAATAGCGCGCGTCGGTTGGCGTTTTTTGGGCTTTCAATCGGCTCGGACCTGGCACGGACTTCACGAAAAATTTCCTTCTTCAACAGCCAGGGCGCGATGCCATGGAAACATTGCATATTTACGGCAACAGAAATGTGAACTGTAATACTATTGTCTTCAAATTGTCATTGTTTATATCCGAGAGAGTCACAACCCCTGCCTATGGGCATCCTGTCACATATGGCATATTAAAGGGTTAGATATATGCAAACGCGTTCTACACATTCACGGAAACTCTCACGCAATGCCATGCTTTGCGGCGCGGCTTTACTGGCGATCCTGCAGTCATCGCTGATGGCGCAAGCTGCGCCAGCGGATGCGGGACAATCACGTTCAGACGAAATTTCGACCGCCAATCAAATTGTGGTACAAGGCCAAATTACCTATCGCAACCGCAGCGATGAGACAGAGCCCGTGCTCGTCTATGACGCCGATTATTTCCAGCGTTTTGAACCGCTGACGGCGGGTGATGCGCTCAAGCGTGTTCCATCGGTCACTTTCTTGTCCGATGTAATCGAAAGCGATGGCGCGCGGTTACGTGGGCTTGAGCCGGGCTACACCCAAATTCTGATCAACGGTGAAAAAGTGCCCGGGTCGAATGCGGACCGCAGCTTTTTTTTGGACCGCATTCCGGCTGAACTGATCAAACAAGTCGAAATCATCCGTTCTTCGTCTGCGCGCCGCACGGGTGACGCGGTAGCTGGCACATTGAACATCGTGTTGCGCGATGGCTATGAATTGGATGGCGGTTATATTCGTATGGGTGGGCTGCGCTTCGACGATGGTGAAGTGAAACCAAGCGTTGGTCTGGTATATGGTGGGGCGCTTGGTCCCGGCCGCATTCTCATCGGCGGCAATATTCAGGGCCGGTATAATCCAAAGCTCAAGAAAAGCCTGCGTTATGGCGATTCGCCGGAAAACAATGCAGATTATGCGACGGATGATTTCGACAATCGCGAAGACCAGACGGATACCCGCGACGGCACCGATTATGCGTTCAATGCAACCTATGACATTGACGGCGAGACCACAGACTTTGAATTGAGCGGCTATTATGTGCGCACCGACCGGACACAAGACGAACGGTCGTTCGAATATAACAGCGCAACAGCAATAACGGGCCCCGTGCGCACGACACCTGTTGCAGGCAATTTGTTGACCGATAATGCCGAATTGATCACGATTAAGCAAGAAAGCTATAGCCTTGCTGGTAAGCTGCAACAGGAATGGTCGGCAGGCAAAACCAGCTTAAAGCTTAGCTATTCCCGCTTCTCCGACGATCAGGTTGGAACCGAATTTGAGGTTGATTTTGACCGCAGTACGCCCCGCTTTACGGGTGACCTCGAGAATGTTGACATCGTCGACAAGGAGCTGTCGCTCGGGCTAGAGCATGAATTTTCCTTTAGCGATGATGTTGCGCTGACCATTGGCGGCTTTGCACAAAATAAGGATCGCGATACCGATATTGCCACTATTCGGGACCGTTATAACCTGACCGAAGCGGCGCGCACTTATGACCAATTCGGCCGCAATCCTGAAGAATTTGTCCGCACTTTTGCTGCGCCTACTTTTACACCGGGAAGCCTGAGCACAATTGAAGAGGACCGCCGCGACGCTTTTGCGGAAGTTGAAGGCAAATCGGGCGGCATCTCATGGGTGGCGGGTGTGCGCTATGAAACCACTGACTTTACCGTCAATGACCTGACCGTCGCAGCGGCTCAGGCCGTTCAGAAAAATGATTATGCATTTCTGCTGCCATCGGCATCGGTGAAGATCGAAGTCGGCAGCGGTGGTCGCATCACCGCTTCGGCGGCGCGCACCAACCGTCGCCCGCGGCTCGACTTTCTCTCGCCTGCATTGTTGGAGGCGGAACTTGGCGACAATGACCTGCAAGGCAACCCTGCCTTGCGTCCGGAAACCGCATGGGGTGGTGACCTTGGCTACGAACAACGGCTTGGCCGCACCGGCGTGATTGGTGTCAACGTCTTCTATCGCAAGGTCCAAGACCTAATCGAATTGGCGAACACAGGGGAAGAAGGCTCCGAAGGTGAAGGCACATTCGTGCTGCAACCGCAAAATACCGGCGACGGCGAAGTTTACGGTATTGAGTTCGATCTTTCGACCGATCTTGGTTTCCTTGGCCTCCCAGATACCGGTGTTTTCGGCAACGTATCATTGCTCAACAGTGACATAACCGATTTCGCGGGCAATCGCCGTTTCAACGGGCAATCCAAATATGTTTACAATGCCGGCTTTATTCAGGACATTCCGTCCGCTGGTATCGCCCTTGGTGCGACATATCGCAAGCAAGGCGGGGCGTTTGACCGCATTGTGGGTGAAGAAATCACAACTACTTATGGTGCCGACTTGGAAATTTTCGTTGAAAAACGCTTCAGCAATAATCTGACCATTCGCGCGGTGGGTTCAAACCTGCTGAACGGATCAAAGGATGAGGCGTTCAACAAGTTTACCACTATCGTAGACCAGATTGACCGCAGTTTCGACGAATATGAGCTGGAAAGCGAAAAGGCTGGTCCGGTGTTCCAGATCATGGCACGTTATGCGTTTTAATGCATAAACCGCTCCTCCTTTTGCCATTGTTCCTTGCCGGTTGCGCTTCGGCGCAGCCGGTGATGAGCCCGCTGCCCACGGCATCGGTCACGGCAAAATTGGAGACGCAGCCTGTTGCGACGATGGAGGATGCGGCAGATGATCCGGCGATTTTGCGGAACGCCGCGTATCCGGCCCAAAGCCTGATCATCGGCACTGACAAGCGTGCGGGTATTCATGTCTATGACCTACAAGGTCGTCAGGTCAGTTTTACGCCGTCGCCACGCCTTAACAATGTCGATCTGCGCGATGTCGGGGGCAGCATCGGTGTCCTTGTCGCCGCCAGCGACCGTCAGGACCTTGCGCGGGCGCAGATGGCGTTGTTCCGGCTGGACACCAACACTCGGACATTAGTGCCTCTGGCGACCCTCTTTGTGGGAGCTGGCGAGGCCTATGGCATGTGCCTGTGGCAACGCGCTAGCGACAAGGCATTGTTCGGCTTTGTCGTGTTGAAAGATGGCCGGATTGATCAGGTCGCGATTGACCTGAACACGGCGATACCCAGCGGCAAAGTCGTCCGCAGCATGAAATTGGGCACACAATCCGAAGGCTGCGTCGTCGATGACCGCACCGGAATTTTATATGTGGCCGAAGAAGATGTTGGCCTGTGGAAATTCGATGCCACGCCCGATGGTTCCAATGTCCCGACGGCTATTGCCAAGGCCGATGGCAAGGAAATCGTGATGGATGCCGAAGGCGTGGCCTTGGCACCATCCGGCACCGATGGCGGCTATGTCATCGTGTCGAGCCAAGGCGACAATGCCTATGCCGTCTATAAACTGCCTGAGGCCAATTATGTTGGGCGTTTTCGCATCAATGACGGTGCCATTGACGGCGTTCAGGAAACCGATGGCATTGAATTGATGCTGGGCGATTTTGGCGCAGAGTTTACGGACGGGCTTTTTGTGGTGCAAGACGGCGATAACCGCCCTGCCACCCAGAATTTCAAGCTGGTTGACTGGGCCGAAATCAAACGCGCACTTGGGCTTTAGCCGCAACTTGGCCTAGGGTAAGGACCAGTTAAATTCACCTTCCCGGTTTGAGGCCATTTTTTTCAGTGCAAGGCGGCAGAGCGCAGGACTTAGTGGTTCTAAGTCTATCTTTACCATTTTGACGCCGCGAAGGTGGATTTAACTGGTCTTGACCCTAGACAGTTTCTGTTGCTTCGCGCATGGGGATTTCATGACTATATGGTTTCACGAAAAACTTGATCTTGCGGCGCTAACCGCCAGCGGGGCAAATTGCATGCCCGGTTTTGTCGGTATCGAATTTATCGATTATGGTGACAATTGGATCAAGGCACAGATGCCCGTCGATGCACGCACGAAGCAGCCTTATGGCCGGCTCCATGGCGGGGCATCGGTCGTTTTGGCCGAATCGGTGGGCTCGACTGCCGCTGCCATGACGGTTGACCCAAGCAAGTTTGCGACCGTGGGCATGGAAATCAATGCCAACCATGTTCGCCCGGTGAAGGATGGTTTTGTATTTGCCACGGCAACTTCGGAATCGATTGGCCGCACTACGCAAATCTGGTCCATTCGGATAGAGGATGAAGCTGGCAAGCTGGTCTGCATCTCGCGCATTACGATGGCGGTTATTTCCACCGACCGTGCATAAATTATTGCGTAAATACAGTCAGCGTGCACCGACTGTAGAGATGTGACACCTTTAGGCAAGATTTAGGGTTTGAACCAATGTCGCTTCGTTATGTAAGAGAATTTAAGGGCTTTGCAGGCATAAAGCTTGAGGCCGATGATATTGGTTCCGCCGATGACCCGTCCATTGTCCTGCTGCATGGCTTTGGCCAGACCCGCAAAGTGTGGGAAGATGTGGCGATTGGTTTGGAACAGGCCGGACGCCATGTCATCAATGTTGACCTGCGCGGCCATGGCGGCAGCGAATGGCCATCCGACGGTCGTTATGACTTCAACGCGTATGTCGAAGATTTGCGCGCGGTCCTGGGCCAAATGCGGACCCGTCCCGTTGTTATTGCCGCTGCCCATAGTGCGTGGATTGCGACCATGGCCTTGGCCGAAGACGCTGCGACCTTGGCATCCGGCTTGATTTTCGTCGATCCGCCCGTGGACCATGACACAAAGGCGGTGCGCGCGGCGGCAGACCGTATGTCGGCGGCGCTTGGGCAGGGTTTAAACCTAGCAGATTATGACAAAGCAATATTTGCGGCATTTGGCATTAATGGCGTGGGTGAAGCATTGACGGAGGCCGCATCGCACATTGGCTTGCCGTCGCTGGTTATTCGCGGAGCCTTGGGCCAAGTTGACCCCAACGCCGCGCAGCCTGCATTTGTTGACCAGCTTCCAAATGTTGAGGCGATTGATGTGGATGGTGGTGGCCTGCTGATCGTGGCGGAACGGGCAGAGGCGTTTAACGGCCTACTCATCGACTTTTTGGAGCGCAAGCAACCGCGCTTCATTCCCGAATATCGTTCCGGCTCAGATGCGCGGACATTGCGCGATGCAATGGGGTGTTTCGCGACAGGTGTCACCATCATCACCGCGCATGACCCGGATGGGAAGCCGGTGGGCTTAACGGCCAACAGCTTTACCAGCGTGTCGCTTGACCCGCCATTATTGTTGGTGTGCATCGCCAATAATTCCGGAAGCGCAGAGGTTTTGCGCGGCATTGATGATTTTGCCGTCAACGTTCTGCAAATCGGGCAGCAACCCGTTTCCAACCTGTTCGCAGGCAAAAGCGAAGATCGCTTTGCCGGAACGCGGTGGGAGGTGGGCGAATATGGGGCGCCGATTTTGCCAAGCTCGCTTGGCATATTCGAATGCAAACGCCATGCCCTCCATGCGGCTGGCGACCATTTCATCTTGGTTGGCCGTGTAGAAAAAGCGTGCTTTGAGCCGCGCCGTGACCCATTGCTCTACTTCCGGGGCAAATACCGCCGCTTGCACTTTACCTGAACCGTCACGCGCATTGACGCGAGGCCGCCGATGACCTAAACTGGTTTCAAATGTTACCAGTTCTTGCAGGAGCGCGGATATGGCCGATTTATTTGAAAACCCGTTGGGTCTCGATGGGTTCGAATTCATTGAATTTTCTGCGCTGGAAAAGGGCCTTCTTGAACCTGTGTTTGAACGCATGGGTTTCAGCCGCATCGCGCGGCATCGGTCGAAGGATGTCGACCTGTGGCGTCAAGGCGAGATCAACCTGATCGCCAATTACGAACCCCAAAGCCCTGCGGCGTATTTCGCGGCGGAGCATGGCCCTTCGGCGTGCGGCATGGCGTTTCGCGTGAAGAACGCGCGTGTTGCCTATGACGCGGCCATGGCGCGTGGGGCTGAACCGGTGGAAACGCGCACTGGCCGCCAAGGCGCATATTGAGGGCCAAGGCATAGTTGTGACCGGCCCGACCTTTCACGGCATATTCCGGTCAATCTATTTCTTTGACCCCAATGGCCACCGATTGGAGCTTGCCTGCAACATCGGCACAGCGGAACAATATGCCGAACTAAAACGCGTCGCGCCGTTGATGCTGCAGCAATGGAGCGAAACCAAAATAGCCCCGCGCCACGCCGACTGGCTGCATATCGATCCGGATCAGTTGCCCTAATCCGTTACGCCCGCACGCAGCGCCGCGATATGTTCAGGGCCAATACCGCAACAGCCGCCTAAGATTGAGGCCCCTGCTGCACGCCAGGCTTCAGCGAACCGGGCATAACCTTCGGGTGTTAAGTCCGCGCGGATCGGGCTGAGCCCCGAATTCGCTTCGGCATCGGCGGCCATGGGCGGGAAGGCATTGGCATAGACGCCGATGCGGATCGTGCTTTGCGCGCCGAGTATCGCGCGCGCGCTGCGCACGGCGGCTTCCATCACTTCGGGTTGGCTGCAATTGAAGAGCAGGGCTGCTGCGCCAACATCTTGCGCCAAGCGGGCTGCCTCCGTCACGCTTTCGCCCGAACGCAGGACAGGGGCATCGGTTGCGGACGCGTCCTCCAATGTAAAGGAAAGCCACAATGCTTTGCCGGTCGGGGCCGTGAGCGTTGCGCAAAGGCGGGCTTCGGCCAAGGAAGACAGCGTTTCGGCAAGCCAATGGTCGATATTTGGAGCCAGTGCGCCAATCAGAACATCCAGTATCGGACGGGCGCGATCAAGGTCGACAAGATCCGGGCGGTAAGAGCCGCAAACAGGCGGCAGCGCGCCGGCGACCTTTACCCCAAGCGTCGATGCATCCGCCACCGCGCGCGCCAATTGCCCCGCGCGTGCAGCAAGCGACGCGCCCTCGCTGGCAAAGCGTTCCGCGCCGATATGAAAGGGCACGACGGCATAGGAATTGGTCGTTATGACATCGGCCCCGGCCTCGACATAAGCGCGGTGGACTGCGCTAACGAAATGCGGGGCTTCAATCAGCGCTAGCGCCGACCATTCAGGCTGGCGAAAGGGCGCACCACGCCGCGCAAGTTCCCGGCCAGTGCCACCATCAAGTATCAAAATTGTGTCGGTCATCGAAAGGGAAATTAGCATGTTGCGCATCGCAGCGACATAGGAAGATTATCTAGCGTCAGGACCCTAGGCGTTCGCTGTCAGGGTGATGATGAACATGGACACTTGCAACATGGCATACCCACCGCCTAACGTAAGATGAATGGGTGAGGCGAATGCTTCATCAATGTGCTGAGCCATCAACGCCATGTTATCGATGGTGGACAGTCATTCAAAGTTTCATTGTAGGGTGGGGATAAAATGGCCGATAAAAAATTTGACATCATCGTGTATGGAGCCACCAGCTTTGTCGGTCAGATCATAACGCGTTACATGCATGAGCAGTTTGCAGATGGATCCATCGTCTGGGCAATCGCAGGCCGCTCACGTAGCAAGCTTCAACATATCAGCGACGCGATCGGGTTGTCGGGCGTCGAGATGATCGTTGCGGATGCGGCCGACGAAATTGCGTTACGGCAAATGTGTGCCCAGACCACCGTCGTTATGTCAACGGTCGGTCCTTATGCGCTGTATGGTGACCATCTGGTAAAGGTCTGCGCCGCCACTGGGACCCATTATTGTGATCTAACGGGCGAACCACAGTGGATTCGCAAAATGCAATTACGCCATGAAGCCGACGCAATCAGAAGCGGCGCAAGGATCTTACATTGTTGCGGCTTTGACAGCATCCCGTCCGATCTGGGCGTCCACTTCCTGCAACGCAACGCATTGAAACAATTCGGCCACATGTGTCAGCAGATCAACATGCGGGTATTAAGCATGAAGGGCGGCGCGTCAGGCGGCACCATCGCAAGCATGATTAACATGGTCAAGGAAGCGGTAAGCGACGCCGATCTGCGCCGCGAACTCAAAGACCCTTACAGCATGTGTCCGCAAAACCATGTATTCTCTATCGCGCAGCCGGATGTGAAGATCGCATATGACGCGGCCGTAGGCGGTTGGATTGCGCCTTTTATCATGGCGGGTATCAACGCACGGGTCGTGCATCGGTCCAACGCGCTGAGCAACAACAGCTATGGTGTTGAATTCAAATATGAGGAGGCCGTCGTGACGGGCCAAGGGGGATCCGGCAAGTGGAAGGCGCAAGCTGCGCACTGGGGCGTGAATGCCCTTATGATTGGTCTGGCAGTGCCCCCGACCCGCTGGCTGCTCGAAACGGTTGTTTTGCCAAAGCCGGGCGAGGGACCAAGCGAAAAAGCGCAACGTGAGGGAATGTTTGAAATTGTCTTCTTCGGTTCAACGGCAAAGGGTGAAACTATCCAATGCCGCGTCACAGGGGACCGAGACCCGGGCTATGGATCAACCGCCAAAATGCTCTCTCAAGCGGCGGCCTGCTTGGCCAAAGACGTGCCTGATGACGTACCGGGGGGCTTCTGGACGCCAGCAACGATTCTAGGTGACAAGCTCATCGAGCGGCTAGAGGCGCATGCGGGCCTTACGTTTGAGAAACTCTCTTAGGCCGGAAACTCTCTGGATTGTGGATGCCGATCGGGAACAACTGAACGTTAGCGGGCTGCGCTCTGCGTGAGGCGTTCCGCTGCGAAAAAAACACACCTATCTTGCGCTGGCGCGTATGCTGAATTTCTTAAGGCAGGAACTTTAGTCGCAACCATGCATTAGCAATCCAAGCGAACGCCGTGGGGGGGTGTCGACCTATGCCCTTTGACGATCGTGATCTCCCGGCGCTTAGCTGTCGTTTTGTGAGGCTCCGGTTTTCGAAGGCTTATGATGTCGAGCGAAAAACATAGTCCCGAAGACATCGCGCTAAGCCTGACTTTGGCTATTGTCAGGTCATCGCCTGCGCAGTTGCTGCTGTTGGACGGTCAATGCAATATCATCGCGGCGAGCATGTCGTTCTGTTCGGTTTTCGGCGTCGACGCGGCAGATGTGACGGGGCAACCGCTCTTTGCCCTGAATGACGGCAGTTGGGATATTGCCGAACTGCGATCATATTTGACCGCAACCTTGTCTGGTGAAGGCAAGCCCGCCGCCCGAGACATCGACATGCAACAGCCGCAACAATCAATTAGGCATCTGACCGTTCAGGCGAGCCGGCTGACATATCTCGATCTTGAACAGACCCGCATCCTCGTTGCCGTATCGGATGTCACGCAAGCCCGGGCTGACGCGGCGCTGAAAGAAGAATCCGTCCGCGCAAACCATATCCTGTTGCAGGAAGTTCGTCATCGGGTAGCGAATAGTTTGCAGATCATCGCCAGCGTATTGCTGCACAATGCGCGAACGACTGCGTCGGAAGAGACGCGCGGCCATATGGAAAATGCGCATCATAGGGTTATGTCCGTGGCCGCGCTTGAACGGCTGCTGTCAACTTCCGAACATGGCGACATCAATGTGCATGCCTATTTCACCCGACTGTGTGAAAGCATCTCTGCGTCGATGCTTGGTGACGTCAATCAAATCGCGTTGATAGTAAAAGGTGGAGACGGCGTGGTCGAAGCTCGGGTGTCAGTGAGCCTAGGCTTGATCGTCACTCAGTTGGTGATCAACGCGCTCAAATACGCTTTTCCTGATGGACGGCGGGGAACCATTACAGTCGACTATAATTTTCACGGGCCGAACTGGGTTCTTTGCGTGCGCGATGACGGCGTGGGCATGCCGCTGACCGCGCCGGTCTGGGCACCAGCATCGTTGCGGCGCTGGCCGCGCAGTTGCACGCTTCGGTGGAGATAACGGCCGCGCACCCAGGCACTCAGGTTTCCATCGCACATAGCCGGATCGCCCTGGTGGAAAATGAGTCGGAACCGGTGCGCGCGCCGCCCGCAGAGGCGCATCCGGCGTCCAGCGCGATCAAAAGCTAACGAAAAGAGGAATGATCATGACAGCCGCGAAAGAGAGCAAGATGACACAAACTCTGATGATTGTCGAAGACGAGGCGCTCGTGGCGATACTCCTGCGCGACGAGTTGCAGAGGGCGGGATACAATGTCCTTGACCTGACGGATCGTCACGACGAGGCGCTGGTAGTCGCTAAGGCTGAAAAGCCGGATCTGGCGTTGGTCAACATCCGGCTCGCTGGACGTGATGATGGCATTGAACTTTCAAAGAATCTCAAGGTTCTGGGGATACCGGTTTTGCTCATTAGCGGACAGGTCAGCCGGGCAAGCTCGGCCAAAACTGTGGCGATCGGTTCGATGCCCAAGCCTTATGACGCCGAAGAGATGGTGCTCGCCGTGGCCTATCTTCTCGCGCGTCTGAAAGGGGACAAGAGTTTGCCAAGGCCTGAGCAACTCGAAGTGTTTGACGGCGACGGTTTCGAACTCGACCCGGCGGCATAAAGCAGCGGGTACCTGACCGGCCCGCAGTGTGTGGTCCGGTTTGATTGTTAGTGCATGATCACCTCCTTAGCCGGTGCTGGCCGTAAAATGTGACTGTTGAACTATCTCCGATCCACCGGAACTGCGATAGATACCAACCTCCGGGCCCGCCACATAACCCTTTGCCTCGGCCATGGCCTGCCAAGCGGCATTCACGTTTCGCGGGGCATTGATGACGCCCGTGAAATCACTTAGCGCTATGCGATAGCGCACAGCCAACAGCGTGACCAAATCTTGTTCTATGGCGATTTGGACTTCAAGCGCGGTCAGCCTGTTCTGGTTGGCTTGAACAGAATTCAACATGCATCGTCGGTAATGCAATTGAGCTTAAAAGCATCTCGAATGTGCGATTTACCTGCAGTCCATTCTGACCGGACCAACGAAAGCACCAAAATTATCATTGCGGAATTTACCTAAATTTACAATTGTTAACTTTACCTACAAATAGATTTTTGTGACCTAGAAGGCTCGGGTGGAATGCGGTTCGGTTGTCAGTTGTAGAGCGGTCTTTGGCCTGTTGGTTTTCACGAACCCGGGGGCGCTGAAAAACTCTCCGCCTTTTCGTTCTTTGCGACACTCTTCTGTATGCAAATGTTTTGTAGGATATCTTGATGGCCACCATATTAAGCCTTTTCTCGCGTCGCGGCTCGGGAAACCTCCCTTCTGATTCAGAAACTAATTCTTCGGTAGAAGGTGGCAAGTTCAAGTTTCCAGACGAAGCTTCGGTGCACGCGCAAGATCTGGAGGCGTTCGGAAGCCTTGGTGAAAGCAAGCAATCCATTGAGTATGCCATTAGCACTGTTCATCAAGGACTGGTTGGCATGCAGGCCCTTGTCGAGCAGGTTGCCGTCCTAAGGGCTGATTTGACCAAGATCTTCGAGGAACATCGCAAACTCGCTTTGGCAAATTCAGCCATTCGGCAAGAACGCGACCAGACCCAAAAGCAACTTATTGAAAAGTCAGAGAAGTACAAAGCCACGCACGCAGCGCTTGTGCCGCTACAGTTAGAAGTCGAAGACTTGCGGCGCAATTATGAGCTCACGCGTACAGCTCTCGAAGCCCTAGAGCATCGGCACCATTTGTTCAGTGTGGCTAAGCGCGAGACTGAGGATCAACTTGATCGCTATGTAAGCCAATTAGCTGTGGCAAATGAGGAGGTAGACAACCTTCGGCTCGAAGCCACTTCTCTTCAAGAGACGGTTGAAAATTACACACTGAAAATTGCGGATCTGACTGCTAAATGCAACGATTCAAACAGCCAGCTAATGTTTCTTACTAATCAGTGTGAGGCGTTAGACAACACCCTACAGAAAAAATCAGATGAAATAATTGCTGCTAACGAGAAATACGATCTCATTTATCAAGAGAAACAATCTGCCGTTCTCTACAGTCAACAAAAAGAGCAAGAAGCCATACATGCTCGGAACGAAATGACTCGCTTGTTTGAGGAAGGCCAGCAAGATAAAAAAGTTCGGGATACGGTCATCAACAAACTTAAATCGGAGCTTGATAATGCCCGAGCTAAACTAAGGATGCTTGATGAAGTTAATTCTGAAGTTACTGGAGAAAATGAAAGGCTCGGACTGGCGATACGTCGCTTGGACGATTTGGTAAAACAGTCAAATGCTAAAAATGGCCGACTGGAGACCAATGTTGAGCGACTGAATGCGAAGTTAGACACGACAATTGAGGCCAAGGTCCAGACTGAACAGTCGCGGGCAACAATCACCGAGCGACTGGAGGCCATGACGCAATTGTTAGAGGAGCGAGAGGCTGTTATAAAAGAGCGGGACGAGCAAGTCGCGCGACTAGTTAATCAATCTGAGCAGGAGCGCGACAGTTCGCAGGACGCGATCGAGAGCTTGGGCCTTAAAGTCTTCGAACTTGAGAAGGAACTCACAGCTCAGCGCAACCAAACGGCTTTCTATGTCAGCCAGTTAGAGGCAGCGCAGCGTAACACAACCGTTCGCAAAGCATAACCTACTAACGGAATGTTTCTGTTGATCAAGTACAACTGCGCGAAGCTCAGTTGCCTTTCAGCGCTGCGCAGTCTCTTTGCAAAGAAATCCACAACGTCACCCCTTCAAAGTTTGATAGGGTCGGATGTTGTGATCTCAGGCCGCTTGAAGTCGGCTGGTGATGTCTATCTGCTCGGTAGGATAAAAGGTAAAGTCGAGTGTTGTCGTCTATTTATGTCCGACGAAGCAAGCGTGTTCGAAATTGCATCAACGACAGACATTATCCTTTTTGAAAAAAATACTTAGCAGATGCAGGACGCTTTTCTAATGTTGAACGATACTTGTTCTTCCATTGTTTTTGCCAGTTATCGATTTCGTGCACGCGGGTTGAAAGGAAGTAAAGCCTAATGCTCGACAGGATCCTAAAGTTTGCATCATTCGATCTCGCAATTGACTTAGGCACCGCAAACACCATCGTGCATGTACCAAACCGCGGTATAGTGCTGGATGAACCGTCTGTCGTTGCGATTGAAACGATCAATGGTGTCAGGCGGGTCAAGGCTGTTGGCGACGAAGCCAAACTTATGGTGGGTCGAACACCTGCATGTATTGAAGTGATCCGGCCGCTGAAAGACGGGGTAATTGCCGACATTGAAGTTGCAGAGGTAATGATCAAGCACTTCATTGGGAAGGTGTTCGGTCGACGACATTTTCGAAGGGCTCCCGAGGTTGTAATATGCGTACCTTCAGGCGCTACTTCCGTCGAAAGCCGAGCTATTAGGGATGCGGCTTCCAATGCGGGGGCAAGGGCAGTGCACTTGATCTTTGAACCCATGGCAGCTGCCATTGGTGCCGGCCTGCCAATCGCAGAACCAATTGGTTCGATGGTAGTCGATGTGGGTGGCGGCACGACCGAAATCGCCGTAATTTCTCTGAGCGGCCTCGCCTACACAGCGTCTGTTCGCGTTGGCGGAGACAAGATGGACGATGCAATCGTGTCCTACGTTCGCCGAAAACACAATCTGCTAATCGGCGACACAACCGCGGAGCGGATAAAAAAGGAAGCTGGCGTGGCGCGTCGTCCAGTAGAGGAACATGGCAAGACGTTAAACATTAGGGGGCGTGATCTCGTCAACGGCGTACCTGACGAAATCACGATCAACCAAATGCAGATTGCAGAAGCATTGTCGGAACCGGTCGGCGCTATTCTTGAAGGCGTTAGAATTGCTTTTGAGAATACGGCCCCTGAACTCGCGGCTGACATCTTAGACGAAGGTATTGTCCTCACAGGGGGAGGAGCTCTTTTAAGTGGCTTAGATGCCGCGATCAGCGAGGCAACTGGATTGTCGGTAATGGTGGCCGACGACCCCTTAACTTGCGTTGCTAGAGGCACTTTACTTGCTCTGGAAAAGGAACAGTTTCGCATATTTACCCATTAGTGGTTCTGGTCGAGGTAAGAGTGAGTCTACGGCTAATGGTCGCAACTAGGCCGTTCGTGAATTGAACCCGATCCTCCGTTATAACAAACCGCCTGCTACAATGTCGAAGTGAGCCGCTCTTGCCACAATCGCTACAGGCGTCGTGCATAAAACCCGGCTAACCGAACGCGCAGAATGATATGTAAGAAGGAAGTGTGCGTCCCATAAGCCAGAATAAGCGGGGGCACCCCGTTGAGGTCTCATTGTCTAGGTTCTGGAAGGAGTAGGGGGGTAAGTCTGCTGCACACCCAGCGACCAATAACAGAATTTTGTCCGCCAAAAGTCCGACCTAGTTTTCTATTTCCCCGAAGGGGATGTAGCTAAGTTATTGAAATAAGTGGTAGACGCTGAGGGGTTCGAACCCACGACCCGCTGATTAAGAGTCAGCTGCTCTACCAACTGAGCTAAGCGTCCCCATTTCGGGATGGCCAGATGCGCAGTCCCGTTTGGAGCGCCGCCTTTGATGGGTTTAGCTGGCCTTGTCAAGCGCGCCTTACCGGATTTATTGGAATTGGCCGCGCTTTGCGCCGGGGTGGCGTTCGATCGACATGATAATCCCAACACACAGCATCATCGTCAGCATCGATGATCCGCCGTGGCTGACAAATGGCAAAGGAATGCCGGCAACTGGGGCAAGGCCCACAACCATCAATAGGTTGATCATGATGTAAAAGAATATGGTGCAGGTCAGGCCAGCGGCGACCAATTGGCCATAGCGGGTCTTGCTTTGCATCGCGACGGTCAAGCCCCAGCGCATGAGCAGGAAATAGAGAAACAGAATGAAGAAACCACCGACAATGCCCCATTCTTCGGCCATGGTGGCAAAGACGAAGTCGGTATGGCCTTCGGGTAGATAAGCCAAATGGCTTTGCGTGCCATTGCCAAAGCCTTTGCCAAAGATGCCGCCCGAGCCAATGGCGATTTTCGACTGGGTGATATGATAGCCAGCGCCCAGTGGATCATTTTCTGGACTGAGAAAAATGAGCACACGGTCTTGCTGATAGGGTTTGAGACCAAAGAAATAGACCAAGGGCGCAAGAACAGCGACGCCCGCACCAGCGCCCCAAAAATAGATGAGCGGCAAACCGGCCATAAAGCCCACGACGCCCAAGCCAAAGGCATACGCAATAGCAGCGTCGAAATCAGGCTGGATAATCACCAGCGCGCTTGGCAGCAATAACAATGCGCCAAGCGGCCAAACGGCATCAATGCCAAATATGCGGCTTGGCGGAAGCCGGTCGAAAAACCACGCGGCGGCAAGAACCATCACTGGTTTCATCAGCTCCGACGGTTGCAGCGTGATGATGCCAAGGTTGATCCAGCGCTGGCTACCTCCGCCTACAAACCCCATGAGTTCGACTACCACAAGCATCAGTAGCAAAAGCAGATATAGCGGGAGGGTGATAGATTTCCAAAATTCCAGCTTCATCTGCGACATGATGATGACCATGCCAAGAAGGATCACAAAGCGCATGACATGCTTGCCCGCCCATGGGCTAAAATTGCCGCCCGCTGCGGAATATAGCACCGTAGCGCCAAAGCCCACCAACGCCATCAGGATGAAAATGACGCGCCAGGGCAACGCGGCAATGGGGGCGGGGACGATGCCGTTCATGCCAACGGATCCAGTGGTGGAGGTGGCGCTGGCTGATTTTGGAAAAAGGCATATTTGGCAGCCATGCGTTGTTCGATATTGCCGCCCCAGCCAGCCTCCAACGCCTCCAGCGACGCCATCGCCTGTGCACGGTCATAGATGAAGGTCAGCACATCCTTGGCAATGGGGGCCGCTGCGCGCGCGCCGCCCATGCCATGTTCGATCACGACCGCTGCGCCGTACCGCGGCTGATCAACCGGGGCAAAGCACACAAACAGGCCATGATCGCGATATTTCCATGCGCCCGACTGACCGCGCTGCGACCCTGCTATGCGGCGGACCTGCGCTGTCCCGGTTTTTCCCGCCATGGTGATGTTTTCGAATGGCAGTCTGCTGCGCACGGCGGTCCCTGCGCCGTTGACGACCAAATTCATGCCTTCACGCACGACATCAAGATGGGCCTTGGGAAAGGACAAAGGCTTGGCCACCGCGCGTTTCCGCATCAGTATCTCCGGCTGTATGTTCAAGCCAGAGGCTATGCGCGCCGTCATCAGACCCAGTTGGAACGGGCTGGCGATGATAAACCCCTGACCAATGACGGCATTGAGCGTGTCGGACTCAGTCCATTTCTGGTCATGTTTGCGCATTTTCCATGCGCTATCGGGAACAGTGCCATAACGTTGCGAAGGGAAGGGCAAAGGAAATTCCTGCCCCAGCCCAAGCTCGCGTGCGACGGGTGCGATATTGTCATAACCAATCCGCCGCCCTATGGCATAGAAATAGGTGTTGCAGCTTTTCATGATCGCGGTGGTCATGTTGACTGGGCCATGCCGCCCAAGGCATTTGAAGACGCGATTACCCAGCCGGTAACCGCCATTGCACATGACCATTTCTTCAGGGTCAATGCCCTGGCGCAGCATGGCAAGGCCCGCCACTGGTTTCAACGTCGAACCCGGAGGATACAGCCCCTGAAGCGCTTTGTTTAGCATGGGGAGATGGTCATCACTATTCAGCATCTTCCATTCGACGCGGCCGATGCCGTCGGAAAAGCTGTTGGGGTCGTAACAGGGCATTGATGCCATGGTGATGATGTCGCCCGTCAGGCAATCGAAAACGACCACTGACCCAGATTCAAGGCCAAGTCGTCGCGCGGCGTAATTGTGCAGGTCAATATCAATGGTCAGTTGGACGGGCTTGCCGGGCGTATCGGGCCGTGTGGTCAGATCACGTACGATTTTACCGCGCGCGGTTACTTCGGTCCGCTTCGCGCCGGGTTCGCCCTGTAGCCTGTCCTCAAGCGTTTTTTCGAGGCCATCCTTGCCGACTTTAAACCCCGGCGTAATCAGCAGCGGTTTTTTGTTCTTCTGATATTCCTCCGCAGACACCATGCCGACATAGCCGATCAGATGCCCGACCGCTGCGCCGCTGGGGTAGAAGCGCGAATAGCCTTGGCGTGGGCTGACGCCGGGAAGGTCTGGTAAGCGCACGCTGACCGCTGCGAACCGGTCATAATCCAGGCCGTCGGCGACCTGCACAGGTTGAAACCCTTGTGCATTTTTCAACTCGCGATGAATGCGGTCGACATCGTCCGTTGAAAGCGCCAGCAATTCGGCCAGCGTTTGAACTGTCTCTTCTTTTTTTGTCAGCCGGTCAGGAATGATATCAACGCGAAAGTCGGCGCGGTTGGTTGCAATAGCCTTTCCGAAACGGTCAATGAACCAGCCCCGGCGCGGCGGAATGATGGTTAGGTTGACACGATTACTTTCCGCGAGCAGCTTGTATTTTTCATTATCCGCTACCGCGATATAGGACATACGCGCGGCAACGGTCAGGCCAATTGCGGCCTGCACGCCGCTGACAAATGCGGCGCGGCGTGTGAAGGTGAAGTCAAGCTGTCCAGATGTTATCTGTTTTTCGATTTTCATGTTGCCAATCGCCAGCTATCGAGACGCGCACATATTCGCACGACGAGCGGATATAGCAATATGGACAAGATAATCTGCGGGAATAAAACCATCGGCTCAGATGCGGCGTGGCTGATACCTGCAATCCACCAACCGCCGAGCAGCACAGCCGTAATGAGCAATGCGGCAATCAAACAGTCCTGCTGATAATCGCGCCATTTGGCCCGATAATCGATAATTTCGATTATAAGCATCGCGAGGGACCAGAGCAGGCCAGCGCTACCAAAAGGTTGGCCGCTGAAAAGATCATCCAACAATCCGAATGGAACGCCAGACCACACTGGCAATAACCCCGGCCGCATGAGACGCCAGCTTAAAAACATCAATAGCCCGAATGGCGGCAAAAGCGGTCCGGAGCTAAAAATGGGCAGGGTGGTGACCATCGAGGCCAAAATCACTGAGGCAATTGGAATCGCCAACATTCTGAGCAACGACTGTTCGCGGTCAAAACGACTTTCATATTCCCGTCCTGCCCGTGTCGGCAATCGAATGGCGCTGACCGGAATTTTCACTCCACGACCTCATTGGGTTTGCCATCCGGGGCGATAGCTTGCTGTTCGGCTCTCGCCGCACCCAGATACGGTTTCATCACAACGACATATGGCGTGTTGGCTGGATCGGCAAAGGGCATGCCAAGCGCACCGTCACTGGTCTTGCGAATGACCCGCGCAAATGGGATATTCGCGCCATACAGCCCGCCATTACCAGAGGTGACAATGATGTCGCCGACGTTGAAAGGGCTATCGCCTAGGTTCAGCGGCTTGATCAGGACGAGCCCGTTGCCAAGGCCCGCCGAAAATGCCGGCAGACCATCGCTGGCCCGCATGACCGGAACCAGGTTTTCGCTATCCGTTACCAACAGCACGCGCGCGGTCGTTGGCCCTGTTTCTATGATGCGGCCGATAAGTCCATCTGGACCTTGCACAGCTTGTGCGCGTTCAACCCCGAAGTTACGTCCAATGGATAAGGTGGCGACCCGCCTTGTGCTTGAGGCGGTGGAACTGATCAGGCGACCAACGGCCACTTGCTGCGGATCGTCATCAGATATGTCGAGCAAACCGCGCAGCCGAGCATTTTCCACACGCAGGGCCCGTGCCGCGATTAATGCGCTGCGGTTCGCTTTCAGTTCTTTTTCGAGCGCAACATTTTTCGATGCTGCATTGATATAGGCTGAAAAATTACGCGTCAGGGCTTGCATGGATTGCCGTGCTTGACTGACCACGCGCGCGGCCGGGGCGGTTATTTCAGAACCAAAGGTTCGCAACGCAGAAAATCCAGCCGGATCGACTGCCGAAATCATCAGAAGCAGTGCAGCCACTATCGTCCCTACAATCGCAACCACATAGGTCACGAACAGGCTATATTGCGCCCTCCGGGAAAAGCCGGGACGCCGATGTAGCGGCGGCGCCATCCTAACCTCGCCCTAGGCGGTGAGCAGGACGCCGCGGAAGATCGGGTCTTCCATGGCCCTGCCAGTGCCAATGGCAACGCAGGTCAGCGGGTCTTCCGCAACGGTGACGGGTAGGCCGGTTTCATCGCGCAGAAATTCTGCAAGACCCGCCATCAACGCGCCGCCACCAGTCAGAACGATACCTTGCTCGACGATATCGGCCGCAAGTTCGGGCGCGGTGTTTTCAAGCGCAACGCGCACACCTTCGAGGATGGTACCAATAGGTTCGGACAACGCTTCGGCAATCTGGCCCTGATTGATCGAAATTTCCTTTGGCACGCCGTTGACAAGGTCCCGGCCTTTGATGTGCAAGGTCTGGCCAATGCCGTCGGCTGGCGCACGGGCAATGCCGAAATCCTTCTTGATCCGCTCCGCCGTGGCTTCCCCGATCAGCAGGTTATGATGTCGCCGGACATAGGACACAATCGCCTCATCCATCTTATCACCACCGGTACGTACCGAAGTTGTGTAAGCAAGGCCACGTAAGGACAGGATAGCAACTTCAGTCGTGCCGCCGCCAATATCGACGACCATTGAACCAATGGGTTCGGTTACGGGCATGTCTGCACCAATCGCGGCCGCCATTGGCTCTTCGATCAGGAACACTTCCGATGCGCCCGCGTTCGATGCGGCATCGCGAATCGCGCGCCGTTCTACTGAGGTTGATCCCGACGGAACGCAGATAACGATTTCGGGGTAGCTAAACATGCGGCGCTTGCCGTGCACTTTGTGGATGAAGTGCTTGATCATCTGTTCTGCAACATCAATGTCGGCAATCACGCCATCGCGTAAGGGGCGTATGGCCTCAATGCTGTCGGGCGTCTTGCCCATCATCAGCTTTGCGTCATCGCCAACCGCCTTTACGCGCTTGATACCATTCAGGGTTTCAATCGCCACAACAGATGGTTCGTTCAAGACAATACCCTGGCCGCGCACATAGACAACCGTGTTAGCGGTGCCAAGATCAATAGCCATGTCCTGTGATGCGAAACGGAAAAACTTGCCAAATACCATGTAATATCCACCCAATCTGGTTTGGTGACAGTCCTTTGGAGCGCGCCCAAATAATCACGCGGTCCTAGCGGAGTTTGCTGTTTTACAAAACAGATATTTGGCTGGATTGCTAACGATTAAGGAGTCGCCTGAACGCTGCGCTTGGGCTAGGAACCTGCGGATGTCAATAAGAAGGCTCCCCGAAAATCTGGTCAACAGGATTGCCGCCGGTGAAGTGGTGGAAAGACCAGCCAGCGCGTTGAAGGAACTGGTGGAAAACGCTATCGATTCGGGTGCGCGCAATATATCGGTGCGCTTAGGCGCAGGCGGCATTGATCTGGTGGAAGTCACCGACGATGGGTGCGGCATGTCGCCATGGGACATGGCATTGGCGCTCGAACGGCATGCGACGTCGAAATTGCCCGATGAAGATATTGAAATGGTCTCGACGCTGGGTTTCCGGGGGGAGGCTTTGCCCTCAATTGCCAGCGTGTCCAAAATGACAATGGAAAGCCGACCCGCAGGTGCCGAAGGCTGGACACGGACGGTGGATCATGGCGTGGTGGCGGGTGAGGGGCCAGCCGCCTTGCCGCAGGGCACACGCGTGCGCGTTGAAAACCTGTTCGGCAATGTGCCCGCGCGCCGCAAGTTCCTGCGCAGTGCGCGCGCCGAGTATGCAGCCGCGCTCGACACCATGAAACGTCTTGCGATGGCGCGGCCCGACATTGGCTTTGTGGTCGAACATGACGGGCGGCGTGTGTTGGCGGTGCAGCCGACATCCATGCGGCCCGAACGCGTGGCGGCACTGACCAGCGGCGAACTTATCGACAACAGCGTGGCGCTCGATTTTGAGCGCGAGGGCGTCCGCCTTGGCGGCGTGGCCAGCCTGCCGACATACAATCGCGGTGTTGCCGACCATCAATTTCTCTTCGTTAATGGCCGTCCGGTGAAGGACCGGCTACTCATCGGCGCGGTGCGCGGCGCTTATGCCGAAATGCTGGCGCGGGACAGGCACGCGGTGGTGGCGCTGTTTCTGGACCTGCCGCCGACTCAAGTTGACGTAAATGTCCACCCCGCCAAGACTGAAGTGCGCTTTCGCGACCCAGCGCTTATTCGCGGAATGATCGTCTCGGGCCTGCGCCATGCGCTGGATCAATCCGGCTTTCGCAGCGTGCAAAGGCCAAGCGCCGATGCGCTTGCGGCATGGCAGCAGGAACCGATGCAGACCGCGCAAGGCGATATATTTGCGCGGCCTGCCTCTGCCGGACCTAACGCCTACCAAGGAAATTATGGGCAACGTCCCGCATATCCGTCAGTCTATGAAAACCGCAGCAGCTTTGCCGACATGGGCGTAATCCCCGGCGAAGACCTCGCGCCCTTATGGGGCAGGGCCGCCGAAGCGCATGAACCCGTCCCCGACCGCGCGCGCAACCCACTCGGCGTTGCACGTGGACAAGTCGCCAACACCTATATCGTGGCCGAGGCCGAAGACGGCCTTGTCATCGTTGACCAACATGCCGCGCATGAACGATTGGTGCTTGAACGCATGCGCAAGGTGATGGCGGCAGCGGGCGGTGCAGTGCCGTCGCAAGCCTTGTTGTTGCCCATAGTGGTGGAATTGGAAGAACCCGCTTGTGACCGGCTTGAGGCGCGGGCAGACGAGCTTTCCGCCTTCGGGCTGGATATCGAACGCTTTGGACCCGGCGCGATGCTTGTGCGTGCCACGCCAGCCGTGCTCGGCGATGGCGATGCCAAGCGGTTGTTGGAGGACCTGGCCGACGACCTCGCCGCTTATGACGACGCGCTATCGCTTAAGGAACGGATCGACCATGTCGCCGCAACGATGGCCTGCCACGGCTCCGTCCGCGCCGGCCGCGTGCTGTCGGTCACCGAAATGAACGCACTCTTGCGCGAAATGGAAGTCACCCCGCATAGCGGGCAGTGTAACCATGGACGGCCGACTTGGGTGAAGCTGGCGCTTGGCGATGTGGAGAAGCTTTTTGGGCGGAAGTAGCGCGGACGTCCGTTATCATTATCACTGTCACTGAAAATTTGGGACATTGCCCTGTTCTAAACGTCGCGGCAGACCCAGATTACCGCGACATCAAAATCAGGTCGTCTGCATAATTACTCCGGTTTGGAGGTAAGCGTTAAACGGCTGCGGGCAATTGGCGACGGAGCATTAGGTTTAGTCGGGATAGCGACCAAGGGCTAGACCAAGGATCCGCCTGCGGGGACGATGGCGCTGGCGTTGTCATAATAAACAATCGTTCCGCCGCCCGGGTTGGTAGGGTCACTTGGACGTGTGTTGTTCGGTCCGACGACATCACCATCTGCGTCAAATATATAATATTGCCAAATGCTGGCTGAGTTTGGGCCTGAAGCAGACTCATCCAAATATTATTCTCCAGCAGGGTAGGTGTGACCCGATGTAACGCTGACAACTGGATTGGCATATTGCGCGTAAAATGCAGAAACCGATAATGTTCCGTTGGAGCCACTGGGCGCTGGCGCAGAGGTGTAACCAAAAGCCGCGGCTGGACCCGGGTTTGCTACTGCAGCGTCCAGAACTTGCTACACGCTACTGTCACCGGACAGGTCAACAACATTATTATATAAAATTCCAACAACGCGTAGTTTGATAGGCATAATATGTCTCCTTGTTGGCGTTTCGAAAATTCGAACGACAACGCCAAATAGGAGCACGATAAAATGAAACTTGGGAAGCAAAAAAGCTGTGAAATTAATCGGTTATGGAGGTATTTATACCATGAAGATTGAGTTGAGTGAAGCTCGCGTTGGGGGGTGTGGAGAGGTTGTTTGGGCGGGAAATGCGGGAGGAAGTAAGATGCTGGAGCCGATGGGCAAGCGCACTCACCTCAAACATTAAATCGAAACAGCATAATATCCCCGTCTTTGACGAGATATTCCTTGCCTTCTGACCGCCATTTGCCGGCTTCTTTCGCGCCAGCTTCGCCATTATGTTGGACATAATCTTCATAGGCCATGGTTTCGGCGCGGATGAAGCCTTTTTCGAAATCGCTGTGGATCGCGCCTGCCGCATTTGGCCCCGTTGCGCCCTTGGTCAAGGTCCAGGCCCGCGCTTCTTTGGGGCCGACGGTGAAGAAGGTGATCAAGTGGAGCAATTCATAGCCAGCGCGGATGACGCGGGCGAGGCCGGTTTCAGTAAGGCCCAAATCTTCGAGGAAAACTTCGCGGTCTTCGGTCGGCATTGTCGAGATTTCGGCCTCAATCGCGGCGGAGACGACCACGGCCTCTGCACCTTCTGCCTCTGCCTTTTCAAAGACGCGGGCGGACAGAGCATTGCCATTGGCCGCGCTCGCCTCTTCGACGTTGCACACGTAGAGCACGGGTTTCGCGGTCAAAAGCTGCGCCATTTGGAAATGGCGTTCCTCTTCGACATCGTCGCGCTTGGTGAGGCGCGCTGGCTTGCCATCGCGCAATAGGTCAAGCGCGCGGCTAAGCACAAGCGCACTGATTTTGGCTTCCTTGTCGCCCTGCGTCCCTTTTTTGACTAGGTTGGGGACACGCTTTTCAAGGCTTTCAAGGTCGGACAACATCAATTCGGTCTCGACGGTCTCCGCATCGGAAATCGGGTCGATCTTATTGTCGACATGTTGAATGTCGTCATCTTCGAAACAGCGTAAGACGTGGACAATCGCGTCCACTTCTCGGATGTTACCGAGAAACTGGTTGCCAAGGCCTTCGCCCTGTGACGCGCCGCGCACAAGGCCAGCGATATCAACAAAGCCCAATTGCGTTTCGATTATCTTCTGACTGCCACCGATCTTCGCGATGGTTTGCAAGCGTGGGTCGGGTACGGCGACATTGCCGATATTGGGTTCAATCGTGCAGAATGGATAGTTCGCCGCCTGCGCCGCCGCCGTTTGCGTCAACGCATTGAACAGGGTGGACTTGCCCACATTGGGAAGGCCCACAATACCGCATTTGAAACCCATAAAGTCCTCGTCAATAAAACAATGTAGCGGCCCTAGGCGACGTTCGGCAGCAAGTCCATCCAATGCGATGACACAATGGGCGTTAGACGGCCTTAATCCTGCTGCAACCGCATCGCGACATCATTCATAAAACGCACGTCATCGCCCTTGGCCAGCCAATCGGCTTCGGCTGAGACTGCGCCCAGCAAATCTGCCAGATCGTCAATCTCGCTTTTGTGGAAATTGCCAAGGACATAGCCGGTGACGCGGTCTTTGTTGCCAGGATGGCCAATGCCCAAACGGACACGGCGGAAATCTGCGCCGATATGGTCGGTGATGGAACGGATGCCATTATGGCCCGCCGCGCCGCCGCCAAATTTAACCTTCACCTTAAATGGCGCAAGGTCGAGTTCGTCGTAAAAGACAGTCACGTCCTTAGGTTCAAGCTTATAGAAATCCATCGCCGCGCGCACGCTGCGGCCGCTTTCGTTCATGAACGTTGCCGGTTTTAAGAGGATGATTTTGTCGGAGCCAATGCGAAGCTCCTGCACCCAGCCTAAGAATTTCTTGGCAGGCAAGGGGAGTTCGTGAATTTCGGCCAGCGCATCAAGCGCCATGAAGCCGATATTGTGCCGATGCATCGCATAGGTGGCGCCTGGATTACCGAGACCTGCCCATAATTGCATCGCGCTTGTCCCTTGGGGGAATATCCGGGGCGAGCCGAAACCAAGCCCCGGAGATAGATTTAAGCTTCGCCTTCGCCGGTCGCGTCACCGTCGGTCGACTTAAGCGCCGATGGTGCAACGATGGTCGCAATGGTGAAGTCGCGATCGGTGATCTTGCTTTCCGAACCCTTGGGCAGCTTTACATTGCTGATGTGGATCGAATCGCCAATGTCAAAGCCGGAGACATCGATTTGGATGTCGTCAGGGATCATGTCATTGTCGCAGATGAGTTCAAGTTCATGCCGCACGATATTCAAAACACCACCACGCTTCAGTCCGGGCGATGCGCCTTCGTTGACGAATACAACGGGAACTTCAACATCGACCTTTGCGCCCTTAACGATGCGCAGGAAGTCAACATGCAACGGACGATCGCTGACAGGATGAAATGCAACATCCTTTGGAATCGTAATCTGTTTTTTGCCACCAAGTTCGATCTCGACAACGCTGTTGGAAAAATGGCCAGTCATCAAAAGTTTGATAAGCGCCTTTTCCTCAACGTGGATAAGTTCGGGTTCTTGTTTGTTGCCGTAAATTACGGCGGGCACTCGGTTTTGACGACGCAATTCGCGGGAGGCTCCCTTGCCTGCCCCATTGCGCGTCTCTGCCGACAATGTCAGCTGATCGCTCATGTTTATTCTCCAAAAAAGTTACTTTGCCGACACGCCTCCAGGGATGACCATGCACGGCAAGCGCGCGCCTATATGCAGGTTGCGTGCGAAAAGCAAGCTTACAGCGGAATCAGCTGAGCGCTTTGTAGAGGCTGAACAAGCTCGTCGCGATAAGGACGATGCTGACCGCGAACAGCAAAAGGCGCGGTTGAATGCGTTTGGCGACCAAGGCACCGAAGGGCGCGGCGAGCAATCCGCCGATCAACAGGCCACCAGTAACGACGGTAAAGGCTTCCAACCCGATGGTCAGAATGAAGGTGAGCGACACGGCAACGGTCAGAAAAAATTCCGCCGTGTTGACCGTGCCGATGGTTTTGCGCGGGTCTGCGCCTTGGATCAGCAGGTTGGACGTGACCACTGGTCCCCAGCCGCCGCCGCCAGAGGCATCGAGAAAGCCGCCGATCAGGCCAAGTGGCATGGTGACCTTGGGATCACGCGGCTTATGTGTATGCGTAAAGTTCCAAGCCTTATACAAAAGATAGAAGCCGATGAGCGTCAAATATCCCATAACGAACGGCCGCGCCGCTTCGGTGTGGAGGCTGGCCAGCAAATATGCGCCGGTACAGCCGCCGATGACGCCGGGAATCGCAATGCGGGCAAACAGCTTCCAATCGACGTTCTTGTGCAACACATGGCTAATGCCAGACGCGCCGGTTGTGAACATCTCGACAAAATGGACGCCAGCCGATGCGCGGGCGGGGGCGACGCCCATAACGCTGACCAATAAAGTACTGCAAATCACGCCAAAAGCCATGCCAAGCGCGCCATCGACCAATTGCGCCGCAAAGCCGACGGCGATGTAAGGCGCAACCGACGACCAGTCGATATTGGCAATATAGTCAATCATCCAAGTCTCGCCCTTTGCGATGGAACGCCGCGTGCATAATCGGGAGTCACTTCTTTAGCCACCGCTTTGTATCTCAGTAATTTGTTTGGGCCACTCAAGAATGTGTTTAGCGCCGGATACTGCTTTGCATGTCGTGCGTGTATCAAAAGTTGAATTTGATGGTCGCACCCAATGTGCGCGGATCGCCGGGCTGTCCCGCAATCAGGCCGACATTGCTTGGGGCCACCTGAAGCAGTTCGAAATATTGCACGTCAAAGACATTACGAACCCAACCGTAAACATCGAAATTATCCGAACGGAAACCGACGCGGTAATTGGATAATGCATAGCCTTGGACGTTGGTGTAAATCGACGGGGACGGGTTGGACGAAAAGTTTGACCGGTAATTGCCGTCAAATCCGACATATAGCTGGCCATCGGTTGCGAACAACGTCAGCGGGGTATTGACCTCTGCGCCATAAGATACCGCCCATTTCGATACGCCAGGAAGGCTCTGGCCGGAAATGTCGCAATTGGCAGGGCTTAGTCCGCCAGGGGTTCCGGGCGCGCTTGGTGTCTGGTCCGCTCCGACGATCGTGCCGCCCGCCAGCTCAGGCGGGCATGGCGCATCGACGAATGTGGCATATTTGGCGTCGGTATATGCCCCATTTAGATAAGCGCTAAACCTGTCACTCGTCCGGATTTTGAAGTCTGCCTCAAGACCTTGTGAGCGGACCTTGCCCGCATTGGCGAGATAGCCGCGAAGCACGCCCAACTGGCCATTGGTGACCGTCGCCTGATAGTTTTTGATGTCTGTCCGGAACGCGGTCAGGTTGAACGTTCCCTTGCGGTCCCAAAATTGTGTTTTGACGCCCATTTCAAAATGGTTGACCGATTCAGGCTTTACGACGCCCGAGGCTGCAATTGGCACGCCAGCCGCATTCAGCGGAAGGCCGTTTTGATTGATGCCAACGGTCTTGAAGCTTTTGGCGTAGCTTGCATAGGCTAGGACATCCTGTGCGACCTTATAATTGGCGTTGAGATCGTAACTAAAGTTCCAATCGCTAACCGAAGGCGCGCTGGTTTGTGGGGTAAAAACGCCGCACTGCGCTGCGTCTATTGATCCGGTAGGCTGTGGGCAGGTTAAGAGCGAGCCTGAGCCTGTGGTAACGACGCGCTGATAAAATCCGGATTTTTTGTCATAGTTGATCCGCAATCCGGGCTGGATGGTCAGTGCATCGGTGACTTTCCAGCTTGCTTGACCAAACAATGCCGCGCTGGTGCTTTTGAGAAACTGTGTGTTGCGCGCGGTGAGGCCAGCCAAAACCGCAGGATTGTTCGCAAGCGCGCCGGTCAGGTTCCAGCGACTCGACGCTGCGCCTTGTTGTTCAAAGCCTTGCGTATCAATCCGCTGTTTGAAACCAAAGGCGCCCATGACGAAGTCGACATTGTCTCCCGCATAATTATAGCGGAATTCTTGGCTATATTGATCCTGCTGTGACGGGTTGTTCGACGCGGTAACGATTGGCAGAGCGGTGAAGTCGCGGTCATTTTCGGGCTTCCAATCCCAAAACCGCCATGCCGTAATCGATGTCAGGGTGCCGGGGCCAGCATCCCATTTGGCCCTTAACGAAGCGCCCCCAATGACATTACCGGCGTTGAGTGGGGCATCAATATCTGTAAGCCGGTCGAATGGGTTGCGCGACACCACGCTGTAATTCTGTGCCGCAGCCAGCGCAGCATATTGGCGCGCCAATGGCCGCTGTGTTGCGCCCACCCGAACAAAAACGGTTCCGCAGCATTCGGGGTTTTGGCGGCTATAGTCGCCAGACAGGGTAATATCGAGATCATCATTTGGTCGGAACAATAATGTGCCACGCAGACCGAGATTGTCCTGCTCGTTAATATATCGGTCACTGGTTACGTTGAATATCGTGCCGCGCCGCGCGGTTGCTGACACGGCAATGCGCGCAGCGAGGGTATCAGACAATGGCCCCGATACTGCCGCTTTGGCTTGCTTAAAGTTGAGGTTGCCGACCGTAACTTCAGCGCGGCCTTCGAAATCAAAGGTTGGCTGATTGGTGGTGATGTTGATCGCCCCGGCTGCGGTGTTCTTGCCATATAGGGACCCTTGCGGCCCGCGCAGAACCTCGACCTGCGCGACATCGAGAAAGTCAAAGGTCGCGGCGGCGACGCGGGCGTTATAGACATCGTCGACATAGATGCCGACGCCTTGTTCAAATCCATCGCTCGTCAGGCCAAATGGCACGCCGAGTCCGCGAATGTTAACGGCGGTATTGCGTGGGTTTGACGCATAGACCTGTAGAGTAGGCGCGAGCTGCTGCAGCTTCACTACGTTGAAATTGCCTGTGGATTCAATGCTATCGCCACGGATGACCGAGATTGCTAGTGGCACTTCTTGCGCGGTTTCTTGGCGGCGGCGTGCCGTGACGATGATTACATCGCCGCGACTGGGTTCGTCCTGCACCTCAGCTCCACCATCGGGTGCGGTTGCATCGGATACCATATCATTGGTGGCCGCATCTTCGGCATAAGCCGGATTTGCCAGCGCAAGTAAAGTTATCAGGGCCAGTGAAGGCCCGGTGGCACGAATTCGCATATGTTTAACTTTCAAAAAAACAGATGCATCCGGCTGACCGGTCTGCCTCTAGGACAAAGAGAGGAATTAACGGGCGAAACGCTTACGCTTGGTGGTGTCGACTTGGACGAGCCTGCCTTCACGTCCTGAGCCGGAATCGGTCATAAGCACCCCTTTTAGGATAAGCGCATAATCGCGCCTTCCTTCTGACTAGAGAGTTAAACTCAACTAATTTTATTGACAATATGATTCGCTATCAGAATTTGCTTTCAGCGCCGAAAGGTTCTGTTTGCGCGCCAGCCGGATTTTGGTCGCTTTACTCCGCCGCCTGCAGGTAAATGTCGGCGTCGACGATATCGGTTAGATTGATGCCGTCGAGCAGATTGGCCGTCTTGTCGCGCACCTGAAGCATCAGCGCGCGTGTCCGGCAATTTTCTTCCTCAACGCAATTTTTGCACGTTTCGTGCGCATAGCGGCTGGCACAGGGAACTAAGGCCAGTGAACCGCGCATGATGCGGATGAGGTCGCCATAGCTGATGTCAATCGGCGACACGCCTAACCAATAGCCACCGTCTTTGCCGCGCTGCGACGCCACCAAGCCGGAACGGGATAGCTCGGACAATATGACGGTCAGAAATTTAGGCGGAATTTTTTGCGCTTCGGCAATATCGGCGAGCTGCACCGGGCCTTTGCCATAATGGTCGGCAAGATGCTGCATGGCGCGAATGGCATAACGGGTTTTTTGAGACAGCATCCATGTCCTTTGCGCCACGCAGCCCCATTTTTCAACCCGGCAAGTTGACAAAGTGTCAAATCTCGTAAGGTCTATCGATACCGACGCCGGAACGCTCCACTTGCTGGAGCCTGTTATCGTTTAGGCCGCGAACTGCGTGATCGCCAACGCCAAGACGTTGTTCGCCATGTGCAGGATGATGTTGGCGCGCAGTGACCCGGTGCGGTGATACAGATAGCCAAAGGCAATGCTCAGCGACATCAGGGCAGGGATCGCATAAGGTTGCACATGCACCAACGCGAACAGCAATGACGACAATAGGATAGCGCCCCAAACGGGCACATACTTCGCCAGCGCATTTTGTAACAACCCGCGAAACAGCAATTCCTCCACCACGGGCGCGGCAATCGCAATGGCGAAGAATATGACCGCCACATTCAGCGGTGTCCGGGCGATGCTAGCCAGGATTTTCGCCACATCGTCTTGCATCCCGACGCTTGGAATAACGTACGTGGCGTATACAAAATTGAACGCCATGGCGGCGATGACCAATGACAGGGCAAGCCGGGTTGCCTTGCGCAGCGGCATCCTGCCGAAATCATAAAGGCCCAATGCCTCCATCCGCCCGTCTTTGCGTAGATACAGCCACATCAGCATTAGTTGGACGATGGCGGATGCCACTAATCCAGAGATGATCGACATCGGTGCAGGCGTGGCCAAGTCGGCTTGCGTTGCGGCGATGATGATGGCTGTGCACACCCCCTGTAGGGCGAAATAGGATATGATGAAACCAATGCTGGGAAGCAGACCGGGATAATAGGATGGTGCGGGAAACACGTTAGGGGCAAGTTCGTCGCGTTGCATTTTTTCCCGATCTATCCCGCCTATACATGAAGGCCGGGCGTTCTAGGCCCGACCTTCCCCTGTTTTACACATTACAGCTTAATAGGCCACCCGCGTTGCGCTGAGACCATAGGCCGGCAGCAAAGCCTGAACGCTTGTCGGGCCAGCCAGATGCCCCGCACCAACGGCCATAAATGTAACGCCTGGCTTTTTCATCTGTGCCGAAATCCATTTCGCCCAATTGGCATTCCTATTGGTCAGCAAGGCATCGTACAAAGTCGGGCTGGTCATCCCTTCATTCATAAGCTGCGCAAGGCTTTCGGTGTCCGCCGATCCCCACATGTTGACCATTTTTTCCATCATGCTGTTGGTATCATCAATCATCTTTGCCGTTTCGACCAAAAACGCGATTTGCTCGGCCTCTGGTAACGTATCGAATACCCCAAGTTGGAACGCCATGGTTTCAAGTCCGGCGATGGGCTTATTGCCGACATTCGCCGCCGCCGTAAGTTGCTTTTCAACGCCGCTATTGGGATCAAAGCCGGATTTCTGCATTGCGAGCAAGGACATGGTGATTCCCGCCGCCCATGGTTCAAATGGGTCGAAAGCGGGCGCTGGAATTCCAAGCTTGCCCATCGCCGCATCATACACCGCACGGTCGGCGTCATTCATTTTGGAACGCAAGGTCTTGCCCTGTTGATCCATCGCCAGCTTGCCAAACAAGGCTTGGGCCTCTGCTGCGGGCGGCTCGACCAGTTCCAGTACCAATTGGTCTGAACTGTCAAAAGCCGTCTTTACGCCATCATCAAACCAGCCAAGACCTGGCTTTAAGATATGGACACTGCCGAACAGGTAAATAGTGGTGTCGGCGTCTTTGATGACCCACAAGGCGGGATCGACGTCCTTGACGGCAGGCGGTGCCTTGACGGGGTCAAGCGCCTCCACCGATGCAGGGGCTTCCGTTGGTGTGTTTTGTGCCGCGACGGGGGCTGCCCATGCTAAGGCGCATGTCACGGTGGCAGCCATTAAGGACTTTAATGTAATACGCATCGATATTCTCCATGAACGAAAGATAGGAAATTATTTCGACGAACTTGGACCGGTCGTTAGAGGTATTTTTTCCAGAACCAGACAATCAAGGCCACAAATATTGTTATAAAATACAATGCTATGCCGTCTACCTCTGGCAGCATGCCCCCGCGCCACAGCAACCACCAGACGGGCGCGATGAACCAAAAGGCGTACATCGCGATGAGCGCGCCAAATCGGTAGGCAGCCTCTTCTTGTTCATCGACAAGATTTTTATGCCAGTAGAAAGTGATGGCTGGAACAATGACGCCGAGGGCGATCGAAAGGATGATCGCGAGCATGGGTGACATGGCATCATTGGAAATAAGACCGGCTTCTGTTTCGTCAAAGCTACCTGTCAGAGCGAGGATGAGGCCGGTGACGCCGCCAAATAAAAAGCTGCCAATTAAGAACCGATTGTAGACTTTCTCACGTTGCGGCACTTTTTGGTCGCTCCGCTTCATTTGGCGAAACAATTTCCAGATGGCGAATGCAAGCGCGAGGGTGACGCTTATGAAGGCCGCTAAAACAGCATAGCCAGATAATTTTAGCGTGCCGCCGCCTTCCTTCATATGTGCAGACAGGAAACCCGTGATGGCGCCTAAGAGCATGATTATGCCAAAGCCGCACAATGAGATCCACAATATGCGTTTGCCGTTGCCGCCAGCATCTTCATCTGCGTCAAACATGGTTCCCTCCTTCAAATTCGTCATCAAAAATCTGTTCGATGGGCAAATCAAACAGACGTGAAATCTTGAACGCCAGTGGCAGCGAGGGGTCATATTTCCCCGTTTCAATCGCATTCACTGCCTGGCGCGAGACATCGAGATGTTCGCCCAAATCGGCCTGACTCCAGTTGCGCATCGCACGCAGCACTTTGAGCTGATTTTTCATGTCAGGTTTCGGTGTCTTTGTGTCATGTATACCTTACTAATTCGATTCGCTGATAATGTCAACAACACCTTACAATATGCTATGCACCGCTGACAAAAACCTATGCGTTTATTCAGAACCTTGATTTAGCAGCCCATCTCCGCCAATGGCTGGCCATGTCCGACATTGCTCCACTTAGTTTTCAGGATCTGATCCTCACGCTTCATGATTATTGGGGCAAGCAGGGTTGTGCCATTTTGCAGCCTTATGACATGGAAATGGGTGCCGGCACGTTCCACACGGCCACCACCCTGCGCGCATTGGGGCCGGCCCCATGGAACGCCGCCTTTGTGCAGCCATCGCGCCGGCCAACCGATGGTCGTTATGGCGAAAACCCCAATCGGCTAGGCGCTTATTATCAATATCAAGTTATCTTAAAGCCAAGCCCGCCCAATTTGCAGGAGCTGTATCTCGGTTCATTAGAGGCGATTGGCATTGATCCTTTGCTCCACGACATCCGCTTTGTGGAAGATGACTGGGAAAGCCCGACGCTGGGCGCATGGGGCCTTGGCTGGGAAGTCTGGTGCGACGGTATGGAGGTGACGCAGTTCACCTATTTTCAGCAAATGGGCGGCTTTGACTGCAAGCCCGTTTCGGGCGAGCTGACTTATGGTCTGGAACGTCTGGCGATGTATATCCAGAACAAGGACAGCATTTTCGACCTCGTTTATAATAACGCAACGGCGGATCGTCCGGCGGTGACCTATGGCGACATATTCCGCGAAAACGAACAGCAGATGAGCACCTATCATTTCGAAGTTGCCGACACCGACATGCTGTTTGACGCCTTCAAAAAGGCGACGGCAGAATGCGAAAGCTGCCTGCAACATGCTTTGCCCATTCCCGCTTATGAGCAAGCGATTAAGGCGAGCCACATCTTCAACATATTGCAAGCGCGGGGCGTTATTTCGGTGCAGGAACGCGCAAGCTATATGGGCCGCGTCCGCGACCTTGCCAAAGGCAGTTGCCAGGCATGGATGGATAAGAATGGGTGGGCAGTATGATGGTGCAACCGCAAAACTTTCCTCGAAGCGGTCACCCTGAACTTGTTTCAGGGTCCATTTCTCCTCTATGCCCTTCGGCCTGCCTGGCACGATGGATGCTGAAACAAGTTCAGCATGACGGTGTTTTGATATGACCGACTTCCTGCTTGAATTGCGTTCCGAAGAAATCCCTGCGCGGATGCAGGTCAAGGCCAAGGAAGACTTGGCGCGCTTGTTTAATGATGCATTGGCCAAGGCTGGACTTGCCGCGGCATCGGTTGAAACCTTCGCCACTCCGCGCCGCCTTGCGTTGATCGCATATGGACTGCCGCTGGCGACTGAGGCTGTGTCTGAAGAAACCAAGGGGCCAAAGGTCGGCGCGCCGCCGCAGGCGATGGAAGGTTTCCTGCGCAAAAGTGGCCTTTCGCAAGACCAGTTGATCGAACGTGATGGCGTCTATTATGCGGTGGTTGAAAAGGCTGGGCGTCAGACAGCTGATGTTCTGGCAGAGGCGATTCCCGCGATTATCCGCGCCTTCCCATGGCCGAAATCGCAACGCTGGGGCGCGGCCTCGGTCTCGACCGAGAGCCTGCGCTGGGTACGCCCATTGCAAGGCATCGTGGCACTGCTCGGTGATGCCGTGGTGCATTGCGAAATTGACGGCATCGTTAGCGGTGCAGAGACGATGGGGCATCGTTTCCATCACAGCGGCGCCATTACTATCGGTAATGCCGGAGATTACATTGAAAAGCTGCGCGCGGCCCATGTCCTCGTCCATTTTTCCGAACGTTGCCGCATCATCCGTGACGGCGCGAATGCGGCGGCGAAGGCGGCTGGCCTGCATTTGGTAGAAGATGAAGGTCTAGTGATTGAAAATGCGGGCCTGACCGAATGGCCGGTGCCGATGCTTGGCCGTTTCGAGTCCGCTTTCTTGGATGTGCCGCAAGAGGTCATTCAGTTGACCGCGCGCGTGAACCAGAAATATTTTGTCTGCCAAGACAAAACGGGCAAGCTGGCAAACGCTTTTGTATGCACCGCGAATATCGATGCGCATGACAAAGGGGCGGCGATTGTTGCGGGTAATGAAAAGGTACTGGCCGCGCGTCTGTCCGATGCGAAATTCTTCTGGGAACAGGACCTAAAGGTCGCGCTGGATAGCCAAGCGCAGAAATTGGCGCAGATTACATTCCAAGAAAAATTGGGCACGGTCGCTGACAAGGTTGAGCGGGTTGCGAAGATTGCGCGTTGGTTGGTAACCGAGCGCATCGTCACGGGCGCGACTGCAGACCAAGCCGAACGCGCGGCGCGTTTGTGCAAGGCGGATCTCGTCACCGGCATGGTGGGTGAATTTCCTGAATTGCAGGGTATCATGGGCGGCTATTACGCCCGCGCGCAAGGTGAGAGCGACGCCATCGCCGATGCCATTCGCGACCATTATAAACCCGTCGGGCAGGGCGACGATGTCCCCACGGCTCCGGTAACGGTGGCGGTAAGCTTGGCTGATAAGTTGGATACGCTCGCGCAATTCTTCTCAGCTGGTATGCCGCCTACAGGTTCGAAGGATCCGTTTGCATTACGTCGCGCTGCGATTGGGTTCTTATCACTATTACTGCAGAATGAATTACGCTGTTCGTTGAAGGACATGCTTGTTGCGACCGGCGCAGGAGCCAGCTTCGATACGCTTGAAGAATTTTTGGTCGACCGCCTCAAAGTCCAACAACGTGAAGCGGGTGTGCGGCACGACCTCATCGATGCGGTGTTTAGCCTTGGCGGTGAGGATGATCTTGTCTGGTTGCTGTCGCGGGTGAAGGCATTGCAGGCTTACATAACGAATGCCGAAGGGACGAATCTGCTGGCGGCGTATAAACGTGCGGCGAATATATTGAAGCAGGCCGACGGTGGCGAAAAATCGTCCGTCGCCCCAGCGCAGGCTGGGGCCCATCACGTATCTCAGTCTGGAACGACAGACGAGATGGGCTCCAGCCTTCGCTGGAGCGACGCGGATTTGGGCATCGAGGAAAGTGCCCTCCGCACCGCGCTCGACGCCGCTGAGCCCAAGGCCGCAGCCGCCTTGTCGGTCGAAGATTTCGAAGGCGCTATGGCGGCATTGGCGACGTTGCGCGCGCCCATTGATGCCTTTTTTGAAGGCGTCATGGTCAACGATCCCGACCAAGACAAGCGCGCGTTTCGTTTGGGCTTACTCGCGCGGTTCCGCGATGCGGTCAGCCGCGTGGCCGATTTTTCGAAGATTGAGGGATAGAGGCGGACGGCACGCTGAACAACATGTTCAATATGACGGCGCTTGATCTAAATCATTGCTGGCGGGGCCGAATGGGCGTTTGGGTTGTTTCCTGTTCAAAGGAACATCCCCATGGCCGTCATGCACCGAATCCGTATTTTTCACAGCGTCCTCGCGCTGAGCGTATTGGCCGCTTATTTTTCGGCGGAAATGGGCCTTGTTCATGCCTGGCTTGGCTATGGTGTCGCTGCCCTCATATTGTTCCGGCTGATTTGGGCCTTGAGCGGCGCGCCGCAATTGGGGCTTGCGCGTTTCCACCCCTCGTTCAAGGATTTGCATCTAAAGGGAATCATGACCCATCCGGCCATCAGCCAAGTTCTGCTGGCGGGTATAGCCCTTTCGGTGATTGGTGCCACTGGCACGGGTATCATGATGGACAAGGGGCGGGCGTTGCAGCCCAGCGCGCTTAGTTCCTTTTCCCTCTCGGACGAAAATGGACGCGAGCGTCGCGAAGATGAATCTGGCGAGATTACCGAAGAAATGCATGAATATCTCGCGAATCTGGCCATTGCGCTGGTCGTGCTCCACGTCTTGTATTTGCTGTCTTTCAAGCTGCCCTTGGCGCGCTTTATGTTATTCGCCAACAAATCCGGAAAATAACTGCCCTCCAGACTTGACTCCGATGCGCTGCACTGCACAACGGCGGCCAAGCAATAAAGCCAAGTAAAAGGAATGGCCGCGGGATGACCCAATATGTATATCGGTTCGGTGGCGGTGTTTCGGATGGCGACGAAACCGTTCGCGGCAATAAAAACATTCTTGGCGGCAAGGGCGCGAATTTGGATGGCATGGCCTCGATTGGCCTGCCAGTCCCCCCGGGCTTCACGATTACGACCGAAATGTGCACGGCATATTATGCCAATGGCCAAAGCTTCCCTGACAGTGTCCGCGCCGAAGTCGCCAATGGCCTCGCGCATATTGAACAGGTAACGGGTAAATCCTTTGGCGATCCGGCCAATCCGTTGCTGGTGTCAGTGCGTTCGGGCGCCCGGGTGTCGATGCCGGGGATGATGGATACCGTTTTAAATCTGGGGCTGAATGACCAGACAGTCGAAGGGCTTGCCGCTTCGTCAGGCGACGCCCGCTTTGCATGGGATAGCTATCGCCGTTTCATCCAAATGTATGCCGATGTGGTGTTGGAACTGGACCATGGCGCGTTTGAAGAGGCGTTGGAAATCGCCAAAGAAGATCGCGGATTCTATCTCGATACAGAGCTGTCTGCCGATGATTTGAAGGCTTTGGTTGCCGAATATAAGCGCCTTGTCGCCGCCGAATGGGGCAAACCATTTCCGCAAGATGTGCACGACCAATTATGGGGTGCGGTCGGCGCGGTGTTTGGGTCATGGGAATCGGACCGGGCAAAAGTCTATCGCCGCCTGAATAATATTCCGGGCGACTGGGGCACGGCGGTCAACGTGCAGGCGATGGTCTTTGGCAATATGGGTGAAACGTCGGCGACAGGGGTTGCCTTCACCCGTGATCCGGCAACGGGCGAGAACGCCTTTTACGGCGAATATCTGATCAACGCGCAAGGTGAAGATGTTGTCGCAGGGATCCGCACCCCGCAATATCTGACCAAGGCGGCCCGCGAACGCGCTGGCGCAAAGCCGCTGTCGATGGAAGAAGCCATGCCGACGGTATATGCTGAGTTGGCGCGCGTGTTTGAAATCCTGGAAACACATTATCGCGATATGCAGGATATTGAATTCACCGTTGAGCGGGAGAAATTGTGGATGCTGCAAACCCGTTCGGGCAAGCGCACCGCCAAGGCCGCCTTGAAAATCGCCGTCGATATGGCCCAAGCGGGGATGATTACAACGGATGAGGCTGTGCTGCGTGTGGACCCAATGGCGCTGGACCAGTTGCTGCACCCAACGCTTGATCCGCAAGCGCCGCGCGATGTGCTGACCTCTGGCCTGCCTGCGTCGCCGGGTGCGGCATCAGGTGAGATCGTCTTTGATGCCGACACCGCCGAACGCTTCAGCGCATTGGGCAAGGCGGTTATATTGGTGCGTATCGAAACCAGTCCTGAAGACATTCACGGCATGCATGCGGCCAAGGGCATATTGACCGCGCGCGGCGGCATGACCAGCCATGCGGCCGTTGTCGCACGTGGCATGGGACGACCTTGCGTATCAGGCGCAGGCAGCCTGCAAATCGATGCCACGGCCAAAGTCTTGCGCATCGCCGGGCGCACCTTAAAAGAGGGTGATATCATGACGCTGGATGGTTCAACTGGCGAAGTGATGGCGGGTGAAGTGCCGACAATCCAACCCGAATTGGTCGGCGATTTTGGGACGTTAATGGTCTGGGCCGATGCTGGCCGCCGGATGAAGGTCCGCGCCAATGCCGAAACCCCGTCCGACGCGCAAACGGCACGTGATTTTGGTGCAGAAGGCATTGGCCTGTGCCGGACAGAGCATATGTTCTTTGACGCCGCCCGCATTACCGCTGTGCGCCAAATGATCCTCGCGGATGATGAAAAGGGCCGCCGCGTCGCGCTCGACAAATTATTGCCCGAACAGCGCAAGGATTTTGCCGCGATTTTTGAAGTCATGGCTGGCCTTCCCGTCACCATCCGCTTGCTTGACCCGCCCTTGCATGAATTCCTGCCGCATCAGGAAAGCGAATTTGCCGAGGTTGCCGCAGCCGCCGGTGTTGGCGTTGAAGTGTTAAAACAACGTGCGTCGGAACTGCACGAATTTAACCCGATGCTTGGCCACCGTGGATGCCGCTTGGGCGTGACTTATCCCGAAATTTACGAGATGCAGGCGCGCGCGATATTTGAAGCTGCGTGCAGCCTTGCCGTTGCTCCTGTGCCCGAAATAATGATCCCGCTTGTTGGCACGCGCCGCGAACTGGAATTGATGAAGGATGTCGTGGACAAGGCCGCCGAAGAGGTCTTTGCCGAACAGGGCAAGCGGATCGAATATCTCGTCGGCACGATGATAGAGCTGCCCCGCGCGGCGTTGATGGCCGATGAAATTGCCGAAGTCGGCAGCTTCTTTAGCTTTGGCACCAATGACCTGACGCAAACCACCTTGGGCGTTAGCCGCGATGACGCCGCACGCTTCCTGACGCATTATGTCGACAAGGGCATTTACGCCCGCGATCCGTTTGTCAGCCTTGATGTCGAGGGCGTTGGCCAATTGATAGAGATTGCCGTCCATAAGGGCCGCGCAACGCGTCCTGATATCAAATTGGGCATTTGCGGCGAACATGGCGGCGATCCGGCGTCGATCACGTTTTGCGAAAAGGTTGGCCTCGATTATGTCAGCGCCTCACCCTATCGCGTGCCCATCGCAAGGCTTGCGGCGGCGCAGGCGGCGTTTGCACGTCGGTAAACACGGTATTTAGGGTCAGGCGAGGGAGGAAGCCGTATGAAAACTTGGCATCGATATGTCATTTGTGTCGCATTGGGCCTAATCGGCGGCGCGGCTTATGCCGTGCAGCAAGTGCGTGGCGGATTGAACGATGGCGTCGTCGCCAACGGGCCATGGGAGACGGGAAAAAGCTTCGGCACATTGGATGCAAGCACGCTCACCCGCGCCAAGGTTGCCTTGTCCGGCCTGCTGGCCTTGCCCGCCAGAGAGGCGATGTATTTCACCGCACAAAATGACAGCGATGGCCGCGCGCTTGACGGGCGCTGCACCTATGACGTGCGCGGTGGCCAGCTTGATGGCCGCTGGTGGAGTGTGACTTTGTATGAAGGCGAAGGCTGGCTTGTGAAAAACGCCGCCAACCGCTGGTCCATCCCGGCCAGCGCGGTATCCCCGGACGCGCAAGGGCGGTGGTCGTTCACTGTGTCGCCAGAGGCGCAATCCGGCAGTTGGTTGCCAACAGGGTCAGTAGAGGCCTTTGACCTAACCTTGCGTCTTTATCACCCGTCGGCGGATATCATCAAAAGCCCCGAAACGGCGCAACTGCCGATTATCGACCGCAAGGGATGTGCATGATGCGGCGCTGGATATTCCCAATATTGGCGGGCGGCCTTATTGCATTTGGGGCCTTTCAGGCGACCTTGCTGGCCACGCCTTACGCGCTGATGCAGGCCGCGTTGATGAAAGTCGGCAAGCAGGGGGCCGCGAACCAGTTTGCTTTTGCAGCCATGACGACGGCGGATAATCAGACGATCGTTAGGCCAAGCCCCGACCTTTCTTACTCTACCTGCGTCTTTGATGTGTCCAAAGGCCCCGTGCTGGTCGATGTGCAGCCAGTGCCGGGCCATTATTGGTCGGTGAGCATTTTTGATGCCCGTACCGATGTGGCCGCGGTGCGCAGCGACCGGGACACCAAAGGCAAAGCCGCACGGCTCGCGCTTGTGAAAGCGGGGCAGACAGCGCCCGCAGGTTATGAACCCGTGCGCGTCGGTTATGACAGGGGATTAGTGCTCATTCGCATACTCGTCGCCCCGGCGAGCACCTTTCCAACCATCGATGCCATCCGCCGAAAATCATCCTGCAAGCAGGTTTGAAGGTCAAAATAGCTATTGCACATGCGGCCCGCCGTCCCTAATAGCGACGTTCCAGTGCACCCGTAGCTCAGCTGGATAGAGCATCAGACTACGAATCTGAGGGCCGGGCGTTCGAATCGCTCCGGGTGCACCATTTTTTCAATGACTTGCAGAAAATATGGCTGTGGAGCCATTGAGTGCTTGATGCTCTAGGCATCATATAGGCATCAGCCAATATGTTTTCGCGGGGTATTGGCATCGGGATGGAATTGCTAAAGCCCGGGGCTGGTTGGACCTGTGGTAGGTTCGATGCGACTCAAAGCAGGCTTGTTGCCGTAATTTCGGGAACCCAAGGGGAGGGGGGTAGGGCCGAGCGCTTGGTGATTGTCACGGGCTACCTTCGCACTAAATTTTTAGTTGCGAGACCCCACCGACGTGGCACCCTCCATTCTGGCAGATGGGAACCGCGCTTCCTTCTTACATATTATTTTGCACGTCCGGTCAGTCAGCTTTTGGGCCGGGAGCGGACGGGCAGCTTCAAAGGAGCAGTAATTAAAAGCTGCCAATCCGTAAAATTTAATCAGCGGGTCGCGGGTTCTAACCCAGCAGGGCTCACCATAGATTAACAATTTAGCGTTGATTTGGTGAGTAGCGGTTAGCTTTAAATAACAACCTAAGTAACAGGTTACACTTTTTCATTTTAAAAGGTCTTCTAACGGGAACAGCTTAGGCGCATTGGTATCAGTTTTCCTTGCCAGCCAATCTTCGTGGATCCGATCAAAACCGGCGGACAAGCAAGAGGCTTCGTCCATCTTTTCGATGACGGCCCAGTCTTCTTGGCGCTTGATAAACGGTGCTATTCCGGCTGGTTGATGGCTGACCCCGTTAAAACTCCGTCGTGTTAGCGATCTGCCTGAGGGCCACGGCTAAAGCGTTGACGTCCGCCATAGAATTGAACAGCCCCGGCGTCACCCTTACGCAGGCACCGCTGGCAAGGCCGGTGCGATGGACGGTGAATATCCCAAAACGGGCCAGCAGCGTGGCCGCAAGCGCCTTGTTCTGGGCCTCAGACGTGCGTCCGGCCAGGCGAAAAGAGGTGATCCCACCGTGCATCCGGGGATCATCCGGCGTCAGCAGTTCTATGCCGGGCAGATCACGTAGCTGATTGACCCATCCGTTCCGCAAAGCCTTTAACCGCGCCGCTCTGGCCGAGGCACCTATCTTAGCTTGAAAATCCAGCGCCTCCGGCAGGGTAAGGGTAGCGGCAAAGTCGACGGTCCCGGTGTGGACCCGCGATCTGATCGAACCGGAACCAGGAGTTTCGTCGGCCATGTCGGGATCAATCGCCGACACGCGCCCCTCACGGATATAGGCAGCGCCCACACCCAGCGGTGCGCCCATCCATTTGTGCAGATTTATCCCGACAAAATCAGCTCCCAATCCTGCAAGATCGAACTCGACCTGCCCCAGGCTATGTGCGGCATCGACAATGACATCTATTCCGCGTTCCCGTGCCAGAACTGATATCTCGCGCACGGGTATCTTGAGCCCGGTCCGGTGGCTGATATGCGTCAGGAGAACCAGTTTGATATCGGGGTAGGTTTCAAACGCCTGGATATAGGCGTCGATGACATTCTGATAGGAGGCCGGCTCGGGCAAAGAGATCTTGATCGTTCGCGCACCGCGCCGGGCCATGCTCGCCTCAAGGCTTGCCTGCATGCTGTCATAATCGAGATCGGCATAAAGCGCGGCCTGCCCGGCCTTTATCCGGTTATAGCCGCCAATCAGCGCCTTCAGCGCCTCGGTGGCATTGCGGGTGAGCACGATTTCTTCGCGTTCTACACCAAGGAAGGTGGCGAGGCGCGCATGCGCCTCACCCAAATCCGCGCCCATGCCGCGCCGGGCGTAGTAGCTGGTTTCCCGGTTCACCTTCGCTACACAATCCTGATAAGCGGCAAGAACGGGACGGGGCATCATACCCCAGTTCCCGTTCTCTAGCTGGATCACCGCGTCTGTCACATCATATTGGGCGGCAATCTGCGCCCAATAAACCTCATCATTGGAAAGTCCCGCTCCCTTGATCGGAACAGAAGCCGGAGCAGCACGCAAGGCCGCCGTTGGGAGCATCGCTGCACCCGCCACCGCGCCTTGCAAAACTGTCCTTCTGTTCATCTTGGTCATTCAAGGTATTCAGAACTTCACACCAAGACGAGCAAAATATTGCCCACCGTCAGTGTCATATGGTGCGTTGCGCGAATAGATCAGGCCGCGATTGGCTTGGAAGGTCGCTTCGTCGGGGTAGGTGTTGAACAGGTTTTCGGCACCCACAACCAGATTCACATGCTTATTGATTTCATAGCCCACCGAGACATCGAACAACGCGGTGGCGCCAAATTTCTGGAAGATATCGCCCGTCGCATTGCCGCTGCTGTCGGTCCACGACCCGAAATAGCGGCCGTGCAGCGTGACGTCAAAGCCGGCAAGCTTATATCCCAATGTTGCCGTGGCATTGTTTTTTGGCAGGCGTTCTTGGAAAATGCGTCGCTGGGTATCGTTGCCAATCGTGGCACTGGTGCCGCCGGTAACCTTGGTCTCGTTGTAGTTATAGGCGATGCTTGTACTGAGCGTGCCTGGCCCGGCAGTGCCGCGATAGGCGAGCACGGCGTCGATACCGCGCGTACGAGTATTGAAATCATTGGTAAAATAACTGACGCCAGTAAAGCGGTCGGGGTTTGCAACCCCGCGCGGGACGGCAAAAGTCGCGGATTGACCAAAGCGGCGATCAACTTTGATCTCATACAAGTCGATACTGGCCGAAAAGCCGTTATCGCCCTGATAGGCAAGTCCGGCGGTGAAGCTTTCCGATTCTTCCGGGGTGAGCGGCTTGGCCCCGAGTAGCACCGCCAGCGGATCGCTTGGGGAGAGACGGCCGCGGTTGAACACCTGCAGGGTCACGGTATCCAGTCCCTGACTGGTGTTGGCGGTATTGAGCTGAGCCGGCGTGGGAGCGCGGAAGCCCGTCGAATATGTTGCCCGCAGAGCGAAGCCGTCCACCGGCTCAACTCGGCCTGAAAACTTGTAATTAAAGGTATCGCCGAACTCCGAATAGTCTTCGTAACGGGCAGCGGTACCGATTGTTAGGATTTCGATCGGCTGCCATTCGAGATCGAGATAGCCGGCATGACTGGTTTGATCAAACGTGCCTGCCTGAATTGGACTGAAACCGGGAAAACCGTTGGAATTAGGTGCAAGCCCCTCTGCTGCCCCTGATCCAATGGCATAGGATGCAGGATCTCCCGCACCAACTTCGTATGTTTCCTTGCGCCGCTCGGCGCCGAAGGCGACGTTCAGCGGCTGATAACCGCCCACTTCAAGCCGGTACACGAAATCGGCGTTGAGGTTGAACTCGCTCTGTTCTAGCCGCCCGAGATAAAAGCTTGTCGGGCTTTTTGGACCAAGCGATGCATTGAGTGTTTCACTCATATTATAATCGATCAGGCTGCGACCAGTCGATGCGCTCAGGTCATAAGTGAGCGCGCCATCGCCAAAGCCACCGCGCAGCCCGCCAACAGCCTGCAGATCACTGAACTCGGTTCCAAACCGCGGCGTGAAGCCGGCGGGATAAATGCTGACGAAGTTAAAGCCTGGAAAGGCGACTGTGCCCTTGAAGACGCTGCCCGTGGCGACCGGGTTGCGCCAGTTGAAGTCTGTCACCCCGTTGCCATCGGCTCCGGTACCAAAGGCATACAATTCGAGAGAATCGGACAGTTCATATTTCAAGTTAAAGGCACCGCGCAGGGTCTGCGTTTCCGGTTGCCCCCATCGCTGGACCGGATTCGGTACGGCCAGATCCGGCCGGGCCGCCTGCAGGGCAATAGCATCGGGGCGCTGGCGGGTCCTGGAGGTCGCTGCCCCATCCGAAAATTCTGCAGTAACGGCAAGGCTGCCGCGATCGCCTAGCGCCACGCCGCCTTGCAGACCGGCCTTATAGGTGTCGCCATCATTTTTATAATATTGCGAATATTGACCGAACATCTGCAGGCCTGGCGTATCATCAAGAATGAAGTTGATCACCCCGGCGATGGCATCCGAACCATATTGTGCCGAAGCGCCGTCACGCAACACTTCAACCTGCTTGATGGCAAGGCCGGGAATTGTGTTGAGGTCGGGTGCCTGCGCTCCGCGCGAGCCAAGCAAGGCGGAACGGTGATAGCGCTTGCCGTTCACCATAACCAACGTATGGTCTGGCGACAGACCTCGCAAGGTTGCCGGGCGGACAAAAGCCTGGCCGTCAGCTGCGGGCAGACGCTGGACATTGAAGGATGGCAATTGCCGGGCGAGTACAGTCGTCAGATCGGACGAGACAACCGAATCGATCGCATCGGACGAAATGATGTCAACAGGAGCGGCGGTGTCAAACTGAGTGCGCCCGATATCGCGGGTTCCGGTCACGATAATCACCTCGCCAGCCGCACCCGGATCATTCGGAACCGCCGAGTTGGCAGCAGTCTGGGCGTACAGAGGTGCAGCGAATGCGGTATTGAGCGCGAATAGGGCGCAACCAGTAAGAAGCTTCATGATTTCACTTTCAAGAGTTGATTGAACATTGCACGTCTAGCTAGGATTGGACCATAACTGGCAGATGACCCCCCATGGACACTTTTGTTACAGCGCATAATTTATTTCGGCGAGCGCCATGCAAGAAGTCGGAAGCTCGCGCGATCGGTCGAACTTCAATATGCATTGGCATTGAGCGAACTGCGCCCAAGTCACACCCACGTCACCTTAACTCGAGGGAGGTAGCGGGCGTGTCCACGGTATGAATATTATACTCTGAATGGCGGAAATTCCGGGCACAGCAGCACGGCTGCAAATGGGCGCGAAGCGGAACGGCGTGAATTGGGCCGAGAGCTGACAGGCCGCTTTCGTTTGTTTAAGCGAAGAAATGCGGCATTTGCAGGACATTTTCTAGATTGGGCATGCTGAAGACGTCACAGTTGTATGAAGGTCGCGATCTCAAACCTACAATGCGGTTTGAACAATTTACGAGCGATGCGCTGGCACAGCACTTCGGTTTAGACCCTTTAAGGACAAAGGGGGTGTTATCTCCCGACTTTGCTTAGGGTTGCACGAGTTGAAATTTTCGGCACTTAGAAAACAACTTTAATAATTTAGGACATCTGCCGGATGTCAAATTTCCGGCCCGCTCAGGGCATTCAGCTTGCCTTTTGGGGGCCCTCGAGGAGTGTACGAAGGCGTTGGACAGCCGCCGATGGTGCAGTTAGAACATGAGCAGAGCTGCTAGCCTGAACGTAGGCTTGTGCTCGTGATGTAGAGAAATGGGCAAGCATAATTGCATCTACCGCGCCCAATTCGCCAGCGCGGCTTGCGATGAGCCTGTTGTGGGTTGCAGCATCACCGGCACGTAGGGCTGTCATGGCATCTTCGACCAGAATCGTTTTGAGAGTTGCAGCTTTACCAATCGATGCTGCGTGTTCATTGAACTCGACCTCCATAGTTGAGATCGAGGGTTGAAAAGTTGCCATCATACCGATGTTGGATCCTATTTCGAGCGCGGCTTGGAACATTGCGTCGTTCGGTTTTAGGACTGGTATTGAAAATTCTCGTGCCATTACATCGATTGCTGGCCCGAACGCCGAACAGGTAACTAGTATAGCGTCCGCTCCAATTTTCAGAGCAAATCGCCCTAACGATACTAACCGTTCAGTCATTGCTTCAGATAAGTCAGGTTCGCGGGCACGGTCAGGTGTCAGGGCATCGTCAAGCAGATTAACTAGTTCGGGCTCCGGCCAGATTTCACGGAAAGCTGTATGTATTGGATCAAAGGCCACCTGAGTGGCGTGCAGGAGGATTATACGAGGCGAAGTTGTCATAATGAATTTACTCGAAAAACGGCTTGAGGCCTGCAGCCTCGCAAGCCGCCCGGACCTCTGGTGAAAAGAGCACATCAAAGAAAACGTTTGCGCGCGCAGAATTGGCGAAATCGGCGAAAAGGGCCGTGCTGAAGTTGGTGGTTTCTTGGACCGGTGCCGGGAACGGACCAATGAAGTCGATCTCGGGTACTGCAAGCAACTCGCTGATCTGCTGGACAGCGAGGACTGCTTCGCCGCTAGCGACCTTTTGACCGGTTAGACCGGCTGGAATGATAAGAGCCCTTTCGCGAACAGGTTCCCCGATTCCAAGTTCGTCAATGAGCCGTTC
>NZ_CAMCWY010000012.1 GCF_945882965.1 Sphingorhabdus sp. EL138
AGCTTTACAACCCTAAGGCCTTCATCACTCACGCGGCATTGCTGGATCAGGCTTTCGCCCATTGTCCAATATTCCCCACTGCTGCCTCCCGTAGGAGTCTGGGCCGTGTCTCAGTCCCAGTGTGGCTGATCATCCTCTCAGACCAGCTAAAGATCGTCGCCTTGGTAAGCTTTTACCTCACCAACAAGCTAATCTTACGCGGGCTCATCCTTAGGCGATAAATCTTTGGTCTTTCGACATCATACGGTATTAGCACAAATTTCTCTGAGTTATTCCGTACCTAAGGGCAGATTCCCACGCGTTACGCACCCGTGCGCCACTAGACCCGAAGGTCTCGTTCGACTTGCATGTGTTAAGCATGCCGCCAGCGTTCGTTCTGAGCCAGGATCAAACTCTCAAGTTTGATTCAAAAACCAGACTGGCACGGATAAATCCGCAAACCAGCAAGGCTCGAACTTTCAGGCGTTGTTCCTGCACAAATTACTATACATGGTGTATAGGACATTATGTGCGAACAGCTAATTTTTAACCAAGCACCCGGGGCCTAAAAACCCCCGGACCTGGCGCCGTCGCCCACATGTCCCTTCATCTAAATATCACAATGTCAAAGAGCCGAACTGGTTTTACACAGTTACCACCGACAAAAAAGCGGACACCTATGGTTCCCTGATATTGCTACCAGAGGAGTAGGTGACCCGTATGTTGGCGACCGAACCGCGGAAACGCTTGCTTCCCGTCCGGTGAGAGGGCCTCTAAAGTGACTTCAGGATTCGGTCAACCGCCATTTGCAATTTTATTACAAAAAAAATGCACTATTGTCGTAAATTGACGGTTTTCTGGGGTTTTTAGCCAATCGGGCGGCTTGCGATATCGTAGCGTGGTGTAAGGAATATGCCCATGGAATGTTCCACATCCGGCTAATAATGGCTGTTTTCAGCTAGTTTGTGCGGTCGAGTCTCGGCCAATCCAATATTTGAGATAAGAATCGCTCCATCAACCCAAATCTCTAAAGTAAGGCTGGGTTCTCCAGCCCCCATATTATGCCTTTAGCAAGCCAATCTCTATCAACCGTTCACGCAGATAGTCATCGGCCAGAATCGGGTCGGGGTAACGATTGGGGTTTTGCGCGCTTACACATTGCGGCAAGGTCGCAATTGGAAAGTCCGACCGCAAATGCAAGAAGAAGGGCATTGAGTAGCGGCTAAACCGCGACCGCGCGCCTGTCGGGTTCGCCACACGGTGCGTCGTCGATGGCAGCATATGGTTGGTCAACCGCTGCAACATATCGCCTACATTGACCGCCAAGCCCCCTGGCGGCGGGGAGACGTCCATCCAGCTGCCATCGGGGCGAAAAATCTGCAGACCTGCCTCCTCTGCCCCCAGCAGCAGGGTGATGAGGTTAATGTCCTCATGCGCGCCTGCCCGGATGCAGCCTTCGGCATCGCCAGCTATGGGGGGATAATGCAATAGGCGTAAAATAGAGTTCCCGTCCGCTATCGCTGGATCAAACCAGTTCGCGGGTAAATCAAGATAGCGGGCAATCGAAGACAAGATCCGCGCGCCGACCTTATCCATCTCTGCAAAGAGCAGTTGAAATGTCTCCTTAAACTCAGGGACGTCCGGCCAGATGTTGGGCAGCATTGATCCGGCAAGCGGGCTGTCCGGTGCAACGTCGCGACCGACATGCCAAAATTCCTTCAGGTCATGAAAGTCCGCGCCCTTGGCAATTTCGGTTTTGAACGGTGTGTAACCGCGCTGGCCAGCGATGGCGGCGTCAAAACCCGCTCGCTTTTGCGATTCAGCTTGTTCGAACAACGCCTTCGTCAGCGCCCAAGCCTTTGCAACCAATGCGGGATCAAGGCCATGATCCACCACGGTTGCAAAACCATATGTTTGAAACGAGCTACCAAGCTGTTGTCCAAGGGCATCGGCATCGCCGATGAGTGAAATTACGGGCATAACTGTCATGGACAGCGCAATACTGCCTGCCTTAAAGGCTTGCCAGCGAAAAGGAGTGACAGGTGGTAAAACAATTTTGGCTAATGAAGTCGGAACCCGACGTTTACAGCTATGACGATCTGGTGGCTGAGGGCGAAGGTACATGGGACGGCGTGCGCAATTATAGCGCCGCGAATAACTTACGTACGATGAAGGTCGGCGATGAAGCCTTTTTCTACCACAGCAATATCGGGCTTGAGATTGTTGCCATCATCACGATCAGCCACGCGCATTTCATTGACCCCACCGATGAAAAGGCGCGCTTTGTTGCGGTGAAGGTCAAACCGTCGCGCAAATTGAAGCAACCGGTCACGTTGAAAGCTATTAAAGCGAACCCCAGCCTGGCCGAGATGGAAATGCTTCGGCAGTCACGGCTATCGGTTGCGCCGGTTCGTGCGACCGAATGGAAAGAGATATTGCAGATGGCTGGCGAATGAGCGCGCTTCGAATCGCAATATTGAGCCCAACGCCAGAATATGAAGAAAACTGGTCCCATATAAAGGCAGACTATACCCAGCTGCTCGGCGACAGTGCCAGTTTCATTGATTGGACCAAGGCGGACGACTTTAGCGGCTTTGACCTTGTCACGCCCCTGCTCGCTTGGGGCTATCCGCGTGACTGCCCGCGTTGGTTTGCTTTGCTTGACCGGTTGGAGGCGAAAAAGATCCGGGTGAGCAATCCGGTCAGCATATTGAGATGGAACAGCGATAAGGCCTATCTGGCCGAATTAGACGCGGCCGGCATTCCTTCCGTCCCAACAATATGTAGCGCCCTACTCGACAGGGTCGCACTTGAAGAAGCGCGGAAAACCTTCAACGTCGAAACCTTAATCGTCAAGCCCCCCATATCGGGCGGAGCAGACGGAACTTTCCGATTGGAACGCGACGATGCGGTGCCGGATTCGGTCGCTGGCCAGCGCATGATGATCCAACCTTATCTGCCCAACATTACCGAAGAGGGCGAATATTCGCTCTTTTATTTCGCAGGTGTCCTCAGCCATTCCATCCTCAAACGTCCCGCCAAAGGCGACTTTCGCGTTCAGGAACAATATGGTGGTCAAGAAGAGGCCGTCACTGCGCCTGAAGGCGCGCTGACACTGGCGCAGCGCGCATTTACGGCCACGGCTAAGATAACCAAGACCCAAACATTGGCCTATGCGCGTGTCGATATATTGCGCGATGGTGACGGCGTTTTCCGCCTGATGGAACTGGAACTTATAGAGCCATCTTTGTTCCTGCGCTTTGCGCCCGATGCAGGCGCGGCTTTTGCCAAAGCGTTAGTTACGGGGGTTTAACCGCTGCATCAGCCGGAACCAACGGCCACCCGCGTGGTTCCCTTGTCGTACCCGCCCGCAGTTCCCGCGAGGCCGGATAACACCGAAAGGACGTGCTTTATGGGCGAGTTAACAGACAAGGCAAAGGGTCTCGGCAACGAAATCATAGGAAACATCAAGCAAGCTGCGGGTAAGGCATCGGGCAATGAGCGCCTGCAAGCCGAAGGTATGGCGCAAGAACTAAAAGGCGAAGGCCAGAATTTTAGGGGCAAAGTAAAGGGCGTGATCGGCGACAAAGTCTAAGTCCCGTTCATTCCCAAGAAAGGGCCGCCCGCAAGGCGGCCTTTTTCATGTCCGGCCTGCTTCAGACCTGACGATAATCGGCGGTTATCACGCCGCAATCGCGCAGCTCCGCCTCATGGCCCGCTTCGCGCCAGCTCTCCGTCAAGGCGTCTTTTTCCCACGCCAGCATCGGTGCGAGGCCAAGCATATGGTCTGCCCATTCTTTGCCCGCATGGCCCACATCCAATCCATATGTGCGCACCCGAAATGCCACAGGCGCGAAAAAGGCATCCACCGCAGTAAAGTGGCGCCCGGCTAGAAATGGGCCGCCAAAACTGTCGAGCCCTTGCCCCCATAATTCGGTCAGGCGCGCCACGTCGCGCTTCAACGCGGCAGACATGGGCTTGGGCTGAACGCGCACCCCGACATTCATTGTGCAATCGTTTCGCAAAGCGGAAAAGCTGCCATGCATTTCCGCAACCGCGCATTGCGCCCACGCCCGAGCAGCCGGATCCGTAGGCCAGACGCCTTCGTGCAGATCGGCCAGATATACTGTGATGCCAAGCGAATCCCACACCGTCCGCGCGCCGTCCAGAAGCACGGGCACTTGGCCAGTCGGTGAAAATGCGCGGAATGCATCATAATTGCTTGCCGCAGCAAAGGGCTCGATGCGGTCGTCAAACGGGATGCCAAGCACCGTCATCAGCACCCAAGGCCGCAAGCTCCAGCTTGAATAATTACGATTCGCGGTAATCAGCGTGTAGCCCATGTCAGTCGCCCTCTCAGATTCCGAAGCAAAGCCAAGCGCTTACTGATTCTGTTAGTCCAGTTCCAACCAGCGCGAGTCTATCCGTTTATGGTAACTGTCAAACACGGCAAATGGAATGCGGAAGGGTGTGCCCCAATTACTGTTCCACATGGCGACAACACCAACATGAGCGGCTGGATCAAAAATCATGGTTGCGCGGTAGCCGTCAACGGCGCCGGAGTGTCCCACAAGCATATTGCCGTCATATTTGAAGCTGCGCCAGCCAAGGCCATAACGCGCCTCAGAATTAGCCTGCCGCAATGCGCCGCCATAAATCCGCGCCGTATTAACACGCGGCGATTGCGCAATCCGCAGCGTCGATTGGGGCAGCACATCGGGGCGATCGCCCATTGTCGCCTGCATCCAACGGGCAAAATCGACTATATTACTTTCAACACCCGCAGCCGCCGGGACCCGCCAATAGGTATCTTTCACGGGACGGACGATGCGGCCATTATGCGGGCGCGCCCAATCTTTCGCATTGGTGAGGCCAGCCATGCCGAAATTGGCGCTGTTCATACCCAAGGGCAGAAAGAAGCGCTCGCTCACCGCGGCGGGGTAAGACCGCTTAGCTGCCTGCTCCAATATCTCGGTCACAGCGTCAAAGGCCACATTCTGATATGTGTGGCACGAACCCGGCTGACACTGCAACGGGGCGCTGGCCAGACTGGCACGCAGCGCACGTGGATCCTCGCCATCCTCCAACCGTTCGTCATAGGCGTTTTTGGTGAGGCCGGTTTGCTGGGAAAGCAATTGCGCGACGCTCAAACGTGATTCTGCCCCGTCGGGCAAGCGCAACGTCGTATGATGACGCGATACTGGCCGATCCAAGTCAAGGAGGCCTTCGTTCGAAAGTGTCGCGGCCATGGTCCCCGCGACGGTCTTGGACACCGAAGCCCATCGGAAAACCGTTGCGAGTGTCACCGGCACGTTGGTATCCCGGTCAATCACGCCATATGTGCGGACAAAACGCAGTTCGCCATCTTCGACAATAGCAATGGCAAGCCCCGCCATTTCCGATCTTTGGGCCATGGCCGCAAATTGTTGATCTAGTTGGGCATAATGAATTCGGCCGCGCCATTCGTCCGGCTGGTCCGGCAAATTCGTCTGCGGTTTAATAAATTTACGCAATATTGACGCGACCTGATTATCATCAGGTGCGGAGCGCATGGCATACAAGCCAGTCAGTCCCAACACTATAACCGCAATCAAGGCTGATAAAGTCCGCCACATGTTACGGGTCAGATCGCAACCTCAAAATGCGCCGTTGTCTTTGCCCGCACATCGTCAACACTGACGCCGGGCGCGACCTCAATCAACGTGAACGCCGATGCTTTGTCAGCCCGCTGAAACACGGCGAGATCGGTTATGATCATATCAACGACGTTTTTGCCCGTCAGCGGTAACGTGCACGCCGGAATGAATTTGGGCGATCCGTCCTTGGCATTATGCTCCATCACCACGATGATCTTCTTGACGCCAGCAACTAGGTCCATCGCCCCGCCCATGCCCTTGATCATCTTTCCAGGAATCATCCAATTGGCGATGTCACCATTTTCTGCCACTTCCATCGCACCTAAGACGGTCAAATCAATATGCCCGCCACGGATCATCGCAAAGCTGGCCGCGCTGTCAAAATAGGCGGTCTGCGCAAGCTCGCTAATCGTCTGCTTACCTGCGTTAATCAGGTCGGCGTCTTCTTCGCCAGCAATGGGAAACGGCCCGATACCCAACATGCCATTTTCCGATTGTAGGGTCACTTCGACGCCGAGCGGAATATGGTTTGCGACCAAAGTCGGAATGCCAATGCCAAGGTTCACATAATTTCCGTCGCGCAGTTCTTTCGCCGCGCGGGCGGCCATATCATCACGGGCCCAGCTCAATGTATCAATCCATCTTCATCGGTGGTTGGGTGCTCGGTTGGCAAATCGGTCGGGTTGGCACGCTCTGCGTCTACACCCTCCCAAATCCGCGCCAACGCTTCGGCCTCGGATATTCCATTGGCACGCGCCCAGGTTTTGGCGCCGTGGCGAATACAATCCACCAAAGCGATGCCATAACCCGTTGGATCGCCGCCAACTGGAACAGGGTTGATAAAGCAGGTAACTGGCCGACCCTCCTTGGTCCAAACGCGCAAGAACTCGCGGCTGTCCCCAAGCATATCGGAATAAGGCACAAGGTCGATAGGAACGGGCTTGTCCGCCATCACGCATCCTCCCTTTCGCGCACAGTACGGAATTCAATTTTTTTGTCATAAGGTGCACCAATGATCATACGCTGCACATATACGCCGGGCAAATGGATGCAGTCGGGGTCAAGGCTGCCGACTGGCACCAATTCTTCGACCTCAACCACACAAATCTTGCCACAGGTCGCGGCGGGCAGATTGAAATTGCGCGCGGTTTTGCGAAAAACTAGGTTACCGCTTTCATCTGCCTTCCAAGCTTTGATGATCGATAGGTCGGCAAATATGCCTCGTTCGAGGATATATTCCTCGCCGCCAAAATCTTTCACTTCCTTGCCATCAGCGACCAAAGTGCCAACACCCGTTTTAGTGTAAAAGCCCGGAATGCCAGCACCACCAGCGCGCATGCGTTCGGCCAAAGTGCCTTGCGGGCAGAATTCTACTTCCAACTCACCCGCCAGATATTGCCGCTCAAATTCTTTATTCTCGCCAACATAAGACGAAATCATTTTCTTGACTTGCTTGGTGCGCAGCAGCTTGCCGATGCCTTCATTATCAATGCCGGCATTGTTCGACACGAAGGTCAAGCCAGTGACCCCGCTGTCGCGCACGGCGTCCAACAAGCGTTCGGGAAGCCCGCAAAGACCAAAGCCGCCGCTTGCAATCAATATGTCGTTTTTCAATACGCCTTCGAGCGCCGATTTTGCATCGGGAAAAAGTTTTTTCGCCATGAAATGCTCCAAATAATGGACGAGACGGAACTGTCCTGCGCCTAGACCCCAAGTGGCGTGAAGGTCAACGCCAATAGCGCGCCTAAATCCTGCAAAGCCTGATCACCGCTTGTGACTTTAATTGCGGCCATCCCCATAGCGGCAGCCGGTTTGCAGTTGATGCCAAGGTCATCCAGGTAAATGCATTGTGAAGGCTGGACCGCCAAGGCCGCACACATCATGGCATAAATGCGCGGGTCTGGTTTGCGCACCCCTGCCTTGCTCGATTCAATGATATGGTCGAACCGTTCCATGACCGCAGAGATCGCCGCTGCTTTCTCATCACTCCCGGCCATGCCAGCGCCTTTGCCAGACGGCACATTGTTGGTGATGCACCCAAGCGCAAAGCCCTTGGTCTTCAACACATCCAGTGCGGCCACCATATCCGGGCGGATGTCACCCGATAGGCAGGCAATCACCGACGCGCCATCAAGCTTATGCCCCAAGACCAACGCTTCGGCGGCGAACAGCGCGTCAAATTCCGCTGCGTTGCATTCTGCCCGTTCAAACTTCGCCCAGGCATTATTGTCTGGATTGATGGAATTCACGCGCCGTACAAAATCCTGGGGCAGGCCCCTTTCCGCTTCCATGCGGTTAAAGGCCTCAAAAGGTGACGAGATGATCACGCCGCCGAAATCAAAAATTACAGTATTAAATGTCATGTGATGCCTCAGGCGATTGTCGTGCCGAACAGCGAACCAATCGCTGCAGTCGCTGCCATTGCAATTGCGCCCCAAAAGGTCACTCGAAAAATAGCTTTGCCCATCGGCGCGCCGCCCGCTTTCGCGCCGACGCCGCCCAGAATGGCAAGGAACAAAAGCGCCGCAATCGAGACACTCCAGCTCAGATAGGAGGCAGGCGACAATGGCACCATCGCCAAGGGCAGCGCCGCGCCGATCGCGAAGGCACAAGCCGATGCCATCGCCGCCTGCACGGGTCGCGCAGCGGCATGCGTCGCCATGCCAAGCTCATCGCGCAAATGCGTCGCCAGCGCGTCATGCGCGGTCAGCTTGTCCACAACTTGTTCGGCCAGCGCCCGGTCAAGCCCGCGCGCTTCATAAATGCCGACCAGCTCTTCGCGTTCCTTTTCTGGGATAGTGGCGAGCTCTTCTGTCTCGCGGGCCCGATCGGCATTTTCGGTATCGGACTGTGAACTGACCGACACATATTCACCCGCAGCCATCGACATCGCTCCAGCCACGAGGCCAGCAATCCCGGTCATCAATACTGTCACAGGCGGAGCTTGCGCCGCCGCCACGCCAACAATCGGGCTCGCCGTCGACACAACGCCGTCATTCGCGCCAAGGACCGACGCCCGCAACCAGCCAATGCGGTCAATGAGATGCGCTTCCTTGTGCCGAGGCATGTACCGGTTTCCAGTGCTAATGTTGCAGCTTAAGCCCCGGCCGCGCCCATCGGGTTTTAACCAGACGCCCGCTGCCCGACAGGCATATGTAGGCGTCCATCATATCATCGCCGCCAAAAGCAATGTTGGTTGTAAAAATATCATCGGTGCCGACAAATTCGACCAGATCGCCTGTCGGTGAAATGACACTGATCCCGCATTCGCCGATGGTCGCAACGCAAATATTGCCATTTGCTTCCATGCCAAGGCTGTCAAAGAATTTATATCCTGCCGGGCGGTAAACTGGAATACCCGGACCGCCGGGGCCAGCATCGCCAGCGACCTTGCCGGGCGCGGTGATGTTGAACTTCATCAAGCGGCAGGTGTAGGTTTCGGCGGCGTAGAGCGTGCTGCCATCAGGGGACAAGCCAACGCCATTAGGGTTGTTTGAAGGGAAGATGACTTCTTCCAAATGGCTGCCGTCGGCCTTGGCATAGAAAATACCGACGACATCATGACTGCGCTTGGCATAGTCGACCTTGCCATGATCGGTGAACCAGAACCCGCCATGCGCGTCGAACACGATGTCATTCGGCCCACGCAAGCTGCACCCGTAGTCGCCCGATTTATACAATATTTCGACCTCGCCAGTTTCGATATCGATGCGTTCAATGCGGCCGCCTGAATAATCGTTCGCGATGCCATGCGGCGCAAGAAAGCCATCGGCCTCGATATATTCGAACCCGCCATTGTTGCAGCAATAGAGCTTACCATCCGGCCCCATCGCCAGGCCATTTGGCCCACCACCGGGCTTGGCGATAACGGATTTGCTGCCATCGGGGTGTATGCGCGTGATTTGTCCTTGCGCGATCTCCACCAAGATGACGCTGCCGTCGGGCATAACTACGGGTCCTTCGGGGAAGCGAAGCCCATCGGCGACCAATTCAAACTCAGCCATATATTCTCTCTCCTTTACACACGACTATCGCGCATTCATCCTCTAATCGATTAGGCAGGCTCTCGCGCTGGCGCTGATCGGTCTCCTGCACCAAGCTCGGCTTGCATATAGACCGTGGCAAGCCAGCGCCCGAATTTACGTCCAACGTTGCGCATACGTCCGGCATGCGTGAACCCCAGCTTCCTGTGCAAAGCAACCGAGGCGGGTTCGCCGCCGCCAATGACGGCAATCATCTGACGGAAGCCGCAATCGCTTGCTTGCGCCATTAAAGCGCGCATCAATTGCACGCCCACGCCCTGCCCCACAAAAGCTGAATCGACATAGATCGAATCTTCGCAGGTGTAGCCATAAGCCGGTCGGTCCCGAAACGCGGTCACAGAGGCATAGCCCATGATCGTTTCGGCACGCTCCGCCACGATGAACGGCCATCCCTTGGACAATATATCGCGGATCTTCTGTTCCGTCTGCGCGCATGTGCGCGGCTCTGTATCAAAGCTGGCAGTGCTGTTGCGCACATAATGCGCATAGATGCGCGCAATAGCTTCGGAATCCGCCGCGCGCGCAGACCGCACCGCCACTTCCGTCAAAGCTTGCCCCGCATCACTCATGCCCCTTGGCTGACATAATCTTTTCTGCATTGAAAGTTTTTTAACATGTTTGATGCACATCAATGCATTTGCCGCGTTTAGAATGAGGATAAGTCCTGTGAGACCGGCGCATCACTTCCGGCCGTTCAGTAAGGAAATGGCAATGAAATCTATCATGGTACATGCTGGCGGGGATACCGCCTTTGAAAGCCGATTGCAGGCGGGGCTTGAACTTGCACGGCGTTTCGACGGGCATATGTCGCTCATATTGCCTCGGCCGACGCAAGATTATGTCGCGTTCGACATGTTCGGCGGCGCGCATTTCGTCGCCGAGGCCTTTGAAGCAGCGGAAAAAGAGCGCGAAAAGCTATGCATGCGAATCGATGCGCGGTTGAAGGCTGAGGATGTACCATGGGACTGGCAAATGTTTGATGGCACTACGTCGGACGCACTGATCAACGCTGGGCGATTGGCGGATGTCCTGGTCATGTCGCTGGATACGGCGGGCACTGCTCGCGCTTGGATTAGCGATGTGGTGACGGCATCGCGCACCCCGGTTCTGGCGTTCCCTGCGAAAGCCGCGCCGCTGTCCTTCGACCGGGCCATGGTGGCATATGATGGCGGTTTTGAAGCCGCCAATGCAGTGCGTGCAGCCTTGCCATTGCTGCAAGCTGCATCAGTTGTCCGCATATCGGAGATCGGAATAGTGCCGGAGCAATTCCCCGTCACCGACGCGGCGACCTATTTGTCGCGCCACGGCATCAATGCCGAAATCGCAGTTGCCGCAAAAGGCGATCAGAGCGTTGAGGAAAGGCTTTTGGCAGAGGCGTATGCATGGGCACCCCACTTCCTCGTGATGGGTGCTTATGGTCACGGACGGTGGCGTGAGACCTTGTTTGGCGGAGTGACGCGGTTCATGCTTGGCGCGCTTGGCATCCCGGTATTGCTCGCCCATTAGGCCGGGGCCCAAACAAAGCTTGGCTTTTGCCCCCGTTCCATGCCAGCGTGCACGAAACAAGAGGGACTTCAGTGAAGCACGATGTAGCCGCAACAGCACGACCCATGGGGTTCTGGATGGCGCTCGCTTTGGTCATGGGCAGCATGATCGGGTCGGGCGTATTCCTGTTGCCCGCAAGCCTTGCGCCCTTGGGGTGGAATTCCGTCATTGGCTGGGTGATTACCGTGTCCGGCGCGCTTTGCGTAGCGGCGGTTTTTGGCGCGCTCAGTAAAGCATTGCCTAAGGCTGGCGGGCCTTATGCTTATACAAAGGCCGCTTTTGGCGATGGTGCGGGCTTTGCAGTTGCCTGGGCGTATTGGATTTCGATGTGGGTCGGTAATGCCGCCATAGCAACAGCGGCGGTCAGCTATCTTAGCCAGCTATTCCCCGTCGTTGGCACCCACGGCGTGTCCGCCGCCGTTACCATATCCATCGTATGGGCTTTCACGCTAATCAACATTCGCGGCACCAAATTGGCAGGACAAGTTCAGGTCGTCTGGACGATTGCCAAGTTGCTGCCGCTTATCGCGGTTATTGGCCTTGCCGCTTATGTGTTAGCGGTTCAAGGCACCGGCGTTGTCCGCAGCTTCGAACTGGCAGATATTTCGACAGCAAGCATTTCGACGGCTACTATTTTGACCCTCTGGGCAATGCTTGGTCTTGAATTGGCGACAGTACCCGCAGACAAAGTGCAAGACCCTGAACGCACCATCAACCGCGCGACCTTATTCGGAACCGCTGGCGCCGGCGGGATATATATTTTGGTCTGCTCAGCCGTCGTCCTGATGTTGCCTGTGGCAATCACCAGCGCGTCTGCGGCGCCATTTGCCGATTTTGTGAGCGTCTATGCTGGCACCAACGCTGGCACCGCTATCGCTGCCATTGGCGCAATCAGCGCGCTTGGTGCATTGAACGGGTGGATCATGTGTCAGGCAGAATTACCTGCCGCTTTAGCGCGCGATGGCTTATTTCCAGCGTTCATGGGCAAGGCGACCACCAATGGCACGCCGCGCAACGCGCATCTGTTCTCCACCAGCCTGTTGACGCTCGTCATCCTGATGAACAGCAGCCGAACGATGGCATCGATGTTTGAATTTCTCATATTGCTGACCACGGCGATCGTGCTGGTCATGTATTTCGGTTGCGCAGCGGCCGCGTTCCGGCTCATCCAGACGGGCATATTGAAGGTAGGCGCAGGGTTTAAAGTCATCCTGTTGCTGGCCGCCATATATTCCTGCTGGACGATATATGGCGCAGGCACCGAAGCATTGCTCTGGAGCATTGCCTTATTGCTCGCGGGTTTTCCGGTTTTCTGGCTATTGCGGCTTGCAAGGGGTTCCAAAGCTGTCACCTGACGCCTACATCCAAAGCACAATAATTTTGCAGGAAAACCGATGAGCTATTCCACTGATTTGGGCCTATATATTGACGGTAGCTGGCGCACAGGCGAAGGCCGCGACACGCATTCGGTCATCAATCCGGCTACGGGCCAGACGCTGGCCGAATTACCGTTGGCGACGACTGCTGACCTTGATGAGGCACTTGCCGCCACGGCAAAGGGCTTTGCGCATTGGCGAAGCGTGGACGTGAACGCCCGCGCGGCCATATTGCATAAGGTCGCTGACCATATTCGCGAACGTGCAGAACCAATCGCGGTCATGCTCACGACCGAACAGGGCAAGCCGCTGGCCGAAGCGCGCGCTGAGGTGCTGTCCTGTGCCGCGCAATTCGACTATTTCGCAGAGGAAGCCAAACGCAGCTACGGACGCGTGCTTGTGCGACCAACAGGGCAGCGGGCGTTGGTCTTGAAACAACCCGTAGGGCCAGTGGCCGCATTTTCACCATGGAACTTCCCGGTGAACCTGATGTGCAAGAAAATGGCGGCTGCGTTAGCCGCAGGATGCTCAATCATCGCCAAGCCGCCCGAAGAAACACCCGCAAGCACCAGTGCAATCATGCAATGTGTCATCGACGGCGGCGTGCCGGGTAATGTTGCGCAATTGGTCTATGGCGTACCCGACATGGTCAGCCGCCATTTGATTGCTTCCCCTATCATCCGCAAGGTCAGCTTCACTGGGTCAGTGCCCGTCGGCAAACATCTGCTCAAGCTTGCGGCAGATGGCGTGAAACGGACCACCATGGAACTGGGCGGCCATGCGCCAGTGCTCATTTTCGACGATTGCGACCTTGAAAAGGCTATCACCTTGTCCGCCACGACCAAGTTCCGGAACGCTGGCCAAGTGTGCATTTCGCCCACACGTTTTTATGTTCAAGAGGGCGTCTATGAACGCTTCGTAGCTGGCTTTGCCGCGCATACGAAAAAGGTTCTCGTCGGCAATGGCCTCGATGCTGGAACCGTCATGGGGCCATTGGCCAATGGGCGGCGGCCATCGGCAATCGCGGCCTTAGTCGAGGATGCGACGTCAAAGGGTGCAAAGCTGCTGACCGGCGGATCACGGGGCAACCAAGGCTTTTTCTTCGCGCCGACCGTGTTGTCCGACGTGCCGATGTCGGCAAAGGTCATGGATGACGAACCCTTTGGCCCCGTGGCATTAATGCGGCCATTCAAGACCTTTGACGAAGCGGTAGAACAGGCAAATCGCCTGCCCTTCGGCCTTGCCGCTTATGCGTTCACCGAAAATGCACGCCAGGCCAACCTCGTCGCCGACGCGCTGGATACAGGGATGGTTGGCCTCAACAGCTTCGTGATCTCAATGCCTGACGCGCCCTTTGGCGGCGTGAAAGAATCAGGCTTTGGCAGCGAGGGCGGTCCCGAAGGACTTGATAGCTATTATGTGACAAAAGCAGTGCACCAATATTGATAAAGCAGCAGCTTTATCTGTGCGCTGGCTTGTTGGCCGTTGCCGTCGGCACGGTGGGCATTGTCCTGCCTTTGCTGCCGACAGTGCCGTTTATGATCTTGGCGGCATTCTTTTTCGCGCGCAGTAGCCCAGCGCTTGAGGCGCGGCTGTTGCACCACCCTAAATTTGGACCTCATCTTGTGGCGTGGCGGGAAAAGGGCGCCATTAGCCGGCGCGGAAAATGGTCAGCGACCATCGCATTTGGTATCAGTATCGCCATCGGCTTTGCGGCTTTGGCGTTGCCATGGTCGCTTGTGCCCGTGGGAACGGCCGTGCTTTGCCTTGGTTGGATTTGGCTTAAGCCAGAGGCTTAGGGTCAGGACCTAAATGGCGGCGTCGCGTATAATCGCCGTCCCGGCCGCGCGCTGTTTTTTCAGATCAGCTTTCAACTTGGCCGGGTCGCGCGCCAAGACGAAACCAAAGCTCACTCCGCCTTCCTTACCGATGGTGGCATGGTGCAGCTTATGCGCCTGCACCAAGCGTTTCGCATAGCCACTGCGCGGAACATATTTGAAATAGCGTTGATGCACGAGGCCATCGTGGACGACCGTGTAAATGATGCCGTAAAACATGACGCCAAGGCCGATCCATGTCGCAGGTTCCCACGCGTCGTTGCCAAGCACTAAAGGGCTGCCGAGTGCAAACAGCGACACGCTGGTGACTGCGCCGACAATGCCATACAGATCATTTTTTTCCAGCGCATGGTCATGCGGTTCATGATGGTCACGGTGCCAACCCCAACCCCAGCCGTGCATGATATATTTATGGCTGGACCAGGCCACCCATTCCATGACGAAAACGGTAGTAAGCACGATAAGGATGATGCTGAAAATGCTCATGGCAACCCTAATAGACGCAAAGTTTTCATTTTTGAAGTGCAAGCTGCGCGGCCTCACTTGATTTCGCTGCAATCGCTTCTATGGCATTTTTATGATGTCCACACCGCAAACCTTATATGAAAAAATCTGGAATGCCCATGTCGTGGAGCAACGCGACGACGGGACTTGCCTGATCTTTATCGACCGCCATTTGGTGCACGAAGTCACTAGCCCGCAGGCCTTTGAAGGCTTGCGCGTTGCCGGACGCCGTGTGCGGCGGCCAGACCTGACTTTGGCAGTGCCGGATCACAATCTGCCGACAACGGCGCGCTTGGACGCCAATGGCAACAGTATCCCGATTGCTGACCCCGAAAGCGCGCAGCAATTGGAAGCACTGGAACGTAACGCGCCGGAATTCGGTATCGCTTATATCAACGCCACCGATGTTAAGCAGGGCATCGTCCACGTCGTCGGTCCGGAACAAGGTTTTTCCTTGCCCGGAGTGACACTTGTCTGCGGCGATAGCCATACTGCCTGTCATGGCGGTTTGGGGGCTTTGGCCTTTGGCATTGGCACGTCAGAGGTTGAGCATGTATTGGCCACCCAAACGCTGCAGCTCAGCCAGTCCAAGTCGATGGAAGTCCGCGTTGAGGGCGAACTTGGCCCCGGCGTCTCGGCAAAGGACGTTGTTTTGCATATTACCGGCGTGCTGGGTGCGTCGGGCGGGACCGGCCATGTCATTGAATATACAGGCGCCGTCATTCGCGCGCTGAGCATTGAGGGCCGCTTGACCATTTCGAATATGGCAATCGAACATGGCGCGCGCGCTGGTTTGGTCGCGCCTGACGATGTAACTTTTGCCTATCTCAAGGGTCGCCCGATGGCCCCCAAGGGCGACGATTGGGACGCGGCTGTGACCTATTGGCGTTCACTCGCCACCGATGCAGGCGCAACCTATGACAAGGTCGTAACCATCAACGCCGCCGACATCGCGCCAAGCGTTACTTGGGGCACAAGCCCAGAGGACGTGTTGCCAATCACGGGCATCGTTCCCAATCCGTCGAGCTTTGCCGATCCATCCAAGCAAGCAGCGGCCAAAAAATCGCTGGAATATATGGGACTGACCCCCGGCACGCTGATGACCGACATTTCGGTGGAAAATATCTTCATCGGCAGTTGCACCAACAGCCGCATTGAAGATTTGCGCGCGGCTGCTGCCGTGCTTAAGGGCCGCAAAAAGGCGGATAACATCAAATGGGCAATCGTCGTGCCCGGCAGCGGCCTTGTGAAGCAAATGGCAGAAGCCGAAGGGCTTGACCGAATATTCATGGACGCGGGCCTCGAATGGCGTGAGCCGGGTTGTTCGGCCTGCTTGGGCATGAACCCCGACAAGGTGCCTGCCGGAGAGCGTTGTGCATCCACCAGCAACCGCAATTTTGTCGGACGGCAGGGTCCCGGCGCGCGCACGCATTTGGTCAGCCCGGCTATGGCGGCTGCGGCTGCCGTCACAGGCAAGCTTACCGATGTGCGCACGTTGATGGCCTGACATATAACGCCGCTATTTGCAGTTGCGGGTTCAACCTTGCGCAAAGATAAGCTATTCTCTTTACTTGCGACAGAAGCCAAAGCTAAGGTTTAGCCCATCAAGGACGAGACATATGACCGATAAAAAATCCGATGGCGACGACAAATGGTCGACCACAGCAAAAGTTGGCGCAGCCGTAGGCTCCGCTGCGTTGGTGGCCGCATTATTATATGCAGGACGACGCAGCATGACTCAGAAAAAGGGCAAGCTTGAACCCATGTCCCCGGACCCCGAAGTCCCGCCAATCAGCCAAAATCACTCAGAAACGGAAACGGACTAAACGCATGCAGCCTATCAGCAGCGTTAAGGGTAAGGCCTATCCGCTTGGGCTGAAAAATGTCGACACCGACATTATCATTCCGGCAGTATGGCTGAAAACCATAAGCCGGTCCGGGCTTGGCAAGGGCGCGTTTCAAACGCTGCGCGGCGTGGCGGGCAATGTATTTGATGATCCGGCATATGCAGGCGCGCCTATATTAATCGCCGGTGACAATTTCGGTTGCGGGTCAAGCCGCGAACATGCGGCTTGGGCTATGGCTGATCTGGGTATCTCGGCGGTCATTGCGCCCAGCTTCTCCGACATATTTTCCGGCAATGCCTTCAAAAACGGCCTACTGGCCATCGTCCTGCCGCAGGACGCCATTGATCGCCTCATGGAAGTGGCAAAAACGGATGATATCCACATCGATCTCGAAACCCAGACCGTAACGACGCCGTTTCAAGACCGCTTTGCATTTGAAATTGACCCCTTTCGCAAACATTGCCTCATAAACGGAGTCGATGAAATCGGCCTTACGCTCAAAAGCAGCGACGCCATTTCGGCCTATGAAAACAAGATATCGGCAAGCCAGCCCTGGCTGTCGCCCAACCAAGCCTAGGAGAGAGACATGCGCGCTTTATTATCCACCGCCAGCGGCGGCCCCGAAACGCTCGTTATGGGCGAATTGCCTGCGCCAGCTGCTGGCCCCGGCCAAGTCGTCGTTGCGGTAAAGGCATGTTCGATCAACTTCCCCGACACGTTGATGATTGTCGACCTGTATCAGTTCAAACCAGAACGCCCCTTTGCGCCTGGCGGCGAAATCGCTGGTATTGTCGAAGCGATTGGCGATGGCGTCAGCGGATTTGCCATTGGCGACCGCGTGATCGGCCTGTGCGGCAATGGCGGGCTGACCGAAAAGGTCGCGGTCGCAGCGTTCAACTGCTTCAAAATGCCGGACGCCATGTCGTTTGACGATGGTGCTTCGTTGCTGATGACCTATGGCACGTCGATTCATGCGCTTAAGGATCGCGGGCATATGAAGGCGGGTGATAATGTCTTAGTCCTTGGCGGGGCTGGCGGTATCGGCATTTCGGCAATTGAGTTGGCAAAGGCCTATGGCGGCCGCGTGGTTGCAGGTGTTTCCAGCGAAGCGAAGGCGGAGATCGCGCGTGAGGCTGGCGCCGATGAAGTTGTGGTTTACCCCCATCAGCCGTTCGATAAGGACCAATCCAAGGCCGTGGCCGAAATGTTCAAGGCCGCAGCCGTCCGCGATGGCTTCAACATCATTTATGACACTGTCGGCGGAGATTATAGCGAGCCTGCGGTGCGCGCCATTGCATGGGAAGGAAAATTTCTGGTCGTTGGCTTCCCCGCCGGCATCGCCAAGCTACCGTTGAACCTGACATTGCTGAAAAGCTGCGACGTTTGCGGCGTCTTTTGGGGTGCCTTTGCCGCGCGCACGCCACAAAAGAACCACGCCAACATTTCGGAATTGTTCGATCTCTATGCCGCGGGCAAAATCAAGCCACGTATTTCGGAGACATTCGCCTTGGCCGATGCCGGGACCGCGATCGCCCGACTCGGTGACCGCGCGGCGGTGGGGAAGCTGGTGGTGCACATTTGAGGTGCATCAGCCTTGTTGATTGAAGGCAAAGCCATTATCTTGGGCAGGCAACAGATAGGAACTGCAACATGACAAGTTTCGACAACCGCGAGACCGCTTTTGAAAACAAGTTTGCGCATGACGCAGAGATGCAGTTCAAAATAGCTGCCCGCCGAAACAAGCTGCTTGGGCAGTGGGCCGCCGAAAAAATGGGTCTTACGTCAGAAGAAACCACCGCTTACGCTACTTCCGTGGTGCAAGCGGACTTTGAAGAAGCGGGCGACGAAGATGTCGTGCGCAAGCTGCTGGGTGATTTGACGTCGGCAGGTGTTGAAGTCGACGATGCCATGATCCGCCGCGCGCTGGAAGACAAGATGGTCGAAGCGCGCCGCCAGTTTATCGAGGCCGCATAATGGCAATGCAGGCCGACGAAATTGAAGGCATGATTAAGGCCGCTTTGCCTGATGCATTGGTCGAAATTACCGACCTTGCAGGTGACGGCAACCATTATGCCGCGCGCGTAGTGAGCGACAGCTTTCGCGGGCTACCCCGCGTCAAACAGCATAAGGCGGTTTATGACGCGCTGGGCGGACGAATGGGCGGCGTTTTGCATGCCTTGCAGCTTACGACAGCCATTCCTCAGAATTAGAATTTTTGGAGTATTATTCATGAGCGTTCACGACCGGATCGAAGAGATCGTCAAAGGCAATAATGTTGTTCTGTTTATGAAGGGCAGCCCCCTGTTTCCGCAATGTGGGTTTTCGAGCAAGGCGATAGCCATTCTGGACCATCTCAACGTCGCTTATGAAAGCGTCGATGTGCTGCAAGACATGGAAATCCGCGCCGCTATTAAGGATTATAGCGATTGGCCAACAATCCCGCAGCTTTACGTTAAGGGCGAGTTTCTGGGCGGTTCCGACATTATGATGGAAATGTACGACGCTGGCGAATTACAGGAATTGGTTGAGACCGAAGGTTTGGCAAAGCCAGCATAAGCTATCGACTTCTTGTGGCGCTCCAGGGCGTCACAAGAAGGGTTTTGCTCTATGCGGCCGATACGGCGCTTGCCTCGGCGCGCTGAATGGTCGGCAGCAACCAATGTAACCAAGCCAGAGCGAGCATGTAGGACGCCGCAGCAAAGATAAACACCGGCGTGAAACCCAACCCCGCCGCCAAGACGGCGCCTGTCACCAGCTGGATCAAGGCGCCACCCATATTGCCCATGAATGCGCCAAAGGCGGTAACGCGCCCAACCTTGCCGCGCGGCACGACGTCGGTGATGATCGAGAATATCGACAATGAAAAACCCTGATGCCCCGCCATCACCACGCCCATCATGATCGCCACGGGCCAGAATGAGTCCAGCGTAAGAACGAAGGGCAAGGGTACGACAATCGCAGCCGACCCAAACATGATCGTCTTGCGCACGCGGTTGACGCTCCATCCCGCCTCCAAAAGCCGTGTTGATAAACAGCCTGCGAACAATGCGCCTGCCCCCGACCCGAAAAAGGCAATCGCCAGAGGAATCGCCAACTCGCTTGTCGTCAGGTCAAATTCCTTGCGATAAAAATCCGGCAGCCAGAAATTGATCAGCCACCAAGTGGCATCGGACAACGCTTTGGCAATCACGATTGCCCATGTACGCCGTTCCATCAATATCGGGCCATAAGGCGCGCCATCATCGGCAAAGTCACGATTGGCGTCTTCGGCCTTATCGTCAAACCTTACGCCCCGCGCAAACCACAGCCACAGCGCCAGCGTTATGAAACCGCCGACCCCACCGAAGATGAGCGCGCCGCGCCATCCCCAGATAGCGGCGATCACGGGGATGAAAAACGGCATGGTGATTGTGCCAAGCCCTGCAATCGCAGTACTTACGCCAAACGCGAACGAGCGCTTGTCGGGTGCGAAAAGCGTGGCGACCGTTTTGATCGTCAGCGGCGTCTGAACGGCCTCCGTCGCGCCAAGGCCAATGCGCGCCGCCACGACTTGCCAGCCAGAAATTGCCCAGCCATGCGCCATTGCCGCAAGGCTCCACGTGGTTACGCCAACTATCATTGAACGCAGCACGCCAATTCTATCAACGAGCCACCCAGTGAACAAGAAAGACAGCGCTGCTGCAACCTGCGTTACAAAGGCGAGATTGGCAAAATCGGTATCACTCCAACCAAGGTCAGCCGCAATGTCCGGCTTCAGGATCGCGATGACTGGCCGGTCCATGGCATTGAAAATGCCGGCGACACACAGCAGCCCAAACAGGGTCCAGCGCAGCGTCGGCGTGATTTGCTTCATGTCGCTTCACCCCACTGCATCATTGTCTCCGCTTGGCCGATAGCGCATCCCGCTTTATGCTGGGACTCCTTACGGACTTGCCTATAGAAGGCAATATGACACCGCAAGACATAAACGCGAATTACATCGCTGACCTCTATGGCGAAACCTACCTCGCAGAGGAGAATCCTCCGCGCGGCAAACGGTTGTTGATCAGCGCCCTGTTTCCGGGACTTGCGGTCGTCGGTATTGCCTCTGTCGCCGCAACTTGGTTTTCCGAACATTATGGCATGCCCGTCATCTTGGCGGGTTTGTTACTTGGCCTTGCCCTCAATTTTGTGTCAGCCGAACAAAAGGTGCATCCCGGGCTTGATTTCTGCGGCACGTCCTGCTTGCGCTGGGGCATTGTTTTGTTGGGCACACAAGTCACCGCGATGCAAATTGGCGGACTTGGTGCGCTCGCATTTTTGGGGCTGATTGGCATCATGTCTTTGGTCATGGGCGCTGGACTTTTAGGCGCGCGGCTTGGCGGGCAAGGCCGCTATGCCGGCTGGTTAGCTGGTGGTGCGACCGCCATTTGCGGCGCGTCCGCAGCCTTGGCGATTTACGCGGTCATTGGGCGCGAGCGCCTCAACCAGTCGCAGTTTACGCTCATTCTCGTTGGCGTGACCTTGGCAAGCGCGGTCGCCATGTCGTTCTACCCACTCATTGCCGCGCAGCTCAATTTCACCGACAAGCAAGCTGGCTTCTTAATGGGCGCTGCGGTACATGACGTCGCGCAATCCTTGGGTGGCGGCTATAGCTTCTCGCAATCGGCAGGAGAGACGGCGACTATCGTGAAGCTATCCCGCGTCGCGCTTCTCGCACCCGCTGTGGCGCTTGTCGGGCTTGCCATCGGATCTAGCGATGGACGCTCCAAAAGTCTGGCTTCCAAACTCAAATTGCCTTGGTTCATCATCGCCTTCTTTGTTGCTGTTGCCGTAAATTCCATTATTGACGCGCCGGGCTGGGTTGCGGAATATGGCTTGATTGCTTCCAAGGCGATGTTGTTGTTTGCGGTGACGGCCACCGCGATGCGATCACGGCTTGATCTGTTGCTTACTCAAGGGTGGAGGGCGTTGCTGCCCGTGATGCTGGCGACCGTTACCGCCTTTGTCACCGCGGCTGCATTTGCATGGGCGTTTTTATGAAGCAGATTATCTATGATTTGGCCGTTATCGGCGGCGGCATTAATGGCGCGGGCATCGCACGTGACGCCGCTGGCAGGGGCGCGAAAGTCGTGCTGCTTGAACGTGGGGATTTGGCGCGGGGCACGTCTTCTGCGTCGACGAAGCTCATTCATGGCGGGCTGCGCTATCTTGAGCATTATGAATTTGCTTTGGTCCGCGAATCCTTAATTGAACGCGAGCGGCTTTGGGCGATTGCGCCGCATATCATCTGGCCGCTGCGCTTCATTTTGCCGCATCAAAAAGGGATTCGTCCAGCGTGGCTCGTGCGGCTTGGCTTGTTTTTGTACGACCATATTGGCGGCCGGAAATTGCTGCCAGCAACCCGGACGGTAAATTTGAAAAACGAGCCTGCCGGCAAACCGCTTAAGCCCGAATTTGTGAGGGCGTTTGAATATTCAGACTGCTGGGTCGATGACGCACGCTTGGTCGTTTTGAACGCCATGGATGCCGCCAAGCATGGCGCAGACATTCGCACCCGGTCCGAAGTCACGCATCTCGAACGTCGCGATGGATTGTGGCATATACACGTTGCAGGGCAAGAACCCCTCCGTGCCCGCGCGGTTGCCAATGCAGCGGGGCCAGCGGTGCTGGACTTGCTCGCACGGACAAATGGGCATGACCGGCCATCAGGTGGCACGATCCGCTTGGTGAGAGGATCGCACATCGTGGTCCGCAAGATGTTCGACACGCCGCAGGCATATTTCTGTCAAAACCCCGACGGCCGCATATTCTTCGCCATTCCATATGAGGATGACTTCACCCTCATCGGGACGACTGATGCCGATCATACAGGTTCGCTTGATGATATTCACGCGACCGCAGAAGAGATTGATTATATCTGCGCGTCGGCTGCGGTTTATTTCAAGCAAGCCATAACGCCTGCCAACGTGCTGTACAGCTTTGCAGGCGTCCGGCCTTTGGTCGATGATGGCTCAGGCAAACCTGAAACAGCATCGCGCGGATATCATTTCGAACTGGATGTCGATGCAGACGAAACGGCACCTATCCTCTCGGTCTTTGGCGGCAAGATAACTACCTATCGGCATCTGGCCGAAAGTGCGGTCGAGCGGCTTTCGAAGCACGTGGCGGTGCTGAAAAGCGAAAGCTGGACATTGCGAAAGTCCTTGCCAGGCGGAGATTTTCCAATTGATGGTGCCGATCGCCTCGCTTCGGATATTCAGCGGGAGCATGCCTATTTGCCCGCCGCACTCGTGCACCGCTGGGTGCGCAGCTACGGAACAAAGACTCGTGCTTTTTTATCAAACGCCAGCGCACTTGCCGATTTGGGCACGGCCTTTGGACATAGCCTCTATGCGGTTGAGGCGGACTATCTCGTCGATCACGAATGGGCGCAGTCCGCCGAGGATATATTGTGGCGGCGCAGTAAGCTGGGTTTGCGTTTCAATACCGAAGAGGCCCAGAAGTTAGAGGATTATGTCGTCAGCCGCCGATGCAACTAGGAATAACTAAGCGATATTCGACCCGCTGCGCCGGGGCGCTTGATATCCCTGCTCAAAACGGCATTGGCCATTTCTGCAATATGGTATCCTTTCTGGCTTGATTTTCACAGTCAAAAGGACCATCTCCCCCCAATCGGAGCAAATTTATCTGATTAGGGTGCGCAACATGCGTTTGTCGAATATGGCCGATTATGCAGTGGTGATGATGAGCGCAGCTTCGCGCCATTGCGGCTCTGCGCGCGTGTCGGCGACCGACCTTGCTGCAGAAACCGGCTTGGCCTTGCCGACAGCACAAAAGCTGGTGAGCATATTGACAAAGGCGGGCCTGTTGCGGTCGGCCCGTGGCACGGGCGGCGGCATCACACTTGCCCGTCCCGCAGCGGCGATCACCCTTGCCGACATCATTGAAGCTGTCGAAGGCCCAATTGCGCTGACCATATGTTGCGATTCGCACAAGCACGCGATGGGCCAGCATTGCGCCAAGGAAGGCAGGTGCAACGTCCAGGCGCACTGGCCAGTGGTCAATAACGCAGTGCGCGGTGCCTTAGCACAAATCAATTTGGCGGGATTAACGCGATGAACGATGACATGGACTTCAAGGATAAGGCCGCGTGGGATGCCGCAGATCGCGTCGCGGATTATGAACATGGCTGGTCGTCGGACATCGAAACCGACTTCGCGCCCAAGGGCCTGACCGAGGATACCGTCCGTTTTATCTCCGCCAAAAAAAATGAGCCCGAATGGATGCTCGAATGGCGGTTAAAGGCGTTTGCGAGCTGGAAAACGATGACGCCGCCCGATTGGGCCAAGCTCAACGTGCCGCCAATCGATTATCAGGACGCATATTATTATGCCGAGCCAAAGGCCAAACCAAAGCTTGGTTCGCTGGATGAGGTCGACCCCGAAATTCTGCGGATTTATGAAAAGCTGGGTATTCCGATAGCAGAGCAAGAAGTGCTGGCCGGCGTCGAAGGCGCGCGCCGGGTCGCGGTAGACGCCGTTTTCGACAGCGTGTCCGTCGCCACCACGTTCCGCGCCGAGTTGGAACGTGCCGGCGTTATCTTCCGCAGCATATCGGAGGCGATTAAGGAATATCCGGAGCTGGTGAAGAAATGGCTCGGCAAGATTGTGCCGATGCGCGACAATTATTTTGCGACGCTTAACTGCGCTGTCTTCTCCGACGGGACATTCGTCTACATCCCCGAAGGCGTGCGTTGCCCGATGGAGCTCAGCACCTATTTCCGGATTAACGCCGAAAATACCGGCCAGTTTGAACGCACGTTGATTATCGCCGATAAGGGCAGCTATGTCAGCTATCTCGAAGGCTGCACCGCGCCGATGCGCGACGAAAACCAATTGCACGCCGCTGTTGTTGAGCTTGTTGTGCTCGACGATGCCGAAATCAAATATTCGACTGTGCAAAACTGGTATCCCGGCGATGCCGAGGGCAAGGGCGGCATCTATAATTTCGTCACCAAGCGGGCTTTGTGCCAAGGCCGCAACAGCAAAGTTTCATGGACTCAGGTCGAAACCGGCAGTGCCGTTACTTGGAAATATCCAAGCTGCGTTTTGAACGGCGAGAATTCAGTGGGCGAATTTTACTCGGTCGCGGTGACCAACAATTACCAACAGGCCGACACCGGCACCAAGATGATCCACAATGGCAAGGGGTCGCGCTCGACCATCGTGTCAAAGGGCATCAGCGCGGGGCATAGCAACAACACCTATCGCGGACTTGTCCGCGTCGCGCCAAATGCCGAAGGCGTGCGCAACTTCACCCAGTGTGATTCGCTGCTGCTTGGGTCTTTGAGCGGCGCACACACCGTGCCCTATATCGAAGTGCGCAACCCAAGCGCGCAGATTGAACATGAGGCGACGACGTCTAAGATCAGCGATGACCAAATGTTTTACGCCCAAGCCCGCGGCCTGAACGCCGAAGAGGCCGTCGCGCTGATCGTCAACGGCTTTGCCAAGGAAGTGTTGCAGCAACTGCCGATGGAATTCGCAGTTGAAGCGCAGAAGTTGCTGGGTATTTCGCTTGAGGGGAGTGTGGGATGAGCCCGTTATCACGCGACGTCCGCACAAAGTTTTTACGGAAATAATTGATCATGCTCCAAATAACTAACCTCCACGCCAATGTTGGCGACCAGCCTATCCTCAAGGGCCTCACGCTGTCGCTCGGTGCAGGTGAGATCCATGCGATTATGGGACCCAATGGCGCGGGAAAATCGACGCTGGGTTATGTGCTGTCTGGTCGGCCCGGCTATGAAGTGACCGAGGGTGAGGTGTGGTTCACACCGCATGTGTTCCCCGGCGAAGGCCGGGGTCCAGAACCTAAAACAGAAGACTCATCAGCCGCGTTGGACCCCGGCCTTCGCCGGGGAACACAAGGGCCAATAAACCTCCTCGACCTCGAACCGCATGAACGCGCGGCGGCTGGATTGTTTTTGGGCTTTCAATATCCTGTCGAAATCCCTGGCGTATCAAACGTCCAGTTTCTGCGTGAGGCATTGAACGCGCAGCGCAAGAACCGAGGTGAAGCGCCTTTATCGGGCGCCGAATTCTTGAAGGTTGCGCGTGAACAGGCGGGCGCGCTGGGCATGGATATGGATATGCTCAAACGCCCGGTAAATGTAGGCTTTTCGGGCGGCGAGAAGAAGCGCAACGAGATGGTGCAAATGGGCATCATTAACCCCGCGCTCGCGATCCTTGATGAAACCGACAGCGGTCTCGATATCGACGCATTGCGCATAGTCGGCGACGGCATCAACCGCATCATGCGCAAGCCCGACAAGGCCGTGTTGCTGATCACGCACTATCAACGGCTTCTTGATTATGTGAAGCCCGACTTCGTCCACGTCCTTGCCGATGGCCGCATCACGCGGAGCGGCGGACCTGAACTCGCGCTTGAGCTGGAGCGTGAGGGATATCGGGAGCTCGCCGCTTGACCATTATCGTCCGCCTTGTCGCGCCCGAAGATGCGCCTGCGCTCGCCGAACTGCTCAATGCAATTATCGCGCGCGGCGGTACGACTGCGCTGGAAGACGCATTTTCGTCCGAACAGCTTGCCGAAACATATCTCAACGGTCCGAATGTGCTCGTCTGCCTTGTTGCGGTCGAGACAGATTCCGCACGGATAGAAGGTTTCCAGACGCTGGGCCGCTACCCAAATCTTCCCGATAATATTGGCGATATTGGAACATTCGCAAGAGTTGATGGCACACAACGTGGTGTCGGCTCCGCTCTTTTTGCTGAAATGGCTGCGCAAGCCCGCGCGCTGGGTTTGTCAGCAATCAATGCCACAATCCGTTCCGACAATATCGGTGGACTGACCTTTTATGGGAAGCAAGGATTTGTCGATTTTGGCGTGACACACGGCGTTCCATTGAAAGACGGCAAATTGGTCGACCGCGTACACAAACGCTTCGCCCTGTCCATTGAGGGCAACCAAAACGACAAAACGCAAGTAGAGGTCTTTGCGTGATGGGCACGGCAACGCTCCCAACTCGCGGCGATGAGGCTTGGCGGTATAGCGATATTGATGCGCTGGCCCGGGCTTGGCCGTTGCCAGCGGCAGAGTGCGTTGTTGTGCCTGCAGATGGCCATTTTGCGCGGACGATTTTTCAGAACAGCGGCTCTGTTCACACACTAGACATCGCCATTGGCACGGGTGCGACCGCCGCGATCCATATCCTCAACATCGGCGGCGAATATGGCCGCGTGGAGTTGAACGTCACTTTGCATGAAGGCGCAGATTTCAAGCTTGGCGCAGTGCAAATTGGCGGTGGCAACCAGAATCTCGAGATCATTACAACCGTCACCCATGCCGAACCCAGCGCAACATCATCCCAGATCGTGCGCTCGGTCCTCGCTGGCACGGCAACTGGAACCTATTTGGGCAAGGTCGCCGTTGCGCGCGATGCCCAACTGACTGACAGCGTGCAGTCGGTGAAGGCCATGTTGCTCGACCGCAGCGCGACCGCCAATGCAAAGCCCGAACTCGAAATCTACGCCGACGATGTCAAATGTGCGCATGGTTGTGCCATTGGTGAGTTGGACCCGATGGGGCTTTTCTATTTGCAAGCCCGCGGCATTGCGCCGGCGGATGCAAAGAAGTTGATGTTGCAGGCATTTGTCGCCGGCGTGTTTGAAGGTGCGGCAGATGAAGAAATGCTAACTGAGGCGGCGCTGAAGAAATTAGGGGATTTGGTGTGAGTGCGATTAACGCCATATCGCCCCTTGTGCAGGCTGGGAACATCCGCGACCAATTCCCCGGCCTTGCTAACAACTGGCATTATCTCGACACAGCCGCGACAGCCCAAAAACCGCAGGTCGTGCTCGACGCGATGATGCGTGCGGGCGGCGTGGATTATGCCACCGTCCATCGCGGCGTCTATGCGCGGTCGGCGAATATGACCGTTGCGTTTGAGGCAGCACGAGCCCGTGTGGCGCGCTTCATGGGCGCGGCTTCGTCCGATGAAATTGTTTTCGTACGCGGTGCGACCGAGGGCATCAACCTCGTCGTGCAAAGCTGGGGAACGGCGAACCTGGCGGCGAGCGACCGCATCATGCTCAGCCAATTGGAGCATCACAGCAACATCGTTCCGTGGCAAATGCTTGCCGAGAAGGTTGGGGCGCATATCGATGTCTGTCCGTTGACCGAGGACGGCCAAATCGACCTTGACTGGTTGGAGTCGCATTTAACGCCCGCACATAAATTAGTAGCGGTTTCGCATGTGTCGAACGTGCTTGGCTCGGTGCTTGACGCCCGCCGGGCCGCGAACGCCGCGCATGCCGTCGGCGCAAAGCTGATGCTCGACGGCTGTCAGGCCGCACCGCGCATGCATCTGGACATGGCGGCGTTGGATTGCGATTTCTATGTCATGTCGGGGCACAAGTTATATGGCCCAACCGGACTTGGCGTGTTGTGGGCAAAGGCCGAAACGCTGAATGCGATGCCCCCTTATCAGGGCGGCGGCGCGATGATTGACCGGGTGACGTTTGAAAAGACGACCTACGCCCCTGCGCCTTCGCGGTTTGAGGCGGGAACGCCGATGATCATTGAGGTGATTGGCCTGCACGCCGCCATCGACTTCATCGACAGCTTTGGCCCAGAAGCCATTTTCGCGCATGAAAGCGCGTTGGCTGCACAGACGCGCGATGCCTTGCGCGCGATCAACGCAATCACTTTATATGGCCCTGAACAATCTGCGGGGATTGTCTCTTTTTCAATGGAGGGCGTGCATCCGCATGACATCGGGACAATATTGGATGAAGAAAATGTCGCCATTCGCGCTGGCCACCATTGTGCGCAGCCGTTGATGGACCATTTAGGCGTGCCCGCCACCGCGCGGGCGAGTTTTGGTATTTATAATGACAAAGATGATGTCGCGGCGTTGGTGCGCGGCCTTGCACGGGTGAAGAGGATTTTTGGATGAACGAGAACATCCGCATACAAGAAGTTGACAGCGTAGAGAAACCCCCAAAAGCGCGGGTCGAAAGCGCAACTGATACGTCCGAGCGCAAGAAGGACTATCTTGACGGCTTCCTTGCGCAAAAGCCCCCTGCGCCTGCGCAAAGCGAGCCTGATGGCGATTTGTACGAGGCGGTGATTGCGGCGCTCAAGGAAATTTATGACCCCGAAATTCCGGTGAACATTTACGACCTTGGCCTGATTTATAATGTCGAGATCAATGATGGCCATGCTGTCGTTTCGATGACACTGACGACGCCGAATTGCCCGGTTGCAGAATCGATGCCTGGCGAAGTTGAGCTGCGCGTGGGCGCGGTGCCCGGCATCGGCGACGCCGAAGTGAACCTAGTTTGGGAGCCCGCATGGAGCCCAGCCAATATGACTGATGAAGCCCGTTTGGAGCTTGGAATGTTATGACTGATATAAAAACACGCGCACGCCCTGCGGCAGTTATGCTCACAGCCGCATCCGAAGCGCGCATTGCCGAACTGATGTCCAAAGCACCCGAAGGGGCAATTGGCGTGAAGCTGTCCACCCCGCGCCGTGGCTGTTCCGGGCTTGCTTATTCGGTCGATTATGTGATGCAAGCCGTCGCGTTCGACGAAAAGATCGAAACATCGGGCGGCGTGCTGTATATCGACGGCGGCTCCGTGCTGTATCTCGTTGGTTCAATCATGGATTGGGTCGAGGATGAATTCGCCGCAGGCTTTGTGTTTACCAACCCCAATGCGACGGGAAGTTGCGGCTGCGGCGAAAGCTTCACCGTTTAAAAGTCAAATTGCAGCCGCAAGGCAATGCCGACATCATCAGGCGCATTTTCAAAATGCCCCAGTTCCTGCCGCCAGAACAGATTTGACGAGAAATGGCCGCCATATATCGGCACGCCCCATATAAGCTCGCTGGCAATCTCCTGCCCCTTTGGTGCCAGCGCAATCTGGCGGACCGCAAATGTCGTCCCAAGCGTCGCATAATCATACGCCACAGGTAGATACAGCGCCAACCCGCCATGTGTGACGCGCAAGGGCTGCGCGATGCGCAACGCAATGCGGTCACCGCGCGTCAACACATGAGCGCCCGACAGGTCCAGCGAAAAGGCATTGCTTTGCAGCGCGCTTCGCGCCGTTAGTGCTGCGCCAGCATTGGCGGTGGTCCAACCGTGCCGCCAGCTTGCGCCAAGCGACCATGCGCCAATCAGTGGGACATCACCCCTGCCGTCGACAAACAAGCTGCGCGCGCCATTTTGGCCAATGAAGTTGGCGAACCGAGCGCCAAGTACGGTTTCGTCTTCGCGCATCCAATTTGCACCAACGGCGAATTTAGCAGGGCCAATCTGACGGTCGAGCGACACACCGACAGAGGAATAGGGGTAACGGTTGTTTGGGTTGGTCAAAAACGCCGCGCCACGGCGTTCGAACACACGTGCCTGGCCTGCCTCAACGCTTCCTGTCAGGCCAAAGCGCCCAAGTTGATGGCGCAAGGCAAACGACTGACCCGGTGCACGTTCGAACCCGCCGTCCATCTGCGCATCGGTGGCGGTTAGAAATGCAGCCCCCGAGCTGCCCTGCAATGCCGCGACTTGGCCAGCAGCGGTTTGGTGGATGCTAAGGCTAAACCGGGTGTCGCGTGCAATGGCGGCGCTGACGCGGCCCGCCAAAATACGCGCTTGATTCTGCTGCCCATATGACAGAAGCAATTGCGAAAGGCGCGCGCCTCCAGCGTCGCTGGCGCTGATGGAAAAGGCGAGTTCGGTTGTTCCGCGCGATAAGCTGACGGATCGGCTCTGATCAGCCAAAGCAGGCGTGAGCTGAAGGCGAGGCGCGCTTAGGGTAATACCTTCGGCGACATTGATGTCATACGCACGGCCATAGCTGTCCAACACCACCGCATTTGCGGACATGGGGGACAAGGCGGCATCACCCATGGCCGCAGATGTTGTCCCGCTATTTCCGTTCAACGCAACGGCGGTGTTTGTGCCGGCCAGCGACGTTGTTCCCGCTGGCGCAAAGGCGCGTCCAATATCCAATATGCCGCGCCCGTAAAGCGCGTCAGTGCCGGGTTCTCCGGCGTCACGCGCCGATGTCAGCAGCAGGTTCACAATCTGTGCCCCGGTTAAGTTGGGAAAGGCTTGCGCCAACAAAGCTGCGGCACCAGCGATCTGTGGCGCTGAATAAGACGTGCCATTGAACACCCGCACAGAGGTCCCATCATTCGCAACTAAGCGGTAAATAGTGTCGTTGCGATATTCGCAGCAAATGCCTTGGCCTAAAGCCGACAACACCGCGTTCTGCGCAACCCCTGCCTTGTTGCTGAATTTTGTTATGATATTACTGTCATCAACAGCAGTGGCAATGATGACAAGCCCGTTGCCATTGGCCAATAAGGATTGTGCAAAGGGGCTTGGGCTATTCGGGTCAAATGCGGGATCTAATTCATCGCCCTCATTTCCTGCTGATACGACCACCACAACGCCAGCTGATGTTGCACGACCTATCGCAGTGCGCAGCGCGCTACTCGCGCCGCCCGCGCCACCGAGCGAAATGTTAATGACGCGCGCGTTGTTGACCACCGCGCGGTCAACACCGGCGGTAATTGCAGAATCGAAGAACGAACACCCAGCTTCATCCACACTCTGGGCCGTCGGGGCGCAGCTTCCCGCTTGATCGGCACGCAACGCCAATATTGTGGCGTCAAACGCCATGCCGTGGACGTCGCGATCATCTTTGGCGGCAGCCAAAACGCGCGAAACGCTTGTGCCGTGACCATCTTCGTCGCCAAGCGGCCGATCCGCGCCCGTTACATCCCCCGATTGTGCATGGATCCGACCCGCAAACTCATGGCTATTTGGATCAATCCCTGAATCAATTATACCAACGGTGACACCGCGACCACTGGCACCCGCTTGATAGGCCGTGATCGCCCGGTGAAAATTCGGGCCATCTGAGCGGAGATATTCCGCAGTCGCGAAACTTATCGTTGGCGGAGGAGGCGGAGGTGGCGGCGGCGCAGGCGGTGTTGCTGGAGGCGCTGGTGGCACGCCCGCTGTCGGGGGAGGCGGCGCGGGCGTCGAACCTACCCCGCCTCCGCCGCAAGCAGACAGCGCGAGTACGAAAATGACGGAGCTGCCGATCGCAATTTTACGACCAATGCGTGGTTGATGCATAAAAATACCACTTTCAGCGATTGAATTTCTGCTTAAGCCCGATTCGCTTTCGCTAATCTTAACGTCGCCGTTGAGTAAAGATGTGTTTCTGGCTAGGTGACTACATGCATTTACATTTCAGTAACATCGACAATTGGATTTTTGATCTAGACCTGACCCTTTATGGGCCAGATGCGAATATTATGGCGCAAGTTCGGGACCGAATCGCGCTATATGTTGAACGGTTTTTCAACATCGATTCCGACGCTGCGCACCAAATTCGTCACGCTTATTGGAAGAAATATGGAACCACGCTGGGTGGATTGATGACCGAACATGCGGTCGACCCGCATGGCTATCTTGATTTCGTCCATGATGTTGACATGACCCTATTGCAGCCTGCCGCCGATTTGCGCGGCCAGATCGAAGCTTTACCGGGGCGCAAGTTGATTTTCACGAACGCAGATGCACCTTATGCGCAGCGGGTTCTGACCGCGCGCGGCCTTGATGGCGTGTTTGAGGATATATTCGACATTCACCGGATGCAGCATCTGCCAAAGCCTGCATCTGCGAGTTATGACAGGCTGTGTACAGAGCTACATATCGATCCGACCCGAGCCCTTTTTGTCGAGGATTCGGCCCATAATCTTGGTCCGGCCAAGGCCTTGGGCATGACAACTATTTGGGTGAACCACGACATCGAAGCTGATAGCAGCGGTGCAGAAGCATTTATTGATCATGAGATTGCCGACGTAAGCGCATGGCTTTCCTCACTCCACGCCATTGAAAGAACGATATGACTGACCAACTTGCCACGATCATTGATGCTGCATGGGACGCACGCGACAGCATTTCCAGCGCTACCAAAGGCGAAGTGCGCGACGCGGTGCAGACCGCCTTAGCTGGCCTAGATGACGGGTCGCTCCGCGTGGCTGAGAAGCTGTCGGGCAGTTGGCAGGTCCACCAGTATTTGAAAAAAGCCGTGCTTTTGTCGTTCCGCCTGAATGACAATGTTTTGGTGGATGGTGGCGCGTCCGGTGCGCCTGCGTATGACAAGGTGCCTTCGAAATTCGGCGGTTGGGACGCCGACCGTTTCCGCAATGCTGGTTTCCGCGTCGTGCCCGGGGCCGTCGCCCGACATGGCAGCTATGTCGGCAAAAACGTCATCCTGATGCCTAGCTTTGTCAACATTGGCGCGCGCGTCGATGATGGGACGATGGTCGATACATGGGCCACCGTCGGCAGTTGCGCGCAAATCGGCAAGAATGTGCATTTGTCCGGTGGCGTTGGCATTGGCGGCGTTTTGGAACCACTTCAGGCTGGGCCAGTGATCATCGAAGACAATTGCTTCATTGGTGCGCGGTCGGAGGTTGTCGAAGGCGTGATCGTCGAAGAAGGTGCCGTACTGTCCATGGGCGTGTTCATCAGTTCAACTAGCAAGATTATCGATCGTACGACTGGCGAGATATTTGTTGGCCGGGTCCCCGCTTACTCGGTCGTGGTGCCAGGATCGATCCCCGGCAAGGCTCTGCCCGATGGCAGCCCCGGACCCAATTTGTCCTGTGCCGTCATCGTCAAACGCGTCGATGCGCAGACCCGTGCAAAGACCGCAATCAACGACCTGTTGAGGGATTAACTCGACGAGGCGAGTTTCTTGGGTAGCAATCGTCTTGCAATTCGGACTGAATCGCCGCATAGTGTTTTGGCGGACCGGGCCCCTCTGGCGCTTCGCTTCTTCGGAAGGAACGTGATGTCGGCCGCATCGGATGTTTCCGGTGCTGTGGTCAGGCGGTCTTCAAACCCCCCGAAATACGCTTAGCCATGCCCGGAACATCCGATTGAACTTAAACTATGTTCAAAGAGGATGCGCTATGACTTTTTCGTCATTTCGATTGATGCAATATCACCAGAAGATTGACCGCGAATTGCGCGCCGAAATCAACCGGCGTTGGCCAGATATTTTTCGCGTTCAAAGGCTGAAACGGCTTAAACTGGCAATCAAGGATCGTCTTGAAGGCCACGCCAAGGCATCGTTGCGGCGGCCATTGCGTCTTAATAAAATCTAAAATTTGAAACTTAGCCACCACGCGAATTTTCGTCCGCATGGTGCATGGCATTACGTAAAACAGGGAATATTTCATGGAATTTTTGACAATGGACTGGTTGGGGACACCCGTCTGGTTTTGGCTCGCTTTTCTCGGTCTTGTCGTCGCGTTGACAGCCTTTGACCTCGGCATCTTGCACAAGGAGGACAAGGAAATGGGCATCGCCGAAAGCCTGAGGCTGTCCGTTTTCTATATCAGTATCGCGATGCTCTTCGGCCTATGGGTCTGGTTCCAAAAGGGCGCCGAGATGGGCATGCAATATTACACCGGCTTTTTCATCGAAAAGGCGCTGTCGATTGATAATGTCTTTGTCATCAGCCTGATTTTCACCTTCTTCGCAATTCCACGCAAGTACCAGTACCGGGCATTGCTATGGGGCATTATCGCCGTCATCGTCTTGCGCGGCCTGATGATTGCCGCTGGCGCAGCCATTGTGCAGGAATATTATTGGACGCTGTATATCTTCGCGGCCTTCCTCATTGGAACTGGTATCAAGATGCTGTTTTCTGGCGATCAGGAAATGGACGTCGCTAACAATCCGGTGGTCAAATATATCTCAACGCATATGCGCGTGACCAAAGAGCTTCATAATGAGAAGTTCTTTGTAAACGTGCCCGACGACAAGACCGGCAAGATGGTGCGTGCAGCCACTCCCTTGTTCTTGGCGCTGGTGGTCATCAACCTTGCCGACTTGGTGTTTGCAGTCGACTCGGTTCCAGCAATCTTTGCGATCACGACCGATACCTTTATAGTCTACACGTCGAACATCATGGCGATCTTGGGCCTGCGTGCATTGTATTTTGCGTTGGCAGCTATGGTCCATCGCTTTCACTATCTCAAATATGCGCTGGCGCTTGTTTTGGTCTTCATTGGTTCAAAGATCTTCGTGTCTGACTTCCTCATGGGCGGCAGCAAGTTCCCACCTGTCTTAAGCCTTGTCGTCACCTTCGCGCTTATCCTCGGCGGCATTCTGTTTTCCCTCTGGAAGACCAAAGATGACGGCCAATCACAGGTGCAGATTTGATTAACGCCGGTCTTTGGTCGGTGCGTTAAAGTCGGGCGGTTTGTTGGCTATCCAGTCGACAAACCGCCCGATTTCGTCATGCGCCAATAAAGCGTCGACAGTGGCGAAGCGCTTTTCAAGATCGCTGTTGGTGAAATTGGCATGGATGGTCCGGTGGCAGATCGGGTGCACCGGTTGCCGCTCTTTCCCGCCCCGGCTTTTCGGCACGGGATGATGCCATTCGGTCACATCACCCATTGGGCGCGCGCAGAGCCAGCAGCTTAATTCTGGCTCCGCCGAAACTTCGTCCGCTTCGTAATGATCGCGAATTTTGCGCGCCATAATGGCTTTCCCTATACTCTGCTTGGCCAGCCGATCAGTTTTTGCTTGGCCCAAGCAAATTGAGCACCGCAGCGGTCGTTGCCTCAATCCCCAGCCGTACAGATGGTTCCGGATCAATTTTGAACAAAGGTGAATGGTGGCCAGCCACTGGCGATCCGCCATTCTTTGCTGCCGCGATCCATTCAGGCTTCGTCCCGCCAACCGCGAAATAATAGCCCGGAATGCCATGTTTCTGATCCACGAAGAAAGCGAAGTCTTCCGCGCCCATTGTCGTCTGACGGAATGGTGTCACCACATCCTTACCCAAGGCATCGGCAATAGCCCCGTTCAAGCGGCGGGCAAGCGCGCCATCATTTACCGTGACCGGCGTACTTTCCGTCACTGTAACAATCGGCAACCTGTCTGCGGGCAAGCCATGTGCCGCGCCAATGCCCTTGGCGACGCGTTCAACGGACGCAATGAGCTGGTCGCGCACCGCCTGACTGTTGGAACGCACCGTTACCTGCAAGTCTGCATATTCGGAGATGATGTTATGCTTTGTTCCGGCATGGAAAGCGCCAACGGTAATCACGCCGGGGGCCAATGGTCCCTTTTCGCGGCTGATGATCGATTGAAGACCGACAACGATCTGCGAGGCAATATAGACCGGGTCGCGGCCCAAATGGGGCGCTGCGCCATGGGTAGCAATGCCGGGGACGCGAATATCAACGCTGTCCGCCGACGAATATTGAATACCTTCTGATGCCGAGATTTTACCGACCTCAAGCTCTGCAGCGACATGGAAGGCCAATGCATAATCCGGCTTTGGAAAACGGGTATAGAGCCCGTCTTCTATCATCGCCTTTGCGCCACCGACGCGTTCTTCGGCAGGCTGGACGATGAACAATACGGTCCCCTTCCAACGATCTTTCATCCTCGCCAACTGGCGCGCTGTGCCCACCAATGCGGTGATATGCACATCATGCCCGCAGGCATGCATTACAGGCATTTCAAGGCCATCGACCCCGACCTGTTTCACTGTGGACGCATTGGCAAGACCGGAGCGTTCTTGCACAGGCAAGCCATCCATGTCCGCGCGTACCAGAACGACTGGCCCATCACCGTTTTTCAACATGCCAACGACGCCGGTGCCGCCGACTTTCTCAGTGACAACCATGCCGGGTACGGCGCGCAGTTCCTGCGCCATACGCGCACCCGTCTTAAATTCGCGGAATGACAATTCGGGGTTGCGATGGAAATGGTCCCACAGGCTCGCCAGCGAATTGTCATAATCCGCCTTAATCGAGTCTGCGTAATCTGGCTGCGCGGCTGCTGGCGTTACGACCAACGCGCTGGCCAACAATGCGCCCAAAATAGCTCTCTTAATCATCTTACTTTCCCCTGTTATCCCAGTTTTTCGTTATCTGTCGTCCACGCTATCATGGGCACCGATCAAAGCAATGCCCAACGGTGGAAAATTCATCGACCATAGTTACGTAACGATAAAAGCCCTTGCGTTCTGCAGGGTTGATCCAAAAGCCAGCACGCAGCGAATACGCCTCCCCCACATGGCCGAACCAGCGATGGCCGGCCTTGTCGGTCAACCAATGCACGCCAAGACCATAAGCCATGAAATAGCCTTTATCATCATCGCCATTTTTGCCGTCAAAGGTCCAGACAGGACCAATCATCTGCGCAAAGCTTTTAGGCGACAATAAAGGTGCGCCATCGCGCAACAGCAATTGACCGATTTTTGCCAGATCGCCCGCCGAAATACGTAAGCCGCCCTGCGGGCTGAACGCCGACCCGTTGCCCCCTCCATCACCGCCGCAATCAACGGCGAATTGATATTGGCGTAAGAAAAATACGTGCCCGGTACATGGTCCAGTTCCCATGCCTTTGGGTCGACAAGCACGGCCTCAAGACTGCCATCAAGCGGCACAATATAATCCACAGAGTCACGCAAACCGCTTTGATGCGATAACAACGCGCGCAAGGTAATCGGTGTATCCGGAAAGGCCGGATTGCGCACCCGCCAACCCAGATAGTCATTCACGTCGCGGTCGAGATCAAGCTTGCCTTGCTCCAGGAGTCGCATCACGCCAATGGCGAGGACCAGTTTTGAAATAGACGCGACCCGCGCCGGATCATCTATGGTCACGGCCCGCCCCGCAATGCCGGCATCGCCTTCGACTATCGTGGGGTTGATGCTGTCCGATGTGAAATCGACTTTAACCACTGCAGGCCGGATATTGGCTTGGCCAGACAGCGTTTCCGCCCAGCCGGTCGTTGCGCATCCCGAAGCCATCACTGCCGCAAACGTTGCGCAGACCAACCTTAAGCGGCGCAGATGCATCATGACGCGGGGCAGGCACCCATATATTTGCCCCTTGCCTGGCCCTGCATGGTGACTTTTCCGACCATAGGCAGGCGGACATTTAATGTGCTGTCATAATTGAATTCAGTTTCGCCCATGACGCCGGCAAGTTCCATGTCCACGCTGCCCATGCTATCCATGGCGCAAGACAATTTCATGCGCACATTTTGTCCGGAAACATCAAATGCCCTGTAAATGCATTTTTCAGCGCCATCGCCGCCAAAGAAATCCGCACCAGGCTTTTTCGCGTCGGCATCGGTCAAGCAACTTTGGCTGGAGGCGCTTTTCGCCAGTTCGTCCATGATCTGCTGCTTTTCTGCTTTACCCAGCGTCGGAACATCGATGTCCGCAAAAATGAAATTGGTTTCCCAAAGCCCGGCCTTCATCGGAATGAACGCATCATAGTCCATTTCGGCCGCGCGCTCTTGGCTGTCGATGATGCCGTTGCCGTCTTTATCCGCGCTGTTGTCGGCGCAAGATGCCAACACCAGCAGGGCCATTGCGGGCAACACCGCCTGTGTCATAACCATTTTCATGCGGGGCAGTCTCCGACGCGTTTTCCTTCGATCTTGCCGGTCATCTTGACTGCGCTCATCAGGAAGAATTTATGCATTAAACTACCCTCTCGTCTATCCCTATCAGATTAGTGTCGCCGACTGCTTGAAAAGGCAACAGCGATTAAAAATGCCGTTGAAAAGTCATACTAGGTCACAGGTTCATACATATCGCCTAAAACGTTCGCTTTCGCCGCGAATACCGCCAAGATAAACCTCCGTTGCGTCTGTATTGATCGCACCGCCATTACGTTCCTTATTCCTGGCGAAAGATAAAACAAATATCTGCCGTATAGGAAAGTAAATTTGGGGCGTCGGGCCGCATTCCTGGGCACGCCTCTTGCCCTTGCTGCGTGCAAAGCACATATAGCGAACATGTCAGAGCTCATCATCCGCCGTGGGCTGGAAGAACCGGATACGGTTGGCACCTTCACCCCGCACCGCCCGGAACGCCCGTCCAAGTTGGAGGGGGGCAGGCCGTTTAGGATCGTGTCGGATTATGCGCCGGCAGGAGACCAGCCGACCGCCATTCGCGAACTTGTTGATACGGCACTGACGGGGGAAAAGAATCAGGTTCTATTGGGCGTCACCGGATCGGGTAAGACCTATACCGTAGCGCAAGTCATTGAAAAATTGCAGCGTCCGGCGCTTATCCTTGCGCCAAACAAGATATTGGCGGCGCAGCTTTATGGCGAATTTAAAAGCTTCTTCCCCGACAATGCGGTGGAATATTTCGTCTCTTATTATGACTATTATCAGCCTGAGGCCTATGTGCCGCGTAGCGACACCTATATCGAAAAGGAATCGAGCGTAAACGAGGCGATTGACCGGATGCGCCATTCGGCGACTCGGTCTTTGCTGGAACGCGACGACGTGATCATTGTCGCATCGGTGTCGTGCATTTACGGCATCGGCTCTGTCGAAACATATTCTGCGATGATTTTCGACCTGAAAAAAGGCGAAAGCGTGGATCAGCGTGAATTGATCCGCAAGCTTGTTGCGCTTCAATATAAGCGCAACGACATGGCCTTTGCCCGTGGTAATTTCCGCGTGCGCGGCGACAATCTCGAAATATTCCCATCGCATTATGAAGATACCGCGTGGCGCGTCAGTTTCTTTGGCGACGAGATTGAGGAAATTTCCGAATTCGACCCGCTGACGGGCCATACCGGCGCGAAGTTGAACAGCGTGCGCGTCTACGCCAACAGCCATTATGTCACCCCCGGTCCAACGATGAAGCAGGCCAGCGAAGCGATCCGCTTTGAGCTGACTGAGCGGTTGAAGGAGCTTGTTTCCGAAGGCAAATTGCTTGAGGCGCAGCGGTTAGAGGAGCGGACCAATTTCGATCTTGAGATGATTGCCGCGACGGGGTCTTGCGCTGGCATCGAAAATTATTCGCGCTTTCTAACCGGCCGCTTGCCGGGTGAGCCGCCACCGACCTTGTTTGAATATCTGCCCGACAATGCGCTTTTGTTCGTTGACGAAAGCCACCAGACGGTTCCGCAAATCGGCGCAATGGCCAAGGGCGACCATCGGCGCAAGCTGACATTGGCCGAATATGGTTTCCGCCTGCCGTCTTGCATCGACAACCGCCCACTGCGTTTCAACGAATGGGACATTATGCGCCCGCAAACCGTGTGCGTTTCGGCAACGCCGGGCGGGTGGGAAATGGAGCAATCTGGCGGCGTATTTGCCGAACAGATCATTCGTCCAACTGGACTTATTGACCCACCGGTCGAGATCAAACCCGTCGAAGACCAAGTGCAGGATTGCATAAACGAATGCCGCAAAACGGCAGAGGCGGGCTTCCGCACGTTGGTCACCACACTGACCAAGCGGATGGCGGAGGACCTGACCGAGTTCATGCATGAGGCCGGGCTGCGCGTGCGATATATGCACAGCGACGTTGAGACTTTGGAGCGCATTGAACTGATCCGTGATCTGCGGCGCGGCGTCTATGACGTGCTGGTGGGCATCAACTTGCTGCGGGAAGGTCTCGATATTCCCGAATGCGCGCTAGTCGCGATATTGGATGCCGACAAAGAAGGTTTCCTGCGCAGCGAAACATCATTAATCCAGACCATCGGCCGCGCGGCGCGCAATGTCGAAGGCCGCGTCATTCTATATGCCGACCGTATGACCGGCAGCATGGAGCTCGCCATCCGCGAAACCGACCGCCGCCGTGAAAAGCAGCATGCGTACAATATCGAACATGGGATCACCCCAGCCACGATCAAGCGCGACATTCATGATATCGTTGCCGACACCGCCAGCCGCGATTCGATGCTTGTCGAGATAGACGCCGATGGTGCTAACAACCTCGTCGGGCATAATTTACGGGCCTATATTGATGATCTGGAAAAGAAGATGCGTACTGCTGCCGCCGATCTGGAGTTCGAAGAGGCTGGCCGCCTGCGCGACGAAATCCGGTCGCTGGAGGCAAGCGAACTTGGCCTGCCGCACCCGCAGCATGTTGCTGCCCCCAAGGGCCGCGCCACCGAAGGCCAGCCTGGCACACGCAAAATGCGTTATGGCAAAACGCAGCGCAAGTTCGGAAAATAAACCTTAACTTAATAACCGCAGGGCAGCTGAAAGCCCCGCAAGGCCAAGAACGCCAGCGACAAAACTGCGCCACAAGGTCGGCGGCACCCTGCCAAAGGATTTGGCGCCAAGCCAGTTGCCCGCAAGCACCGACGGGAACAGCAAAAGCGACAGCCACAATAAACGCGCGTTCGCAAGTCCAAGGAGAAAAGCGGATATCGTGCCCGCAATCGCGGTGGCGAAAAACACCAGCATCATGGATGCCCGCGCTTCCTTAGGCGGAATAGGCTGGCGCAGATAAAAGGGCACGACGGGCGGCCCCGGCATCGCGGCAAAACCGGTCAATATGCCTGAGGCGGTTCCCGTAAGCGCCGTCTCCTTTGGCCCGGGACGAACAGCGCCACGTTGCGGCAATAAAACAAGCACAAACGCCCCAATCGCGATCGCGGCGATCATCAACCGCGCAACATCTGGGCTGGTGTTCATCAACAGCCATATCCCTAGCGGCGTTGCCAACATTGCAAAAGCAGCAATCCTAAACGCACTTTGCCGGTGGGCGTCGGCGTAAATGACTTTAAAGCCAACAGGCCCAATCAGCACCTGAAGCAATATGGCGATAACCACCGCTTCACCCGGCTTAACAATCAACCCGAACAGGGGCACAAGAATGATTGCCATGCCAAAGCCCGTCAGCCCACGAATATATGCCGCACCCAAGGTCATTGCCGCCAATAGCAATAACTGCGCGGTCGCGATTCCAGTCAGGTCTTGAATGTTCAGTGTCCCATCGCGGCATGGTCAGCCGCGGTCAGCGGCTTTTCCGCAGCCGCGCCCTTTTTGTCGAGCCACGCCTGCATGTCCTTCATCTCGGCTTCTTGCGCCGCGATGACCTTTTGCGCAAGCGCGCGCACTTCGGGGTCCTTGCCATGCGCCAGCGCAACCTTCGCCATGTCAACCGCACCCATATGGTGGGGGATCATGCCCTGCATAAACGCAACATCGGCGTCGGCATTGATATTGCCCATACCGGAATGCATCTTGTCATTGGCCGCAGCATAGGCCTTTTGCGCGACATTGTAGCTGGCGTTCGGATCTGCTGTTGAACCTAGGGTTTCGGCGTTTTCGTCCGCCGCAGGTTGCTGGCAAGCTGCCAATAAAAATACGGCAGCAAGCGTCAATGACAGTGTTTTCATCGCTATCTCCTTAAAGATCGTCTTCACGCACATCGGGCGGCGTTGCCTCATGCTTAAGCATGGCAATCGCCTCTTCGAGCGTCATGATACGCTGGCCATCGGAACCAAGGCTACGGATTGCAACTTTGCCTTCCTCCGCCTCACGCATGCCGACCACCAACAAATGCGGCACCTTGGCAACGCTATGTTCGCGCACCTTATAGTTAATCTTCTCGTTACGTGTGTCCGCATCAACGCGAATACCTGCAGCTTTCAACTTCGCGGTCACATCATGCGCATAGCCATCGGCTTCCGACGTGATCGTTGCCACCACGGCTTGCACCGGCGCAAGCCAGACAGGAAAACGGCCAGCATAATGTTCAATCAAGATGCCGATGAAGCGTTCATAGCTGCCGAAAATCGCCCGGTGCAACATGACGGGGCGGTGGCGTGCGCCATCCTCACCAACATAGCTTGCGTCGAGACGCTCGGGCAGCACGCGGTCGGATTGAATCGTGCCAACCTGCCATGTGCGGCCAATCGCGTCGGTGAGGTGCCATTCCAGCTTTGGCGCGTAGAAGGCACCTTCGCCGGGCAGTTCTTCCCAACCAAATTCGGACGTAGCAAGGCCAGCGCGGACCACGGCATCGCGCAGTTCGTTTTCGGCCTTGTCCCAATCCGAATCCGAACCGAAGCGTTGTTCAGGACGCAGAGCGAGCTTGATCGAATAGGTAAAGCCAAATTCCTTATAGACCCGGTCGGCCAGCGCGCAGAACGCCTGCACCTCTTCGACAATCTGGTCTTCGCGGCAGAAGATATGCGCATCATCCTGCGTAAACTGACGCACGCGCATCAGGCCATGCAACGCACCGTGCGGCTCATTACGGTGGCAGCAGCCATTTTCGTAAAGGCGTAAGGGTAAGTCGCGATATGACTTGATACCTTGACGGAAAATGAGGACATGCGCGGGGCAGTTCATGGGCTTCAGCGCCATCCAGTCGGCATCGCCGGAAATCACGGGGCCTTCGTCACCGACATTAGGAACTTCATCCGGAATCACGAACATGTTGGCGCGATATTTGCCCCAATGCCCCGATTGCTCCCATTGCCGCGCGTCCATAACTTGCGGCGTTTTGACTTCCTTATAACCCGCGCCGTCAATCGCGCGGCGCATATAGGATTCAAGCTCGCGCCAGATCAAATAACCATTGGGATGCCAAAATACCGATCCATGCGCCTCTTGCTGCAAATGGAACAAGTCCATGTCTTGCCCAAGCCGACGGTGGTCGCGCTTGGCGGCTTCTTCCAACCGGACCAAATGCGCGTCCAGTTGTTTTTTGTTCAACCAGCCGGTGCCATAAATGCGGCTAAGCTGCGGGTTCTTCTGATCACCGCGCCAATAGGCCCCAGCAACCCGCGTCAGCTTGAACGCCGACGGATCCAACTTACCCGTCGACGCCAGATGCGGACCACGGCACATGTCCATCCAGTCATCGCCAGAATAATATACCGAAAGCTCTTCGCCTTCTGGCAATTCCGCCGCCCATTCCGCCTTGAAACTTTCGCCCGCATTCTGCCATGTCGCAATCAGCGCATCACGCGCCATGACTTCACGGCGCAGCGGCTTGTCCGCACGGATGATTGCACGCATTTGTTCTTCAATCGCGGGCAGATCATCCATTGTGAACGGCCCGCGCGAAGCAGGTGCCATGACGTCATAATAAAAACCGTCATCGGTCGATGGGCCAAAGGTGATTTGCGTACCGGGAAACAGCGCCTGCACCGCCTCTGCCAATATATGCGCAAAGTCGTGCCGGGCGAGTTCAAGCGCGTCTGCCTCATCACGGTTGGTTACCAACGCCAGTTCGGCATCCGCCTCAATCGGACGCATGATATCGCGCAATTCGCCATCGACGCGCGCTGCAATCGCTGCCTTGGCTAAACCCGGACCAATCGCGGCGGCAATGTCCGCAGGGGTAGTGCCACGCGCAACTTCACGGGCAGAGCCATCGGGAAGGGTGACACGGATCATCTCGGACATGGATTATCTTGCTTTCAAATGCGGTTAGAAGCGCTCCTTTGCCAGCCCAGAGGCGAAGTCGCAAGTGCGCAGCCATTGTCCCCGAACAAGAACCGCTGATCGCAGGAGGTGCAACTAGTCTGTGGTCTTCTCGCTACGATAAGGCACAAACGCACCAAGGCTGCATACGCCCCCGCTCATGCCGCTGGTCCGGTCCACCAAGCGGATGATGTCGCCTTTGCATTTCTGGCTACCAAACTGTTCCGACACGATGATGTCATTGTCACGCGCAAGTCCGCTGCAAGCCGAACGTAAGGTGTTTTGGTACACCAGCCGGCCCGATACGCGGTAGAGCAGGATGTTGTCGCTGACGCGGATAGTGTTGGTGGCGTTAAAGTCGCTGATGCAATTTACCGGCGCACCCGCCACCTTGCCGTTCAGTTCCTTCATCAACATTGCGCTCTGTTTCTCGGTCAGCGGCTTTGGCGTGCTGTCCACTTGTCCGCACGCAGCGGCCAGTGTCAAAGGAAAGGCAAAGAAAGCCAATTTGAGAATGTGCATCGAGTTTCTCCGGTTCCAACGGCTGTATAGCATAAGGTTCGAATGATGAACCGTAAATTATCCAATTAGTGCAGCAGTATGGCGTTTCTCGCCCGGGGTGACGTGAACGACAGCGTTGCCAAGGTCGGCATCCACCGGACAATCGATCACCGCCATCGCGCGCGCGCCGCCTTCGGTTTCCAGTAACACTGTCGCCGGACCAAAACCGTACTTCCCCGCCGGTCGCACAAAGCTGCGCACCCCCGCCTTGCCCTGGGGCGCGTCATCGAGCGCGCGCGGTGTTGGCGCATAGCCCTTTGCCACGTCGCCGGACCACGGAACGCTGGGCTGCGTTGCGGTGTAAATGCCAACCGCTTGCTTCGACATCACGCCGCCATTGGCCGTGACTAAAGCGGGCTTGGCCCCGTCACGGCGCAGCGCGTCGACCATCGCTGCGATATTATACACGCCATAGCCATTGCCCGGCCCACCGAAGAAGCTGAGCCCGCCGGTCAGCGTATAATCACCAAGCGAACGCGCGGCGTCATTCATGGTGTCGACCGCAGCGAACACCGCGCAGGGAAAACAGCTGTAAATGTCGACGGGCCCAAGGTCACTTGCCTGGAGTCCGGCCTGCGCAAGTGCCGCCGGAATTGCAAAATCAAGCGCAGCGGATCGGTGAATGACACCGCGCTCTGCCAATGGTGGTTCGGCGGCCTCTGCCGCGCCCGCCAGCCAAACCCATTTGTCTTGCGGCACACCCAGATCGCGCGCCCTGCCCGCGCTTGTCAGAATAATCGCGCCACCTAGATCAACTGCGTCCTGCGCGACATGCCAGCGGCGGTAGATGTCCGTCAGCGGGTAATTGGCATTGTCATCGCTGAGCATCGCTTCGGGTGAACGATTGCCCGGGAATTGCGCGTGAGTCCGCGTTTCGGCCTTTGAAGAGAATGCTGACCACAAAGCTGCCATTTCCCGCGCATACGCATCGGCGTTTATGCCCAACTCCATCCGCCGCGCATTTTCAATCAGGCTGTAGGCAAGCGGCATCGAAATAATACCATGGCGGATTTCGGTTCGGCTCAATATCGGGAAGCTGGACAGTCGGTTGTCGAATGGCGAGTCAGAAGGCAAGCTCCAGTCCAAAGTCACACCAGCCTTGCGCGCGCGCTTGGCAGTGCCCGTCGCTTCTGCCGCGACCAACACCGCCATTTCGCAAGTACCGCGCCTTATGTCGCCAGCCAGCTCATTCAACATTGCCTGCGGGCTTTGTCCGCCGACATCGGCATAGATCAGCCGCTTTACGCTGACACCGCCTGCTGCGCCAAAGGCCTCAGGCGCGTTATCGGGAGAGCCAGTGCCAAGGCTGACGCCGCTATCCTCGAATGTGCGGATGGCGGCAATAGTGTCAATTGCTGCGGCAACGGCTTGCGACTGCCCGGTATCGGCAAGTGCAACCTTGATGGCGGCTCCCGCCAGTTCGCGTGGGGCAGGCCATTCGCCAGGCACTGTCTTGCGGCTGGCCTCGCCCACGCCAATGATCACTGGCGCGCTCGCTTCAAAATTGCCCATGTTGCTCTCCCGATTATCTCTTAACTGCACGCTTAAATATGCTAGCAGGCTATGCAAGAGATAAGGAGAGCGCAGATGGCGAAATGGCCGAAATTGACATGGGATACAGAACCAACCGGGCCGTTGAAGGGCATCAAGGTCGTTGACATGGCCACGGTCGTGCTTGGGCCTTATGCGACGGTGCAATTGGCCGATCTGGGCGCCGAGGTTATCAAGATCGAAAATAGCGAGGGCAATACGCCGGGCGACATGATGCGCCATGGCGGCGATTCACCCACCAAGCAGCATGGGCCGATTTTCACCGCGCTGAACCGCAACAAAAAAGCCATCAACCTCAACATCAAAAAGCCTGAGGACAAAGCCGTGCTTGAGGCATTGTTGGAAGGGGCTGATGTGTTCATCCACAATGTCCGGATGGCCGGCGTCGAACGGCTTGGCTTTGGCTATGAGGCCGTAAAGGCGATCAACCCCAATATCATATATGTGCACTGTGCTGGCTTTGGCGCGGGCGGTGCCTATGGCGAGCGGCAGGCATATGACGACCTCATTCAAGCCGCTTCGGGTTTTGCCGCATTAAGCGAACAGCGCGATGGCGGACGGCCAACCTATTCCCCCAGCCTTGTCGCCGACAAGGTGGGCGGCCTGTTTGCCGCCAACGCCACGATGGCCGCATTGCTTGGGCGCGCGGGCGGACAAGGCGGGCAGTTTGTCCAAGTACCGATGTTCGAATGCTTCACCTGGTTCAACATGGTAGAAAATCTGTGGGGAGAAACCTTCGTCCCCGGCAATGGGCGCATGGGCTATACACGCTCGGTCAACCCGCGGCGGCGGCCTTATCCGACCAAGGAAAGCTTCATTGCCATCGTCCCTTATAATGACCGGCAATGGGCAACGTTTTTTGAACTGGGCGGGCGGCCCAATGTCTTCGACGACCCGCGTTTTTCAACCTATCAGGAGCGTACCAAGTACACCGGCGAATTATATGCGTTGATTGAGGAAGTCAGCGCGACGCGAACCACCGCCGAGTGGCTTGACCTGTTGGCGCAGCACGACATTCCGGCGATGAAATATAACCGCATGGCCGATGTGCTGGCCGATCCGCATTTGGCCGATGTCGGGTTTTTTGAAGAACGGGAGTCACCGGACATCGGCAAATATCGGTCGATGAAGCATCCCGTGCATTATGCCGGCACGCCCGTGTCCAATTACGCGCATCCGCCGATGCTGGACGCCGATGGGTATGAGATTAAGGCCGCATTGGGGTTGTAATTCCCTCTCTTAGTGGGAGAGGATAAACCTAAACCAACAACCCGCGCATGATGAGGTTAATGGTATGTTCGCGATAGGCGTCGCGCATATTCTCGTCGAAGTCGTCTTGATTGTAACAATGGCGCAGCACCAACCGTGATGAATAGAAACGGTCGGCTGCGCCTGTTACCGTGAAGTAAAAAAATTGCGGGTCGGTTTTGCGAAACTTACCCGCCTTTATGCCCTGCGCAATCAGCACTTCGTAGACGTTGGAAATCGGCTTGAGATAAAGTTCCGCAATGCGCGCCGCTTCGGCAGGGGCGCTGTCGCGGACCATGCGCATCAACAGGCGGTTGATGTAGGGAAAGGCGTGATAGGTATCGATCACTGCCCCAATATGGATACGCAATTTGTCGGCAGGCGGCATGTCTTTAGCCACCAAAGCGGAAAGCCTTTGCACGATATTGCCCATGTCGCGATCAAGCAACGCTAGCATCAGGCCGTTTTTATTGCCAAAATAATATTTGACCAGAGCGCTGTTCAGTCCAGCACGCAGCGACAATTCGGACAGCGACAGGTCAATCGTGTCACCTTCGCGCATGATCTGGCTGGCGGCCTCGATCAATTGATCGCGCGCAGTGCTGCCATCGGATGGACCGCTTGCCAGCTTTGGTCCTGTTGTCGCCATTGGTGCCTGCTCCCCTTTACATCAGGTTAGGTATACACAGGTTCGTCCCACCATGGGAAGAAGTCAGGCAAGTCTGACGAAACTTTGTCGGGGTAGACCGGACTGCGTTTCTCCAGAAAGCTGGCGATGCCCTCTTTTGCGTCGCCGGATCGCGATCGGCGGTAAATTGCCCGGCTGTCAATGGCATGCGCGGCCATCGGGTGGTCCGCCGCAGAGAGCCGCCATAACATGGCGCGCGTCAGGGCAATGGATACCGGCGCAGTATTATCCGCTATCTCCCGCGCCAGCGCCCGCGCCGCTTCCATCAATTCGGTCGGTGCATGGACAGAGCGAACGAGGCCGCCATTCAACGCCTCGACTGCATCGAACACCCGGCCCGTCATGCACCATTCCAACGCCTGTTGCATGCCAACCAAGCGCGGCAGGAACCAGCTAGAGGCCGCCTCTGGCACAATCCCCCGCCGCGCAAAGACAAAGCCGAAGCGCGCAGTGTCGCTCGCCAAACGGAAATCCATCGGCAATTGCATCGTTGCACCAATGCCCACCGCCGCGCCGTTGATTGCGCCGATAACAGGCTTTTTGCACTGGAATATCCGCAACGTTAGCCGACCGCCGGAATCGCGCACGCGTTCGTCCGAAAGCGATTCAACCTTCGATCGGCTGGCGAACACATCGCCGCCTGCGTCCGGTGTAAGGTCCGCACCCGCACAAAAGGCACGTTCACCTGCCCCCGTTAGTATGACCGCACGCACAGCATCATCAGCGTCCACCAAATCAAACGCCGCGCACATCTCGTGCATCATCACATTGGTGAAGGCATTCATCTTTTCGGGACGATGCATGGTTATGGTCGCAATGCCGTCAGCGAAAGCATATTGGATTTGGGTGAACTCGGTCATGCGATCAACGCGGCGCCATACGGATTGCGCCATCGACGCGCACGTCTTCGCCGTTGAAATACCCACATTCGATCATCGTCATCGCAACTTGCGCAAATTCATGCGGGTGGCCAAGCCGCTTGGGGAACGGTACGGATGCAGCAAGCGCGTCTTTGACGGCTTGCGGTGCACCATTCATCAATGGCGTGTTAAAAATGCCCGGCAGAATGGTGTTGATGCGGATGCCTTCGCTCATCAAATCGCGGGCGATGGGCAAGGTCATGCCGACAACGCCGCCCTTGGATGCGGAATAGGCCGCTTGCCCCATCTGGCCGTCTTCAGCCGCCACCGACGCGGTGTTGACCATCGCGCCACGTTCACCATCTTCCATCGGCTCCAGCGTCAACATGCCCGCTGCCGACTTTGCGATGCAGCGGAACGTGCCGACCAGGTTGATCTGAATGATGCGGTCAAAGGCGTCGAGCGGGAAATGCTTGATCGATCCGTCTTCCTTCGAACGGCTGGCGGTCTTAGCGGCGTTGCCGGTTCCAGCGCAGTTCACCAAGATACGTTCCTGACCATGCGCCGCGCGCGCCTTGGCAAAGCCAGCGTCAACGCTTTCGTCGCTGGTTACATTGACGTTGCAAAACACGCCGCCAATCTCTGCAGCCAGAGCTTCGCCCTTGTCGGCTTGCAAGTCGAAAATCGCGACCCGCACACCCTTTGCCGCGAGCGCCCTTGCGGTAGCTTCACCAAGGCCCGATGCGCCGCCAGTGACAACTGCTGCAACTGTTGAATCCAATTTCATTATATGCTCTCCGTTTCTAGTTCTGTCATGCTGAACTTGTTTCAGCATCCATCTCTCCGCCGAGACACTCGTTTGTGTGGTACGATGGACTCTGAAACAAGTTCAGGGTGACGCTTGTGGATGGTTGCGGACTAAACCCGCTCAATAATCGTGACGTTGGCTTGACCGCCGCCTTCGCACATCGTTTGCAGGCCATAGCGGCCGCCACTTGCCTCCAGCGCATTCAGTAATGTCGCCATCAACTTCGTTCCCGATGCACCCAGCGGATGGCCAAGTGCAATTGCGCCGCCATGAACGTTTATCTTCGAACGATCGCCGCCTATATGCTTGAGCCAGGCCAAAGGCACCGGTGCAAAGGCTTCATTTACCTCATACAAGTCAATGTCGGATATTTTCATGCCCGAACGCTGAAACGCGCGGTCGGTTGCGAACAATGGTTCTTCCAGCATGATGACCGGGTCACCCGCCGTCACGGTCAGGTTAACGATCCGCGCGCGCGGGGTCAGGCCATGTTCTTTCAACGCCTTTTCGGATACGATCAGAACCGCCGATGCGCCGTCGCAAATCTGGCTGGCGTTAGCGGCGGTAATGCTTCCGCCTTCCTGAAGCAATTTGACGCCGGACAGGCTTTCAAAGGTCGCGTCATAGCGGATGCCTTCGTCGCTATTGTGGATGATCTTGCCCTCTGGCGTATCGACTTCCATGCCGACGATTTCATTGACAAATGCACCGCTTTGCGAGGCCGCAATTGCCTTTTGATGCGATTCCAACGCGAACTGGTCGAGGTCTTCGCGGGTAAAGCCATATTTTTTGACCAGCATTTCAGCGCCCATGAACTGGCTGAACATGATGCCGGGATAGGCCTCTTCCAAACGCGGGCTTTTGTACGTGCCCATGCCTTCTTTTTTGAACAGCATGGATGTCGACCCCATTGGCACGCGCGTCATGCTTTCGATACCAGCGGCAAGCACAATGTCCTGCGTGCCTGACATGACGCCTTGGGCGGCGAACATCATCGACTGCTGTGATGATCCGCACTGACGGTCAATGCTAACCGAAGGGATGGAATTGGGAAGCCGCGACGCAAGCACGATGTTGCGACCCACGTCGCCCGCTTGCTCGCCACCCTGCATGACGCAACCCATTATGACGTCTTCGATCGCCGCAGGGTCGAAATCATTACGGTCGGCAATAGAATCAAGAACCGCAGCGCCCAAATCTACCGGATGCACACCGGCAAGCTTGCCGCCACGGCGGCCACCAGCGGTACGGACCGCATCCACAATATAGGCGTCTGCCATAGTCACTCTCCTGTTGTTTGAAATTTAATCAGACGATTAAACTTTGAAGGGGGAGAGTCAAGTTCGGATTGTTCTCCCCATCGACTTGCGATGGGGAGGTGGCGCACTGACGCAACGCGGAAGTGTGACGGAGGGGACTTTGGCGTTCACGGCCCCTCCACCACCCTTCGGGTGGTCCCCCTCCCCATCGCAAGTCGATGGAGAGGATTTGGGTTTAAGCCGCCTCGCGCGCTATCGTGATTACTTGCGGATAGGTGAACTCAAGCAAGCCTTCCTCGCCCAATTCCGCACCAAAGCCTGACTGTTTATGCCCGGCGAAGGGCGCGTTGGGGGCAAGATGCATGGACTCGTTAATCCAGACAGTTCCTGTCTCCAATTGCTCGGCGACTTCGACCGCAGCCTCTGGGTTGCTGGTCCAGATAGAGCCGGCCAGTCCATAATCCGACGCGTTGGCGCGGCTGATGACTTCATTGATCGTTGAAAATTTCATCAACGGCATCACGGGGCCAAATTGCTCCTCGGCCACAATTCGCGCATCTTCGGGCGGATTATCAAGCACGGTGACAGGCACAAAATAGCCGGGGATAGATGAGTCATGATCGCCGCCGGCGAGGAATTTATAGCCCTTGTCCTTTGCGTCCTGAATGAGTTCAAGCACGCGCTTATATTGCGGCTTGTTCTGAATGGGACCAATGGCAGTGCCCTGCTCAGCGCCATCGCCAACCTTGACCGCCTTTGCATAAGCCGCAATCGCGCCCGACAATTCGTCATAGATATCTTCGTGAATGTAGATGCGCTTGGCCGCGATGCAGACTTGGCCTGCATTGTAGAAGCTCGCCCAAAACAGCTTTTCAGCCACCTTGCCCACATCAGCATCGGGTAAAACAATCGCGGCGTCATTACCGCCCAATTCAAGCGTGATGCGCTTCAGGTCCTTCGATGCCGATTCCATCACGCGTTTGCCCGTGGCGGTCGAGCCAGTGAAGGTTATCTTGTCAATGTCCGGGTGCGCTGTCAGCAATGGTCCAAGCGCATCGCCGCCTGTGATGATGTTAAGCACGCCCGGCGGGAATATGCCTGCCACCAGTTCCGCCAAACGCAAGGTTGCCAGCGGCGTGAACGGCGATGGCTTTAGCACCATCGTGCAGCCCGACAATAACGCAGGCACAATCTTCTGGATTGCCATCAACACGGGGAAGTTCCACGGCACGATGCCGCCAACCACGCCAACGGGAACGCGGCGGGTGCGGCTGAGGCGCTTGTCGCTGTCTTCGGTAATTTTCTCTTCCAAATTCAACATCGGCAAAGCGCGGGTCATGCCAACGCAGCCAGCGATTTCGCTGCCCGCCTGCATATGCGGCTTGCCTTGCTCAGACGTGAGCAAGCGCATCAGCTCATCGCTGTTCGCCTTGATGACATCAGCCATTTTGGCGAACAAGGCGCGGCGTTCTTCGACGCTCGTTTTCTTCCAAGTCTGAAACGCAGCGCGCGCAGCTGCAACCGCCTTGTCGAGATCCGCCTGACCGCAATCGGGCACTTGGCCAATGACCTGTTCGGTCGCGGGGTTTACAACATCAATCCACTGGCCATTATCCACCAGTTCGCCGTTGATCAGATTTTTATATTTCGTGGTCATTGTCTATCTCCTGATGAGTCTGTGGCGTTATAGCCTTAAGTTTTTGGCTTGTCCTGCTTTGCCCAATATTCATCGCGCAGCAGGCGTTTGTATAATTTTCCGGTGTCATGGCGGGGAAGCTCTTCGCGAAAATCGATCCGGCGCGGGATTTTGACACCCGACAATTTTTCACGTGCGTAGGCGGCGAGTTCGGCGCGAAAATCATCGCCCGCGTCGGCCATATCAAGCGGCTGCACCACGGCAATAACCTCTTCCCCCATCTCGTCATGCGGACCTCCAATGACGGCGACGTCGCGCACGCGGGGATGCGTGACCAAGTGGTTTTCGATCTCTTGCGGATAGATGTTCACCCCGCCCGAAATGATCATGAAGCTTTTACGGTCGGTGAGGTATAAATACCCTTCCTCATCCAACCTGCCAACATCACCAAGCGTGGTCCAGCCGTGTTTATTGGTCGCGCCCTTGGTTTTTTCAGGATCATTATGGTAGCTGAACGATGCCGCGCTTTCGAAGAACACGGTGCCTTCTTGGCCAACGGGAACATCGTCGCCATTATCGTCGCAGATGTGCATTGTGGCGTTCAGCGCGCGACCCACTGATCCCTTGTGCGTTAGCCACTCCTCGCTGGAGATGAAGGTTATTCCCTGCCCCTCGGTCCCGGCATAATATTCCCGCAATACAGGGCCCCACCAGTCAATCATCGCCTCCTTAATGGGAATGGGACATGGCGCGGCGGCATGGACGGCTGTTTCCAAGCTGGAAACATCATATTTGGCGCGCACATCTTCGGGCAGCTTCAGCATACGGGCAAAATGCGTTGGCACCCATTGGCTGGCGGTTATTTTATATGTCTCAATGGCCGCGAGCGCCGCTTCGGGGTCGAACTTCTCCATCACCACCACCGTGCCGCCAAGCCTGTGTACCGCGGCACACCAGCGCAACGGCGCAGCATGGTAAAGCGGCGCTGGCGACAAATAGATGCTGTCACCCGAAAATTTGAACGCCATCGTGGCAAGGCCAGCAAGCACATTGGGTGCGGCAATATCGGCGTCTTCGGGCAGCGGAAAGCGAATGCCCTTCGGTTGTCCCGTCGTGCCGGAACTGTACAACATGTCGGTGCCAGCGCGCTCATCGGCGATGGGCGTGATGGGCATATCGGCAACCGCATCGGCGTAATTCTGCCATCCGGCATGTGCGCCGCCGAGGATGAAACGCGTCACCGGGCTTTCAATCTGACCCAGTGCTGCGCCAAGATAAGGCGAGGCAAACAGTGCCTTCGACCCGCTGTCCTTCAAGATATAATCGATTTCGGAGGCGGTCAGATGGCAACTAATGGCGACATAGATCAGCCCCGCGCGTTGCGCACCCCAAACAAGGTCGAAAAACTCGGCACGGTTTTCGAGGCAAATTGCCACCGTATCGCCATGCTGAAGCCCTAAACTGCGGAACAAATGCGCGCACCGGTTAGAACGCTCATCCAGTTGCTTGTATGATATGGTCTCACGCGAGCCCGCCATGATGACCGCTGGTTTGTCGGGGTTGGCTAAAGCGTGAACGACGGGGTGACCCATGTTATTCGCCCTGCCAGTTTGGTTTGCGTTTTTCGGCAAAGGCAAGTGCACCCTCACGTGAGTCCTTCGACATAAAAACAGGCGCGCAAATCTCGTTCTGTTTCTTCCACATCTCCGTGGAGTTCCAGTCAGGTCGCTCATTGATCACGCGCTTCGTCGCAATCAGTGCCAACGGACCATTCGCGGCTACCTTCAAAGCAAGCTCAAGCGCGGCGTCGATAGCGGCGCCATCGGTCACGCGATTGACAAAGCCCACCTCATACGCCCGCTGCGCCGAGATAAAATCACCCGTCAGCGCAAGTTCCATCGCCATACGTTTGCCGATAATCGATGGCAGCGTCAGCAAGCCTCCTGCGGCCGCGACAAGGCTGCGCTTGACCTCGGGGATACCAAGCTGCGCCTTGTCATTGGCCACCAAAAGGTCGCAAGCAATCGCGATTTCCATGCCGCCTGCAAGGGCATAGCCCTCCACTGCGCCAATTAACGGCTTGGCGGGTGGAGATTCGATAAAGCCTGCAAAACCCTTGCCCTTGATGCTCGGCAGCTCACCGCGCAGAAACGCCTTAAGGTCCATGCCAGAACAGAAAGTCCCGCCCGCGCCAGTGATGATGCCCGCGTTCAGGCTTTTGTCGCTATCCAGCTGCTCCATGGCCGCAGCAATACCTTGCGCGACCGCCTGGTTGACCGCGTTCTTCGCCTCGGGCCTGTTGATGGTGATGATCAGGACGCCATCTTGGGCTTGGGTTAGGACTTCGGACATTTACACTCTCCTAGAAAATAATAGTAGCCCTGAACTCCGTCGAAGGGCGCTTGTAAGGCAATGGCTGAGCCCGGCGGTGAAGCGCCCTTCGACAGGCTCAGGGCTTCGGTATTACATATCGCTCAACGCCCCTTGGGCAGGCCAAGCACATGTTCGCCGATGATATTCTTCTGTATCTGGCTCGTGCCTCCGCCAATTGTTGCGGAAAAGCTGTTCAAATAGGACCGATGCCAATAGCCGTCATCGACCGCGTTTTCATCGCCAACATAATAGCCAGCGCGCGTGCCCTGAAACTGCAACGAGAACTCAGTCAATTCCCGCACCAATTCGGTCCGCGCCAGCTTGTTCATCAACGCAAGCCCCATCGGGCGGTCACTGGTAAGCGGAGCCATGCGGCGGCGTTGGTTGTTCAGGTTCAGCGCCTGAATCTCAATCATATAATCGACCAGCCTGTCGCGCATGACGGGATCATCCAGCACTGGCCTACCACCGCGCTTGGCCGAACGCGCCATATCGACGACGCCCATTACGTCCATTTCCTTGACGAAATAGCCGCCGACCGGATTCACCTTTGCGCCGCGTTCATATTCGAGCGTCTTCATTGCGACCATCCAGCCTTGCCCTTCTTCGCCGACAAGGCCCGATGCCGGAATGCGTGCATCCGTGAAAAAGCATTGGGTGAAACCATATTCGCCAGTGAGTTTCTTCAATCGCCGTGTTTCAACGCCGGGAATTTTCATGGGCGCAAGGAAGAAGGAAAGCCCGGCATATTTGCTTGGCCCGTCATTCGATGTGCGCGCGAGCAAGATCATATAATCGGCGCGATCGCCCAAGGATGTCCAGATTTTGGACCCATTGATGACATATTCGTCGTCATCCCGCACTGCCTTGGTCTGCGCGCTGCCAAGGTCAGAGCCATGCTCCGGTTCCGAAAAGCCCTGACACCAGATTTCTTCTGCGGACAGCATGGGTTTAATGAAGCGACGCTTGTCCTCTTCGCGGCCGATATCGAGCAGCAAGGGCCCTGTCCAGCCATTGGCAATCGCGTTGAGCATGATCGGCGCATCATGGCTTTTCATGATCCGCGTGGCGATCCGCTGATATTCGGGATGCATGCCATAGCCGCCATATTCGGTTGGCCAAGACATGCCGAAATAGCCCGCCTCGTAAACCTTGCGTTGCCAATTACGCAGGAAATCAAACTGCTGATCGGTCGACACTTCCATGAAGGTCAGCGGCAACATAAAGCCCGGATCGCGGACCGTATTTTCGGCAAACCATGCGTCACATTGCTTTTCGAAACGGCTAAGTTCTTCGGGGCTTGGTGTGCTCATGGGCTGATTCCTCTCTCCGCAGTTAATTGCGCGATTAAATCGAGGATTGCAAGACCTGTGCGGATGCGGCGTAAAATGTTTTGGTGTGCCGCCTTTCAGGCGTCGCAAGACGCAAAGGCACAAAGAGGCGTTAAGGCAAAACATTTGCGGCTTGTCTCCTTAAGGTCTTACAAGCCTAAACGGGTTACCCAGAATCTTCAGCCTTTTTTGAACGGCGCCATTTCGCTCAAAAATTCAATCTCGCGTTCCATGGCCGCTGTTTCGCGTTCCAGAAAATCGGCAACTGCGCCCCGGAACCTTTCATTGGCGATATAATGCGCCGAATAGGTCGGCACCGCTTCATAACCGCGCGCCAATTTATGCTCGCCTTGTGCGCCAGCCTCAACGCGGGCGAGGCCGTTGGCGATGGCATAATCAATCGCCAGATAATAACACAGTTCAAAGTGCAGAAATGGCACGTCGCGGGTGCAGCCCCAATAGCGGCCATAGAGGCAATCGGGCCCAACGAAATTCAGCGCCCCTGCTATGGGACGATCGTCGTCAAAAGCCAAAAACAGCACGATGCTGTCACGCATTTTTGTCCCGATGATGTCGAAAAACGTGCGCGTCAAATATGGCGTACCCCATTTGCGCGCGCCAGTATCCTGATAGAATATCCAGAACGCATCCCAATGTTCCGGCGTAATGTCGGCGCCCGAAATCTGTTCTATGCGCACCGCGTCTTGCGCGCCTGCACGTTCCTTGCGGATTGCCTTGCGCTTGCGTGAAGACAGCGCGCCCAGAAAGTCTTCAAAATCCGCATAATCGCGGTTCTGCCAATGAAATTGCGTGCCTACCCGCGTCAGCCACCCCGCCGCGCGAAATTGCTCCAGCTCGGCTTCTTCCACAAACGTCGCGTGCGCGGACGACAGGCCATTTTGGTCCACCACCGCTTCCGCCGCGCGCAAGAGTGGCAGCGCCATCGCTGGATCGCGCAATAACAATCGCGGTCCCGGCACCGGCGAGAATGGCGCGGCAATCTGCAACTTTGGATAATATTGTCCACCCGCCCGATGAAATGCGTCGGCCCAATTATGGTCAAACACATATTCGCCTTGGCTATGTGTCTTGAGATAGGCCGGAAGCGCTGCCGCCGGAATACCATCTGCATCGCGAATGATGACGGGCGCAGACGACCAGCCAGTGCCCGGACCAACGCTCCCGGATTGCTCCAGCGCCGACAGGAACGCGTGCGCCACAAACGGGTTACCGCGCGGGTTCAACGCATCCCATTGGTCAGCGGGAATATCGCTGACCTTGGTTAGAAGTTCGGCGGTGACGCCGTCGGCCATTAGGCCGCGCGGACCTTTACCACGCAGTCAATCTCCACCGTTGCGTCGCGCGGCAAGACCGGGACCGAGACCGCTGCGCGTGCGTGCTTGCCCACATCACCAAACACGGCTTCCATCAGGTCCGATGCGCCGTTGGCGGCTTCGGGCTGATCGGTAAAGTCTGGAGTTGAGGCGACAAATACGCCCAATTTAACGATGCGTTCCACCCGGTCGAGGTCACCGCCAAGCGCCGCCTTCATCTGCGCAATCAGCATGATGCCGCACGCCTTGGCAGCAGCCTTGCCGTCTTCAAGACTGCGCGTATCGCCGACTTTGCCAGTAACAACCTTGCCATCAACGAAAGGCAACTGACCCGAAATGAACAGCATCCCGTTTGCTTCGACAGCGGGCACATAGGAAGCGACAGGCGCGGCAGGTTCCGGCAGTGTGATGCCCAATTCGGCCAATTTTGCTTCGATCATGATGTTACCTTTTCCAATGCGGGGGCAGGTGTGCCTGTCACGAGCCGTTCCCTAATCCAATGTTCCGCATCCGCCCAGCGATCCAAACGCGCATGCGCAGACGTCGACGGCTTCACGCGATCCCACAGCATCGGCTCACCGACAAAATGCAGTCGCCATACGTCAGGATGCCGTTCGCCAACGGACTCATGCTGATGCCCCAGATCGTCGACGAATACAGCTACGCTTGGGCGATATTCTTCGAGGATCCGGCCAAGTGCCTCGCCCTTGCCGCCTTGGTTGCAATAGACTGGCGCATAGATGCCGACGGCCTTCAACTGCTCCGTGCGCGGCCCCGCGCGGTGGTCGAGTAAGTTGGTCAGGATGACGACATCGGCATGTTCGCGCAGGCGGTTGAGGCTGTCTACCGCGCCATCAATCGCTTGTTGCCGGTGCATTTCGGTGTCGAAAAAGCCATTGAGCAAATCCCAGACCCGCCCGCGTTCAACGACCGTGCCATCATGCTTGTGGCGCAGCGCTTCACCCCAATCGCCATGGACGAAGTCGAAATGGATGTGATGCGCCTCATCCAACCAGTCACGAAACGGGACAATCATGTGCAGCAACACTTCGTCGCAATCTGAAATCAAAAGTGGCCGGGAATTTCTGATACTCATGCTTCTAACTCCTGCCGCGCTTGCACCAATAGGGCAGGTGACACCCCGATGGCCGCCGCGCACGCGACAAGATCTGCTTCGTAAGCCTCCAAAAACGACAGAATCGCTGCCTGCGTGCTGCGTTCCATAACGCTGCTGCGCAAGCCCTCTGGCGTGAGGCCAGTGAGCGACAATAATCGCTCCGCCCGTGATTCTTCCATCAACGCCCAAGCCAATGCCTGGAACGCCATACCCGATGCGTCTAACTTGTCGTTTGTTTCATGCATGGCTGTCGCTTAATCCATGCCCTGCGCGAACGCAAAGCGGGAAAAGGTCGGTATGCGTAAAAAGGTGATGATCGTTGAGGATAATGAACTCAACATCGAGCTGTTCACCGACCTTTTGCGCGCGCATCAGTTTACCGTCGAAGGCGTGCGCGATGGGCAGCTGGTGCTGGAACTCGTGCTAAGCTTTGCACCTGACCTTGTCATCATGGACATTCAATTGCCGCATGTCAGCGGCATCGACTTGATCGAAGCCATGCAAAAGGACGCCGCGCTGTCGGTCGTCCCCGTGCTTGCCGTCACCGCTTATGCGGGCAAAGGCGACGAAGAATACATCATGGCGGCAGGTGCGAAGGGCTATCTGTCCAAGCCCTTGTCAGTGATGAAGTTTCTGGAGGCAGTGCGGGGGATAATTGGGTAGTTTATGTGGTCAGAAAAGCCGCCCAATGGCCGGCTTTTCTTGTTTAGACTAACGGATCAATCAAAAAGGGCACCCGAAGCGCCCTGATCGTTACCCTATACAAGCAAACGCGTTAGCTTACTTGATTTTGGCTTCCTTGAACTCGACATGCTTGCGCACGACGGGATCATATTTGCGGAACGTCATCTTTTCGGTGATGTTGCGCGGATTTTTCTTGGTCACGTAGAAAAAGCCCGTGTCAGCAGTGCTGAGCAGCTTGATCTTGATCGTGGCTGGCTTCGCCATGGCCCATTCCTTTTATTCAAAAAAATTTTGCAAAAAACTGTGCAGTAAAAAAGCCGCACTGCTCACAGACGCCGGCCAATGCGGATTCGCGGGGTTAAAGTCAAGCCAATAAACTGGCATCTGGATTGGAGACCTGCCAAATTTGCACCGAACCGCCATGCTGAACGCGTTTCAGCATCTTACTTTTTCTATATCCCACAAATTAAGATTTTAAACCAAGTTCAGGATGACGCGTGAGCGGCCCGCGTGAAGGCAGCGATTCGCTCCACCTGCCAACGTCGGAACATCTGCATAAGGCTATGCCCACACGCCCCATAGGTTGAAAATCGGTCCCTTCGTCCCCATATCAGCCCCCCCCCAATATAGGAGAACTGCAATGGCAGCTGGTGACAATAGCAAAAAGGCATTGGCCGACGCGTTAAATGGCCTTTTGGCCGATTATTACGCGTTATATCTGAAAACCAAGAATTTCCATTGGCACGTCAATGGTCCGCATTTCCGCGAATATCATCTGTTGTTTGACGAACAAGCGACAGAGCTGATCGCGACGACTGACCTTGTGGCCGAACGCGTGCGCAAGTTGGGTCAGGATACGCTGACCTCAATCGGTTCTATCGCGGCAAAGCAGCGGATTATGGATCATGATTCGACGACAACCGATGCGGCCCAGATGCTGAAGGCATTGCACGCAGATAATGAGACGCTGATAACAGCGTTAAAGGACGCCAAGAACCTGGCGGACGAAGCAGGGGACAATGCGACCGATGGGTTGCTGGATGATTGGACCGACCAAGCCGAACAACGCGCTTGGTTCTTGGCCGCGACCATCGGCAAGGCGTAACGTCGGGACACAAAAAAAGCGGGCGAAGCCTATTGCTTCACCCGCCTTTTTGAATGTGAGAACAGCGCTTATTCGGAAAGCGGGCCGAGGTTCGTAGCCGAATATTTGCCGCGACGATCAATTTCGATGTCGAAGGCCAAACGGTCGCCCTGAGTCACTTGGCCCATGCCCGAACGCTCAAGCGCCGAAATGTGCACAAACACATCTTCGCCGCCATCATCGCGCTGCACAAAACCAAAACCCTTCATGTCGTTGAAGAATTTCACGGTGCCATTGGCCCGTTCGCCAGTCGATTCGCGCTGCGGACCGCGTGGAGCCGAATCGCGATCGCCACCACGGAAGCCGCCGCGATCATCGCCGCGCGGTGCACGGTCACGATCAAAAGCAGGCCGGTCAGGACGCGGTGCGCGTTCACTGATGGCCATTGGTTCACCGTCGATCACGAGATCGGTTGCCGACACCTTGCCACCACGTTCCACAAGTTGGAACTCAAGCGGTTGGCCCTCGGCAAGGCCAGCTAGGCCAGCTTGCTCGACAGCGCTGATGTGAACGAAGACGTCGTCGGGACGACCATCTACCTGAATGAAGCCAAAACCTTTTTGGCCATTGAAAAATTTGACGATTCCCTTACCAGAACCGATAACTTGGGCAGGCATTGGTGGGCCGCCGGGGCCACGGCGCGGGGCACCAAAGCCACCTCCACCACCGCCACCGCTGTTACCACCGCCGCCATATCCACCGCCGCCTGAACGGCCGCCACCAAAATCACTTTGATAGGGGGATGGCGCGCGATAACCATCGTAGCTTTCATCACCGAAACCGTCTCTCTTGTCCCGGCCTTTGCCAGCACGCTTGCGATCAAAACCCATAACTTCTTACTTGCCTTCTCATCGCCCTAAACCACTATGTTATGCAGTCGAGGGCGACTGTACTGCACGTCACAAGCGCAACCGTCGGTGATTACGCGAGGTGTAGCTATATCGTAATAAAATGTGACGCGATAGCAAATATTGTGGCAGAAATTCGCCGTGCGATAGCTGTACTTTCATTTGCCTTGGGCAGCACTGTCGGGCAAGGGGCAAGCATGAGCGTATATTTCCATGAAGAAGACCTTCCCGCTGGCGTATTAGCCGAAGGCCCTGTCGCCGTTGACACTGAAACCATGGGGTTGATTACCCCACGCGACCGGCTCTGTCTGTTGCAGATTTCCGATGGTCGCGGGGACGAACATCTGGTGCGCTTTGCCCGGGACAGCGACTATAAAGCGCCCAATTTGCGCGCCGTTCTTGCCGATCCTGTACGCATCAAGCTGTTTCATTATGCCCGATTCGATCTGGCCGCGATTTCGCATTACTTGAATGTCGTCGCGACACCATTATTCTGCACGAAAATCGCCTCACGCCTGACCCGGACATATACGGACCGCCATGGTTTGAAAGAATTGGTTAAGGAAATGCTGTCGACCGACATTTCCAAACAGCAGCAATCCAGCGATTGGGGAGGCCCCGTGCTGTCCGAAGCACAAAAGGATTATGCCGCAAGCGATGTCCGCTATCTCCACCGCCTGCATGCCGAATTTGTTATCCGTCTTGAACGTGAAGGTCGCACCGCTTTGGCGCAGGCGTGTTTCGACTTTCTGCCGCACCGTGCAGACCTTGATCTTGCAGGTTGGCCCGAAATCGACATATTCGGGCACAGTTAAGCTTCGATCTAGTTAGGCATCTATTATGTCAGCACAAGCCGATCTTGAACGCACACACAGACAGCTCTGGGCAATGCCGGGCGGACGGCATGACCGCCTGATCCGCGCGCTGCGCGTAGGGTTGCCTATCATCATTGGCCTGTTAGTGGCGCTACTGGCCTTCAGTCCCTTTACCGGCAAACAGGAATTGAGCTTCGTGCTGAACAAGGATGAAGTAAACCTGTCGCGCGAGCGTCTGCGCGTCGTCGAAGCGTTATACCGCGGCGATGACAGCAAAGGTCGTCCTTTTTCCTTGCGCGCGGGCAGTGCAGTGCAGAAAACATCCGCTGACCCTGTCTTGGACATGACATCCTTATCCGGCCAGATCATGTTAAATGACGGGCCAGCGTCCATCGTCGCGCAGCGCGGGGTTTATGACCTTAATAAAGAAACGATGCGTGTGAACGGCCCCTTGGCTGTTCAATCGACGGGCTATGATATGGTCGCCAGCAATGTAGAGTTATCGTTGAAAAATCTTTCGATGCAAAGCTTTGGTCCCGTTAGCGGCCGGACGAAAGTTGGCACCTTCCACGCAGGGCGCCTGCGCGCGGACCTCGACACGCGGATTGTTCGTCTCGATGGCGGCGTTCGTTTGCGTATCGACCAGAATGCGATTAAGTAAGCGCGCAATGACTATCCGTTCTCTCTCCTTTGGCCTGTGTGCAGCGATTGCTGGCATGAGCATGCTGTCCACAGCGTCGACGGCGCAAAGCATTCGTAATCATGATAGCAACGCCCCTGTCGATTTTTCGGCCGCTTCTATGGAGTTGCAAGATCGAGCCGACCGCGTGGTGTTATCTGGCGGCGTGACGGCGATGCAAGCGGGGCTTACGCTGAAAGCAAATCGCGTGACCGCAGCATATTCCGGTAATAATGGCGTCGATGTGAACCGCTTGGATGCCACTGGCGGCGTGACCATCACCAAGAACGACCTGCGCGCCACGAGCAATTCCGCCATTTACGATCTCGATTCGAGCCTGATCACATTGATCGGCAATGTGGACCTTGTGCAAGGCAGTAATCGTCTCACCGGCGGCCGATTGGTCATTGACCTGAACTCAGGCCGTTCAACCATCAACGGCGGCGGTGCGCCTGGCGCGACAAATGGCGGTGGCCGAGTCACTGGGACCTTTAGCGTATCTCAGCGTAAGAATTGAGCTGAGCTAAAGCTGTAAATTCGGCGCAGCATGAACCATGCCAATTGCCAAATGCTTCGCTATTCATTAGCTATTGTCGCGAAAACCACAGCATCATTGCGGGCGAATATTGAATATGGAAAGCATGAAAGCCAACCCACCTGCTGCTGATGCGACAACCGATGCGGGTATGCAATCGGGGCTGGGTGTTGTTTCAATTGCCAAAAGCTATGACAAGCGCGCCGTTTTGACGGATGTTTCGCTGTCCGTGGCAAAGGGCGAAGTGGTTGGCCTGCTTGGACCCAATGGCGCTGGCAAGACGACCTGTTTTTACTCAATCATGGGGCTGGTCAAACCCGATAGCGGCCGTATCACGCTGGATGGCGCGGATATAACTAAGCTGCCAATGTATCGCCGCGCCATTTTGGGGCTTGGCTACCTGCCGCAGGAAACCTCCATTTTTCGGGGGATGACGGTTGAACAGAATATCAGCGCGGTTCTCGAAATGTCGGAACCCGACCCAGAATCGCGCGGCGAGCGACTGGAGAAACTGCTGGACGAATTTGGCCTGACCCGTTTGCGTAGCGCGCCTGCCATGGCCTTGTCTGGCGGCGAGCGGCGGCGGTGCGAGATCGCACGCGCACTGGCCGCGAACCCTTCGATCATGCTGCTTGACGAGCCCTTTGCCGGCATTGACCCGATTTCAATCTCCGACATTCGCGATCTTGTGAAGGAACTCAAGACACGCGGAATTGGCGTGCTTATCACGGACCATAATGTCCGCGAAACCTTGGAGATCGTGGACCGTGCCTGCATCATTTATGGCGGGCAGGTCCTGTTTGCCGGATCACCAGATGCGCTGGTCGCCGATCCCAATGTCCGCCGCCTCTATCTGGGCGAGAGCTTTGCAATGTGATGTGGAGGAAATGACGGAAAATTAACGTCATGGCATTAGCTCCGCGCCTCGACCTCCGCCAAAGCCAGTCGCTGGTCATGACACCACAGCTGCAGCAAGCGATCAAGCTATTGGCGCTTTCGTCGCTCGAAATCGAAGCCTTCATCGCCGAAGAGATCGAACGCAACCCGGTGCTTGATGCGGGCGGCAGCGATTCCATAGCCGATACGCCAGTTGATACATTCCCGCAAGCCATCATCGCCGAGAGCAACGAACGCGGCAGTGACGAGATATTAGGCAATGACAGCCACGCCGCCTCCGACGCGTTGGACGTCGATTTCGGGGCGGAGACCTTCCATCATGATGCGCCATCTGACAGCGTAGGCGGCGCAGACGGGATGCTTGGTCTGTCGGGCAGCGCGATGTCCAGCGGCAGCTTTGACGGCGACGGTCCAGATTTCGACACCTTTGCCGCACGCGACGTTAATTTACGCGAACATTTAATGGCGCAGGCGGGTGCAAGCCTTTCGGGTCGCCAGCTTTTTCTGGTGCAACAGATTATCGAACATATTGAACCCACAGCTTATGTGGGTGAAGATTTGCTGGCCATGGCGCAAAGGCTTAATGTGCCCTTGGCCGAAGCAGAAGCTGCGCTGAACGAGCTTCAGCGCTTTGACCCCACAGGGGTTGGTGCACGCAATCTTGCCGAGTGCCTTGCGCTTCAGGCCAAGGATGCGGACCGCTATGACCCATGCATGGCAAGGCTGATCGGCAATCTCGATTTGGTCGCCAAGGGGGCTTTTGACCAATTGAAACGCATGTGCCGTGTCGATGATGAAGATTTGCGCGATATGTTGATGGAACTGCGCGGCTATGATCCAAAGCCAGGGTGCCGTTTTGAAAGCGAAGACAGCCTGGCGGTCACACCTGACATCTATGTGACACCTCGCGGCGATGGTTGGTCGATTGAATTGAACAGCGCTAACCTGCCGCGGTTGCTTATCAACCGAAGCTATGTGGCTGAACTTGGACAGGATAAGGCCACTAAGGCTTGGCTCAGCGATTGCATGGCCGATGCCAATTGGCTGATCAAGGCCATGGACCAACGTCAACGCACGATCGTCAAGGTCGCGACCGAGATCGTCAAGCAGCAAGAAGGGTTTTTCCGGCGCGGTGTTGCACATTTGCGGCCCTTGACGCTACGCCAGGTCGCAGATGCTATTGAGATGCACGAATCTACCGTCAGCCGAGTAACAAGTAACAAATATCTGCATTGCGGACGCGGGCTGTTTGACCTCAAATATTTCTTTTCATCCGGTGTTCAGTCCGCCGATGGCGAAGGCGCATCTGCAGAAGCGGTCAAAAGCCATATCAAATCGCTGACTGAGGCCGAGGGCGATAAAATCCTGTCGGACGATACGTTAGTCGAACTACTGACGGCAAAGGGCTTTGACATTGCCCGCCGGACGGTCGCCAAATATCGTGAGGCCATGGGTATTGGTTCGTCGGTGCAGCGTCGTCGGCAAAAGAAAATGGGCCGTTAATCAGGCGGCATCAATATCGCCGTTCCGAGCCGCGCGCTCCGTCAGTATTTTTTCTGCCAGCGCATGATCGCTCAACTTGTCGACATCTATGGCGGCAACGGGGTCGGACATGGGAACCAACTGTGCGTCTAGGCCAAGCCGCTTCCCAGCCTTCTCCATCGCTTGGTGCAAGCCAATGGTGCGGGTAAGCGCACGTATAGCCAAAAGCAGACCAAAATGCAGGAACAGCCGCCACGCCTTTTTGCGGTCCTGCTCGGCATCGGCCCATAATTCAAGCGCGAACGATGACTTCTGGGTTTTCAGCGCAAACAGATTGGCGCCGGACCAAGCGCCGTCGGAAAAGCGAAGCCAGGTTCGCTGCGCATCCGGAAACTGCCTAAGCATGGTTTGGCGTTCCACCATCGCAACCGCGACATCGCCATCGGCATGGCGCACAAATTCGTCGATCATCTCCACGGTCAACAAGGGATGGTCCGCCGCGGTCACCAATAAGGGCGAAGAAAACCCCAAGATCTCAGTCTGCGCTTTAATGCTCAAGGAAATGCTGTTCTGGCTTTCCACCAAAATGGCGCCCCCGGCTGCGTCAACGGCAGAGCGCAGATATTCTCCGTCTTGCGACAATATGACGATCTTACCGATGTGGGGTGACATATGCAGCGTGCGGACAACATGGCAAATCATCGGTTCGCCGCGAACCGGGACTAAGGCCTTGCGTTCAAGGGCGAAATGCTGGGCGAGCATATCGGGGCCGGGCCGCTGTCCGGCAAGAACGATGCAGGTCCATTGCGCTTGCAAGTCGCTTCTCCTAAACGCGAAAAAATCAGAAGGGTTCGTCGATTTATCTGACGGCACCTTAAGGCGGGGCTTGGCCATCAAATATGAATATTGCAATATATGATCTCGACAAAACCATCACGCGCCGTCCGACCTTTACCCGTTTTCTGCTCTATTACGCACAGCGGACAGCGCCCTTTCGGCTAGCTGGTCTACCCATATGGATCATCGCCTTGATCGGATACCGCATTGGTTTATATGGCCGCAAACCATTGAAGCAATTTGGTGTAAGCATGTTCATGGGACGTAATTTAGATGCAGCAATCTTGGCTAAAGTGGTAGCCAATTTTGTGTCCGAGGCCGTTTTAACCGACATTCAACCCGGCGCCGCCAAATCTATTGAAAATGACCGAAGCCAAAATCAAAAACTGGTGATCGCTACGGCTGCACCGGCGTTTTACGCCCATCAAATTGCTTCGCATCTTAGCTTTGACGCGGTCGTTGCTACACAGCATGTAACGCGGCCAGACGGCAGAATCTGCCACTTCATCGATGGCGAAAATTGCTATGGGCTGGAAAAGTTGAAAATGGTCAGAACATGGTTCGACGTGCAGGGACTAAAGCGCGAAGACTGTCATATTTCAGTATATTCCGACCACGCCAGCGATGCACCGTTGATGGATTGGGCAGATGCGGCATATCTGGTCAACCCAACTAAAAAGCTACGCCGGCTGGCGGCGCAAAAAAATTGGCAAATACGCGACTTTTCGAGCGATAAAGGGCATTAAAGCGCGTGAAAAAAATATGTTTCCTGTTCAACCATGATCAAACGCACCAGATTGCGCATAGTTTGCCAATTGCGTTGCAGATGGCCAAAAGCGGCGTTGCCGATGTGACGCTGGCTGTTACCAGCATTTTGGTTGAGGCAGAAATTCGCAGATTAAGCGGTGCTGCGCTTCAGGGCGTAAAAATCGTCCCATTACATACCAAATCTGCTGTGTCGCAGTTGCTCGTCCGCACATTTGACCGTCTGGTCCCAGCACGGAAGCTGCTCGTCTACCGCGATAACCTTGAATTCTTCAGGCAATTTGACGCGCTAGTGGTGTCGGAAAAATCGAGCCTCATCCTGAAAACACGCTATGGCTTGGATGGCATAAAGTTCATCCACACACGACATGGTGCTGGCGACCGCGCGATAGGGTTCAATGCGGAAAGCGCCCAATTCGACCTCATTTTGGTATCGGGCGAAAAAATCCGCGACCGCCTGATCTGTGATGCAGGGGTCCCGCCCGAAAAGATCCGCATCACAGGATATGCAAAATTCGATATCATAGTACCCGAACAAAAGCCGCTATTTCCAGCATCTGATCGCCGGACCATTCTATACAACCCTCACCCTTCGCCGCATCTTTCTAGCTGGTTCAAATTCGGTGCGGAGGTGTTGGAGCAGTTCTACCAAAGCGGCCGCTACAATCTTATTCTTGCGCCGCATGTGATGCTGTTTGCGCGGCCATGGACGATCACAATCGATAGGCTGTCGATCGCGCCCGCCAAAAAGCCGCATCGCCGATATCATAATGCACCGCATATGTTAATGGATTTGGGCAGCCCGGCCTGCACAGACATGACCTATACCAACGCGGCGGACCTGTATCTGGGCGATGTGAGCAGTCAGGTCTATGAGTTTCTTAATCGCCCGCGGCCGTGCCTGTTTTTGGATGCCCATGATACGCCGTGGCAAGGGAACCCTAACTACCGCCACTGGGCGACTGGACCTGTGGAGACAGACGCAAGCGACATTATCGGCGCCGTCGATGCGGCTTTTGCGTCGCAGGCTTCGTATAGCGATGCGCAGCGTGCCGTATTGGAGGACAGCTTTTCAGTCACCGACATACCTGCATCGGTGCGGGCAACTGCGGCTATAATCGATTATCTGGATCAAGCCATTGGGTGAAGATGCACCCCGATTGCCCGTATCGGCTTATTCACCGCTGCACCGGATTGCCGGGAATATGGGCCGATTGCTTTCAGGTAAGGCGGCGGCAGGCATCATCAGCCTTGGCTCGATTGCCATCGCGGCTCGGATCCTTGGGGTAGAACAATATGGTGTGCTCAATCTGGTACACGGCTTTGCGACGCTGATGGGTGGGACCATCGCCTTTTCTGGCTTTCACGGCATGGTTCGTTATGGCGCAGAGGCGCTCAACCGTGGCGCAGCTACACAGTTCCGCAACCTCATATTGTTACTTGCAGTTATTGAACTCGGCATGGCCGCTGTGGCCATCGGCTTGGCGATGCTGCTGGTTCCATGGGTCGGTGTATCCTTGGGGTGGAGCCCAGAAGCGATTCAATTTGGCGGACTGTATTGCTTGGCCATTCTCGCCACGGTTCGGGCTACGCCACAAGGCTTGCTTCAGTTGGCGGAACGCTTTGACCTGATCGGTCTGCACCCGGTCATCATGCCAATGATCCGCTTGATAGGGGCGCTTGTCATTTTGTTTACGGGCGGCGGACTGGCTGCATTTTTGTGGGTGTGGCTCGCCGCTGCGATTGCCGAGGGCCTTTCCATGTGGATCTTGTGCTGGATTGGTACGCGTCATCTGGCAATCGGCGCAGATGGGCGGCCGACGTTAAAGGGCACGCGGCGGGACAATCCGGGTATAGTACGCTTCATTGCGACGACCAATCTCGACCTCACCTTGCGCGACATTGCGCCTAAGGCGACGCCCTTAATCATTGGCTGGATGCTAGGTCCAGCCGCTGCGGGCCTGTATGCCCTTGTGCAAAGGGCAAGTGCCATTCTGATTCAACCCGCGCAAATGCTTGGGGAAGCCGCCTATCCGGTCGTAACCCGCCTGTTGATTAGTGGCAATGATCAGGCCGCAGGCAAAGCGGTCCGGCGTTCGGCCATCTTCGCAACAGGCATGGCGTTACTGGCCGCAGCTATCATGTGCCTGTTCGCCGGAAAAGTTCTGGTGCTGCTTGGCGGCGCAAGCTTTGCAGGCGGCGCGTCTCTGCTTATCTTGGTCCTGCTTGGTCGGGCGATGATCGCAGGCATGCCGACTTTATCGGCGGCGCTCACAGCGCAAGGACGGCCCTGGATCAGTGCTCGCGCCAATTTGGCCAGCAATGTGGGCATGTTACCTTTGCTACCGCTGATGATTTGGTGGTTCGGCCTGAACGGTGCGGGCGTGCATGGCATATTGCAAAGCCTTGTCCTCCTTAGCTTGTTGATATGGAGCTATAATGGATCGCGCCTTGCACCGCGCGTCGGGATTTGATTACGCGGCCACCTACGCGGCAGGGGAACTAAAATGACGAGCGGCGATTTTTTAATCAAGCAACTGAAAAAGGCTGTTTTTCTGCCATATGCCAAATTGCGGGCAAAGCTTGGCGGCGAAGGCACTGGTTTTATCCGCTCCAGCTATGGCGTGCTGATGAAAACAAACTGGCGCGACCGCACCTTCATTTATTGCCGTTTCGCTGTCTATGGGCACGGCCTGTCCGATTATCTGAACGGCCTCACACAGCCGTTCGTCTTTTTAGACATTGGTGCAAACCAAGGTCTGTACAGCCTGATTGCCGGGCAAAACCCGCATTGCACGCGGGCGATAGCGCTTGAGCCAGTGCCGGATACGTTTGAGCGGCTGCGCCAGAATATCGAGGCCAACAACCTTCAAGATAAAGTCCAAGCGGTACAAGCCGCCCTGTCAAACCAAGCGGGCACCGCGAAAATCGTCTTTGATGCCGCACATAGCGGGCTTGCGTCGCTACGGAATGACGGCGCCGACGGTTTGGACATCACAACTATCAATATGGCAGCTTTTGATGCGCTGCTTGGCGAACCCGAAATGTTGGTCATCAAGGTTGATGTCGAGGGGCATGAAGCCGCGGTCATGGCAGAGTTGGTCAAGTCGCGCTTTCTATCGCGCATCCAGTCAGTGTTTTACGAAGTCGATGCCAAATGGAGCGATGCCGAAAGCTTGCGGGCGATTTTGGAAAGCGGCGGCTTTACCCATTTCGTGACCGTGGGTCGCGGAAAGCATTATGACGTGTTGGCTACGCGCCAAGCATAAGTCACTGCCTATAGCGGTTAGTGCGCTTTTATGAAGTTCACGACATCGGCGACAACGGGCGCCTTTTGACGGAACGGACGCGCGACGGCCATGATGATATCGGAATGGTCAACGTCGGGGTAAATCTGCAACTGCTGCTGCCCGCCGAGCTTTTGTATCTTCTCGGATAGGATTTTGCTGTTGCGGGGCTTCACGACGGTATCCATGTCGCCGGTAAGCAATAACAAAGGCGGCGCATCCGCCCGCGCAAAAGTGATCGGTTGGGTCTCCGTCAGGTCGGGCCACTGCCCCAAGGCAATTTTTGATGAATCGGTCGTCAGCGGCAGGAAATCATAAGGCCCGGCAAGGCCAATGACCCCTTTGATCACATCCGGCGTGAGATTATTCGCAGCGAGCCATTGCGGGTCAAGCGCCGTCATCATTGCGATATGGGCGCCAGCGCTATGCCCCATAAGAAAAATACGTTTGGGGTCGCCCTTGTGCTTGGCGATGTTGGCATTGACCCAAGCAATAGCCGCTGCCGTATCCTCGACAAATGCAGGAAAGCGCACCTTCGGCGATTTGCGATAATCGGCAATGACCGTGACAAAGCCGCGCGATGCAAAGGCGCGGCCCAAAAAGCCATAGCCCTCCCGCTCGCCATCACGCCACGCACCGCCATGAAAGAAGATCAGCACCGCAGATGTACCAGCGGCGTTTTGCTTGGGCAGGTAGATATCAAGCTTCTGCCGCGCGTCATCGCCATATGCGATGCCCGTCAGCGGGGCTTGGCTATTCTCCGCAGGACCAGGTGCCATCCGGTCTGCAAAATCGAGCTTTTGCGGATCTGTCTTGGCCCAGAACCATAAACCGGATCCAATCAAGGCGAGGATGAGCGCGATAAGAATATATTTGATCATCCGAGATATGTGCCCATCAAAACGCCAGCCCACAATGAAAAAAGGCGGCCCCAGTTGGAGCCGCCTTTTTTGTGAGGGCCATAAAGGTGGCCCACATAGTTGTGCTTATTGTTAGCGCTTCGCTAATAGTAACGTATAAAATATACATTTATAACAGTAAGTTATTGGTATATAAATTTATCCTGCTATTATTCTGCTATATTTAAATCATGAAGATATCGTGAGTTTATGGCGCTTTTGCAGGCTTTTTATAGCATTCTCAATGTTAGTATCCAGTTCTCCATTTGCTATCGCACTGCGTAGCAACTCAAGACTGGGTTTCACGGCAGCAAGCTCTTTCACGAAAACGGCATTACCATCTTTTGTAAGTGGGACTGTCTTTGCCCCATACTTGCACTGCACATAGAACCCGTCGTCTTGTGCGAAGAACCACGAACGCACGACCTTCTGTCGCTGCACACGCACCTTCTCGCCAGCTTCATTCTTCGTCCATCGCGGGATCGTGACAGCATATTGCTCACCTCGCATCGCAGCATCTGCGACTTCCATTTGCTCGTTGATACCAGCAAGCAATTTATTGCGACGAGCTTCAATGGGACTGAGTTTAGACTGACGAGAAACGGCTTTGATGGTCAGTTTTGATAGCGATGACATAGTTTCATTCTCCTTTTTGAGAATGAGATTCTGAATCCTTGCCTACTCAATTCCTACCTATTTCCAGCCACAAACTTAAAACTTTTAAGTTTGCACGATCCTGTTGCAACGAAAAAATCGGATGTTAGCTTGCGTTTACAAAAGGGGGCGCAATGGCAAACGAGCAAGAACTAAGTCAGCAACTGACAGAGTTACAACAACGAGCAGAACAGCAACACACACTTGCCGAAAGCTCCCGTGAACTTTTGCATCGCAATCTTGCTGAGACTTATTTTTGGTGGCGAGAGGCTCGCAACGAATCGGACTATCTTGACCGTCTTTATGCCGCGAACAACATAACCTATCGCAACATGGGAAATCGCTACAATTTCAGCCCTATCGTTCGCCTAGCTTTCCCGCGCATTCGCACGAACGATACAACGGTCAGCTATTACAGCAAGGCATTATGGGCAATTGATAACGAGTTCGTCGCAAACCCTAAGCGATATGACAATGATAAGCACATCAACGTTATGAAGGCATTCATTCACGAAGCTGGAGGCGTTGATGGATTGAAGGAGCTAGTGCGTGAAGCTGTAGATGGCGAACCAGAAGCTAGCACGGCTATTAGCAAGAAAGCGAAAAAGAGCAAAAATCTCACTGAAGACCAAGCACTGCTCAAGCGTTCCGATGAGAGAAAAATTCTCACGAACAAGACGCACATTCTGAAAGCGTCTAAAGGTTTTGCTACTGTAGACGCAGGGGCATTGGCGGCAACGAATGATGACTTGGTCGTGCTGATAGCAAAGCGTAACAAACGGACAGGCAAGATCACGCTTATCGCTTCAACGACAGATACGCAGATCGTTGAAGCTGTCATCAATGAATGCGGTGAGCTTGATCTGAGCAACACTCCGCCTGTTTTGAGATTGCTGATTGAGTGCCTTCGTCCTCAAATGATCCCCTCTCAAATTCGGAATCTTGGAATTTCAAAAAATTTCATCACCGAGCACAAGATTGGTTGGGACGACAAGACGGACAAAGCGATCATGCGTCCTGAGAGGGCGCGCTTAGTCATCAGGACAGATGGCTCAATCTTGGTCAGCAAGACACTCAGTGATGCCAGCCTGACAACAATCTCCATTCCCAAAAATCCGATTGCAGTGCCCTGTGACATTCTGCTGCGCGGTTCCGATCGCTATTGGATTGAAAACATTTTGATGAATGAATCTCAGCTGCCTCTTTTTAGCTGTGAACCAAGCAACGATCTGATTGATGCTGACGAAGATAAAAGCGCAACCAAGCAGTTGAAGTTGGTCAGTCAGTCGTCAGGTCACTCTAGAAACATCTACTTCTACGACACTGATCTGATCAAAAGCGAACACAGCTATCAGCCGATAATCGTTAACGATAGCGTGGGCTATGCTTGGGAAATTAAGGCAAAGAAGAAGTTCATTGATCGCTTTTATCGGCAGTCTGTTCAGGGGTGGCTCAGTGGAGCTATCAAACATCTCAAGCACAAAAAAACGTCGCGGGTCGCATTTGCGGTTGGAACTGATCATCTGGAACTTCAATCGCACTATGAGAGCGACAACACACCTGGAGTGAACAAAGATGGGTTCACGCACTACGGCGATGATTGCAAAACGCTAGCAGAGCGAGATGCAGTTATCTCGTTGGAACCTGCGACGAAGCATACGACCATTGTGGCACCTCTAGATATAATTGAGCTTTTCACCATGCTGGCGAGAGCGCCGACAGTCGGTGATGAAATCATCATCAGAGGCAACGAATTTGTGCTGAACGTAAGTTACGAAACAGCGACAGCAAAACACGAAGCATATATTCCTGCTCTTGATGAGCGCGGAAATCGCAACGATGTGCTGTTCGCTAGATATAACAATGGCTGATTTAACTGATCGCTACGACAGCTACGCAGTCTATCTGCCATCGTTGCAGCAGCATTATGCCGAGTTCGCCACGAGAGATCGCAGCGATGCTCGTCAAGGACGAATACCGCGAAATTTCCGACCCAAAGACTTAGACTTCTTATCGTCAGATAGTCGGCTGTGGTCATGCAAATATGCGCTCTATAGCTCAGGGCAATTTGAAAAGGCATTCGTCACTACTGACGATATGGTGATCAATCGTAAACGTGAGGGCGTCATCGTCGTTGGCGACAGCGGCGGTTATCAACTCGGCAAAGGTGCAATCAAGAACAAGCGTGAGAAGGAAGCGATTTATCGCTATCAAGATTCACCGCAGGAATTTTATCAGAACTGGTTCACGACAGGATACCGCGAACGAGTTCTGAACTGGCTAGACGCATATACTGACTATGCGATGACATTGGATTTGCCACTATGGGCAAGCATTGAAGAAGACCCCAAAAGCACTAGCCCCATTCGCAATCTCAGCATCAAGCAGTTGATTGATCTGAGCGTTGATAATCTGCGCTACTTTCAGGAAAACAGGGGACGAAATTTCGGTGGTGAAGGCACGAAGTTTCTTAATGTCGTTCAAGATATAAAGCAGGAAGGCGCAGGCGAACTTTGGTACGATGCAGTTAAAGATTTTGAGTTTGAAGGCTGGGCTTTCGGCGGCACATCATCGTTGCTCAGAAACATGCTCAGGCGGCTTCGGACTCTGTTAGATGAAGACAGACTGAAACGCACAGAGATCATTCACCTTCTTGCCAAGTCGCCACCTATCCAATCCGTCATTTACACTGCGATCCAGAAAGCTGTTTCTAAAGCTGCGGGCAGAGCAATACGCATCACATACGATAGCAGCTCGCCACATCAAGCGGCAGGACAAGCCAGAGCGATTTTTCATAAGCCAGAGCTGACTAATAATCTACGAACATGGCGTATGCCGTCACGAGCAATTCCGCAAAACATGCAGGTGGCACGAGGGAATGTCAGAGTAGACTTGCCAGAATTTTCGCCGCTTGCTGACCTGTTTAGCGTCAACGACATTGTTTTTCATAAACAAACGAACAGGTTCGGACGTGTTGATAATCTCGGCGAACACCTGATGACCAATCATAACATCTACACATTCCATGCGACTGCGCTTGAAGCGTGTGATCTAGTGTTTGGTGAAAAGCCTGACACGAGCAGAGTTCCGTCAGTTTTGCAGGAGCTTGTTCACTTCGTGAATGTGTTTTTTGAAAACGGCGGATCAGAACAGCTAATTGCAGACAATGTGAAGCTGCTAGACGTTTTTGATCCGCCAGAGAACCCTAAGAAATAAGCTCTAGTTCAATCGCATCCTCATTTACGATCTGCGTACATCTGTCGCGGAATTCAAAAAACTTTTCTGCGACATGATGATGCTTCGGTGACTGTCTTATGAACTCGCCAGCACTTGAAAGACGAGTTCCGCAGATTGCGACAACGCCCAGTGTTGGCTCTGTTCTCTTAAATCGCAGTCCACGAAAATAGCTATCGCTTTGACCAAGCCAATCAATGCTAAAATCGCTCTCGTTTGAGACAAGACCGCGCTGTTTTAAAAAATCAAAAATCTCCAAAATCACTACGTTTTTTTTCATTTTAATCCTCTCGTGATAAATAATCATGTGGTCAGAATGTGAGAACTATCTGACTAGTATTTATCTGTGGAGCAGAGGAATGTGTCTGTAACCTATTCACATTTCTGTGTTCTGTCATAGGGCATTATCGTCGCATTGAGTTTGCCAGCCTAGCTGTCGCCAACAGAACTTGCAGCCCAGTAAGCGTGACCACAGACACGTAATACAACAAGCAAAGTCGCAACTGGCTTGTAAAAACATTATGCGATGGATCAAGAAAGATGAGACTGCGAAAGCGGTAACTTGTATGTGTCTTAGGGGTAAATGATTGGTTCCCAAGACGCTGCGTTGCGAACAACTCACCACACATAAAGGTAACAGCGTAACCCTATCTCCCATTCAGTTCGTTTGAACTGCATGGTTGTGTGCAATCATTGGCTTAAACGACTCAACGAAAAGTGCAAAAGCCACAGTGAAGCGTAAGCCTCACTGTGGCAGCAATCTAACGAAATGTACCAACCAACAAATATAAAAAAACAAAGCGATGAGGGTTACGAAGAAACCCGAAATCGCATGAGGTCGTGAGACCGCATCTTAGTTAAGCTAAAACACGCTGATATTCTCTGAAATATTGAAACGATTGCCGAAGGCATATCGCTGTGGCATCAGATTAGCATCAACGATTTGGCTGGGGGACGAAATGGTAGATGTTGGCGCTGGAGATGTTGCAGTTGGAGGCGTTGTAACAATCGTCAGTTACGCAGCAACGCTATTTCTTGCCCGTGCTCTCCATAGAGTAATGACCAAAGGAAAAGGTCGGGAAGACAAGCCAAGATGGATAGCGGCGAACGGCGCAGGAATTGCGTTTGTAATGACAGGGCTTGTTTGGTCCCCAAAGATAGCGTTCAAAATTGCTCAGGTTGTGACTGGGCGTGGAAGCGATGCATTTGAGGTCGCGCTCTTGGTTTTTATGATGGCATTTTGGACGGTTATCGGTGGACTAATCGGGTTTGGAATCGGCAAATTGCGTTCGTAGAGACGCCAGTGATTTCACTGTCTAAACGGCATCATCTTTCAGACATGCATGTTTCATTGCAACGCGGCATAAACCGTATTCGGACTGACCTTCACTTCTTTGCAGATAGCACGGATTGATGAGCCATTGCGTTTCATCCATTGAATTTTTGCTATCTGTGCTTCTGTCGTTGGCTTGCGACCGAAACGAACTCCGCGTTCTTTCGCTTTTCTAATGCCTACGACTTGACGCTCTTTGCGTATCGTATTTTCAAATTCGCTGAAGATGCCCAGAAACTGAAAAAACATAGAACCCATAGCAGTGCTGGTATCAATCGCCTGTTTGTAGCTGAAGATATCAATCTTGCTGTCCTTCAGTTCGGTCAGCACAAGAATGAGATTTTTCATGGAACGCCCCAAGCGATCTACTGACCAGACGACTACCTTCTCAAACTTCCGCAATCTTGCATCTCGCATCATGCGCTTCAGTTCAGGTCTGTCTTCAGTTGCTTTCGTCCCGCTGATTTTCTCGCTGTAGACCTGAACTACTTCCCAACCCGATCTCTCAGCAAGAGCGTGAAGCTCTTCGAGCTGTCCCTCATAGTTTTGATCAACAGTCGATACTCGTGCGTAAATTGCGACTTTCATTAAGCCTCTCCCTTCCCGCTCCAATATTTCGCGGCAAGAAAGAGGACAGCTAACGACGCCATAAACGGAACCGAGAAGACATTAGGGATCAACGAAACTAGTGGTTCTGCATCAAACAATCGCAGCCCCCCGTTTTGAAATTCAAAAATTGCGTCACAGGCAGTTGTCAGAAGCAACGCAGCAAAGAACAAGCAGACCACTCTCCAGATGCTGAGGCGAATTGAAACCCCAAATCGCACAATGGTAAAGGCGATTAGGTACATAATGAGTGTCGACAAACTCCACTCTGCTGCATTTTCTGAAAGCGCACGCCACATAATCAATCTCCTTGATGCGTCTTAAGTCCCGTTATCCTAAGTACAGAAATAATAGCGTATAGCCAGCCACTTAGGACCGAAAGCCTTCTGTCGCCTGAGAATGAGATTTTGGATGTTTTTTGGGGGACTAAAAAATAACGTTGGGATTGCGCTCGCGGGATAACACGGCATACATTGCACTTGGGGAGAGAAGAAGATGCAGTGGACACCGATCTATGACATGATGATGGAACTCATGCAGCTGGAACCCGTGATAGGACATACGCGGGGAACAAGGTCTGATGAGCGGTATCGTGGTCAGCTCAGCAAATGGCTCAGCGATCATCAACTGGACGAGATATTCAACGAAACTGACGAACTGAAACATGCCAAGCTGCTACGTTCTCATCTCGCACCGTTAATGAAAAGCGATGATGCAAACATCGGCATCAATGTCAGCAAGTGGGTCGTAAAGGAATGGGGCGGAATACAGAGCGGTATAGATACGGTGGCGCTCTGGCATAAGACTTGTAACCAGTATGGGCGTGGCGAAGTAAACACGTTCGTCATTCAGATGGGGTCAAAGAGAATAGCGTCTTGGAGCAAAATTCTCTCATTTGTCTATCCGCAGGAATATCCGATCTATGACGCACGAATTGGTGCAGCATTGAACTCGGTGCTGTGGCAGTTACGAGCACCTCGCTATTTTCCAAAAGTTGGAACGCAAAATGGTCCAGCAAACCGCGCATTTGAAATTATGAATAAGAGCCCGATGTGGCGCCCGTATTTGCTGACCTACTATAACTACAAATCTTTGATTTATCTGATTGCCCAACATCGGTTCGGTGGAGATCTTCTGCACGCCGAACTGTCTGTGTTTAATGCATCACTGCGGATCATTGATGATTTCATGAGTGCTTACGAAGCATACAGACAAGAGGGTTCAACAAGACGACGCAACGGTGGACGATTTTTGGTGCGCTTCTCTGACTTAGGCGAAATCAGAAAAGCCAAGTCTGAGCAGATTGCTGACATAAGCTCTGAAGAACAGAAAAATTTACCGCTCTGATTTCGGATTCTCCAACAGTGACTTCGGCTGTATGAAACTTAAAAGTTTTAAGTTTGAGGAGAGCAGAAATGACACAAGCAAGGCAGTGGTGGGTACTAGTGCGTTACAAAGATGAACCAGGAGCAGGCTTTGGAAAGCAGTATGTCACAGCGGCGAACGCTTACGAGGCAATTCAGATGGCTAAGGCACTTTACGGGAAGCTGCTGATCTCTGATGGAGCTTCGCCCGCATGATGCATAACAACGATGCTAAGGGTCTAATCAAAACTGCATGATCGTCGGGGGCAAGTCACATGTTCTCAGCTACTCTGCTATAGACCAATACGGCAATAAACACGAACTGGATCAAAAGCCAACGGATACGATTAGTCTTTGGATCAGATGAAGACACTGCCCGACAAAACATCATGCCCACAAAGCCTAAACTAAAAGGAACGAATGCCGCTGCTGCTACCTCAGCCCAAAAGCCTACACGCCCAGACTCTAATGCTACTGCTATCCAGAATGGTCCATAGTATATCAGAGCGATCGCGGCATATGCCACCGCAAAGATAACCCAAATCCGAATTTCACCTTGCTTGCCCAAAAACGGCGACTTTTTGTTAAGGCTTTCAGGTTCGGATTCTTGGCTGTTGGACGCGGATGATAGTAGAGATGACGCAATACTAGTATCATCCTGTTCTAGGTCTACATCATGCTCACGGCGGCTCACAGCATTTTTGAGAACTTCATATGCCTCATTGATATCTGTAAATTTTTTTTCGGCTGAAGGGGATTTGTTGGTATCGGGATGATACTTTCGCATCATAGCCTTATACGCAGCAGCGATTACCTCAGGTTCAGAGCTTGGTGAAACTCCGAGAACTTCGTAAAAGTTTTTCATAGCTTACTGAATGCCCCTCAATGGCTTCAATCATGAATTCTGCATCTTTGTCAATCTGCTGAACCTCAGCGCGGCAAGCAACGCTTACGAAGCAATTCAGATGGCTAAGGCTTTGTAGAGTCAGATCGTATCTTATTAATAAAAAATGAAGATCAGCGACCTCAATTTACCAACTATTTTTAGAGCGAACGACAGTCGGCAACTCACTCTCGAATTGATCAGGCACAACGCCTTTCGCGGCATATGGTCCTAGCTCACACCAGAATCCGAGACGTGGATCTCTCAGTGTACCCTCAGCTTTGTTCGCTGAATCCAAATTAAAATTCAAAATACGAGCGGTCATGGCACAGTTTTGGAGATTGAAATCTCCAGTATCACCTGTGTCAAAGGTGGCGAAGTGAACACGCATCCCATAATCTAATGGCGAATTTCGGTACAATGTTGATGGCGATTCATCTGTTGAAGTACCTAAACTGCAACCGCTTACCATCAACGCACCAGCACTAAAAGCCGCTAACCATAGCTGCTTTCTCATGAGCAGCTACCAATCATAACTTCACCTTTGATGTAAGGTGCCGACACTGTGTCTGACCCGCGTGTTATATTTTTGGTCAAGATCGCGGTATAGCTTCCATACTCATCAGTCCTAACAAATGACATGGAAATTTGATTTTGGATTTTATCGAAGGAATTGGATGCTGAAGCATTCACCATAAATGTATTGGCGAATGGCGATTTATCCCAATCGTATTTATTGAAATCAATGTTGTTTGGATTTTCTAAAACAATATTGAACCCCTGCCCCTTATATGATGTGCTGTCTTTACCACCAGTGACGATATCAATTGCGCCAGTCTCATCTAGGTAAAGAGCAAAAACAATGTCGTCATAGCCGTCTTTCGTAAAGCCGTTGTCAATCGTGAGGAGCTTATCTTTGGATTGTGTCTTGTCATTCCAATAAGCACTTACACCCTTAAAGCCCCAACACCGTATGAACGCTCTTCCTGGAGCATTAGTGGAGGTCATCGGCATCGGAATGGATTCTGACCTGACGCCCCATAAACGATCGTTGAAGAAACCAAGATATGTGAAATAAGGTAAGCAGAATGCTGCCATGACAATCGCCATCCAGCGTATCTGAAAATTATGTTGAGGAAGAGCAATTACATCTGGTTTGAAACCAAATTTGTTATCTTGATCACTCCCCCTGAAGAGCGAAAAAATGACCACAACAGCCAAAATTAAATAGCCGATAGAATCATTCCATTGTGCCATTGGAAAATTGTTATCTAACTCCCATCTCCAAGAGACATATTCATCAGAGATATATAAAAGCGCAGCTGGTCCAGCAGCGAGAGCGATGATAGCCCAATAGCCTGACAGCCCCATGTCGTGCAATCGCTGGACATATAAGCGGCAAATTCCCAACACCGATGCAAGTGTCACCGCTATCAAAAATCCTACATAAAGCTCCAAGAGAAGTTGCGGAGCCGCAGGCTCAACCATCTCAGCAGGCGTCCAAGCTGCCCAAATTAAGGCAACATAAATTGCAACCCCCAGCGAAAATGTTAGCCTTGATGCACGACCGCCCCACATCTTTTTAATTGCCTGAAACACACGCTGCTTGATTTCTTCGTTCATGTCAGCCCCTTCTGAACTTCAGTAAGCTAACCTTGCCCAGATAAACTCATTGGAGCAAGTCAGTTTGACACGGATGGCATTTCAAGTGGTTGGACAGCAGACCTAAATAATACTAAGTTTTGAGCTTAATTTAGAGTGGGCAGAGAAAAATGAGAGCTAAGTACCTTTTTGGAGCAGCCTTAATTAGCTTTGCTTCGTGTGCGCCTGCAGCAGCTACAACTGAACTCTCTGTTCAAACAGTAGATATGCGGAGTGAGCTATGCACTGTAACCGCTGCTGCAAATGACGAGCTTTCAGTTCAGTCAAAAAATTTAGTTCGACAGCTAGATGTTGCCTTAGAAGTTAATACGAAGTTTCAAAGATTTAGCAAATCTCGGAAATGGAAAGCTGGCGTAGCAATGGGTGAGCAGATGAACTCGGCTGAAGCGGTGGAATTTGGTAAACTTCAAGGGCAAACAAGCAGTTCTATTTTGTCTATCTTAATTGAGTCTAAACGAGAAAGAGACATTAAGGTTTTTGCAAAAATGGCAAAAATTGCTGAGCAGATTAGCACTAATAGTTTCGTTCTACCTGATGACACGAACAGTGAAGAATACATATTGTCTCTCTTTGTGGTTGGCGGTCAAAAAATGTCTCCAGTAAGCGATGACGCTTACCATGAGAGCCTGTCACAGCGTGGTGACTGCAATTTGGAGCGAGCATTGCTCAGCAACGCAGAAAGGGCACTCGACAACGAAGATGCGCTAAAGCGGTTGGAAAATTTCCAAAAGACCGCCGAAAGTTTTGCTATTAAATACGGAAAACCAATCGACCCAGATAAAATGACAAGCGAAGATAGAAGCTTATTTGAAGCTGGAATGAAAGCGGTTGGCGAGATAGAACGGCTTATTGCGCATTCTAAAAATTTAGTACTCATTGCTCAGTTAGAAGCTGTCTCGAAATTGCAATTGGCAGTGCGCCGCCAAAGCCAATACGAAGCTCCAGGAAACCTAGATCACATCTCAGTCGTTTGGGATGAATGGAGAAAAAATGGCAAGATTACGGATGAGCAGAATGAACTGACAAGAACTACGAATCTTATAAACGAAAAAATTCCAACAGATTTCATGAAAGATGCCGAAAAAGAAAATTAAGTGTAATTTTAATCAAAGCAGCTTTCATCGCTTATTGGATTCGTTTTATAATCACATTGCTTATCAAATTTTCTTTTATATCCTTCGGCTCCCATACAAAGAGCAATATAGTTGTGATAATAGGTGTCACTGACCTCGTTTTTTAGATTATCCTGAGCATGGAACTTACATTTGTAAAGCGCCTGCTCTTTTTTGCTGAGTGACCCACAGCCCATTAGAGCAAAAGTAATTAAAATTATCAGAGATATTTTTGACATAATTCAGGAACTCTTTTGATCGTAGGTTGAAAGATCATTATCTTTTTTCCAGACAGGTGTCTTCAGATCAATAAACAACACACTACCCCAGCTGACAATTTCCCGTAAATAAAATATCAGAATCCATGATTCTGAAATTCATATCTCCGTTTTTTTGATATACATCAACCTGTATGTATTGCGTATGAACATATCCACCAGAAGATGTTGATATTACTTTATATGACTGTTTTGTTGATCCAACGTCAATTACAGTATTTACAAAACCATCATTACCAAAATCTTTAAACTTATACTTACCAGTATCTCTATTTAATATAAATTTCTGACCGATGAATTGTCCATAGATACTATTTTTGTATAATCCGATAAATTCAAAAAATTTATGGCTTATACTAGTTTCATTGCTTACTTTTGCTAAACTTGAATCGTCTTCAAATTGATAAACATTCTGTACGTCACAAACCAGATTTTTGAATTCCAAATATTCTGAAGACGGATATCGGTCTGGCTCCATACTAAATATGGTAGCGTTTGTTTGCGAAAAACCAGCTGCCGATAGCAACAGAGCAGCCCCCAATATGCTGATCTTTTGATATTTTTTCATGTTGTCCGAGCCTCTATGAAAAGTTCAATATAAAAGGAGTTGCGATTTTACTAAACACAAAAAGCTACATCAAACAGCGTTCAAACACTTTTCAACTTTAACCACGCCAACCTTGTTACCAGTTTTGTCTACATACAAGTAGGTGTAGATAGCTCCTGATTTCACCATGAGATTACTGACAGCATCGCCGCAAATTAGCTCATCAGCATTTTCGGCAATCTCTTTCGACATAGCTGCCCAGTCAATTTCATCCTCTCGCAATGAGAACATGTGAGTGTATGTTAGATTGATACCGTCCCTTTTTGCGCTGACAATTGACATAAATTCATCAATCTTCAGAGGCTTGGTTTCGTTAAAGGACTTTATCGATTCCTCGTGATCTTGCCTAATCCGAGCCTTCGTGAATAAGTTTACGGCACCTTCCCTAATGAGAACATAGTCAATTGGATGCCAGATCGAATTTGACGGAGTTCCAAATACCTTATCGGCAAAAGGCTCTGACAACCCAGCATCCGCATACGCCAGCCTCATTTCCAGAGAAGTACCGTTGACCACGACATCACCAGCGGCTCCGCTGCTCGGACTATGAAAACCTAATAACGCATCAACGTCAAAAGCCCGAACCTTGCTTGATAAGAATATGAGCGTACATGCTGACGAACACTCTCCAACTGCAACCGTTGATATATTTCGCTCTTTAATGAGCGACGAGATTTCAACAGCAGCATCTATGCTGCCGCCTAAAGATAACAGCGACACTTGATTAACTTCGGGGTGCTTGCCAAGCAACACTTTGAACTGCTCTGCGACCTCAACGGTTATAGACCCGTCGATATTTAATGTACGACCATTTACCGATAGTTCAGCAGGAAAACCGAAAGTGTAAATGCCACCTACTACTAATGCATTTTCTACAATCGGAGACGGTGTTTGGCTTAAGTGTGCAACCAAGCCCAATGCACCAATGGACGCAAACAGCTTTGCTATGAGCGCCGATTTAATTGTCCCAGCAGTTGCCTGATGCCTTGTCGCTGATCGCCAGATACCGATAATAGCCCAAACTGAAATAGCTATCGACAAACCAAACACTGCTAGCGTGGCAGCTAACCATGCTTTCTCAGAAAGATCACTCTGGAAAATTTGATCGACTGCATATGTGGTAAGAACAGCAACAACGAGTGCGGTTACCAAACCATTCACATAGAACGATAACGCCAGTGGCAAGTTTCCGCACCAATGGTCTTTGATGTAGAGGGGCGCTTTATTGATGCTTATCCGCACAAATTACCTAAAGTTAATCGCTACATGAGCCATAGAAGCTAATTACCCTAAAGATTCACAGTAAGCATTTTTATTAAATGTGTTTAGTGGCATGATCCTTAGATACCCCACAGAGGCTGTATTCTAAAGGGTCTGAAAACGATAGCGAGGCAAGATGAGCGAATATCAGCAAATCATACGAGAAGCTCAAATTCTTACCAGCAGTCCCTGCGAGATTGTTAGATACATTGAGGGTCGCTCAAGAGATAATCTTGAGGATGGCGGAGAAGATTTTGAAACAAAGCTTCTATGCCTCAAAGACAGGCGCATCGACCTTGCGTTAGCTCAGCATTGCGTTTGGGCGGAAACGGCAAAGGCGCTTTTTTTCAGGGATACTGAAGATTTAGTTTTGAAGCTGTCAGTTCTCACGAACGAGAAAATTGGTGAATATGAGGGTCTTGATGAAACGATACCCTATGCAATATTTTCAAAAAGATCACAGGAATTTGAGAATTATATAAAAGCTATCAGTAAAAATGAGCTTCACGCCCTTTTCGGTAACCCCACTATCGACAGGAATTTTGTATGTGACTTTTTTATGGAAAAGTCAGCGTGGCATTCAATGGATGAGAGACACAGGGTCCTTTCTGTAAGATTTTTGAGCCGAAATTCAGGCTTTACCGCAGCATACAAGCCCAAAGAGTGGCGAGATGATGACTTCGACGATGTTCGTCATCGTGCAGCTTTCACTGCTGCCTACGAGATGGCGGATCGAGTTCCGACGAACCATAATTGGGCGAACGCTCTCGAGGAGCTTTATGCGAAGTTGCCGAATGATATTCATGGGGTGCAGGGCAACATAGACACGAACCGTTGGATTGCGAGTGAACCTGAAGATTTAGATGCTGAGCTTAAGGCTAATGGCGAGGGTCGGTTGTCGATTTTTCAGTCTGTTCGATTTTACTGCGCTCTT
>NZ_CAMCWY010000013.1 GCF_945882965.1 Sphingorhabdus sp. EL138
ACAGGAAATGCTCGGACAAAATGGCAAGGCTGGCGCCGATCATATCCTCATTGGCCGCGATAGCGGGATCGAGCGGGACTTTGGCGAATTGCGCGCGGATATGGTTAAGGCGTTGGGGAAGTTATGCGGTTGACGGACGATAAGCCGAATTCGCGCCTTCGACTTGCGATGGGATCGATGACATGATCGCCAAGCTCTTCATCCTTGTTGCGCGGGCGTGGCAGATCGGCCCATCGCGCATCTTGCCGCCAACGTGCAGATATAGCCCAAGCTGTTCGGCTTATGCGATTACTGCGCTACAAAAATATGGCGCAATTAAGGGTGGCTGGCTGGCCATCAAACGGCTATTGCGCTGCCAACCTTGGGGTGGGCACGGATATGATCCCGTGCCATGACGCTCCATTTACGGATTAACGGGGAATTTTAGACGTGGACGATAAACGCAACCTGATATTTGCAGTATTGCTGACGGGCCTCATCCTGTTCGGTTGGCCCTATGTCGCCAGCTATTTCTTCCCTACACCTCCTCCAGTCGCCAGCACTACAGCATCTTCCGCGACGCCAGCAGGCAGCGCAACGTCCGAAATTCAGGTCGAAGCCGCCCCCGCCAAGGTTCAGGCCATTCCACTCGGCACTGCCCTGCAATCTTCGGCACGCATCATGGTCGAAACGCCAAAGCTGAAAGGCTCGATCAATCTTGAGGGCGCGAAAATCGACGACCTCGTGTTGCTGACCCACCGTACGGAGTTGGCCAAGGATTCGGCTCCCGTTCGCCTTTTTGCGCCATCTGGTACCCAAAACGCCTATTTCGCGCGCTTCGGCTGGGCGGGCACAGGCATCATAGCGCCAGACGACAAGACCGTGTGGACACCCAGCGGTACTAAGCTGACGCCATCCACGCCCGTGACCTTAAGCTGGACCAATGCCCAAAGTCAGAAATTTGAAATCGCACTGTCGATTGATGACAATTTCATGATTACGGCAAAGCAGCGCTTCACCAATGGAAGCACAGCCCCCGCCGAAATCGCCAACTTCGCATTGCTCAGCCGCACCGGTAAGCCCGCCGACGCGACGTCGGGTGGCTCGATATTCACGCACATCCACATCGGCCCGATGGGCGTCTTTGATGACCAGCCCAATTATGACTGGGGCTATGTCGATGTTACCGAAAACAAAGGCGAGGCTGCGTTCACCAGCACAGGCGGCTGGCTGGGCTTTACCGACAAATATTGGCTCGGCGCGCTGATTCCAGATCAAAAAACGCCTGTCTCGGCCAAGTTCCGCGCGAGCGGCGATGTGTATCAAGCGCAAGTCATCCCAACGCGTTATACCAGCGTTGCCGCAGGCGCGGCATATGACAGCAATTCACGTCTGTTTGCCGGCGCCAAGGAAATGGCTGTCCTCGCCGCTTATTCGCAAGATTTGGGCATTCCGTATCTGGATTATGCCATTGACTGGGGCTGGTTCTGGTTCATCGCCATTCCGTTCTTCTGGATACTCAATTGGCTGTTTGGCCTACTCGGTAACTTTGGCTTTGCGATTATCGGGCTGACCATCATTGTCCGCGGGTTCATGTATCCGGTCGCGCAAAAGCAATTTGCTTCAATGGCGCAAATGCGTGCAGTGCAACCTAAGCTCAAGGCGCTGCAAGAACGCTGGAAAGACGACAAGCCGCGTCTGCAGCAGGAAATGATGGCTTTGTATAAGGAAGAGAAAGTGAATCCGCTCGCGGGCTGCCTTCCCGTTTTGCTGCAAATTCCGATCTTCTTTGCGCTGTATAAGATTCTCTTGTTGTCGATTGAAATGCGGCACCAGCCATTTATATTGTGGCTTCAGGATTTGTCCGCACCCGATCCCTCGGCGCAGTTGCTGTTCGATCTGCTTGGCACTGGCATCATCTTGCCAGCCTTCATCGCCATCGGTGTTCTGCCGATCCTACTCGGCGTGACAATGTGGTTGATGCAGAAGCTCAATCCGCAGCCAATGGACGATGTGCAAAAGCAGGTCTTTGCGGTGATGCCATGGTTCCTGATGTTCATCATGGCCCCATTTGCCGCTGGTCTTCAGCTCTATTGGGTGATGTCAAACCTCGTTTCGATTGCCCAGCAAAAATGGCTATATTCGCGCCACCCTGTCTTGCGTGAACAAATGGCGCGCGATGCCGAAGATAAGGCGCAGGCAAAAGCGAATGCCAAGGCGTGACCGAAACGACGACTAAGATTTTTTCAGGACCAATCAGCTTCCTGAAATCCGCGCCGAAACTTGAATTTCTGCCCGAACCAACGGTGCCGGAAATCGCCTTTGCGGGTCGGTCCAATGTCGGCAAGTCGAGCCTTATTAACGCGCTTGTTAACCGCAACAATCTGGCGCGCGCGTCAAATACGCCGGGCCGCACGCAGGAATTGAACTTCTTCGACGTGGGCGACCCTGCGACATTTCGCATCGTGGATATGCCGGGCTATGGTTACGCCAAAGCACCGATCAAGACCGTGCAGCAATGGCTTTACCTGATTAACGATTATCTGCGTGGCCGCGTGGTATTGAAACGGGTGTTCGTCCTGATCGATAGCCGCCACGGCATTAAAGATGTCGATCATGACATCATGTCGATGCTCGATAGTGCCGCAATCAGTTACCGTATCGTGCTGACCAAGACCGACAAGATCAAGGCCAGCGACTTGGCCGCGGTTGAAACCGACACGATGGCAAAGCTGCGCAAGCATGTTGCGGCTTATCCTGACCTATCGGTGACCTCCGCCGAAAAGCGCGGCGGGATTGAAGACCTACGAACTGCGGTGTTGGAAGCCGTGGCCTCTTAACAGGCTTTGCTGTTCTGCCCCCTCGACACAATCTCAAACAGCCGCCATTAATGCTTTCATGACCTTAAAACTGATCATTGGCAACAAGGCCTATTCAAGCTGGTCGCTGCGCGGCTGGCTCGCGGCCAAGCAATCCGGCCTGCATTTTGCAGAGGTCATTGTTCCGTTGTTTACGCCGGACTGGGAACAACGCAAACGCGGAGCAGACCTTGCGCCATCGTCGGGCAAAGTGCCGATCTTGTGGGATGGTGAGGCGGTGGTTTGGGACAGCCTTGCGATCATCGATTATCTCGCCGACAAGGTCGGGCGTGACCGTTATTGGCCCAAGGACGCGGTCGCGCGCGGCATGGCGCGGTCGATGGCTGCCGAAATGCATTCGGGCTACATGTCCTTGCGCCGCGAATGCCCGATGAACACGCGCAAGACCTTCACTGACGTAACATTGTCCGAAGAAACCCGCGCCGACGCGGTCCGCATATTGCAAAACTGGGCAGAGGCGCGGTCACGCTTTGGCAAGGATGGGCCATATCTGTTCGGCACGTTCAGCGCGGCCGACATCATGCTCGCGCCGGTGGTCACGCGCTTTGTGACCTACGGCTTTACGCTTCCCGGCTTTGCCCAAGCTTATGCCGATGCCATCATGGCGCATCCATGGATGGAAAAATATTATGCCGCCGCTGCGCAAGAGCCGTGGACGATAGAACGCATTGAGCGCGCTGTTACGTAATCCGCTTTTATCCGCACTGCGCCCGGTGCAGCAGCTTTTGATCCGCCAGCACCAGCGCCATCATTGCCGCGACCACGGGCGTGCCCCTGATACCCACGCAAGGGTCGTGGCGGCCCTTGGTGACGATGTCGGTGGCGTTGCCATCGCGTGTGACGGTTTCAACGGGCGTAAGGATGGAAGATGTCGGTTTGAACGCGACGCGCACCAAAATAGGTTGCCCAGTCGAAATGCCGCCCGCGATTCCGCCTGCATTATTCGCAAGAAATTCCGGGTGGTTTGACCCTTCGGTGGCTGGCCGCATCCGGTCAGCATTTTCCTCACCGCGCAAACGCGCTGCGCCAAAACCTGCGCCAATCTCCACGCCTTTTACCGCGTTGATGCTCATCATGGCCGACGCAAGCTCGCTATCGAGCTTTGCATAAAGCGGCGCGCCCCAGCCGGGGGGAACGCCCATGGCAACGCATTCGATGACTGCGCCCAGCGAGGATCCAGCCTTGCGCGCTTCATCGACCAATTTTTCCCAACGACCCGCCGCAACTTCATCCGGACAAAAGAACGGGTTTTTATCAATCTGTGACGCTTCAAAATTATCGCGATTAATCGCATCGCCGCCGATTTCGGCAACATAGGCCATGATGCCCACATCAGGTATGACGGCGCGCGCGACTGCGCCTGCTGCCACGCGCGCGGCCGTTTCACGCGCGCTGGACCGGCCACCGCCGCGATAGTCACGAAAGCCGTATTTGGCGTCATAGCTGTAATCGGCATGGCCGGGACGATAGGCCTTGGCCACGTCGGAATAATCCTTTGACCGTTGATCCACATTTTCGATCATCAGCGAAATCGGCGTACCTGTCGTCCGGCCTTCAAATACGCCGGACAAGATACGCACCGCATCGGGTTCCTGCCGCTGCGTGGTGAAGCGCGACGTGCCGGGACGCCGTTGGTCCAAAAATGGCTGAATATCCGCCTCAGACAAAGCAAGGCCCGGGGGACAGCCATCGACCAACGCGCCCAGCGCCGGACCATGCGATTCGCCCCATGTCGAAAAACGGAAGACGCGGCCAAAGGTATTAAAGCTCATTTGCTGTTTCCGTTTTCTTCATATGCGCCAAACGCTATGCCCCTCGAACATTAGGAGATAGCAATATCAGGAGCATCCTCCTGCTTCATGCCGACGGTGTGGTAGCCTGCGTCAACATGGTGGATTTCGCCCGTCACCCCTGCGGCAAGATCGGACAGGAAATACAGCGCCGAGGAACCGACATCATCAATCGTGACATTACGGCGCAGCGGCGTGTTCAGCTCATTCCATTTCAATATATAACGGAAATCGCCAATGCCCGATGCCGCCAGCGTCTTGATGGGGCCAGCCGAAATGGCGTTGACGCGAATGCCCTGCGGCCCCACGTCATTGGCCAGATATTTGACCGATGTTTCCAATGCAGCCTTTGCCACGCCCATGACGTTATAATGCGGCATAACCTTTTCCGCGCCATAATAGCTCAGCGTCAGCAGCGATCCGCCACCTTCGCCCGTTTCGGGATCGAGCGGCTTCATCATCGCGGCGGCACGCTTGGCGACAGCGGTAAAGCTGTAAACGCTGATGTTCATGGTCATCAGGAAGTCTTCCAAACCGACCTCAAAATACTTGCCGCGCAACGCCTCTTTATTGGTGAAACCAATGGCGTGCACAACGAAGTCGATAGTTGGCCATTTCTCAGCCAGCGTTTCAAACGCGCGGTCGAGATTGGCCATGTCCGCAACGTCGCAGTCGATCAGGAAATCACAATCAAGTTGCGCCGCCAACGGCCGGACGCGTTTCTCCATGACTGCACCCTGATAGCTGAAGGCCAGTTCAGCACCTTCGGCATGCAACCGCTGTGCGATACCCCATGCAAGCGATTTGTCATTGGCAAGCCCCATAATCAGCCCGCGTTTGGCCGCCATCAATCCGGTCATAATATCCTCATTCGTCAGCTATATTTACTTTGCCTTGCCTTAGTCCATTTTCATGTGCGTTGGCCAGCGCCGCGTTTAACTGCGCCCCTGTTACCAAGCCAAGGCCAATCAGGTAAAAGAAAATCAGAGCCAGCATCACCCCTGCCAGACTGCCGTAAGCAAGGTCATAGTTGCTCACACTGGATAAGATCATGGGCAGCAACGCGGTTAACCCAAGCCACCAAATGCTCACAAGGGCCGACCCGGGCCATTTTGGAAAATCCGAAGAGCGATATTTGGACGGCGTCAGCCCTGCGAAAATGACGTAAATTGCGGCAAACAAAGTGACAAAGGGAATGATGCGGCCCCATGCGAAGTAGCTCGCCACCGTCTGCGCCGTGGGGATGAACCGATAAACCAAATCCTCCGCCGCAGTGACCATCACCTGCGCGGAAAACGCGACCATCGCCAGCACGACCGAAGCAATAATCGCACCTAGCGAGCCCAACCGGTAATGCCAGAACGCACGCCGTGGTGTTGCGCCATAAGCGCGATGCAAAACGTCGCGAAAGGTTTCGATAAGGCTTGCCGCCGTCCAAAGGCTGACACCCGCACTGAACCACAATAACGGTCCCGAGCGTGCGGTCATGGCGGACTGGATAGGTTCTTGAAGGGCGCTAGCGACGCTTGGCGGTACCGTTTTAAAAAATGCGTCGATTAACGCGAGGCCAGATTCGGTTTGGCCAAATGCCCCGGCGATCGCCGCCGCCACGACGCAAAAGGCGAATAACGACAGCAACGACAGATAGGCAAAATTGCCCGCGTGAATGAAGCCATCGCTATAAACGCCAACGCCAACGCGCTTGATCACCTCAATGACCTGACCCGGAAGGCCAAGCCGCGAAAACCATGTGGCTTCGCTTTCATTGGGATGCGTTGTCGCCGGAAAGTGCGCCCGCGCCTCCGGTGACAGAGGCGAAATTTCAGACACGCATATTCTCCCGGACAGGGCTGTCCGACAGAATGTCACTTATCTGCGCAAGTTCCGCCGGGTCCGTCGGCAGATGGATCATCAACGTCACAAGTTGATCACCCCGCGCGCCGGTCTTGCCGGTAAAGCCGCGTCCCTTGATTCGCAGGACAGCGCCAGAATTGGTGCGCGGCGGCACGGTCAACATGACTGCGCCATCCACCGTTGGCACTTTGACTTTGCCGCCTGCCACCGCCTCTTTCAACGAAATCGGCAGGTCGATGCGGATGTTATCGCCATCACGCACCAAATGCGGATGCTTCCCAATCTGGAGCGTCACCATCGCGTCGCCATGGCCGCCGGGGCCAAGCTGTCCTTTGCCCGGAATACGGATTTGCTGTCCCGCAACCATGCCAGCGGGCAGTTTGAATTCCACCGTCTTGCCATCACTTAGGGTGATGCGTTGTGGCGCAAGCGTGGCGACGTCTGTGAACGACACCAAATGCGCATAGGCAATGTTCGCGCCCTTGGGCGGCGGCGCTTGCTGCGGACGTGGGCTGGGTCCAGCACCGGGGCGTGCACCACCTGCGCCACCAAATAGACCATCAAATATATCGCCCAAGTCAATGCCGCCACTGCCGAAGTCGAAATTGCCACCCGCCGGACCACCTTGGCCAGGGCCGCCACCGCCGCCAAAAGGATTGCCCGCAAAGCGTGGCTGCCCGTTTTCATCAATCTCAGCACGATCATATTGACCGCGTTTTTTGGGGTCGGACAATAGGTCATAGGCCTGCGTCACTTCGCTGAACCGGTCCGACGCCTTCGGATTGTCCTTGTTCTTGTCGGGGTGCAATTCCTTCGCCAGCTTGCGATAGGCGACCTTGATCGCCTTGTTGTCTGCCCCCTTGGACACACCTAATATGGAATAAGGATCTGCCATTCTTGTCCCTGTTACTCTGCCAAGCGTCTTACATTGGTATTACAGCGCCGGGAGTCAACTTGGAAGCACGGAATTATTGGGTTTTTCGCCCTTTATCTGGCGTAGCAGAAGATAGAGCAGCAAGCCAATCGGTCCCGCCATCAGGGTAAAAAACAATATCGGGGCCTGAAGCCAGCGGGATATTTTATGCGCGTCTGCGTTACGCGCGATCCAGATGCCGACGAACAGATCAAAGGCCAAATAATGTATCCAGCCAATCGTTGCGCCGCCGGGCGAGTCAAACAACGCCATCATGCCGGCCAAAGTGGTAAGGTCCGCTGGCGGGCGTCCCACGGGTCCACCGTCCGAAATCAGACCTGCCATCAACGGGATGATGAGGCCCGCATAAAGGCACGCGAGCAAGACCGCGCCTGCAAAAAACACTAAAGGAGCAATAATCGCGCGTTTCGGCGCAAGCGCCAGTATCACCCAGCCAAGCAACGCCCATGCATTGGCGATCCCAAATATCATGTCCCAGTTCATTTTATCGTCTAGCCCCTTTTAACCCGCATCAGTCTAGCCTATCGGTGGATTATGGAAAGACCTGATCCCTTTAGCCTGTTCGACGCATGGTTTGCCGAAGCGCGCACCACCGAAGTCAATGACTCCAACGCAATGGCATTGGCGACCACAGGCGCAGATGGGCAGCCTTCGGTGCGCATGGTCCTGTTAAAAGGCCATGGCCGCGACCTTGGCACACATGGCGGATTTGTATTCTACACCAATTTTGAAAGCCGCAAGGCCACGCAATTGTCCGACAATGCGCAGGTCGCTTTGCTATTTCACTGGAAATCTTTGCGGCGGCAAATTCGTATTGAGGGTGCGGCCAATCCCGTCGACGACGCGACCGCCGATTCCTATTTTGCCACGCGCTCACGCAATTCTCAGCTTGGCGCATGGGCGTCGGACCAGTCGCGCCCGCTTGCCGACCGCGCCACGTTTGAAGCGCGCTTTGCCGAGGTGGAGGCGCGCTTTGACGGCCAAGACGTCTCTCGCCCCCCACATTGGTCCGGCTGGATGGTGAACCCAAAACGTATCGAATTCTGGCAGGACCGTGAATTCCGCCTGCACGAACGCTGGCTGTATCAACGCGATGGCGACGGCTGGACAAGTGGTATGCTCTACCCATGATGTTACCGCGATGAGCCTGGGGCATAATCACCATCAATATGCGCATGGTGATTTAACAAAGCGCGCGGCCATAGCCAGCGTATCGGTAGCTCTGTTTCTGCTGGCGCTGAAGATTTTTGCGGCAACCGAAACCGGGTCGGTTGCGTTGCTGGCCTCATTGGCGGACACAGGCTTTGATGTTTTGGCATCCTTGCTAACCCTGTTCAGCGTCCGTTATGCCGCCATGCCCGCTGATGATGACCACCGGTTCGGCCATGGCAAGGCAGAGGCGCTGTCTGCGCTGTTTCAGGTGATATTGATCATCGTATCAGCGATATTGATAGCATGGCGCGCCATTATGCGCTTAGGCGCGCAGGAACAGACCGCGCATCCCGAATATGGCATTGGCGTTTCGGTCATTGCCATCGTCGCAACCTTGGGATTGTTGGCCTATCAACGGCACGTGGTCCGCAAAACCGGGTCAGTCGCGATTCAAGCCGACCATGTGCATTATCAAAGCGACCTTTTGCTCAATTTGGCGGTGATCGTTGCGATTGTGCTCGACAGCATGCTGAATGTGCGGGGGGCCGATCCTGCATTTGGAATTGCAATTGCCGCTTGGTTGTTGTGGGGCGCCTATCGCGCGGCGCGCTTGGCGCTTGACCAGTTGCTGGACCGCGAGTGGCCGGAGGAGAAACGTCAGCGTTTCATTGAAGTCGCGCTGCGCCATCCTGAATTGCGCGGTATTCATGACATACGCACCCGTTCCAGCGGCGCGCATGATTTCTGCCAATTCCATGCATGGGTTGACCCAAATATGACGGTTGCGGCAGCCCATGATATCATGGACGAGTTGGAACAAGCGTTGATGGACGAATTTCCGGGCGTCGAAGTCTTGATTCACCCTGACCCCGAAGGCCATAAGGACGAGATGGGCTATATCCCGTCAGAAACGATACAGCGTGCCGAGCAACATGACGATTGAACTGCCTTATTATCACGTAGATGCGTTTGCGGACCGCTGCTTCACCGGCAATCAGGCCGCCGTGATGCCGCTTTCGGAATATTTGGATGACGCCGTGCTTCAGGCGATTGCGGAGGAGAATAATTTCGCCGAAACCGCCTTTTATGTGCCAGACGCAACGGGCGCGGCGGATTATGAACTGCGCTGGTTTACGCCTGAGGTGGAAATTCGCCTTTGCGGCCATGCGACATTGGCAAGCGGGCATATCATTTTGAGCCAAAACCCTACGCTTGACCGCGTAAAGTTGCGCACGCGCAAAGCCGGGATTTTGGAAGTCCGCCGCGAAGGCGATGGATATGCTGTCGCGCTACCCGCCATTCCGACCGAAGAAGTCGACAATCCGGAGATGATGGCCGCGATGGGTGGCACACCTTTGTCGATGCGCAGCAACCCCGACAGCTATAATATGTTCGTCTATGCGACCGCTGCCGAGATATTGGCGCTTAAGCCCGATATGAAGGCGCTCGCGACGTTGGGCGATGACAGCTTCACCGCCACCGCGCGCGGCGACGACACCGACATCGTCAGCCGCGTATTCGTCCCCGGTGCGGGCATTGATGAAGACAGCGTCACGGGCAGCGCCCATGCGGTGATCGCGCCATATTGGGCATCGGTGCTTGGCCGCGACAGCTTCACCGCCTATCAGGCATCGGCGCGCGGCGGGTATTTAGGCTGCCAATTGGAGGGCGACAAAGTTTGGTTGTCAGGCCACTGTTTTACGGTAGTAAAGGGCGTGTTCAGCTTGCGCTGAATATCAACGACATTCCATAGTTCAAAGGATCATTCATGCTAAAGTCATTCGCCGTCTTATCGGCACTCCTGCTTTCAACCGCCGTCATGGCGCAAGATGCACCGCCGGCCCCACCAAGCGGTAGCGGACCACAGCCAGAGCAGATTGTCGCATTCATGGACGCCAATAAGGACGGCTTCATTGCCAGAGACGAGGCGCAAGGCCCGTTGGTTCAATATTTTGCGAATGTCGATGCCGATAAGGACGAAAAGATTTCAATGGAAGAACTGAAAACCGCTATGGCAGCGATGCGTCCGCCAGAGCCCACACAGAGCGGCAGCCAATAATCACTGCTTGATTTGTAACCACATAAAACGCGCGGGAAGCCAATAGGCCTCCCGCGCGTTTTTGCTTATATGTTTGCCTATCAAGCGACCTTCGCCTTGCGGATTACGCCGGGGTTCGCAGGTGGCTCACCCTTTGGCAAAGCGTCAACATGCTCCATGCCGCTGATCACTTGGCCCCAGACGGTGTATTGACGGTCCAAGAAGCTGGCATCGTCAAAGCAGATGAAAAACTGGCTGTTGGCGGTATTGGGATCATTGGTCCGCGCCATGGAACATACGCCGCGCACATGTGGTTCCGCGTTAAATTCCTGCTTCAGATTTGGCTTCGGCGAACCGCCCATGCCGGTGCCATTGGGGCAGCCGCCCTGCGCCATGAAGCCGGGGATGACGCGGTGGAACTTCACGCCGTCGTAAAAACCTTCACCAGCAAGTTCAGTGATGCGGGCTACGTGGTTAGGGGCAAGGTCAGGACGCAGCTTGATAACAACGTCGCCGCTATCGAGCGAAAGGGTAAGTGTTTCATCGGCCATATTGATATTCCTTCAGGCTTTTAAAATGGATGATGGCCGCCCTAGGGGATGGATACCAATGGTGCAAAGCCAAAATCATTGCTTTTTGACGCCGCCTGCGTAGGAGGGACGGATTCTTACTATAACGTCTCAGATGGAAACACGGGAGGCACGCAATTGACCAGCGACATCGCCAACCCGGCCATCATTGACACCGAAATCATGGAAACGCTGGACGAAGACAATCGCCTGACGCGCGATTATGTCGACCGCGTTCTCGATGCGGTCGAGGACGGCAATCTCGACGAAGTTTACCGGCTTGTCGAACCCCTGCACGAAGCCGACATTGCCGACCTTCTTGAACTGACGCCATCCGAACGGCGCGGCGTACTCGCCATTAGCCTTGGCGACCTTATGAGCGCCGAGGTGTTGGCCGAGGTCAACGACTATGTCCGCGAAGACATTATTGATGCCCTGCCCGCGTCACAAGTGGCGGGACTTGCCAGACAGTTGGATACCGATGACGCGGTTGCGATTATCGAGGATATGGAGGCGGCGGACCAGCGCGCCGTTTTGGCCGAATTGGACCCCGAAGACCGCGCAGTCATTGAAGATGCGCTGTCTTATCCCGACGAATCCGCTGGCCGCATCATGCAGCGCGAGCTGGTCGCGGTGCCGGAACATATGACCGTTGGTCAGCTCATCGATTATCTGCGTGACCATCAAGATCTGACCTCAGAGTTTTGGGAAATCTTTGTCGTCGATCCGCAGCATAGGCCCGTTGGCACATGCAAATTGAGCTGGATCATGCGCAGCCAGCGCAAGGTTCCGGTCAGCGAAATCATGATGCATGAACAAACGCTCATCCCGGTCGATATGGATCAGGAAGAGGTCGCATTACGCTTTCAGAAATATGCGCTCATTTCCGCCGCTGTTGTCGATGGTTCTGGCCGGTTGGTGGGGGTCATCACCGCCGATGACATCGTCCACATTGTTCAGGAAGAAGCCGACGAAGATATCCTGCGGCTGTCGGGTGCAGGCGAAGGCGACATTAACGAGCCCATTTCGGAAAGCTACAAGGCGCGCGTGCGCTGGCTGATTGCCAATCTGGGCACGGCGATGGTCGCAAGTTTCATCATTGCGCAATTTGGCGCGGCGATTGAAACGATGGTTGCGCTGGCGGTTCTGATGCCCATCGTTGCATCCATCGGCGGCAATGCAGGCACGCAGACATTGGCCGTGACGGTGCGCGCGCTGGCCACCAATCAGTTGACCCAATCCAACACTATGCGCTCGATTTGGCGCGAGATCCGGGTCGCCTTGCTTATTGGCGCAACGATCGCAGTGATCGCAGGTGTGGGTGCGGGCGTGATTTTTGGCAACTGGCTGCTGGGTAGCGTCATTGCGGTCGCGATATTGTGCAACATTTCGCTTGCTGGATTGTCCGGCGTTGCCATTCCAGTAGTGCTGGACCGGCTGGATCAGGACCCTGCGGTTTCAAGCTCGATCTTTGTGACGATGATAACCGATTCTATGGGCTTCCTCATCTTTCTGGGCCTCGCAGTGTTCAGCGGCCTTGCCGGTTAACCGCGCAGTTCCCAAATAACCCTTATGCCCTTGAATATGACCAAAATCGCCTTTGGCGCGCAAAGCCCGCAGCATTTGCGGGAACGGCTTGCCGCTTATGCCCAAGACGGCGAAGTGCGGATTACCACCCGCTATTTGCCCAAGCGTGTCGCAGAAATGGCGGGTGGTTCGCTCTATTGGATTCACACGCACACGATCATCGGCAGAAGCCCGATTATCGGCTTTATGGAAAATGGCGCTGGTCGGCATTGGATCCGCATTCAGCCCCAGCTCATCACCGTCCGCTCCACACCCAAGCGCGCGCATCAGGGCTGGCGCTATCTCGAAGAAGCCAACGCCCCGCCAGATCTCGACTCAATCGAAACCGACGGCCGCGACGAAATGTCGCCGAAGATGCTGAACGACCTGATGAAGATGGGGTTGGTTTAAGCCGCTGCCCGCTTCGCCAAGACCTTGTTAATCACATCGGCGAAGGTCTCGACGCTTTGGGCGCCGGGGACCATATATTTTTGGTCGAAGATGATCACAGGAACGCCAGTGATATTCTGGTCGGTCCAATGCGCCATTTCTGCCCGCACGCTGGTCGTGAGCGCGGCATCGTTGATCCATGCCAGGGCCACATCGCGGTCCATGCCCTGCGCTTCGGCGGTATCGCACAAAACGTCGGTGTCGCTGATATCGCGGCGGTCCTGAAAATAGGCCGTGAACAACGCCATTTTCAACGCGGTCTGCGCGCGCCATCCGCGTTCACTGCCAAAAATGGTCAGCAATTTATGCGCGTTGAAGGTGTTATAAATGCGCATGCCGTCGCCATAATTGAACGCAAAGCCGACATTGTTGCCGATGTCCGACAGCCTGTTCCGGTTGGAGCGGCTTTGTTCGGGCGTGCTGCCATATTTGCGCGCGATATGCTCTGCGGTATCTTCGCCTTCGGGCGGCATATTCGGGTTAAGTTCGAACGGATGCCAGCAGGTTTCGGCGGCAATGTCTTGGCCAACGAGCGTGAGCGCCTGCTCCACTTGCTTCAGGCCAATGATGCACCAGGGGCAGACCACATCCGAGACGATGTCGATGCGCAATGGAACCGCGTTGGGGTTCACTGCGACACCCAATGGCGCAGCAGGCTATGCGCGATGGCAAAGGGCGGCGGCGCGTTGAAGCGGCGGTCGGTGTACCCTGCCAATGCGGCAATCGCCTCATCCTTCGTCACCCACATCGCATCTTCAATCTCGTCCGTGTCGAGCGTGAGTACGTCGCCCAACGCATCGGCGGTGCAGGCAATCATCAACTGCGACCCGCCAAAGGGCCAAGGCTGGCTGGTCACATAACGCACCGCGCCGCAGGTCACGCCGGCCTCTTCATGGATTTCACGGCGGACGGCCTCTTCAATGCATTCGCCGGGTTCCAAAAAGCCCGCCAGCGCCGAATAATTGCCCGGCGGGAAGCGGGATTGCCGTCCGACCAGTGCCTTGCCTTCAAATTCGGCGAGCATGATGACCACAGGGTCAGTGCGCGGATAATGTTCCTTTTCGCAAGTGCCGCATTTGCGGCCCCAGCCAGCGCGGAACAGCACCGTCGCTGCGCCGCAGCGTCCGCAGAAACGATGCCCATTATGCCATTCGATCAGGCTACGCGCCGTGCCATAGATTGCGGCGTCCTCAGCGGGTAGCATGGATAAGGCGCGCCAGATGGCAGGCGAACGTAACGCATCGCCGGTTGCATCAACCAACGCCACAAAATGCGGCTTGCCATCGGACAGGCCAAGCAGGATGAGCTCTTCCGAACCGTCCAGTTCGGCCAAGGAATGCCAGTGCAGGCCGCCTGCATCGCTGACCCGCGGGTCAAGCCCGTCAAGCCCCAACAGCCGCGCCCGCCAGTCCCCCAGCAGCAGGCCATAAGCCTCTGCATCATTGCGCACGCGGTCAGCGCGGTCGAGCGGTGAACCCGTAAAACCTGGAGCCATCATCAGATCATGCACCGGTTCAGGCTGGAAAACCAAGGTCCTTCAGGACCCATTTGGCGAAGTCTTGATGGAACGGATAGGCACTGCTTGGCATATATTGCGCCATGCACACGGCGCGTAGCTTGCTTCTGGGGTCGACAAAAGCCACCGTTCCAGCCGCGCCGCCCCAGCCGAACACGCCTGCATTCATGCCCTTGCCAACCCGGCCACCCGCGCCAAAGCCAGCGCCGTCGGCATAGGTGCCGTCGGTTGAAACCGCCGATGGCAGTAAATCGGACATGGCAAGTTTTGCGGTCGCGGTCGACATCACGCGGACGCCATCCAACTCACCATGATTAGCGAGCATATTGAGGAAACGGTCATAATCGCGCGCCGAAGTCACCATGCCAGCGCCGCCAAAGGCAAAGGGCGACTTATCGAGGTAAATGCTGGTCGTTGCCGGATCGATTGGGAACAAGACGCCATTAACCGGCGCGTAATTGGACACGAAGCGCTTGGTTTCCGACTTGGGCACTTGGAAATAGCTGCTGGTCATTTTCAACGGTTCAAAAATGCGCGCCTTCAAAAACGCCTCAAAATCCATACCGCTTGCCACTTCAATCACACGGCCAAGCAAATCGAGCGAAATAGAATAGATCCATTTTGTGCCCGGCTCGGCAACCAATGGCAGCTTGGCCAGCCGTTCGGAAAATGTCTTGATATCTGGGGTCGGCGCGCTTGCTGCCTGACCGGGAATAGGAAAGCGGCTGACGATGCCCGGCGTGATACCATTGTCCAGATAGGCCTGCAGCAATGGTCCCTTTGTGATAATTGAGTAGCCCAGACCGGCGGTATGGGTCAGCAAATGGCGCAGGGTAATCTGCGTCTTGGCTGGCACCGCATCCAGGCTGTTGTCCGGATCGGTCAGCACAGTCATATTGGCAAATTCTGGCAGGAAATCGGCAATCGGCTGATCCAGCTTCATCTTGCCTTCATCCACCAGGATCATCGCGGCAATGCCGGTGACAGGCTTTGTCATCGAATAAATGCGCCACAATGTGTCGATATTCACAGGCGTCGTTTCGCCCAGCCCTTGCGTGCCAACGGCGACAACATCGGGCATTCCGGCTGCACGACCAATGGTAGCAAGAACACCGGGGAGCTTGCCCGAAGAGACATAGCTTTCAAACTGCGTCCGGATGGTCGGATACAAATCGGCCGCCTGTGCCCAAGCGCGCGCAGGCGCAAATGCGCTTATGGCACCTGCTGCTGCCAATTGGCCGCCCCATGTCAAAAACCCGCGTCGACCAATCATGGCCTGACCACTATCCTGCATATTCATACTCGCTCCCCTGCGTTCAAAACCGCCTCTGCTGCTTTTCTGAATAGGGTTGGCAGACCGGCCTTGTCGAGCGATTTTAATGGCCACCAGACGCCATCGCCGGGGTCGTCAGCGTCCATGGGCCATGACGTAACGGCAATGTCGAGAAGAAGCGAAAAATGGGTAAAAACATGCGACACATTCACGGGCAATTTTTGCCAGTTGGCAGGGACAGGGGGGATCGCATCGCCATCCAATCGTGCGGTCCATTGATCATCGGGTAAAGCGCGCATCCCTGCCAAAAGGCCCTTGTCGTCGCGGCGCACCAACCAGACATGTCCATCCCGCTCAATCCAGTAGGCGCGCCCGGTCCGTTGCGGCTTGGCGGCCTTGGGCGTTTTGGCGGGATAGACCTCCGGATTGCCCAAACGCGTGGCATCGCAGGCAAAGGCAACAGGGCAAAGCAGACAAGACGGCGCGCGCACCGAACATATGCCCGCCCCTAAATCCATCATCGCTTGCGCAAAGTCGCCAGAATGGGTGTCGGGCGTGATGCCATCCGTCGCTGCGCGAATCAGCGGCTTTGACTGCGGCAGCGGCGTGGAGACCGCAAATAGCCGCGACACGACCCGCTCGACATTGGCATCCACCACCACCGCCCGTTGCCCGAACGCAATCGCAGCGATGGCAGCGGCGGTATAGGGACCAATGCCGGGCAGTTTCAGCAACGCCGCCTCGGTCTGCGGCAAGCGACCTGCATACTCCGCCACAACCACCCGCGCGCATTTCAGCAAATTGCGCGCGCGGGCATAATAGCCAAGACCCGCCCATGCCGCCATGACATCTGCATCCTGCGCCGCCGCCAAAGCCTCAAAGTCCGGCCATGTTTGCGTGAATTTTTGGAAATAGGAACCCACCGCCGCGACCGTCGTCTGCTGCAACATGATTTCCGACAGCCAGACATGATAGGGGTTGGCAAATCCCTGACCCGGCGGCGTGCGCCAAGGCAGGGTCCGTGCATGCGCGTTATAATGCGTAAGCAAGGCCTGCGCGATATCCCCAGATTTATAGAAGGCTTGTTGGACGGCTGGCATGAAAAATGGCATGAATGACGGGATGGACAAAGGCAAGTCACCACCACCGCCAAAAGGCACCAAAAAGGCGCTGACGCCCAAAACATTTCAGCGCCCGCGTGGTGGTGAGGCGAAATCTGTGTCGTCGCTTATGCCCGACATCGGCCGTGCCGCGTTTCGGAAATTCGGCTTCGTGCAAAGCTCTGTCGTGAGCCGTTGGGACGAGATTGTTGGCGCGCGCTATGCCGCTGTCTCCGCGCCTGAGGCAATCCGCTTTCCAATTGGCAAGAAATCCGACGGCACACTTGAACTCACGGTGGAGGGCGCGCACGCCACGATGATTCAGCATGTGCTTCCCGAAATCATTGACCGCGTGAACCGCTTTTTCGGTTATGGGGCCGTGGCGCGAGTCAAAGTCCGCCAAGGCCCCGTCGCCAAGCCGAAAGTCCGCCAACCAACCGCCGCGCCCATGTTGAAACCTGTACCAATGGAATTGGGTGAATCCTTGCGTGAAATTGGCGATCCGGAGCTTTTTGCCGTCCTCGAAAGCCTCGCAAAAAGCCTTGCCAAAGGCGGCAAGTAATACCAGATGCGCAAGATAAAGTTCAAAGCATGAGGTCCATCGGTATGTCGCATATGAAAAAATATCTAGGCGCAATTTTGGTGGGCGCACTGACGCTCTCGACCGCGCTCATTGCCGCGCCTGCACCAAGCAAATGGCTGTCGACCGTGACGGTGACGGACAAGGGCGCGCATATCCTCGGCAACCCGGCTGCGCCAAACAAAGTGGTCGAATATTTAAGCTACACATGCGGGCATTGTGCAGACTTTGAAGTGAAGGAATCGCCTGCATTCAAGGCGCAATTTGTAGCCACCGGCAAGGCCAGCCTCGAAATCCGTAACATGGTGCTCAATCCGGTCGATCTGACTGCTGCCATGTTGGCGCGCTGCGGCGGTAAGGCAAAATTCTTCGGTAATCAGCGGCATTTGCTCGCGACTCAGGCGATCTGGTCTGGCAACACCAATAAAATCAGCGCCGCCACGCGCGACAAATTAAAGGCGCAGGATTATACTGGGTTCATGGTCGGCACCTTTGACGAAATCGGCCTTGGCCCGATCATGCAACAACGCGGAATCACGCCAGTACAGGCAAAAATCTGCTTGGCCGATAAGGCTGCGTTTAATATTGTAGTGGGTATGACAGAAGCAGGATCCGCGCTTGGCGTGCGTGGCACGCCATCATTCATAGTGAACGGCGTTTTGCAAGACCATGTCCATAATGCTGCCGAATTACAGGCGGCCATGAAGTAAACCGACATCCCCGACAAAAAGGCCAGACAGAAGGATATCACATGCGTATCAAGACATTCATTTTGACAACTGCCGCCGCCATGGCCCTCGCTGCTTGTGGCGGAGCAGATACCGCTGGCGCACCAAAAGGAGAGCCGCTTGCCAAGGTTGCCGCCCCTGCGGATAAGGCGTGGGTAGATGTCGTCACCAAAACCGAAATTGGTGGCTATCAAATGGGTAACCCCAATGCAAAATTGAAGCTGGTCGAATATGGCGCGATTTCGTGCCCGGGCTGTGCGCAGTTTTCGGTGCAGTCGACCGAGGAATTGCACAAGCTGGTTAATGACGGCACCGTGTCGATGGAGTTCCGTCCATTCTTGGTCCATGGTATTCAGGACATTCCCGGCTTTCTTTTGGCACAATGCAGCGGTCCGGAGGCATTCTTCCCCCTGACTGACCAGCTCTATGCCGAACAGGCGTCATGGCTCAGTAAAATCAGCAGCGTGACCGAAGCGGACCAACAGGCGATGCAGAAAATGTCGCCTGAACAAATCTCAACTTTGCTTGGCACCAAAATGGGGCTGATCGAATTTGTGAAGTCGCGTGGCATTAGCGAAGATCAAGCCAAAGCCTGCTTATCTGACAAGGCCGCGATTGACGGCCTGATCAAAACAACCGAGCGCGGCACGAAGGAAGACAAGGTTTCTGGCACGCCATTCTTCCTGCTGAATGGCGCGAAGTTGGACGCCAGTTCATGGGTGCAGGTGAAAAGCAAGCTGGTCGAGGCCGGCGCACGCTAAATATGGCTTGGGGAGGTCATGACCTGCCATCATCCGCAACGGGGGTTGCCTGTTGCGGATAAAGAAGCTGAAACTTGTCGGCTTCAAAAGCTTTGTCGAGCCCGCTGAACTCCGGATCGAAAGCGGGCTTACCGGCATTGTCGGGCCAAATGGCTGCGGCAAATCTAACCTGTTGGAAGCCATCCGTTGGGTGATGGGTGAAAGCAGCGCCAAATCAATGCGCGGCGCAGGCATGGAAGATGTGATCTTCGCCGGGACCGCGTCACGTCCGCCGCGCGATTTTGCTGAGGTCACGATATTGGCCGAACGCAGCGACGACACTGCCGACAGTGCCAGTGACGAAGAATTGGAAGTCACCCGCCGGATCGAGCGCGGGGCAGGTTCCGCCTATCGGTCCAATGGCCGCGACGTCCGCGCGAAGGATGTGGCGCTTATCTTCGCGGACGCCGCAACGGGTGCGCATTCCCCTGCTTTGGTGAGCCAAGGCCGCATTGGCGCAATCATCTCGGCCAAACCGCAGGAACGCCGCCAGATGTTGGAGGAAGCGGCTGGAATCTCCGGCTTGCATGTCCGGCGCAAGGATGCCGAACAAAAGCTGCGCGCCGCCGAAAGCAATTTGGCGCGGCTGGCGACCACCCTTGCCGATATGGACGCGCGCGCAGGCCAGTTGCGCCGCCAAGCCAAGCAAGCCGAACGCTATCGCACGCTGACCAAAGACATATTGCAAGCAGAGGCCCGTTTGATCTTCGTGCGCTGGCGTGAGGCCAAGGCAGCGGCAGAACTGGCACGCGCTGAGGCCAATATCGCGGCTAAAGCCGTTGAGGACGCTGCCGTCGCTCAACGCGCCCTCACGGACAAGCAGCAAGAGGCGGTGCGACAACTTGCCGACGCGCGGGCACTGGCGATGGCGGCGCGCGATGCGGCCAGTGAACTGTCGAACCAGCTTGTCCAACTGACGGGCGAACATGAACGCATAATCCGGCGCCAATCCGACCTAGCGGCGCAAGCGGCGCGCATGGCCGACGATGGCGCACGCGAGGGCAGGCTGACGCATGATGCGGCAGATGCGCTTGCCCGGTTGCAGGCCGAAAGCGTAAAGCTGGCCGACCAGATTAAAGCGCAAGAGGAGGAACGCCCTGCTTTGCTGCGCACCGCAGAAAACGCCGAACGGCAAGCGCGTGAGAGCGAAATAGCCTTGGCCAATGCATCCGCAGAGCAAGCACGTGCGGATGCCGAGTTGCGTGTTGCACATGCTGCGCTGGCGGCGGCAACGACGCGTGAAGGGCGGGCTGAGCAAGCCTGCGCGCGGATCATATCGGAACGCGATGCGTTGGGGGATGAGGCGCAATATGCCGGAGCCAAAAGCCAAGCCGATACAGACGTGCAACGCTTGCAGACACAATTGCAAGCGGACAATTATGCGCATGAAGCCGCCGAGGCGCAGCGTGCCGCTGTCATCTCCGCCCGCGATGTTGCCCAAGTCGCAATCGCAAGTGCCAAGGCGGAACTGGCCGCGTTGTTGACCGAACAGAGCGCGCTGCAGCGGTCCTTGACCAAAAGCCAAGGCAACAAAGCGATTGACCGCATTTCGGTCAAGCACGGCTATGAACACGCTTTGGCCGCTGCCCTGGGTGAGGATGCAGATGCCAGCATTGGTGGGGAAACCGGACGCCGCTGGCTTGGCGGGGCTGCTGCGCTTGATAAGGTCGCCGATACGGCCCTGATACATTTTGTCGATGCGCCGCCAGAGCTTGCCGCGCGATTGTCTATGGTGCGCGTCGTTGAGGCAGATAATGGCCAAGCGCTTGCCCCAGGCGAACGTCTGGTGACGTTGACAGGCAGGCTGCGCCGATGGGATGGTTTTGCGACCGATGGCGATGGCGCGACGATTGCAGAGCAATTGGTCCGCGCCAACCGTTTGGCCGAACTGGATATGCTCATCGCGCCTGCGCAAGACGCGCTGAATGCGCAGGCGCAACGCCTGTTGCAGATGACGGATAAGATTGAAGTTGCGCAGGACGCGGTTCGCGCGGCGACGGCGGCGCGTGTAGTGACTGAAGGCCAGTTGCGCCAAGCACTGCGCGCTGTGGATCAAGCCGAAGACGCGTTGACGCGGCTAAAATCTGCAAAGGCGGCGCTTGGCGACCGGATGGCAGCCGCCGAGCAAGATTTGGCCGAGGCGCAAGCGGAGCGCACAGCAGCCGAGACGGCTCGCGATGCCCTGCCCGATGGGTCGCATCATGCCGACCGCGTCCAAAACCTTGCTGCGGCACATGATGCAACGCGCGATTTGTTGGCGCGCAATCAGGCGGACCTGTCTGCACTCGAACAACGCATAGCGCAAAGTCGCGAGCGCCGCGCCGTGGCGATGGCCGAAATTCGCAGTTGGCAGGAACGCGCAGGCGAAGCCGAACGCCGGATCGCCGAAATGAACACACGCAGCGCCGATATCGCTACTGAGCAAGCAGAGCTGTCGGGAAGGCCGGAAATACTGGTCCGCGACATTGCTACTTTGCGAGCCGATAAAGCGCAGTTGGCCGAGAAGCTCGCTGGCCTGCAAACCACAGAAACGGCGCATGAGACAATGTTGCGCGCACTGGAAAGCGAATTGTCGGCAGCAGCCGAGATGCTATCTGTTGCCCGCGAAACCCGCGCAGGTGCAGAAGCGCGTGCCGAAAATCAGGAACAGCGCCGCGTCGAAATGGGCCGGATTTCGGGGGAACGATTCGAATGTCCGCCGCCAGTCCTGCCCGAAAAACTGAACTTTGATGAAGATGCGATGGACGATACGGATCGGGAATCGAACCGCCTCGACGGCCTACAAAATGACCGGGAACGGATCGGGCCTGTAAACCTGATCGCCGCCGACGAACTGGCCGAACTGGAAACGCAGCAAGGCGCAGGCCTTGCCGAAAGCGAAGAGCTTACCCTTGCCATCAATCGCTTGCGCGGTGCCATCGGCAGTCTGAATCGCGAAGGCCGCGCACGGTTGCTTACGGCTTTTGAGGCGGTAGACGGCCACTTCCGCCGCCTGTTTTCGACTTTGTTCAATGGCGGACAAGCGCATCTGGCGTTGATCGACAGCGATGACCCGTTGGAGGCTGGCCTCGAAATTTTCGCGCAACCACCGGGCAAGAAACTGCAGTCGCTCACGCTTCTGTCGGGCGGCGAACAGGCGCTCACCGCTGTCGCGCTCATCTTTGGGCTATTCCTCACCAACCCAGCCCCTATTTGCGTCCTCGACGAAGTTGACGCGCCTTTGGACGACGCCAATATCGAACGTTTCTGCGATTTGCTAGACGCGATGACGCAAGAGACTGAAACTCGCTATTTAATCGTCACCCACAATGCCGTTACGATGAGCCGGATGCACCGTTTGTTCGGCGTGACGATGATTGAACAGGGCATTAGCCGACTGGTATCGGTTGACCTTGGGGGCGCAGAGCAATTACTGGCCGCAGAATGACTTTACATGGCCCCATCACCAACAGCTTTATCTCGCAACGCCTTCGGCTAAATTATGTCGACTGGGGCAACCCCGACGCGCCGCCTTTGCTCTTGGTCCATGGCGGCCGCGATCATGCGCGCAGCTGGGATTGGGTGGCGGAGGAATTGCGCCACGACTGGCATATCATTGCGCCCGACCTCAGGGGCCATGGCGACAGCGCCTGGTCGCCCGATGGCAGCTATGAAATGTCGACCTTTGTCTATGACATGGCGCAATTGATCCATCAGCTGAACCTTGCCCCCGTCAGCATCATCGCGCATTCAATGGGCGGCAATATCGCGACTCGCTATGCCGGCCTCTTCCCAGAAAATGTCCGCAAGATGGTCAACATCGAAGGACTGGGCCTGTCCCCAAAGATGCAGGCCGAGCGTGATGCCATCGGCATTCAAAACCGTTTTCGCCAATGGATCGAGGACAAACGCAACGCCGCCGGTCGCACGCCTAAACGCTATCCCAATATCGAAGCCGCGTATGAACGGATGAAGACCGAAAACAGCTATTTAACCGACGAACAAGCGCGGCATTTGACGGTGCATGGTATCAGCCGCAACGAGGATGGTAGCTGGAGCTGGAAGTTCGACAATTACCTCAATATCTGGGCGATCTTTGATATGCCGCGTGAGGATTTATTGGCCATTTGGCAGTCGATCACTTGCCCCATGTTGATGATGTATGGCGCAAATAGCTGGGCCTCAAACCCTGAAAAGGATGGCCGTATCGCGCATTTCCCGACGGCAGAGGTCGTGGAATATGAAAATGCCGGCCATTGGTTGCACCATGACCAGTTCGACCGCTTCATGGCTGATGTCAGGGCATTCCTCTAACCAATCATCGCGCGTAAGGCCGCAATAGTATCCGCCTCATCGGCTGGCTTGTCGCTGCGCAGGCGCGAGATGCGCGGGAAACGCATTGCAATGCCCGATTTATGGCGTTTAGATTCGTGCACCGCGTCAAACGCGACCTCAAGGACCAGCGACTTTTCGACTTCACGCACTGGACCAAAGCGGGCAACCGTGTTGTCGCGCACGAAACGGTCAAGCCATTTCAGTTCCGCATCGCTGAACCCGGAATAAGCCTTGCCCACGGGCAACAAAGCGCCGTCGGGGGTCCAGCAGCCAAAGGTATAATCCGAATAATAAGACGAGCGTTTCCCGCTCCCGCGCTGCGCATACATCATCACGCAATCGGCGATGAGCGGTTCGCGTTTCCATTTGTACCAGAGGCCAACCTTGCGGCCCGCCAGATAAGGCGAATCGCGCCGCTTTAACATGACGCCTTCAATCGCCGCCTCACGCGCACCGGAGCGCATTTCCGCAAGATGGTCGAAATCGCGCGCTTCGATGATCGTGGACAGATCGAACCGAACCGTGTCAAGTTTGGCAGCGAATAATTCCAGCCGTTCCCGCCGCGCACTCCAAGGCTGGCTGCGCACATCCTGCGTCCCGTCGAACAATATATCGTACAGGCGCACAAACACCGGATATTCCGCCTGCATCGCCGCGGTCACATTCTTGCGGCCCAAGCGTTGTTGCAGCGCGTTGAAGCTTGCCGCCTCCCCGCCTTGCACATCGCCGCGAACCAACAATTCGCCATCGACAACGCCGATGCCGTCAAAGGCAGCGGCGATTTCCGGAAACGCTGCGGTCACTTCATCGCCACCCCGGCTAAACAACCGCGTTTCGCCGCCCGTTGACGCAATCTGGATGCGGATGCCGTCCCATTTCCACTCAGCCGCAAATACGCTGAGCTGGACAGTGCAATCCTCCAATGGATGGGCAAGCATGAAGGGCCGGAAAAACGCGCTGTCCGCAGGATCGGGGCGTTCGGACTTGCCCTCGCCCCACGCAAACAGCTCCGCATAAGGCGGACGAAGCACGTGCCAGACCTCTTCAACATCGTCCACTGAAAGGCCAAAGGCCATCCCAAAGGCGGTTTTGGCCAACCGCGCCGATATGCCCACGCGCATGCCGCCTGTTGCCAGCTTCAGCAGCGCATAACGGCCATTGGCATCCAGCCTGTCCATCAGTTCCGCCAGAACGATTGGCGCGCGCGCACGGCTTGCGCTGTTGAGCAGGTCAATGACTTCAGACACCGTCGGTGCCACGGCATCCGTTTTAACATCGGGCCACATCAGCGCGACGGTTTCCGCTGTGTCGCCGACATAATCGCGGCTCATGCGGAATAGCATAGGGTCAAAGCGTTCCTCGGCCATAATGCGAATCGCCGCCGATTTCACCGTTGCAATGCTGAGCGTGCCCGCGAGCGCCGCCAGCGCCCAACCGCGATCCGGATCAGGCATATCGCGCAGATATTCTGTGATCAACCGGATCTTAAGGTCGCGTGATCGTGTGTAGATCAGCCCATCAATCAACGCGGCGAAAGCCTGCATCAGCTCTCATCCTCGTCTTCACGGCCAACAAGATCGAGCGCGCGCGCTTTCAACTGATGGAGCTCACACCACCGACCAAGCGCGTCAGTGCGGCCATGGGTAATCCATGTTTCTGTGGGCCGAAGCTCCAACAAAGTTTCGGTCAGCTCGTTCCAATCTGCATGGTCGGAAATGACCAAAGGCAGTTCAACATTGCGTTGTCGCGCCCGTTGCCGCACCCGCATCCATCCCGATGCCATGGCGGTTATCGGGTCGGGCAGACGCTGCGCCCAGCGGTCATTCATCGCCGATGGCGGGGCAATGACAATCGCGCCTTTCATCTCTGCCTTGGCAAGTCCCGTTGCCAGTATGAGATCGCCCAAGGGAACATCATGCGCCGCATATAGATCACACATTTTCTGCATCGCGCCGTGGATATAAACTGGCGCGTCATAGCCAGCGCGCCGTAGCTCTGCGATCACCCGCTGCGCCTTGCCCAGCGCATAGGCCCCTATCAATATGCACCCATCGATATTGGCCCCGCGCGCGGCGAGCAATTTGGCAATCTCAACCTCAATCGGCGGATGCGTGAACACGGGCAAGCCAAAGGTCGCTTCGGTTATCAGGATATCGCAAGCCACAGCTTCAAACGGCGCGCAGGTCGGGTCGAACCGCCGTTTATAGTCGCCTGTCACCACCACGCGCTCGCCTGCATATTCTAACAGGATCTGCGCCGACCCCAGAACATGCCCGGCGGGGTGAAAGCTGATCTTCACACCATTTGCTTCAAACCCGTCGCCATAGGGCGTGGGCGTGCCTGTTTCGGTGCCATAACGCAGCGCCATGATAGCCAGCGTCTCTGGCGTTGCCCAGACGGCTCCATGCCCACTGCGCGCATGGTCGGCATGGCCGTGCGTCACCAAAGCGCGTTCGGCGGGGCGCGACGGGTCAATCCACATGTCCGCTGGCTTGACATAGATGCCATGCGCCTGAGGCTCTATCCAATGTTGGGCAAGGGTTTGCGCGATAGTGACGGTCCTTTTCTAACGCCAGATATGGGGCGCAGTGGGGCCGATGTAAACCAATTGCACCGAATGATCTGCATTGTGCATAGACATTGCGAGATTTAGAACATAAATAGAACAAATGTCACAGATTCAGATATCCGAAAAGCTGGCCATTCTTGCCGATGCGGCGAAATATGATGCGTCCTGCGCGTCATCCGGCACATCGAAACGATCAAGCAACAAATCGGGCGGGATTGGTTCGACCGAGGGCATGGGTATTTGCCATGCTTATGCCCCCGATGGTCGGTGCATATCGCTGTTAAAAATTCTGCTGACCAATAGCTGCATTTTCGACTGCCATTATTGCATCAACCGTAAAAGCTCCAACGTCCGCCGCGCGCGTTTCACGCCTAAGGAGGTGGTTGATCTCACGCTCAATTTCTACAAACGCAATTATATTGAGGGGCTGTTTCTGTCATCAGGTATCATCAAAAGCTCCAATTACACGATGGAGCAAATTGTTGAGGTCGCGCGTAGCTTGCGTGAAGACCATGATTTTCGGGGGTATATCCACCTAAAGACGATCCCCGATGCAGACCCAGAATTGCTTGAGGCTGCGGGCCGACATGCCGACCGATTGTCCATCAATGTCGAATTGCCCACGCGCGCTGGCTTGCAAAAGCTGGCGCCCGAAAAATCGGAAGAGCGGATTGAAGGCGCGATGGGCGGCCTTAAAGAGGCCATTCTCGATGGGCGCGATGCGAAGAAGAAATATCGCAGCGCACCAAATTTCGCGCCTGCGGGACAATCGACACAAATGATTGTTGGTGCCGACACCGCAACAGACAGCGACATCGTGCGCCGCGCCAATGGGTTATATGATCGCTTTGGCCTTCGCCGCGTCTATTATTCGGCGTTCAGCCCCATTCCAGACGCAAGCGCGGTTTTGCCGCTGCAACGCCCGCCGTTAATGCGCGAACATCGCCTGTATCAGTCCGACTGGCTGATGCGTTTTTATGGCTTTGCCCCGCACGAGGTGATCGACGCGGCAGAGGCCGATGGCAATTTGCCCTTGGACATTGATCCTAAGCTTGCATGGGCATTGAAGCATCGCGCCCAATTTCCGGTAGATGTGAATGCTGCGCCAAAGGCACTGCTGTGGCGTGTGCCCGGGCTTGGCACCAAAGCCGTGGACGCAATCGTTAAGGCGCGGCGTTGGCGGCGGCTGCGGCTGGAGGATGTGGGCAGACTTACCGTGTCGATTACTAAGATCCGCCCGTTCATCACCGCCGAAGGGTGGAGCCCCGGCGCGCTGACCGATATGGAACATTTGCGCGCATCGGTTGCGCCCAAGGTGAATCAGTTGGAACTGTTTGCGTGATCACCGCGCGGTTGGACAGCGAAGATGACTTTGACGGGTGGCGTGCGCAATGTCGCGGCCTACTGCGTCTGGGTGCAAAGCCAGCCGATGTGGTGTGGCAGGTGGGCGCTCAGCGCACCGACCTGTTCTCCAATCCGGACAGCAAGATTGCGGCCGCACCCATTGCTGTGCCCAAGGGCTTTGCCGAACTATCGCGATCCGTCATCTGCCATAATGATCCGGCGCGTTTTGGGCTTTTGTTTCAATTGCTGATCGACCTAAAGGCTGGACGGCGGCATATGGGCGACCGGGCTGACCCGTTGTTGCGCAAGCTTGATATCATGGCAAAAACCGTCCGGCGCGACATTCACAAAATGCGCGCTTTCGTCCGTTTTCGGCGGATCGAGGAAGAGGGCGACGAACATTTTATCGCGTGGTTTGAGCCTGAACATCATATCGTCCGCGCCAACGCGTCCTTCTTCATCCGCCGTTTTGGGGGCATGCGCTGGTCCATACTGACGCCTGCACTTTCAATCCATTGGGACAAGAACATATTGTTGGAAGGACCAGCCGCGCGCAAGGAAGACGCGCCGTCCCAAGACGCAATTGAGGCGCAGTGGAAGACCTATTACGGGTCAACCTTCAACCCCGCCCGCCTAAAGGTGAAGGCGATGTTGAAGGAGATGCCCAAGAAATACTGGCACAATATGCCCGAGACCGCTTTGATCTCTGAACTCATCCAGTCTGCACGAAACCGCGAACTGGCGATGATTGAGAAAGAGATTGCAGCGTCCGTCGCCGATACATTGGCGACGTTACAGGCCGAAGCCGGACGCTGCCGCCGTTGCCCTTTGTTTGGGCCAGCCACGCAGATTGTCTTTGGCGAAGGGCCAGAGCGCGCCAGGCTGATGTTCGTGGGTGAACAGCCTGGCGACCAAGAGGATATGCAGGGGCGACCCTTTGTGGGGCCTGCGGGACAGATATTCGATGCGGCCTTGGCCCAAGCTGGGCTGGACCGCGCGCAAGCCTATGTCACCAACGCCGTCAAACATTTCAAGTTCAAGCCAGAGGGCAAGCGACGCATCCACGAACGGCCGAATATCAGCGAAGTGAACCACTGCCGATGGTGGTTGAAACGCGAGATTGAGATATTGCAGCCCGACCTGATCATTGCCTTGGGCGCGACGGCGGCACGCAGTCTCACGGGGCGCAATGTCGCGATTACCAAAAGCCGGGGCAGCATATTGGAAAGCGAGGAAGGCGTGCCTGTTTTGGTCACCATCCACCCAAGCTACCTGCTGCGCCTGCCCGATGCCGAAATGGCCGCGCAGGAACGGCGCAACTTCGTCGCAGACCTCATGCAAGCGCGCGACCACATTGAAGCGCTTCAAATGGCGGCGACGTAAAACAGCAAGCAGGTTTCGGGATAGGCATGCGGCAATTGCAATCCATTGTGCATCAACGCCGCGCCGCTGAATATTGCGCCCTTGCCAGTCAGGTTCAACGTTTCAATCGCCGACGGTCCTTTCACCGCCTGCCAGTTGTTTGGCCAAATGAGTTGCAGCCGATATTGGCGCTCCGGATCAAGACCATCAAACTTCAAACGCCCCGGCAAAACCTTTGTGTCGCTGGCGACATAAGCGAGCGAATATAATGCTTCGGATTTATCGCGCGCAACGACGCCGCTGGCGATCAACTGCGACGCGCTGTCCAAACGATAAAGGTCGCCTGTATGCAGCAAAGCACGATGTTTTTTATGCAAATCTATGGCATTTTTGAGCATATCAAGGTCCGCCGCCCGCTCGGTCAGCAAATTCAGCTCAAGCCCCATATGCCCCATAAATGCCGTCGCCGCGCGCATTTCCATCGACAGCCGCCGCCCCGTCACATGACATTTTGCTGGCCCTATATGACAACCTAGCACTTCGAGAGGCAGGAAAAAGCTGGCCCCGCGTTGGATTACTTGGCGGTCTAGCGCGTCGTTGCTGTCGGACGTCCAAACACGGTCGCTATGCGCCAAAACGCCCATGTCGGCCCGCGCGCCACCCGAGGAGCAGCTCTCAATTTCCACATGCGGATGCGCGCTGCGGACGCGGTCAAGCAAGGCGTAAAGTGCCTGAACTTGGGCAAAAGCGCGTGCTGTGCCGCCTTGCCCACCGGGATGGCTGAGGTCGCGGTTCATGTCCCATTTGATGTAGCTGATGTCATGATCGCGCAAAATCGCGTCGATGGCATGGAACAGATAATCAGCGACTTCGGCGCGGCTAATGTCCAACGCCAATTGCGAACGGAAAGGGACTTGTTCGACTCCTTCCAAGCCCAATACCCAATCGGGATGTGCGCGATACCGGTCGCTGTCAGGGTTGACCATTTCGGGTTCGAACCACAATCCGAATTCCATGCCAAGGCCCGTGACATGATCGACCAACGGGCCAAGGCCATCGGTATAGACGTCCCGCGATACGGTCCAATCACCCAGCCCCGCACGGTCATGGCGGCGGCCACCAAACCAGCCATCATCCAAGACAAAGCGCTCGACACCGATCGCCGCGGCGCGGGTCGCAAGCTCTTTCAGCTTGGCGACATCATGGTCGAAATAGACCGCCTCCCATGTGTTGTAATGCACCGGGCGGGGCTTGACCCGAGTTTCAGGCCGCAGCAATTTTGTCCGCACATATTCGTGATATTTGCGGCTGAGCGCGCTTAGCCCGCTGTCACTATAAGCCGCAATAATCTCCGGACTTTCATAGCTCTCGCCCGGCGCTAGCCGCACTTCGCCGGGTAAAAGCAGCGCGCCAAGGCTGGCCAACACCCGCCCATCGGTGAGCGAGTCCACCCGCAGGCGATGATTGCCGCTAAATGCCAGATGAAAACCATAGGCCTCGCCCGTGCTTTGTTTGGTATCGGCGGTGGCCAGCAGGATAGCGGGGTAGCTGAAATGCGACGTCCGCCCACTGCGGTTCTCGCGCAGATAGGTTGCTGCATTGCGGGCCACCCGCTCTTGCGTAAGCTCCTGCGTCCAACGTCCCGTAAAGCCGATAATGTCGGTCATCGCGTCCGGTACGGGCAGGCACGCGGTCATCATGTCGTTTAGATCAAGCGGCGTTGCCCCATAATTGGTCAATGTTGACCGCAAGCGCAGCACGCCGCTGCACCCATCAAAATCAATCTCATATTCCAGCCCAAGCCGCGTGCGTTCGTCGCGACAAACGATTTTGGCCCCCTGACCGCGCGGTTCAACCTTGGCGACCTCAAACAGGCTTCCCCAATCCTTGCCCGCCCGCTGCACGGCAAAGCCATGAAACATCGGATGACCAAGCCCAGGCTCCATCGCCAAGGACAAAGGCAAGGACATATCGGCAACGCCGTGCATCCCTTGCCGTTCGGACAGCCGCTCCAACGCGGCAACATCAACGCCCAAGGGCAAGGCCGCGCCCCAATATAACACCGACAACGGCGCACCCCTGGCGCAGGCCAATATCAAGCAGCTATCTGGCGCATCAAAACGCATGTGGCGCAAAATATTCTCTCCCTCGGGCGCAGTTGCGACAATCGCGCACATCAGACGCATTGCCTTTTCAAACACATGCTCTAGTTTCGCAACCAACAAAAGCGCAGAGCAATTTGACGCGTCAAGCAATAAGGGGAATTGCGATGTTCGAAGCCAGTCAATCGGCCGTTCAATTCGGTATTTTTGTGGGCCTCATGGTCCTTATCGGCGTGTTTACATGGGTCAAGGTGCGCGGGAAAAATAACGCGGGGGGCGACCAGAGCAAAACCGACAAAGACATATTTCTGGCAGGCGGCGGGCTGAACTGGTTCTTGGTGGCCGGTGCCATTACGCTCACCAATCTTTCCACCGATCAATTGGTGGGCATGAACGGCAATCAAATGCTGTTGCTCGCGTGGTGGGAACTGGCGGGGTTTGTTGGGTTGCTGATCTTGGCCTTTGTCTTTGTGCCCATTTACTATCGTAACAATTGCACGACGGTGACCGAATTATTGGAAAAAAGATATAATGGTGGGAGCATTCGCACTGTCATTTCGGCGCTGTTTCTCATTGGCAATGTCTTCATCTATTTGCCCGCTGTCATCTATAGCGGGTCGCTGTTCATGCAGTCATTATTTGGCACGGACGTGCCCGTCATCGTCATCGCCAGCATCTTTGCGGTCGTCGGTGCGGCATATGCGATTTTGGGTGGGCTGCGCGCCGTCGCGGTGCTGGATAGCTATAGCGGCGTTGGCATATTGGGGTTGGCGCTGGCGGTGGTTATCTTGGCCCTGGCAGCGGTTAATTTCGATCTGTTTACCGGCGTTCCGGCCGAACGGATATCGATGATCGGCAGTTTGGATTCTCCCATCCCGTTCCATACTTTGTTTACAGGGATGATATTCATTCAGATATTTTATTGGTCCACCAATCAGAATATCACGCAAAAGGCATTGGCCGCGCCGACGGTGCGAGAGGCGCAGAAAGGGGTAATGGCCGCCGCGATTGTCCGCGTGCTCATTATCCCGCCGATTGTCGTCATCCCCGGCGTCGTCGCTTACAAATTGTTCGGCGATGTTGGCGACCGGGCCTATGGCATGGTGGTCGCGCAAGTATTGCCAAATTGGACCAGCGGCATGTTCGCCGCGATGATTGCAGCGGCTGTGCTCACAACTTTTTCGGCGGTTCTGAACGCGACAATCACGCTCTACACGGTCGATTTCCATCGTAAATTTATCAATGCCCAAACCAGTGCGATTACCCTCAACCGCGCGGTCGGCATTGGCGCAAGCATCGTCGCGATTATGTTGGTGCCTTTATATGCTGGCGCCAGCAGCATCATCAACTTGCTGCAGGAACTGAACGGCCTGTCCTCCATGCCGATCTTGTCTGCCTTTATCGCTGGGCTATTGTTCAGCAATGTGGATGCGCGGGCGGCGATATTCGGTCTGGTCTATGGCGTTGGCATTTATGCGCTGCACAATTTTATACTCTACCGCCCGGACACCTTATATGCTGGCGAGACATTTTATCAGCATTTTGGCCTGCCTTGGCTGCATTATATTGACGTCATGGTCTTTGTGCTGGTTAGTTCGGTGCTGGTGGCGCTTGCGGTCAATCGTTTGGTTTTCGGCAACCGCGCGATATTCATTTTATCCAAGGAGGGACGCGCATTACGCGCGGCAGAGGCATGAGCGAATATATATTGGTCATTGACGAAGGCACGACATCTACGCGCGCCGTATTATTTACCAAAGACGGGACCGCCGTCGACAGTTGCCAGCGCCCGCTAACGCAGCATTATCCGCAACCTGGCCTTGTCGAACATGATGCGCAAGAAATCTGGAACCTGACGCTTGCTTGTGCGCAAGCGATGGTGGCCAAGGCTGGCGGCGCTGACCGCATCGCCAGCATCGGCATTACTAACCAGCGCGAGACCGTGGTGTTTTGGGACAAACGCACCGGCAAACCGCTCGCGCCCGCCATTGTATGGCAGGACCGGCGGACGGCGGACATTTGCGCCGCGATGAAGGCGCAAGGCGAAGAACCCGTGGTTCAGGCGAAAACCGGATTGTTGCTTGACCCGTATTTCTCGGGATCGAAAATCGGTTGGGCGCTGGAAAATTGGTCGCAGTTAAAGGATGCGGGCGCACATCTGGCGGTGGGCACGGTCGAAAGCTACCTTGTCTACCGGCTGACGGGCGGAAGCCATATAAGCGACGCCAGCAATGCCGCGCGCACCGCGTTGATGGCGATTGGTAGCGGCGGATGGGATGACGGGTTGATGGACCTGTTCGGGGTTCCACGCGATATATTGCCAGAGATCACCGATTGCGCAGGCGACCTTGGCACGACCTTGCCGGAGCATTTCGGCGGCGCAATCCGAATTTCGGGCATGGCGGGGGATCAGCAAGCCGCAACCATAGGGCAAGGTTGCTTTGCCGTCGGGCAGACCAAGGCGACCTTTGGCACCGGCGCGTTTGTGCTAACGCAAACTGGGACGACACTCCGCCAGTCGCGCCACCGCTTGCTCTCGACGATTTTGTACCAGTTGCATGGCGAACGTCATTATGCGTTGGAAGGGTCAGTGTTTGTCGCGGGCAGCCTTGTGCAATGGCTGCGCGATGATCTGGGGCTTATCGCGCATGCCGCCGAAACTGAGCCGCTGGCGCGCAGCGTAACCGACAATGGCGGGGTTTATCTGGTACCTGCGCTTTCAGGCCTCGGCGCGCCGCATTGGCGTCCAGATGCCCGCGCCACGATCAGCGGGCTGAGCTTTGCGGCCAAAAAGGCGCATGTCGCCCGCGCTGCGCTGGAGGCGATGGCGCATCAGACCTATGACCTTAAAACCGCCTTTGCCGCCGACGGTGCCGATTGGGCCGAGTTGCGCATTGATGGCGGGATGGTCGCGAATGACTGGATGGCGCAAGATCTGGCGGACATGCTGGCGATTGATGTCGAACGCCCGGCCTTTGTCGAAACAACGGCGCTTGGTACAGCCATGCTCGCGGCGGTTGGTTGCGGACTATTCCCCTCGCTTGAGGATGCAGCCAGCATGCGGGGCGGGGTAACGCGTTTTGCACCGATACTTGGTGCAGAAGCGCGCGAAGCCCGCTTGGCTGGGTGGTCAAACGCGCTCGCCCGCGTTCTGCAATGATGCGCTGACCCAGACAGCTTATTGTAAGGCTGATGTCTGACTTGTTTTGGCGCGCATTTATCCGTAACGAATGGGATTAATGACTGATGCTCTTGCACTGACTTATGCCCAACGACTGATCGCTTGCGAAAGCGTCACGCCCGCCACTGGCGCGGTGTTTGACGCGCTTGAACAGATGCTTGTCCCGCTGGGCTTTACCGTCGAACGTCTCATTTCAGGCGAAGGCGACACGAACCCCGCGCATGGCGCGCCTGTTGAAAATCTGTTCGCCATTCGTGCGGCAAGCGGAGGCCATTTTGCGTTCGCTGGCCATGTCGATGTAGTGCCGCCCGGCAATGGCTGGGCGAGCGACCCGTTTGTGCCAGAGATCAAGGGCGATTTGCTGCACGGACGCGGCGCTGTCGATATGAAGGGCAGTATCGCCGCCTTTGTTGCTGCGCTGCACGATATCCCGAAGGATGCAGGCACGATCAGCCTGATCATCACTGGCGACGAAGAAGGGCCAGCCATCCACGGCACACGGGCACTCATCACCCATATGCAGGCACGCGGTAGCATCCCTGATTATTGCCTCGTTGGCGAACCCACCAGCGTCAACCGCTTGGGTGACATGATGAAAATCGGCCGTCGCGGCTCCGTGAACATGTGGATTTCGGTCGCTGGCACACAAGGCCATGTCGCGTACCCGCATCTGGCGGACAACCCGATTCCTAGACTGATAGCGATTTTGGCGGCGATCGAAGCGATCACGCTCGATGAAGGCACCGACTGGTTTCAGGCGAGCAATATAGAGATTACCGACCTAAATGTCGGCAACACAGCAACCAATGTCATTCCGGCCAAAGCTGAAGCGCGATTGTCGATCCGGTTCAATGATCTGCAAAATGGCGATGCGCTTGTTTTAAGGCTCCGTGCGCTTGTAGAGCACCATGGGGGCAACTTGACCGCTATGATATCCGGAGAGGCCTTCCTGACACCTCCTGGGGGTTTCTCAGCGGCTATAGCAGAGGCGGTGGAGGCTGTCGTCGGCATCGCACCCGAAGCATCGACGACGGGCGGCACTTCGGATGCGCGGTTCCTGACGAAAATATGCCCCGTGGTCGAATTTGGCCTGTGCAATGCAACGATGCATAAACTGGATGAAGCGGTAGCCATTGCCGACTTGACCGCGCTCACGGAAATTTACCGCCGCGTGGCGCTCAAAATGCTGGCTGCTTAGGGTCAGGACCACTTAAATCCACCTTCGCGGTTTGAGGCCATTTTGTTCAGTGCAAGGCGGTAAGCGCATGCTTAGTGGTTCTAAGTCCAAGCTTGCCAACGCGGCATGGACAAAATGGGCCAAATCCGAAGGTGGATTTAAGTGGTCCTGACCCTAGTTTTTCGCCCGTACGCGCCAGATGATATTGCCGACGTCATCGCTGACCAACAAGGCCCCATCCTTTGCCATCGCCAGCATCGTCGGGCGACCTTGCGCATTGCCATCCCTGTCCAAAAAGCCTGTGAGGACATTGACTGGCTTGCCGGCAGGTTCGCCCTTTGCAAAGGGAACGAAGATCACATCATAGCCCGACACAGGCTTGCGGTTCCACGACCCATGGCGGGCAACAAACGCCCCTTCGGTCAGGCTAGCACCCAGCTTGCCGTCATAGCCAAAGGCCAAGCCAAGCGGCGCTGTATGCGCGCCAAGTGCATAGTCCGGACGGCGTTCATATTCGCGCTTTGCCGGCTTTGGCGGTGACACGCGGGCGTCGGTAAAACCGCCCCAATAATGTTGCGGCCAACCATAATCGGCACCAAATTCAACGAGCGCCAGATAGTCAGGCACCATATCGGACCCGAGCATATCACGTTCGTTTACCACGCTCCACAAACGACCAGATTTATCCCAACCCAGACCAACGGGGTTACGCATCCCAATCGCATAGGGAATTTTCTTGTCCTTCGCGATGTCATATTCCAACACCATGGCACGGCCGTTTTCGACCTCCATACCAAGCTCGCCAATATTGCTGTTCGACCCCACCGCGATGTAGATTTTTTTGCCATCGGGTGACGCGGCAAGATTGCGCGTCCAATGGTTGTTCGGCGCAACAGCGTTGAACTTTGTCAGCTCCTTACCCTTAACCGTAATTTTTGTGTCGCCTGGCTTATAGGGAAAGACGATCAAGCCATCGGTATTGGCAACATAGAGCTCCTCACCAATCAGGACCATACCAAATGGCGAATTCAGTCCCGTCAGGAACGGCGTTTTCAGTTCGGCCTTTCCATCACCATCGGCGTCCCGCAACAAGGTGATGCGGTTGGCAGAGGGGACATCCGCACCCGCCTTGCCCATCAGCCATTTCATCACGAAACCCTCAATACCGCCAGCTTCGCGCGCTGGCGAATTTGTCTCGGCCACCAAAACGTCGCCATTGGGCAGCGTGTATACATTGCGCGGGTGGTCGAGACCGTCTGCAAAGCGTTCAACGATAAGACCCGGCGCGGCAATCGGTGCCTCGCCAGCTTGCCAGCGATCGACCTCCGCTATCTTTATGGTCGGGAAAATCTGCGGGCGCGGCGCGGTAATTTCGGGCGAAGCACCGGTAACCGCATCAAGCGAAAGTTTGGCAACATCGGGCCGGGTAATGTACCAAGTACCGGCAAGCGCCAGAACAATGACGATTAAAACGATGTTGCGCACGTGTTTCCACATATGATTTATCCCTTAACGACGTTTGCGATCCATGAGCCAAATCAGCACTGCGATAATAATACCGACTGCCATGCCGATGACTGTCCCAGCAGAGGCCTGATCCATGGCGACGCCAAAAATGGCCCCGATTAATAGCCCGAAGGCGATGAAGATGCCGCCGGCAAAGCGGGGCGGACTGTTTTCTGTTCCGGACATATGCCCCCTTTGCCACCAACTATGATGCCCAAGCAAGCGCGATGTTTATCTGTCATATACGCTAACATATTGCTTTGCAGTTGGCCGATTGGTCAAGGCTACAAAAACCGGGGCCGAACTTCCGTCATCCAATGACAGCAACGGCAGCGGCATAGGATTTGAAATAATATTCTACATCCGCCTGTGTTCGCGCCGCTTCACCAAACATGGCACAAGCACTTCGGCTTCAGACTTGCGATGATAGGGCCGGATGGACAAGCGAGCGGTTTCGAGCGATGCGTTCATAGCAGCACTTTGCCGGATAAAGCGGTGGCAGACAAGTTTCAGTGGTAACGAAAAAGCCAGCCTTCTTCAGAAGACTGGCCTTAGCGTCAGAGCCTAATGATATAGGGCGAAACCTGAATGCGGCTTCTGCCCGGCGCTTAACAAGGTTAAGGAGCGGCGCCGGGCAAAATTTGTTAAGCTTGTTAGCGATAGCGACGGCAGTTATTGTCCGCCTTGTCGATGGCACGCCCCGCCAAGGCACCGACGGCTGCACCAATGATGCTGCCTTCGGTCTTGTTGCCGCGACGTGCGACTTCGTTACCAAGCAAACCACCTGCAACCGCACCGATTATGGTGCCGCCTGTACCCTTGTCGCAACGCGCGTTATTGCGGTAATTATTATTACGATAAGCACGTTCAGCACGTCGGTCATAGCTGGCCTGACGATCATCACGGCTGTAATAGCCGTCATTATAATGTTCGCGCGCCATCGCTGGCGCTGCCGAAAATCCGGTTACAGCCGTGGTGGCAAGGACCAGTGCGCCGATGCTTTTCTTCAAATGTGTCATTTTCGATACTCCATGTTTTTTCAGCTTCGGCGCGCGTGCAGCAAATCGGCGATTTGTTTTGCTATCGATTGCCTTATGCACAGCCGCTATTGCACCGAAGCTGAATGCGATTGTTATCGTTCGTTCATCTATCGGCGCAGAAAAAGGAATGGTTGGGAGTGTCATGACGGCAAGGATGAAACGTCTCGCGCTTGGTATCATCTTGGCGGTGCTCACCGTTGGCGGCGTTCGCACGATCTATCCTAACGACAGCCAAGACATAAAAGTGCGACGACTTGCCCTCAATCCCGATAACCCCGCCCAAGGGCAGGTAGGCGCTCTGGAATTTATCGCGGCATGGGAATTACGCAGCCGCAACGAGGATTTTGGAGGGATTTCAGCACTAGTTTCTGTGGGAAATAATCATTTTGTCGGGATTGGCGATAAAGCGACTGTCATTGGCTTCACATTGACCAAACATGGACGGATAGATGATTCTTTCATCGCGCCGCTGCCAAATTTGCACGGCCCGAATGTAAGTTACAAAGACCGCGATAGTGAGGCACTGGCTTATGATCGCGATAGCGGCCAATATTGGGTCAGTTTTGAGGGCAAGCACGCGATCCGGCGCTATTCAGTATCCTTTGCCCAACAAACGGGAACGATACGGCCCGCAATATTGCAGAATTTGCCCCGCAACAAAGGCGCGGAGAGCATGGTCCGCCTGCACGATGGCCGGTTTATCATTATCGCCGAGAGCCTTGACGATGAAATACACAGCGCATGGCTATTTTCTGGCGACCCAATTGAAAGCGCCACCACCACAACGCCTTTCAAATTCCATCCGCCCGCTGGCTACCGCGTGACTGATGCTGTGCAACTGCCCGACGGGCGAATCGTCCTTCTCAATCGCGCCATCGGGTTTCTGCGGGGCTTTTCGGCCAAGGTGTCGCTCTTAAGTTTCGAAAGCATACAGGGCATAGGGCGCGACAGCATGCTTTCGGCGGACGTGATTGCGTCGCTGGCGCCCCCATTGCTCGTCGACAATATGGAGGGGATTGCCGTCACCAGCGATGGCGACAAGCTGTTCCTCTGGCTGATCTCGGACAATAATTTCACCCTGTTACAGCGGACGATATTGATGCAGTTTCGTCTGCCTCATCAACCCGACAGCAAAAAGCCGGAGGCATATACTGCCCCCGGCTTATGATTCGCCTGAGCAAAAGGCCGCGTCAGCAGCCTAAAGCTTCACGCCGCAGCTTTATGCTTCTTGGCGATTTCTTTTTTCACTTTGCGCGCATTGGTCGAAAGCTTCTCGTCTGAAGTCTTCAACAACCAATTGTCGAGGCCACCAACATGTTCAACCGACCGCAGACCGTGGGTCGACACGCGGAACTTGTAGCCTTGCTCAAGCGAGTCCGACAACAACGTCACATTCTGCAGATTCGGCAGGAATGTGCGCTTCGTCTTGTTGTTGGCGTGGCTCACATTGTTGCCGACCAGACGGCCTTTACCGGTGAGTTCGCAGATGCGCGCCATGATATATGTCCTGTATAAAATGAGTGTATGCGGAATCACTGACCCGCGAAAGTCGCTGCCTCTAACCTTCCACACCGAAAAGGTCAAGCCGATGTGTGGCCAAAAGGGGGAATCTGCGCTAGCAAAATCACATGTCCCTGACCAAAGCCCGCGAAATGATGCATGAAGCGCTCAATCTTGCCCGCGCAGCGGCTGCGCACGGTGAAGTGCCCGTTGGCGCAATCGTCGTCAAGGACGGCGTCATTATCGGGCGCGGGTCGAACCGCCCGATGGAAAGCCATGACCCCACCGCGCATGCCGAAATCATCGCCATTCGTGCGGCGGCGGCGTATCTTGGCAATGACCGCCTCACCGGATGCGACCTGTGGGTAACGCTAGAGCCCTGCGCGATGTGTGCAGGCGCGATTGCCCATGCCCGCATAGTGCGGCTCTATTATGGCGCTGACGATGCAAAGGGCGGCGCTGTGGCGCATGGTCCGCGTTTGTTTGAACACGCGACGCTACACCATAGGCCGGAGGTGTATGCCGGCATCGCAGCAGAGGAATCTGCGGCCTTGCTCAAAAATTTCTTTGCGGAACGCCGTTAACGCAGATTTTTCCCGAAAAACGCAAGCGTTCGGGCCCAAGACAATTCTGCCGCCTGTGTGTCGAAACGCGGCGTGCTGTCATTGTGAAAACCATGCTGCGTGCCGAGGTAGAAATGCACCTGAAACCGTTTCTGCTTTGCAATGAGCGCGGCCTGATAGGGCAACCAACCGGCATTAATCCGTTCGTCCACCTCGGCATAATGGACAAGCAAAGGCGCGTTAATCGCGGGCACTTCTTCCACTCGGGGCTGGCGACCATAATAAGGCACCGATGCCGCCATTTCGGGATAGGCCACCGCCAGCGCATTGCACACGCCGCCGCCATAACAAAACCCAACTGCGCCCACCTTGCCCGTGCTTTCGGGATGATCGCGCAGATATTCAAAGCTGGCAAAGAAATCCTCCAGCAACTTGGCCGGATTTAGCTTCGCCTGATATTCCCGGCCCGTTTCATCATTGCCGGGATAGCCGCCAACGGAGGAAAGGCCATCAGGACCAAGCGCCGTATAGCCCGCCTTGGCCAAACGCCGGACCACATCCTCAATGTAGGGGTTAAGCCCACGATTTTCGTGGATCACAAGAACGGTCGGCAACTTGCCCTTGGCCTTTGCGGGTTTGGCCAGCAAGCCATTGATGCTGCCATGGCCGTCGGGACTTGGCACCGTCACGCGAGACGTGATGATCGCGGGGTCATCCGCTTTAACTTGCTGCGCCAGCGCGTAATCAGGCTTGAGCTGATTGAGAATCATCAGGCCCGTAACACCAGCCGCCGCAAATTTACCCGCCTCGCGAATAAATTCGCGCTTGGTCAGCTTGCCATGGACATAGCCATCAAAAATTTCGAGAGTATAGGGATGAAAGTCGCTGGCCTTCATACGGGTTGGCGTATCGGGTTGCGTCATGCCTATGTCCTTAATATACGAACCGGGCGACTACATCGCGATATGACCGGCTAACCTTCACCTGCGCGCCCGATTCCAGCACCAAAAAGCATTCGCCATTGGTATGCGGCTTAACCTGACGGACCTGATCCAAATTGACGATCGTAGAACGGTGCACCCGTTGGAAGGTTCGCGGGTCCAAGCGTTTTTCCAAATCCTTCATTGTCTCGCGCAGGATCAGCGAGTTATCGGCGGTGTAAATGCACATATAATCGCCCGCCGCATCAATCCGTTCAATGCTTTCAACATCGACACGGAAAATCTGGCCGCGATCCTTAATATTTATCAGCTTTTCAAAGCGGGTGGATGCCACATCGTCATCCAATGACCCCAAATTGTCCGCCGCATTTGGCGCGACTTCGTTGATAACCGTTCGCAGGCGGTCGAGTTCTTCCGATGTCCGCTTGTCGGACAGCCTGCCGCGCACGCGGTCCATGGTATCGGCCAGCCGTTCGGGTTCCACCGGTTTCATCAAATAATCGATGGCCTGCGCCTCAAACGCCTTGATGGCATGTTCGGAATAGGCGGTCACAAATACGAACAAGGGCGGGTCGATATCCATCACCCCCTGCACAACCGAAAAGCCATCAAATCCGGGCATTTGAATATCCAGGAAGACCAAGTCCGGTTTTAACGTCTTGATCTTGCGAATGGCCTCACGACCATTGCTGCAGATGGCCACAATTTCGATATCGTCAAAAGGTTGAAGCCGTAATTCGAGACCCTGAATAGCCAGCTTTTCATCGTCTACCAATATTGTACGAATGCTCATGCGGATATTTTTCCTTGCCGTTGCGCCCCCGCTTGATTGCCTTCCCCTGCTGTAATCCTGCTTTGATACGGGAGTTCCAACAAAACCTCAAATCCGCCCCCGGCTTTTACATAATGTTCAAAGCGTTGGTTCTCGCCATAGGCCTGCAACAAACGCTCACGCGTGTTCGCCATGCCGACACCTGTGGACAAGCTTTGGTCTTGTTGCCCCGGCTGCAAGCCCGGGCCAGTGTCCGAAACGGTGATCCGCACCCTTTGGCCGACGAGTTGAGCGGTCACAGAAATATCTGCGCCCTCTTCCTTCGGCGTCACGGCATATTTGATGGCATTTTCCACAAGTGGCTGAAGCAACAGCGACGGGACCAAGGCGTTTTCTACCGCAGGTTCGATGATGAAATATGTCCGCAAGCGTTCTTCAAACCGCATTTTTTCAATATCGAGATACAGCTTTAGCGTCTCAATTTCCTGGGTCACCGGTACTTTTGCCGCAGCTTCGTTGATAAGCGTAAACCGCAAAAATGAGGACAGCCGCGACAGCATGGCATTGGCTTGTTCCGTCTGTTTCAACAGCACTAAGGTCGAAATGCTATTCAATGTGTTGAAAAGGAAATGGGGGTTAAGCTGATAGCGCAGCATCGTAAGCTGCGCGCTGGTCGCCTGCGCCTCCAACCGCATCATCTGGTCGGCTTGCTCTTCAGCGCGCACGAAATAATTGATGGCGTAATATAAAGCGGACCATGCACCAACAAGCAGGCTGTTCTTGAACAACGCGCCTAACAACAATTGGGCAAAGGGCGATTGGTCTGCACCCTCTCTGATCGTTTGAACAACCCATGTATCAATATACGCGTACAGCAAAGTTGCGCTCATGACCGCGAGTAAAGTCGTCCCCCAGGTTACAACTGGACGCTTTTCAATGACATATCGGTATATAACCGATAGAATCAAGGTGACAGAATACCCAGTGACCGCAGAAATGAGCACTGGAACCAGAAAACTTAACGGCTGTCCGTTTGCAATAACCGTAACCGCATAGAGGGCAGTAGCGCCTCCCCAACCGGCCGAGTGCAAGTTCCAAAAAGCGCGGTTCTTGTCCGCGAAGAAGGGTTTATCCGAAAGCTCTAATATGGCCATTTAATCGATCTAGCCGCATTTCGCGCGCTCATGAAGCCCTTGTTTCGTCTGCCAACGCTGTTAAACGTCGATAGCGAGAGGATAGCAGAATGGACAGCCAAGAAGACCGCGCACAATTTCATGATATGTCGCAGAGCACGCAAGAGGATTGGCAAATCATCATGCGGCACAATATCCCGTTTTCGCAAGATGGCGGACGGCGGATTTTGGAGCATTTGAAATTGCTTGATGGAGATTTTGGCGGATTTGCAGTCGACAGGCTGACGCACTCCTTACAAACCGCGACGCGCGCGCATCGTGATGGCCGGGATGAGGATTATGTCGTGATGGCGTTGCTGCATGACATTGGTGATACGCTGGGCGCGGCCAACCATCCGGACATCGCCGCTGCCATATTAAAGCCGTTCGTTTCGGAAAAGCTCCTTTGGATTGTGCAAAATCACGGAATTTTCCAAGGGCAGAATTTCTTCCACCATCTGGGCCTTGACCGCGACATGCGGGAGCAGTTTCGCGGGCATGAGTGGTTTGCCGATACCGAAGAGTTTATCGACAAATATGACTGCCCATCCTTTGATCCGGAGTATGACACGCTTCCGCTCTCATTTTTCGAACCGATGGTGATGAAGCTTTTCCGTAGCCCGCTCAATAGCATCTACAAGCGGGCGACAGAGGCCGTCGCTTAAACCAGCCGGTTGCCCAGCGTGCTAATATTGCCAGCGTCCTTATAAACAGGGCCGTTGATGCTTATCTTTACAATATGTGGGTCAGCGCATCCTGAACAAAGCTGCACTTACGTACGCCTCCTCCAAAGGAAAATATCATGGCCAAGAGCCAAAAGAAATCGAGCCGCGAAGTCCGCAAGCCAAAGGCCGAAAAGCCCAAAAAGCAAAACGCCTCGAACCCATCAACAAAGGGCAATCCAGCGGGCTTAGCGACAAAAAGCTGAGGCTTTAATGTTCAGAGGCTGTATGGACAAAGCGGAGGGGCACCCAAAAGCCGCCGAGAACGCCTTCCGGCCAAACTACCCCAGCTTTTCCCAATCCCCGTCGTCCCAGCGAAGGCTGGGGCCCATCACGTCTGTCAGTCTCGCACGATAGGCGACATAGGCTCCAGCCTGCGCTGGAGCGACGGTGCTTATGGGGGAGCGGATTTTGCCGGTATTTTTAGCAATTTTGGCGGCCGACATGAAATGATCTCCTCAGCCCGCAAGCATCTGATTATGTGCCATGCTCAACGACAAATTTCGCTGTAATTTTATTACAAGACTTATGACGCGCTTCTGAAGCTTAAACAAGTCGCGTCTGTAACTTGTTGCGACGACCATTGCTCCTGTGTAGCGTCGCGCGAAACATACAATATTCGGAGGATTGCGTGGATAAACGGCTTACATTGTGGATATTGGCAGGAATGATCCTCGGCGTGGCCGTGGGTTACGCGGTCCATGTCAGTTTCGCGCCGGACAGTGTGCAGTTCGAATATCTAACCAAAACATTCAAACTCCTTTCTGATATATTTTTGAACTTAATCAAATTGTTGGTTGCCCCCCTCATTCTATCGACCATCGTCGTCGGCATTGCGCATATGGGCGACAGTTCGGCGCTTGGGCGTATCGGTTTTCGCGCAATTACATGGTTTATCATTGCCAGCTTTATCTCCATTGGCCTCGGCTTGTTGATGGTTAACCTGTTTCAACCGGGCGTTGGCGCGCCTGTTGACGGGATTGCAAATGCCGCAGCAACGATTGGAGAGGTCAAGAAGCTCGACTTTTGGGAATTCATTCTTTCGATTTTCCCCAAAAACGCTTTCGAGGCGATGGCCACTAATAACATCTTGCAGATTTTGGTGTTTGCATTGTTCGCTGGCATCGCGCTTTCGGCCTTAGGCGAAAAGGGTGCACCTTTGGTGCGCGGTGCCGAGTCACTTGCGGAGATGATGCTTCAGATCACGCATTATGTGATGCGTTATGCCCCAGTAGCGGTGTTTGGCGCACTGGCCGCCGTTGTAGCGAAAAGCGGCCTAGCGATCCTTGCGACCTATTTGGAACTGGTCACTGAGTTTTATCTGTCGCTGGCGTTGCTCTGGATAATTCTCTTGACCATCGGCGCGATCTTTCTGGGGCGACGCATATGGACGCTCATCCGCTACATTCGCGAACCAATGCTTATCGCTTTCTCGACCGCCTCAAGCGAAGCGGCGTTGCCAAAATTGTTTGAACAGCTTGACCGCTTTGGTGTCCCCCGCCGAATTTCGGGCTTCATGCTGCCCTTGGGTTACAGCTTCAACCTTGATGGTTCGATGATGTATATGAGCTTTGCGACCATCTTCATCGCGCAAGCTTATGGCATTGACCTATCCATCGGCACGCAGATCCTGATCCTGCTTACGCTGATGATTTCGTCCAAAGGCGTCGCCGCCGTGCCGCGTGCGTCGTTGGTGGTCATCACCGGCACGCTGGCGATGTTTGACCTGCCCGTTGAGGGTGTCGCGCTGATCCTTGCGATTGATCAGTTTCTCGATATGGGCCGCACCGCGACCAATGTCGTCGGTAACGCCGTCGCAACGTCCGTCATTACGAAATGGGAGGGGATGCTTGAGGTCGAAGAGCCCGCGTATATCGAATCCCCGCATGCACCAGCGCACACCATTGCCGATGGTAAAGCGGGGCTAGACCTCGCCAGCGATATGGTCACTGACGAGCGATCGACCAAAATTTAAGCGGGGTGCTTGTGCCCAAGCAAGGTGCCCTTGGCCCCTTTGCTGTCGAGCGTGAAGTCCATGTTCGCATGTTCTTTGCGCCAGCGCCGCGTCACGACACGCTCGCCTGGTCGCGCAGCGTCATCCAGCAGCACCCTGCCGCCGGGACGAATAAGCGGGAACAGGCTTGCGGCCACGCCCCGCACATGCGGATGGATGGCCCAAGGCGGGCCATCAACGATGAGTAAGTCAATCTCATTAGGCACATCGGACAGTTGATACCAGTGCCCCGGCCAGCCTGATGGTGGCGCGCCCAGCGGAGCATAACGGATTTCTGCGTCCATATCATTGTCGCGGATCCAGTCTTGAGTCGTTTGCGCGAACGCAGCATGTTGGTCAAAGCTGACAATTTTGCCGCCACCAAAAAGCTGCAGAGCGCGCGCCGCAACAAAGGTGGACGCGCCGCAGCCAAGCTCAAGTACTTGCGCCGGTCGCATCTCTTCGATTGCAGAAACGATATGCCACAAAAAATGGGTATCAGCTTTCCAACTGCCCAGATTAGGCAGCGCATCCAGCGGCAACCCAAGATAGGCGAGCAAAGCAGCCTTGTCTTTTTTGCGCCCACCATGGAGGCTGCGTAGCAACCACGGCCATTGAATAGCACCATAGGCCATGACCATGAAGCGGTCGCTCAACGACAAGCTAAGGTCCAAATCATGGAGAGGCATGTACGCCGTCGTTTCGCGTGTCGTCATCTCACCCCAAGAGCGGTGAAGCGGACAACAGTCAATCAAAGAGTGCTAGGGCTGTCTGATTTTACGCAAGCATGGCAAAGCCCGCGATTGACCCTGTGCGCGCAACGAACCTTTCAAGGCTTTGACAATGTCGAAATTTATCCCATAACCCAGCGCAGGAAGAGGAGACAATCATGGACGAAGGCCCAAGGGCGCACGTTGCCAAACCGACCGTTACCAATCCAAAATTGCTGCTGTGGATATTGATGGTTGTTTATGTCTTGAACTTCCTTGACCGGCAGATCGTCAATATTTTGGCTGAACCCATCAGCAGGGATCTCAACCTTTCCGATACCCAAATTGGTTTGTTGACTGGCCTTGCCTTTGCGCTTTTCTATACATTGTTGGGCATCCCCATTGCGCGCTATGCGGACAATAGCAGCACCAACCGCGTTGGCCTGATCTCCACATCCCTGGCGGTCTGGTCCGCCATGACGGCCTTATGCGGATTGGCGCAAAATTTTGCGCAATTGGCGCTCGCCCGCGTGGGCGTTGGCGTAGGTGAGGCAGGGTGCACCCCCGCCGCCCACTCGCTCATTACCGACAGCGTTCCACCCGAAAAAAGATCATCGGCCATCGCTTTTTACGGCCTTGGTATTCCGATTGGCAGCTTATTGGGTTTGGTAATCGGTGGTGTATTGAACGATGCTTATGGCTGGCGCGTAGCATTTATGGCGGTCGCCATTCCGGGTCTCATATTGGCGGCCTTATTGCCCTTCATATTGCGCGAACCACGCAAGGCCGAGGCCGCTGCCCGCGCATTATCCGGCGATAAAGCGCGCGAGGTTCTTTCGACTAAAAACGCGCTCAAAGAGGTTTTTAGTTCGCGCGCCTTTGTGATGTTGGTAATCGCGGCATCATTCACGGCGTTTCTGTCTTACGGTAAAAGCGTGTGGGCGGTCATATTGTTCATCCGTTCGCATGGCCTTAGCCCCGGCGAAACCGGCCTTTTGCTTGGCCTTGTCTTGGGCGTGGCGGGCATTATCGGCACCTGGATTGGCGGCATGATGGCCGACAAGTTCGGCAAAATCGATAAACGTCATTTGTTGACCACACCTGCCATTGGGATGGTCATTGCAACGCCCATATTGTTCTTGGGCTATTTCGCAACCGACTGGCGCGTGGCGATACTCATATTGTTTGTGCCAACGGCATTGAACGCGGCTTATTACGGCCCGACCTATGCCACTGTGCAAGGCCTAGTAAGACCGGAGGCGCGCGCAGTCGCCGCCGCGTTCATGCTGTTCGGCCAAAACCTCATTGGACTTGGGTTAGGACCGTTGTTGTTCGGCATGATGTCGGACGCGTTCAAGCCGCTGGCCGGCGACGATAGCGTCCGTTGGGTGCTTTACGGCGCAGCATGGCTTGGCCTCATCCCCGCCTTTTTCTTCTGGCGCGCAAGCTTGCGGTTAAATGCGGAGCTTAAAAGCGGTTAATCGGCAAACGGATCGCGCACCAAGATCGTATCTTCGCGCTGCGGCGAGGTTGATACCAAGGCAACGGGCGTTTCGATCAATTCCTGCACACGCGTGATATATTTGATCGCTTGTGCCGGAAGGTCGGCCCAACTGCGCGCGCCTGCGGTCGTTTCCTGCCAGCCGGGCATTTCTTCGTAGATTGGCTCCACGGCGGCTTGCTCTGCGGCATGCGCTGGCAGATAATCATAGACCTTACCGTTCAGGCGATAGCCGGTGCAGATCTTGATCGTGTCGAACCCGTCAAGCACATCGAGCTTAGTTAGCGCAATGCCGGTCACGCCGGACACAGCGCAGCTTTGACGCACGATCACGGCGTCAAACCAACCACAGCGGCGCTTGCGGCCCGTGACAGTGCCAAATTCATGGCCGCGTTCACCCAGCCTTTGGCCGGTTTCATCCTCAAGCTCGGTCGGGAATGGCCCTGACCCAACCCGCGTGGTGTAGGCCTTGACGATACCAAGCACAAAGCCCGCCGCACTTGGCCCAAGGCCGGAGCCGGCCGCCGCTGTGCCTGAAACAGTGTTGGACGACGTCACGAACGGATAAGTGCCATGGTCAACGTCAAGCAAGACACCTTGCGCGCCTTCAAACAATATCCGCGCGCCGGCCTTGCGCACCTTATTCAATCGCCGCCACACCGGCTCGGCATATTCCAGAACAAAGGGTGCGATTTCCTTAAGCTCGGCAATAAGGCGCGCGCGATCGACTGGCGGTTCGCCAAATCCGGCACGCAAGGCATCATGGTGCGCACATAGACGGTCAAGCTGCGTATCCAGCGCATCCAGATGCGCCAGATCACACACGCGGATCGCGCGGCGGCCGACCTTGTCTTCATATGCGGGGCCAATGCCGCGGCCAGTCGTGCCAATCTTGCCCGAACCCGCTGCGGTTTCCCGCAAACCATCCAAGTCGCGGTGAATCGGCAGAATCAACGCGCAGTTATCGGCCAGCGCAAAATTCTCGGTCGTGATGGAAACGCCTTGCCCACGCAGCTTCGTCATTTCATCGCGCAACGCCCAAGGGTCGAGAACCACGCCATTGCCAATAATCGACAGCGTTCCGGTGACGATCCCCGACGGCAGCAACGACAATTTATAGACATTGTCGCCAACGACCAAAGTGTGGCCGGCATTATGCCCGCCTTGAAAGCGGACAACGGCATCGGCGCGTTCCGCCAACCAGTCGACAATCTTGCCTTTACCCTCGTCGCCCCATTGCGCGCCAATTACGGTTACATTCGCCATCAGATATTCCCTGTCAAAGCCAGATAGCTCTGGGGCCTTTTTCTGCGCAGGAGATTTTTCCTGCGAAGGGATCCGCCGTAAGCTCCGTTATGATTATGCGCGGCTGGCGTCCACCCTAAAGCTGCATGAAGGACGATTTCAGACGGGAATGGCTTGACCATTTGTCCAAATATGGGTGCAGCTCAGCACAGCGGCGCTGTCATTCTCATCCAATGCGGCCACCGTCGCCCAACCTTCATGGCGCATTTTTGCCGCGGTCGCGGCGTCTGTGCCCAGTGGCAGAAAAACACGCCGGACGAGGCTTTCGTCAGCCAGATCAATCAACGGGTCGGGATAGAGTGAGAAGCCAGTCGCCGGTTCCGATGGTCCATCGGCACGATCGATGTAATAAGTGCCACCGCGACCAAGCGCAGCGCTGTAGCCTTTGGCAAAAATCGTAAAGCCGAACCAGCTTTGATATTCAAAGCCATGCCGCTCGGTCGGGTCAAGTGTCACATTGGCGCGGCCCGCAATATTGCCAGCAATGGCTTCCAAGGCACGGATTCGCGACGCGAGCGCCCCGCCTGCATCAATCGCCCGCAATTTCTCAACCGCTTCTGTGAATGGGCCAGTCGCCGCGAGCAGCGGCAAATAGGCATCCGCCCCCAACGCACTTAGTCCGCCTGCGTCCTTCATATCCAGTTCGGACCGAATGGCATCAATCTTGTCCGCCGCCAAAGGCAGTGCCTTTTCCGCCAGCCGTTCCACAAGGTCAGGCAAGGTGAAATCGATGGTGATGTCTTTAACGCCCGCCGCCTCAAGCGCATCAATGGCAACGCCAACAATTTCGCAAGCGGCAGCCACGCTGTCATTGCCGACCAATTCTGCACCCAATTGCGTCAGTTCCCGTTCAGGGCGCAACTGCATGGCGCGCAACCGCAGGATCTGACCATGATAGGCCAAGCGCAGCGGTCGCGGCGCGTTTTTCATCCGCGTTGTGGCGATGCGCCCAACCTGCACCGTGATATCACCGCGCAGCGCAAGCGTGTGGCCGGACACAGGGTCGGTAAACCGCAAATGCTGATTACGGTTGGCATCGCCGCTATGCTTGGCGAGCACCGATTCAAATTCCGCCAAGGCGGGTGCCACGCGGGCATAGCCGTAGCTTGCCAACACGTCGATCATCGCCCGCGATACCCGCGCCGCAACCTCCGCTTGGGGAGGAAGTCGGTCGCGGAACCCTTCGGGCAGCAAATCAGGTTGAATATTCATGCGCACTCTTTACCGCAAAAGTCCAAGCGGGGAAGCCCTGCTTAGGGCCAGGACCACTAAAACTTCAGCGCCTTTACGGTTTTAACACCGGGAAGCGAACCAAGCTGTTGAAGGACAGCTTCTGGGATCGCCGCATCCATGGACAGAAGCAAAACGGCCTCACCGCCCGCGCTACGACGGCCAAGATGGAATGTGCCGATATTCAATCCAGCCTCACCCAAGGTCGTGCCAACACGGCCAATAAAGCCCGGCGCATCTTCATTGACGATGTAGAGCATGTTGCCTTCAAGCTCCGCCTCAAGGCTGATGCCGAAAATCTCGACAAGCCGGGCTTCGCTATTGGCGAACAACGTCCCTGCAACCGAACGTGGGCCTTGCGCCGTGTTGACGGTGACGCGCACCAATGTGTGATAGGCACCTGCCTTGTCATGGCGGACTTCGCGAATGTCAAAGCCACGCTCTTTGGCTAAAAACGGCGCATTGACCATGTTCACCGCGTCGGAAAAACGCCGCATGAAGCCAGCGAGAACCGCGGCCGTAATGGGTTTAATGTTCAGTTCCGCCGCAGCGCCCTCAACCTCAATCGCAATATTGTCGAGATTATCATGCGCCAACTGGCCAACCAGCGAACCCAATTTTAGTGCAAGGGTCGTATATGGCTTCAACTTCGGCGCTTCTTCAGCAGAAAGGCTTGGCATGTTCAGCGCATTGGTAACGCCGCCATTGACCAGATAATCCGCCATTTGTTCGGCCACCTGAAGCGCAACATTGACCTGCGCCTCATTGGTCGACGCACCCAGATGCGGGGTGCAGATGAAGTTTGGCGTGCCGAACAGGGGCGATTCCTTCGCTGGCTCAGTCGCAAAAACGTCCAAAGCTGCGCCGCCGACTTGGCCGCTGTCCAACGCCTCTTTCAGCGCCTCTTCATCGATCAACCCGCCACGTGCGCAGTTAATGATGCGGACACCCTTTTTGGTCTTCGCAAGATTTTCCCGCGACAATATGTTGCGGGTTTGGTCGGTCAGCGGCGTATGCAAGGTGATGAAGTCTGCCTTGGCAAGCAACGTATCGAGGTCAGCCTTTTCAATGCCCATTTCAATTGCGCGATCGGCGGTGAGGAAGGGGTCAAAGGCCACGACCTTCATCCGCAATCCCAGCGCGCGGCTCGCGACAATCGATCCGATATTGCCAGCGCCGATAAGTCCAAGCGTCTTGCCGGTAACTTCAATACCCATGAAATCATTTTTTGGCCATTTGCCAGCTTGCGTTTGCGCATTGGCCTCAGGCAATTGACGCGCAAGGGCGAACATCAAGGCGATGGCGTGTTCAGCCGTTGTGATCGAATTGCCAAAAGGCGTGTTCATAACGACAACACCTTTGGCCGACGCATTGGGAATGTCGACATTGTCGACGCCAATGCCGGCGCGACCAATAACCTTTAGGTTTGTAGCCGCGTCCAAAATCTGCTTGGTAACTTTCGTCGACGAACGGATTGCAAGACCGTCATAGTCGCCAATCATTGCAGCAAGTTCATCCGGCGTTTTGTCAGTGATGACATCAACATCACATCCGCGTTCAGCAAAAATCTTTGCTGCGTTGGGGTCCATTTTGTCGGAAATAAGTACGCGTGGTTTTGTCATGGTGGGTTCCTATTCGTATATCGTTGTCATCCCCGACTTGATCGGGGATCCATGGTCTGAACTGAATGTTTACGCAAAGATGTCAGCCAAAGGATTCCCGCGTTCGCGGGAATGACACTATCGGGGTTTTAAGCTTTAGCGGTTTCGTAGGCCCAATCGAGCCATGGCCCGAGCTCCTGAATATCGGCGGTATCAACGGTTGCACCGCACCAGATGCGCAAGCCCGGCGGGGCGTCGCGATATCCGGCGATGTCATAGGCCGCATGCTCTGCCTCAAGCAAAGACGCCATTTTCTTGATCATCGCTTCGTCCGCACCCTTGACGGTCAAACAGACCGAAGTGGTCGACCGGATAGCAGAGTCAGCAGCAAGAAATCCTAGATAATCGCGTGTCTCGACGATTTTTGCGAGCGCAGCAGCATTGGCGTTACTGCGGGCCATAAGCCCCTGCAAACCACCAACGGTTTTCGCCCACTCAAGTGCGAAGATCACATCTTCCACTGCGAGCATCGACGGTGTGTTGATTGTCTCGCCCTTAAAGATGCCTTCGGCGAGCGCGCCTTTGGCCATGAGCCGAAAAATCTTCGGCAGCGGCCATGATGGCGTGTATGTTTCGAGCCGCTCGACAGCGCGTGGTCCGAGGATGATTACGCCGTGCGCACCCTCCCCGCCCAGAACTTTCTGCCAAGAAAAGGTCGTCACGTCGAGCTTGTCCCAAGGCATGTCATACGCAAAAACCGCGCTGGTCGCGTCGTTGAAGGTCAGACCTTCGCGGGTATCGCTGATCCAATCGCCATTGGGAACGCGCACACCCGAGGTGGTCCCGTTCCAAGTGAATAGCACATCGTGGCTTTGGTCAATCGACGCCATGTCGGGCAATTGCCCGTAATCGACACGGATTACCGTAGGATCGATTTTAAGTTGCTTGACTGCGTCAGTTACCCAGCCTTCGCCAAAACTTTCCCACGCCGTGGCCGTCACTGGACGCGCGCCGAGCATGGTCCACATAGCCATTTCATAAGCGCCGGTGTCAGATGCCGGAACAATTCCGATACGGTGCGTGTCGGGCACCTGTAACACTTCGCGCATCAGGTCGATAGCGCGCTGCAGGCGTGATTTGCCGATTTTCGCACGATGCGAACGGCCAAGCGATTCGGTTTGCAGTTTTTCCGCGCTCCAGCCTGGCGGTTTCGCGCAGGGACCGGAAGAAAAGAACGGACGTGCCGGTTTAACGGCGGGGGGTACTATAGTCATGTAAGCGTCTCCTTGCAGAGAGCAGCGCGGCGTTGGGGCCGCGTGGCCCGGAGCCGCGTTTACGCACAGCCCCAGCTTTGTCAATGACTATCGTTAAATGCTATCAATAACCCGTCTTGCGAAACAATACTTCGCCACGGCGGCTGACATATAATTTTTCAAGGGTTACGGGGTGGAAATAGGCTTCCACACGGTCGCCTTCAGGGGTGGTGCCATAAACTTCATAGCAGCCGCCATCGACTTTCGATTTACGCAAAGTCCAGCCGTCTTTGGTCAGCTTGTCAGTCAGTGCCTTTTGGCTTTTCCATCCGGAAACGGGCCCTGATTTACAGGTGATTGCGCCGGTTGCTGATGCGGGGACCGATACAAAGGCGATAGTGGCCACAGCGGCCAGTGAAAGAGGTGTCCATAAACGCATATTCATGCTCCTTTAAAAATCGTTCGGTTAGCAAAAAAATATCGTGCGGCAATGAGAAGCACGAGTGGGATGAAGTGCAGAAGCGCTGGTCCTAAATTATTGTGGATGAATATCCAATGGACAAGAACCAATACGGCGGTGGGATAAACCAGCCGCTGAAGACGCTTCCACCCAGCCCTTAGCGCGCGCATCGAGGCATCATTGCTGGTCACCGCCAAAGGCACAAACAATAACATCGCGGCCCAACCGGTCCAGATACCCAGCGCAAGAAACTCGGCGATCATATCATCGAGATTGCCCATATCGATGATGTAGAAAATGAGATGCAAACTGGCATAGCCAAAAGCGGCAACGCCCAATGCCCGGCGGCGCTGAATGAGCCAGCTTAGCCATGGCCGGGGCCCAATCAGTGCCAATAAGGGGCTAAGCAACATCGCGGCAATCATGAAGCGTGCCGACCATTCGCCCGTTGGATGCAGCATATCCATCGCGATCACATCGCCGAAAAAATACGGGCGCATCATCACCGCAGCGGGCAAGCACAAAAGCGCCCAGAATGTCGGCTTCTTATTAAGAATGTTTCGCAACATGCATGGGCGATAATCGCCTGTCGCGCCCTATGCAACGCGCAAATTGCACTATCGGCCGTCATTTTTTGGCTGCGCGGACTAATTTATGCGTTAATACGCGATCATGTCGATGCGCTACTTTAAAAGATTTCTGCTGGTCGCTGGCGTCTTTGCGCTGGCGTCGTGCGGTGGACGGGAAAAACTGCAGTCGCCGCGATCCAGCGAAAATATGACGTCGCAATATACCCACCAATGCCTGGCTGGCCTTAAGTCCAAATCGGTGCGCTTTGCAGGGCTGCCTAGCAAAAGTTTCGACGGCGGATGCCGCATGATAGACACGATCAAGCTGATGGATTTTGGCACGCAGACAACAAATTTGGGTGCAATGACCTGCCCGCTTGCGTCAAGCTTTACCGATTGGGCCCGTTATGCCGTCGTACCTGCTGCCAAGCAATATTTGGGCAGCGAGGTTGTGAAGATTGAAACCATGGGCACATTCAACTGCCGCGCTGTTAACGGCAGCAGGTCTGGCAAATTGTCCGAACATGCATTTGCAAATGCCGTCGATGTGTCCGCCTTTCTCCTGCGCGATGGGCGGCGCGTGTCTGTGTTAAACGGTTGGCGCGGATCATCCGAAGAACGCGCATTCCTGCGCCGCTTACACCAATCTGCCTGCAAGAGATTTGGTACCGTTCTTGGTCCCGAATATAACGCCGCGCATGCCAACCATTTTCATTTCGACATGGCCCGTTCCAACACCAACGGAACACCCTACTGCCGATAAGGGTGGCAAATTCTGTGCCTTCGCCTTACATGCAGGGTAATGACAGACACAAAAATTAATGATCGCCGCTTCTACAAAGCACAACAAGAAGCGGATTTTGCTGAACAGCAACTCTCTACACCGCAAACGCAAAGCAAGTCGTATCGACTGGCCTTTCAGGATACAGACTTCCTGCTGCGCGAAGACCTGCGCCCTGTGCGTTTCCAGTTGGAACTGCTCAAAACCGAAATGTTGCTGGATGAGGCGAATATCGGGTCGATGCTGGTCATCTATGGTTCAGCGCGTATTCCTGAACCCGACGCCGCCGACGCATTGTTAGCCGCTGCGCAAGATGCGCGCGCAACGATCATCGCCGAACGGATGCAGGAAAAATCCCGCTTTTACGAACAAGCACGCCATTTGGCGCAATTGGCTGGAAAAGCCAATGTGACCGACGAAGAAGGCCGTCGCCATTTCGTCGTATGCTCCGGCGGTGGTCCATCAATCATGGAAGCCGCCAATCGCGGCGCGCATGATGTGGGCGCAGAATCGGTTGGCCTGAACATCGTGTTACCGCATGAACAAGCGCCCAACCTTTTCGTAACGCCGCGATTAAGCTTCCAATTCCATTATTTCGCTTTGCGCAAAATGCACTTCCTGCTGCGCGCGCGCGCGGTCGCGGTTTTCCCCGGCGGATTTGGCACATTTGATGAATTTTTTGAGCTGCTGACGCTGGTTCAGACCGGCAAGATCAAAAAGATGCCAATCCTGTTGTTCGGGCGCGAATTTTGGAATCGCGTTGTGAATTTTGAGGAGCTTATGCTCGAGGGCGTTATCAGCCCGCGTGATCTGGAACTTTTCCAGTTCGTAGAAACCGCAGAAGAGGCATGGAGCGCCATCTGCGATTTCTACGAGGTGTCACATTGATTTAGGCGAATTACTTCGCCGGGGCTGGTGCGGCAGCATCACTTGCGGGCGCTGCGGCAGGGGCAACTGCTGCATCGGCGGCGGGGGCTTCTGCTGCAGGGGGTGTTGGCAATGGCAAGTTTGAACCTTGCGCGTTCATATACAAGATCAGGTTCGCGCGCTCTTCCGGATTGCCCAGACCCGCAAAAGTCATCTTGGTACCCGGTGCATATTTTTTAGGGTTGGCCAACCATTTGTCCATGCCTTCCCAATCCCAGTTACCTGGAACGCTTTTCAGCGCATCGGAATAAGCAAAACCGGCGACATGTCCGTGCGGCTTACCCATGGCTGCCCATAGATTCGGGCCAATGCCGTTTGCGCCGCCTTGTGCAATGGTATGGCAAGCCGCGCATTTCTTGAACACCGCTTCACCCTTGGCAATATCTGCGGTTGCCAGCAACGTTGCGATTGGCACAACAGCAGCGCCGCCCGCTTCGCCTGCCGCCTCAGCCACAACAGCAAATCCCTCTTTCTCAGGCCCCTCTGGGTGGAAATACATGCCTGTGACGATGCTCAGTCCAAGCGCGACGATGCCGCCTGCCAAAACCCAGCCAGCAATTGTGTTACTACGATCATCCATTGTTTATCAGCCTTGAAAGCGCGTTAAAACACCGGCGTAGAATGACGGCCGGATTCCAAGGCTCCTCTAATGGCGCGCGTTGGCGGGTGCAAGTGTCCAAATCCACACTTGCTCGATAAGTCTGCCTATCCTAACGCCTGCGCAGCATGAACAGTTATCCCCCACCCGCACTGGCAATCGTCAAAGAAATGACGCTTGCTGCACATAAACATCCTGCAAAAGCGATTGCCTTTCAAGGCGCGCCGGGGGCGAACTCGCATTTGGCGGCGTTGGAATATCGTGCTGATTGCCTGCCCCTGCCCTGTTTTTCGTTCGAAGACGCCATTGATGCGGTCAAGGACGGATCGGCCGCGTGCGCGATTATACCTATTGAAAATTCGCTACATGGCCGCGTTGCAGACATCCACTTTCTGCTGCCGGAATCGGGCCTGAGCATCATTGCCGAGCATTTTATGTCGATCCGCCATTGCCTCATGGCAAAATCGGCAGATGCCATTCTTAAAACCGCCATGAGCCACCCGCAGGCGCTTGGCCAATGCCGGCATTTTTTACGCGCAAATGGCATTATCCCCGTCGCTTATGCGGATACAGCGGCGGCAGCAGCGTTTGTCTCTGCCAATGACGACCCGTCGGCTGCGGCTATTGCGCCACCAATTGCTGCGGACCTCTATGGCCTCGTCGCCATTAACGACGCCGTGCAAGACGATAACAGCAACACCACCCGGTTCGTTGTCCTGTCACGCGCGCCTGCCGACCGCAGCAGCCTCATAGGCACGTTAATGACCACGCTCATTTTTGAGGTGAAGAATATCCCCGCCGCTTTGTACAAGGCGATGGGTGGCTTTGCGACCAACGGCGTCAATATGACGAAGCTGGAAAGCTATCAAAACGGCGCAAGCTTTGCCGCAACCGAATTCTTCGCCGATATCGAAGGCGCGCCGGGTGATCCCGCCGTCGACCGCGCATTGGAGGAGCTACGCTTCCACTGCAACTCGGTCCGCTTACTGGGCACCTATATGCAAACCCGCGAACGGGGTTGAGGCGATATCGGCGGGAACGGCTTTACGGCTTGTCTCCGCCCACCAACTCTCCCATCGCCCCAACGCAGGCTGGGATCCATCACGGGTAGAAGCATGGCACAACGATCCATAGTTTATCCCTGACATGCATAATGCAACGCTATTTCGGGGTGACGCACATTTTACCGCAATCAGCGTTGCCGCAAGCGCCTGCGGCTTGCCCCTCCCCCGACCCCTCACGCAAACGGGAGGGGAGTTATCTTGCACAACGTCGTCTAGTCGGACCCAGAACGGGTTTCGGGCGTTAGCTATGTTCTATATCAGAGGAACATATTATGGCTGACCTATCGCAGATTAAAGAACATGCAGAAGTCATCGGCGCGGACGGGGTGCATGTTGGCACCGTTGACGGCGTTGAAGGCAACCGCATCAAATTGACCAAGTCAGGCTCAGGGCAAGGCGGCCATGAAGGGCACCATCATTATATCGACGGCGGGCTGGTCGCCACGGTTCACGACAACACCGTCCGCCTGTCGGCCAATGGTGACGTTGCCGTCACCTTTGAACAAGAGGAAGACGCCAAAAGCTAAGCGCGTCGGGCGGCGGCTTTAGTCTCCGGCTTAGTGCGCCGCCCCCCAGCTTGGTCCAGTGCCAATTTCAATGCCCAACGGGACCATAAGCTTCACCAGCGGTTCAGCGGCATTGGCCATGACGTTGCGGATGATCTCGCTTGCGGCGGCAACGTCAGCTTGCGGCAATTCAAACACCAGTTCGTCATGCACCTGAAGCAGCATTTTGACATGCCCAAGCCCGGCAGCCTGCAACGCTGGCCCCATGCGCACCATGGCGCGCTTAATAATGTCGGCGCTTGTCCCTTGGATGGGCGCGTTGATCGCGGCGCGTTCGCTGCCCTGCCGTTCGGCTTGATTGGGCGACGTGATGCGCGGGAACCATGTTTTGCGCCCGAAAAGGGTCGTCGAATGGCCGCAGTCACGGACCGTGGCCATCGTCTCCTGAATATAACTGGATATGCCGGGGAAGCGTTTGAAATAAGCGTCGATGAGCGCCTGTGCCTCATCTGCCGAAGATTCCAGCCGTTTTGAAAGACCCCAGCGCGAAATGCCATAGAGGATGGAGAAGTTGATCGTTTTGGCGCGCCCTCTTGTGTCGCGGTTGACTTCGCCAAACAGCTCAAGCGCGGTGCGGGCGTGGATATCCTCACCCTTTTCAAAGGCATCCCGCAAGGGTTCGACATCGGCAAAATGCGCCGCCAAGCGCAGTTCGATCTGGCTATAGTCGGCGGACAAAATGACGTTGCCGGCTTCCGCGATAAATGCGTCTCTTATCTGACGCCCCGTTTCGGTGCGGATCGGGATATTCTGCAAATTGGGGTCCGTCGACGACAAACGCCCGGTCTGCGCGCCAACAAGGCTGTAGCTTGTGTGCACGCGGCCAGTTTTGGGGTCAATCTGCTGTTGCAGGCTGTCGGTGTAAGTCGATTTAAGCTTCGCCAGTTGCCGCCAATCGAGCACTTTGCGGGCGATGTCGATGCCCTGCCCTGCAAGATCCTCCAACACGGTCACATCGGTGGAATATTGCCCGGACTTGCCCTTTTTCCCGCCCTTATAGCCCATTTTTCCAAACAGGATTTCGCCCAATTGCTGCGGACTGCCGATGGTGAAGGGTTGCCCTGCAAGGCCGTGAATTTCCTTTTCGAGCAATTCCATTTGCACGGCGAATTCGGACGACAGGCGCGCGAGCGCGGCGCGGTCAACCTTGATGCCCAAGCACTCCATTTTGGACAATACGGGCACCAATGGACGGTCAACCAGTTCATAAACGCTTGTCGCTTTTTCGGGGCTCAGGCGCAATTTCAGATGGTGCCACAGGCGCAGCGTCACATCGGCGTCCTCCGCCGCATAACGGGTCGCGTCGGACAATGGCACGGCGGCAAAACCAATCTGGCTTTTGCCCGTGCCGGTCACGCTTTTGTACGAAATGCATTCATGTCCCAGATGCGCCTTGGAAAGCTCATCCATGCCATGCGCCTGACGCCCGGCATCGAGCGCAAAGCTCATCACCATAGTATCGTCATAGGGCGTGATGGGCACATTGTGGCGCGCCAGCACCGACATATCATATTTCAGATTCTGGCCGATTTTAAGGACTTCCGGGTCGCACAGCAGCGGGCGTAGCTTTTCTAGCGCCGCCGCCATCGGAATTTGCGTCGGCCGTTCAGCGAACATATCGGTGCCGCCATGCGCCAGCGGGACATAGCATGCCTCACCCGGCGCAACCGCAAGGCTTAGCCCCACAAGGTTCGCACTTGCCGCCTGCAAGCTGTCGGTTTCGGTGTCAAAAGCCAAAATGCCGGTTTCGCGCGCGCGGGTGATCCAGTGATCCAGCCGTGCGATATCGGTGACGCATTCATAAGTGGATGTATCAATTTTCGGCATTGGCGCAGGGACGGCGGACGCCCCTGTTACCGGCGCGCGTTCCGCGCCGTCGCCTGCGTTCGTCGCCTTGGGGTTGCCCGCAATCGCCTTATTGGCCGCCGCTATATCCGCGACATGCCCAATACGCTTTAAAAGCGAATTAAACCCGTGATGCTGCAAAAATTCGGCCAAAGGTTCTTCGGGGATTGCACCCAAAACCATGTCCTCAATCGCTATCGGCAACGGGCAATCTTCCTTTAAAGTCACCAACACCTTTGACAATCGTGCCTTGTCCGCATGCGCGATTAAATTGTCGCGCATTTTGGATGGCTTCATATCGGCCGCGGCGGCCAATACGCTTTCAAGGTCGCCAAATTCCTGAATCAGCTTGGTCGCGGTCTTTGGGCCAACGCCAGGGACGCCGGGGACATTGTCTACGCCATCCCCCATCAACGCGAGCACATCGCCGACCTTGTCTGGACCAACGCCGAATTTCTCGAACACTTCCTCCGAACGGATGCGTTCGTTTTTCATGGTGTCGAACATGTCGATGCACGGTTCGACAAGCTGCATCAGGTCCTTGTCACTGCTGACAATCGTGACATGCCAGCCAGCCGCGCAGGCCGCTTTGGCATAGCTTGCGATCATGTCATCGGCTTCGACATCATCTTCCTCAATCAATGGCAGGGAAAATGCGCGCGTCGCGTCGCGGATCATCGGGAATTGGGGCCTCAGATCTTCGGGCGGGTCGGGGCGATGTGCCTTATATTGATCATAAATCCGGTTGCGGAATGTCTGGCTGGATTTATCCAACACCACCGCCATATGCGTTGGGCCATCGGCTTGGTTCAAATCATCCGCCAGCTTCCACAGCATCGTCGTATAGCCATAGACCGCGCCAACCGGCTCCCCATGCTTGTTGGTCAGCGGTGGCAGCCGGTGATAGGCTCGGAAAATATAGGCGGAGCCGTCAACGAGGTAGAGATGCTTTTGGTCAGACATGACGCTGCGATAGCAGCCCGATTTGGCCAAGTCTTTTGCTAATTTATCGCTTTGCCATTGTGCAAATTTTAGCGCGACCGGCGCCACAACAAAAGCCCGCTTGTGATTATGATGCCCGCGCCAGCAAGGGACGTCAGGTCAGGCCAATCGCCAAATAACAATATCCCAAGCCCAATGGCGATTAACAATTGGACATAGGTCATGGGCGCAATTTCTGCGGCAGAGGCGCGCGTCGTTCCCATGAATATCAACCAATGCCCAAAGCTTGCGGTGACGGCAACCAAGGTGCAGCGGGCAATGATCGTCCAATCCGGTATCCCTACCACAAGCGCGTCAACGCCAGAAAAATGGCCAAGAAAGGCAGCGCTGAGAATGAAGGGCGTCGCGACCGACGCCACCAAAAACTGCATCAGCAAGGGTGAACCTGCCCCCGCCACAGCGCGGTTGCCGATCATGACCAATGCCATGCTCGTTGCCGCCACCAGCGGAAGCAACGCCACCCACCCAAGCTCAGCTACATTAGGCCGCATGATCAGCAGCACGCCGCCAAAGGCAACCAATATGGCCACCCATTGGGTCGCATGGGTGCGTTCATGCAAGAAAATGGCGCTGAAGATCGCTGTTATTATGGGGCTGGTAAACCCAATGGCTGTCGCGTCCGCCAAAGGCATCAGAAATATAGAGGAAAAGAAGCAGATCGTCGCCAAGGCCACCGAAAATCCGCGCAGCAACTGCACTTTGGGCATGGGCATGGCAAAATCCTGCCGCCCTTCTTTCAGGAACAGCAAAGTGCCAAGTCCAATTGCACCAATCGAATAACGTAGCGCCGCGACAGCGGTTCCCGGCCACGCCCCTGCGATAGATTTGATGACCGCATCGCCAATCGCCAAAAGGGCAAAGCCGCACAGCGCGTATAATAAGCCGGACCGAGCCGACGATGATGTCACGTAAATTTCCCCCATATTTGGGTCGCCTTAATCGGCTTTTTCCGGAATGGAAAGTAACGCCATCGTCGCTCCAAATCCGTGCAGAATAATATCAATATTCGGCTTTGGTCAGTGGCTTTGGTACAACCGCTTGGGCTAGGGTCAGGACGTCTTAAACGCCCTTAATGGCTAAAGCCGCCGACAGCACAGTTGCAAGCACCGAAAACACGGTAATTGCTGTCCATGGCATGAACCCCACATCGTCGAACCTAACACGATTATGACGGCGGCGATCCGCCAGACTGCTGACGAGCACCACTGAAGCAGACGTCACGGATACAGCCATCCACAGATGATCTTGCCAGATAAATTGCTCAAACAAATGCATAGGATTGCCCTTAATGCAGATTTATTCGGCAATAAAGGGCGAAGGAATGATACGCCGGTTTGCGTGGACAGGAATCTGCTTTCGCACCCGCTGTATCATGTCGATGTCCAGATCGACGCATGTCAGGCCGGGTGAACTGCCCATATCGAGCAATATTGTGCCCCACGGGTCGACCACAAGCGAATGCCCATAAGTTTGGCGGCCATCTTCATGCACACCGCATTGCGCCGCCGCGATAATGAATGCCGCGCTTTCAATGGCCCGTGCACGCAAAAGCGTATGCCAATGCGCCTCACCTGTGGGGACAGTAAAGGCAGACGGTAGCGTAATGATATCAACGCCAGACTTGGCATAAGCGCTAAACAGATCGGGAAAGCGCATATCATAGCAGATCGCGAGCCCCATAAGGCCAAGCGGCGATTGAACCATTAAGGGTTTTTCCCCGCCAACATAAGCGGACGACTCACGCCAACTTTCACCCGACGCCAGATCAACATCAAATAGATGCATTTTGTCATAACGGGCCGTAATTGCTCCATCTGGCGAGATTATGATGCTGCGATTGGCTAACTTCTCCGCGCCTTCGTCCAAAATGGGCATGGAACCAATATGGACCCATATCCGATGTCGTGCAGCCGCCGCGATCAGGCTTTGCAGTGCCATATTATGTGATTCGTTTGTCATATATTTTCGGGCGCGCGCACGGTCACGGTCGAGCAAAATCGCCATCTCTGGCGCAAAATACATAGCCGCCTCCTGTTCAGCGGCGCTGGCAACAGCATCTGCCATATCCGACGCGTTGCGCATCGGATCAATATTACTTGTCATCTGATGCAAGGCTATACGCATGAAAAATCTTCTAAATTGTGGCCAAATCGAAAACAACGTCGCTTGCTGTCAATGATTTCACTGGGCAAGCAACATTGCAAGAAATATGCAACGCGACGTAATTCATTGATAAAGCCAAGCTGCCCGACAGGTGCATGGATATGGAAAAAACAAGATGACACAGAAGCTCAACGTTCTCGTGACGGGCGGTGCGGGATATATTGGCAGCCACGCCGTATTGGCTCTCCTTGAAGCTGGCAATCGCCCGGTCGTCATCGATAATCTTGTCACCGGATTTCGATGGGCAATCGCGGATGAAGCGACCTTTTATGAAGGTGACGTCAGCGATTCGGAACTTGTTCTGAGAATCATAGGTGAACAGGCCATCGACGCCATCATGCATTTCGCAGGGTCAGTCGTGGTCCCCGAATCGGTCGAAAATCCGCTAAAATATTATGACAACAACACAGCCAAGAGCCGAAGCCTGATCGAATCCGCTGTCTCTGGCGGCGTTCGGCACATGATATTTTCCTCCACTGCGGCAACATACGGCATCCCCGAATCAAGCCCGGTGCGTGAAGACATGCCGACCGTGCCCATCAACCCATATGGGACGTCGAAATTGATGACGGAAATGATGCTGCGCGACGTCGCCGCTGCGCATGATTTCAATTATTGCGCGTTGCGCTATTTCAACGTTGCCGGGGCGGACCCTTTGTGCAGGACCGGCCAATCCACTATTGGCGCCACCCATTTGTTAAAAATCGCAGTGGAGGCGGCTTTAGGCAAGCGCGCGAGCGTCAGTGTGTTTGGAACGGACTATGCGACGGAAGATGGAACAGGCGTGCGCGACTATATTCACGTCAGCGACCTTGCATCGGCGCATGTCATTGCTTTGGAGGCGCTTGTGGCCAACCCGCAGCGCAGCCATACGCTGAATTGCGGATACGGTCATGGCTATTCGGTTCTCCAAGTACTCGACGCCGTTGACCGCGTGACCAACACTATAATGGATCGCAAATATGAAGGGCGTCGCGCTGGCGATCCCGACGCACTGATTTCCGACAATATAGCGATTAAGGAACGTTTTGGCTGGGAACCGCGATATGATGATTTGGACAAAATCGTCCAACATGCACTCGCGTGGGAACGCCGGCTGACCGATATTCAGGGCACATAATCGCTCACTTGCGCTTTTGGCGGATGTTTCCCATATCTGGGTCCATGGAAACACAATCTCACGCAAATTCGGTGACATGGTACGGCACTACCATTTTATCCGTCCGCAAAAATGGCAAAGTGGTCATCGCTGGCGATGGCCAGGTGTCGATGGGCCAGACGGTGATGAAGCCAAATGCCAAGAAGGTGCGGCAATTGCATGATGGCTCTGTCATCGGCGGGTTCGCAGGGGCGACTGCCGATGCGTTTACCCTTTTCGAACGGCTGGAGCGCAAGCTTGAACAGCATCGCGGGCAATTAATGCGCGCCGCGGTCGAATTGGCCAAGGATTGGCGGACCGACAAATATCTGCGCAATTTAGAAGCGATGATGATTGTCGCGGACAAGGATGTGACTTTAATCCTGACGGGCAATGGGGATGTGCTTGAGCCAAATGACGGCATCGCGGCCATCGGATCGGGCGGGAATTTCGCTTTATCGGCGGCCCGTGCACTCGCCGATTATGAGGCAGACGCGGAAAAAATGGCGCGCCATGCCATGAAGATTGCTGCCGAAATCTGCGTCTATACCAACGACCATCTGACGGTCGAAACATTGGGTAGCGCCCAGTAGGCATCCGTCACTTGCCCGCTTCACTTGAACGCCGTTCGCAACTTCCCATTTAGGTCGTAATGAAAAACGCACTGACCCCAAAAGCCATTGTGGCTGCACTTGACGAACATATCATTGGCCAAGCGGACGCGAAGCGCGCCGTTGCGGTTGCGCTGCGCAATCGCTGGCGCCGCCAGCGTCTCGGCGCGGATTTACGCGACGAGGTTACGCCCAAAAACATCCTGATGATTGGCCCCACGGGGTGCGGCAAGACCGAGATTTCACGCCGTCTGGCCAAGCTGGCCGATGCGCCATTCATTAAGGTAGAGGCCACCAAATTCACTGAAGTTGGCTATGTCGGCCGCGACGTGGAACAAATTGCCCGGGATTTGGCCGAAGAGGCCGTGCGTTTGGAAAAAGAGCGGCGCCGCGAACATGTGCGCGAAGCTGCGGAAACAGCCGCGATGGAGCGTATACTGAAAACGCTGGCTGGTGACACCGCAAGCGAAGCGACACGCGAAGCATTCCGCCAGCGAATCCGCGACCGGCATATGGACGACGTTGAAATTGAAATCGAAGTGTCTGATAACCCCGCGATGCCCATGGAAATTCCGGGCATGGGCGGCAATGTCGGGATGATTAACCTTGGCGAGATGATGGGTAAGGCCTTTGGCAAGGACAATCTGAAACGGCGCAAGATGAAGGTCCCCGATGCGTGGAAGAAACTGGTCGAGGAAGAATCTGAAAAGCGCCTTGACCAAGACGATGTGAACCGGGTCGCGCTTGCCGATGCCGAGGCCAATGGCATTGTGTTCCTCGACGAAATCGACAAGATTGCCGTGTCGGATGCCCGTGGCGGCGGTTCTGTCAGCCGCGAGGGCGTTCAGCGCGACCTGCTGCCGTTGATTGAAGGAACCACCGTCGCGACCAAATATGGCCCGATGAAAACCGACCATGTATTGTTCATTGCGTCGGGCGCTTTCCACATTTCCAAGCCAAGCGATATGTTGCCCGAATTACAGGGCCGCTTGCCCATTCGCGTGGAACTGCGCGCGCTGGAGCACGCCGATTTCGTCCGGATCCTGTCCGAAACCCGCGCCAACCTGCCGATGCAGTATACAGCATTGTTAGCAACAGAAGAGGTCACGCTGGAATTCAGCGATGACGCCATCGACGCCATTGCGCGCATTGCGGTGGACGTGAATTCTTCTGTCGAAAATATCGGCGCACGGCGCTTGCAGACCGTCATGGAAAAACTGCTTGAAGACATCAGCTACGACGCCGAGGACCGCAAAGGCGAGACGTTGAAGATTGATGCGGCTTATGTCAGCAAACAGCTTTCGGGCATCGCCAAGGACACGGACCTGTCCAAATATGTTTTGTAACTATTGCCGCGTTAAAGCGCGCTAGCAGTCACCGCGCTATCGCCCGATTGCGGGGCAACGACAAGCTTCCATGCCTTGTCTTTAACAAAATAGCGTTTGGCCAATGACTGCAAAATAGCCGGCGTGACATTGTTGTAATCGCTGTACAGCTTGCCCAATGCGACAAAGCGTTCAGCATTATATGTCGCCCCTTTCAGTTGATTGAGCCAAAAACTGTTACCCGACGCCGCACGCTCAATGGCTTGCTTGGTCGGTTCCACAGCGCGCTGCAATTCGTCGGCGCTGACGGGATTGGCAATCAAGTCTGCCGCAACAGTATCTGTAAAGGCAAAGAAACGGTCCACATCCGCAGGCTTAACCTGCGTATAAGCCATTAAATACCCGCCGCTGTTAAAATCGATCGGCCAGTTGGCGGCCATGTCGGGGCTGTAACTTGCGGCTTGTTCAGCGCGGAATTTCTCGAACAAACGATCCCGGAAGATTGCGGCCAATGTTTCCAGCTGACGCCCCTCAGTAATGCCGCTGATGCCGCCGCCCGTTGGCCAAGCCATGACGGCTGCCGTTTGATCACTGGCCCCGCGATGGGTCAGGCGAACAGGCGCGGCCGTTGGCGCAGGGAAACGAAGTTCGGCTGCCGCTGCTGAGACGGGCAATGGCGCACGCGGCGTCATCGCACCGAAGCTTTTTTCGAGCGCCGCTAATGCTATTGCTTTATCAAAATCACCGAAAAGCAGAACTTCGACAGGACCCTGCGCCATCAAAGGCTGCCAATAAGATTCAAACTTCGCGGCATCAATTTTTGCCACTTCCGCAGGAGTCGCCGCCTTCCAACGTGCGTCCTTATTGCGCAACAGATATTCCAGATCGCGTTGCAAGACCGACGTTGCAGACATTTCAAAGCTGGCATAGCCTGACGTCGCCAGCGCCTTGGCGCGTTCAACAGGCGCGGCATCCCAGCCGGGGTGCTCCAGCTTCGTTGCAATTAGAATAAGCTGGTCAGCCAGATCATCTGGCCGTGTGTTTGCTTCAAATTGGAAAGCGTCGTCATCGACCGAGAAATTGAGCTCAATCCGCCGACCGTTGACCATCTGGTCAATTTCGGTGCGTTTGATATTACCAATGCCATTTTCCGGCAGAACCAAGGGCCCTGCCCATAACAGATCGCCTTGGTCCGGATTTACCGCCTGATACCCTCGGCCAAAACGGACCAGCACACGAATCTGGCCGCTTTCGGCTTTGTTCGGGTACAGCAAGGCGCGCACACCATTGGAGAGCACCAGCCGGGTCATATCCAACCGTGAAACGGTATCTTCGGCCTCCAGCTTTCCAGGCGCACCCAATTTGGGCAGCGCGGCAAAGCCAAGATTGTTTTCGGACAGGCGCGCCGATGTGTTCGCCGCCACCGATGCATTCAAAGCGGCCAAAGCGCGATTATCCGCGTCGGGTATCGTCACGGGGGAAGAGACCATCAACCGGGTCACATCGGCGCTAAAAAGCTTTTTTGTGGACTCCAAAAGCCGTTCGGGCGTGAATTTGTCCTTCATGCCCTCATACACCACCATGACGGTTTTCGGGGCAGCCACCGTTTCACGTATATCCACTGCGCTGACGATATCATCTGCCTGCTTGGCGGCGGCTTCGAAGGGATAGCTGTCCAGCATCGTGCGCAGCGCATTGCCGAACAATGCCCTTTCCCGGTCAATATCCACAACTGACGGCGGTGTCATAACCGCATCTGCAATGATCGCGCGGACGTCACGCGTCGCGGCTTCCCATTGGTCGCCAATGGGCGTCAGCGAAACCAATGTCGCATCGGCGGTACGCGAAATATCTTCCTGCGCGATCTGTGCAAATAGATAGTTGCCGCCATTACGCGCCTGCACCTCAAGCCTGCGGTTAATGATTTGTAGCGCCAAGGCATCAATCAGCAATTGTTCATTATAGAGTATCGTGTCGTTCACTTTGCGCCAAGGCCGCAGATAGGCAAGGCTTACCGTATTTGGTAATGTCGGTTCAATCAGCACACGCGCGGGAGTTCCTTGCGGGCTGGGGTCGCCAAAATCTGGCTCCGGTGCGCTTTGGCCTTTACCTTTCCATTCGTTGAAATATTTTTGCACCAGATTGGCAAGCTTGGCTGGTTCCATATCGCCAGCTATGATGACAACGGCGTTTTCGGGGCGATACCAGCGGTCATGAAAGGCGGCCAAGCGGATGGCATCTGCCGCCTGCAACGTTTCCGGTGTCCCAATGGTAGACCGGCTCGCAAGGCGCTGCCCCTGAAACGCATGTTGGCGCAGGGCATCGCTATAGATCATCTGCGCGCCGCTATTCTCACGCAATTCGGCCAAAACAATCGCGCGCTCGGCATTTAGCGCATTTGGCGAAATCCGTGGTTTGCGGATCATGCCTGAAATAATTTTCAAAGACTCATCCAGCTTTTCTGGCGTCGCATTGGGCAGGTCAAGCTTGTAGACGGTCTGAGTCGGCGTTGTTTGCGCATTGCTATCGCTGCCAAATGTTACGCCGAACCGCTGCCAAATGCGCTTTGCCTCGCCATCCGGAACAAAGGTTGATCCGCGAAACGACAGATGCTCAATTAAATGGGCAAAGCCTTGCTCGTCATCATCTTCATGCAAGGCGCCCGCGTCAATACGCACGCGAATGGAAACTTGCCCTGCTGGCACATCGTTTTTCTTGACCGCATAGCGAAGCCCGTTGGGCAGAACGCCAAATGTCCATGTGTCATCGACAGGGACGTCGCTGCCTTCATATAGCCATGGTTGCACCGCTGCCTTCGACGTCGCCGCCGCAACGGGCGCAGCTTGCGCATAAGCGGTGGTGGAAAGCAGCAGGGCCGCAAAAGCGAGAGCATTGGAAAATGTGCGCATGTCACTCCTCATAAGGGACGTACAGCTTGACCGCACCTGAACGAGACGACAAACCCCGCTTAAATTCCGCCGTCGACAGTATCATAACCCAATCCGCGCAACCCAAGTTGCAAAGCCTCGACACATTCCGCCAATTTATGCGCGTCGGTGGTGCGGATAACGAAATTGGCGCCAACTTTGCCTTCGCGGAAAAACGGGTAGCTACCGATTTGGCAACCTTCATGATGTTTTTCGGTATCACCCAGCAGCTTCGCCACTTCGCTTTCGGCGACCCAGCAACCGATTTGCTGCGACAGCAACGGCGCACCGCCCTCCAATGTGCCAGTCAAAGCATCCAGCATACCAGCCGTGATATGCGGCACGCCCGCCATGATGAAGATATTACCATGACGAATGCCGGGCGCTCCGGACATCTTGTTAGGGATGAGTTCTGCGCCCTCGGGCACGCGCGCCATACGTAAACGTCCGGGATTAATGCCGCCGCGTGTTTCATAATAAGCGTGCAGGACCGCGCTTGCCTCTGGATGGATAACCACCTCTACACCCAGCGCCGCTGCGATCGCATCAACGGTAATGTCGTCATGCGTCGGGCCAATGCCGCCGGTTGTGAACAAATAATCATTGCGCGCGCGCAGCGCGTTTACCGCCTCGACAATCGATTCCTCAACATCAGCGACAACGCGCACCTCTTTTAGGCGAATGCCCTGAATATTGAGCCAAAGCGCAATTTGGCTGACATTTTTGTCTTGTGTGCGGCCAGAGAGGATTTCGTCGCCGATAATTACAAGCGCTGCGGTGTAGATGCGAGATTCTGTCATTGGGACGCGATAGCATAAATCACCCCCTCGCAAAGTGCGGATTATTGCCTTATATCGCTTATATGGAACTTTATGTAAGCGTGACGCCCCAAGAGGCGATGCAGGCCCGCGACGGGACCATCAAATTGCATGGGGCAGAAGGCTTTGACGGCATGCGCAAGGCTGGCCGCCTTGCCGCCGAAATACTCGACGCCTTGGTGCCGCATGTCGTGCCCGGCGTAAGCACGGAAGAACTCGACGACATTGTCCGCGACATGACGATGCGCGGGGGCGCAGTTCCTGCGACCTTGGGCTATCGCGGCTATACGCATAGCTGCTGCATCTCGATCAACCATGTCATTTGCCACGGCATTCCGTCGGACAAGAAATTGAAGGACGGTGACATCGTCAACATCGACGTGACGCCGCAACTGGATGGCTGGCACGGCGACACCAGCCGCATGTTCTTGGTCGGTGATGTGCCAGTGAAGGCCAAGCGCTTGGTCGATGTGACCTATGAATGCCTTATGCTCGGCATCGAAGCTGCAAAGCCCGGCAACCGGGTCGGTGACATAGGCTATGCGATCCAAACCCACGCCGAAAAGCATCGCTATGGCGTGGTCCGCGATTTCTGCGGCCATGGCCTTGGGCAGTTGTTCCACGACGCCCCAGAAATCGTCCATGTCGGCCGCCCCGGCACGGGTCCAGAGCTGCGCCCCGGCATGATCTTCACGATTGAACCGATGATCAACATCGGCAAGGCCGCAGGCAAAGTGCTCGACGATGGCTGGACGGCCGTAACCCGCGACCGTTCCTTAAGCGCGCAGTTCGAACACAGCATCGGCATCACCGAAGACGGTTGCGAGATATTTACGGCCAGCCCCAAGGGGTGGCATCAGCCGCCTTATTGAGGGGTTTCACCAAGCAGCGTCATGCTGAAGCCACGCGGACCGGAGGGTCTAGAGGCGAAATGGACCCTGAACCAAGTTCAGGGTGACGAAGCTGTTAAAGCCGCAACCCAGCCGTCTCGTCCAATCCGGCCATGATGTTTAGGTTCTGCACCGCTGCGCCGCTCGCGCCTTTGCCGAGATTGTCGAGCATCGCCAGCAACCGCACTTGCGACCCGTCTTGCGACGCCAGCACATACAGGTCAAGCCGGTCGGATGGCGATTGGTCCGCGTGCATCAATAATTCGCTTGGCGCAGCTTCGCTGTGCACCGTCACCAGCTTTGACCCTGCATAATGCGCGGCGAGTGCGTCGCGTAGCGCATCCGCGCTGCCTGCACCCGTCATCGCAGATAGCGGCAAAGGCACTTCAACCACCATGCCGCGAAAGGCGCGGACGACGGCGGGTGCGAAGATGGGCGCGTATGTGAGGCCGGCATGGACCTGCATTTCGGACACATGCTTATGCGCCAGATCAAGGCCGTAGCTGCGATAGCCGATATCTGCGCCCTCACCTTCGAACCTTTGTATCAACGCCTTACCACCGCCCGAATATCCCGACACGGCGTTGACGGTGTAAGGCCAATCGGCAGGGAGCAAGCCCGCCGCCACCAAAGGCGCGACGAGGCCCAAAAATCCAGTGGGGTAGCAACCGGGGTTGCTGACCAACCGCGCAGACGCAATGCGTTCGCGCTGACCCTTGCGATATTCGGCAAAGCCATAGGCCCAGTCGGGGTCAATACGATAGGCCGTGGACGCGTCAATGATGCGCGTCGTGGCAGATGTTGTCATCGCCACCGCCTCTTTCGCGGCGTCGTCCGGCAAGCACAGGATAACGAAGTCGGCGTCGTTCAACGCGTCGCGCTTCGCAGCCACGTCTTTGCGTTTGGCATCGTCCAAAGCGATCAGCGAAAACTCCGCACGGCCAGCCAGCCGGTCGGAGATTTCAAGGCCAGTGGTGCCCGCTGCGCCGTCGATGAAGATAGTTTTGGTCATCTCAAATCACCGTAGCCCTGAGCAGCAGTTGCAAAGCAACTGCGCCCGTCGAAGGGCGCTTTTCGTGTAACGCTGGTTCCGATAGGCGTCCTTCGACTTTCGCCAGCGCTGTGCGCTGACGGCTCAGGACTACGGTCAGGCATACAGGCCAAGCCTTGGGTCAACACTCCACCCTTTTCCGCTGTAATATCGCCACCTCATGCTCGGCAAAGCGTGCCGCCGCGTCCGCCAGCGGTTCCACGCTTACTGCCATTGCGGTTCCATTGGCGTGGATGATGTTGTCGGCGTCGGCCATTATGCCGACATGGCCGGGGAAGAATACCAAATCGCCGCGTTCCAGCCTTGCGCCTTCGGGCAATTTCGCGCCAAAATCGGCCATCTGCATATCGGCGTCGCGCGGGGCCATGATGCCTTTTAGGCCAAAGACCAATTGCACAAGGCCCGAACAATCAATGGCGTCGCCGCTGCGTCCGCCCCAGCTATAGGGCGTGCCAATAAGCTGCTCCGCAAGATCAGCGGGTGATGCGTCTACGCGCCCGATTTCAGACACATGCGAATGCGGCACAAAACCATTTTCGCACGCCAGATATTTGCCGCACTCGCTAAGGTCGCCGCAAAGCAAACGCGCGCCCATAGGATAGCGCGCCAGCACGGGCGCTGTCGTCGATGGTGCCGCCAAAAGCAAGGTCGCCGACGCGCTGACGATATGCGTGGCGGCAAAATCATCGCCCAATTCGGCAAAGCGCAGATAACCCAAATAATTGTCGTGCAGGCAATATCCCCATGCCCATTCGCCCGCGACATCCAACACGGCAAATTCCTCGCCATGCATCAACGCGCTGACCGGCTTGGATGTCGCATGCGCCTCCGCATGGATTTCGGTCACAGGCGCGATCCCCGTGCGCAGCATGGGCACAGCATAATGCGGCGCGAACAGCTTTCCAGCCAAGCTGATATCGGCAAGGTCGCCACGGATCGGCGTTGTCCGTTTGTCGCCGACAAGGCTATGCCCGCTTAATGTGTAGATAGGCCGTGCCCCCGCCTGTATCTGACCGTCTGCCAACTGTTTATGTCCCCCAAAATACGTCGCACCAGCGTAGGCTGGTGCCTATCTCGCCTGTCGTTCAAAACCGAGAGACGTAATGGGCCCCAGCCTGCGCTGGGGCGACGAAAAATTTCTTTTATAGCCCTTAGCCGACGGGATAAGTTTCCGTCAAATAGCGAAAGACAGCCCGCAATCCAAGCGCCTCTCCGCCCTTTGGCCTGCCGGGCTTGCTCGTGGGCCGCCAGGCGAAGGTGTCCAGATGCACCCAAGGCACATCGTCAGGCACGAATTTTTGCAAGAATAACGCCGCCGTGACCGCGCCAGCAAAGGCACCGCCGCTATTGGAGGTGTCGGCGATGTCGCTGTCGAGCATCTCCATATAGGGCGCCCACAGTGGCATCCGCCAGAGCGGGTCCGCCGCTGCCTGTGATGCCGCGAGAATAGCAACTGCAACGCTTTCGTCGTTGCTGAACATGGCTGGCAGATCAGGGCCAAGCGCAACGCGTGCCGCACCGGTCAGTGTGGCAAAATCAATGATCAACTCTGCCTTATCCTGTATCGCTTTGGTAAGCGCATCTGCCAAAACCAATCGTCCTTCGGCATCGGTATTGTCGATTTCTACGCTTATGCCCTTGCGGCTTTTGATGATGTCGCCGGGGCGCATCGCGTTGCCCGCTATGCTGTTTTCCGCCGCCGCCACGAGCATATGTAACCGCACCGGCAAATGCGCCGCCATAATCAGCTCCGCCAATGCCAAGGCATGCGCCGCGCCGCCCATATCTTTCTTCATCAGCCGCATGCCAGAGGCGGGTTTGATATCCAGCCCGCCGCTGTCGAAGGTAATGCCCTTACCCACAATCGCGATACGCGGGTGGCGCGGGTCGCCCCATTCCACTTCAATCAGGCGCGGCGCATGTTCACGCGCGGCGGCCTTGCCAACGGCGTGAATGAGCGGATAGCCCGTTTCCAGCGCATCGCCAGCCGTGACAATGACCTCTGCCTTGTGCGATTTAGCGATGCGCTTTGCCTCGGCCTCCAACGCATATGGCCCAAGGTCGCCCGCTGGCCGGTTGACAAGATCGCGCACCAAAGCGGTTGCGGCGGCCTGCAATACGGCCAAGGGGATGCGGGCGGGCTCGCGCACCAACAAGACTCGTGGTCCGATAAGCTTCGGCTCGCTCAAATACTCATGGTAGCGATATTGCCCAAGTATCCAACCCAGCATAGCATCGCCCGCATCATAATCGGCAAGCCGATATGTGCCTTCGGGAAGGCTGTCTGCGGCTTTAGCTAAATGCCACACACCCGGTACGGCGGCATCGGAAACGCCAGCGACGGCAGCCCATTCGCCGGGTTTATCTCCGGGCATTATGGCTATTTCGTTGGCGTTACCTTCAAACTTTTGTGCCTTAATAGCGGTTCGGGCCGCATCGGATTGCAGCGCAAGCCATGTTTCAAAGCGGCCTTTGTCGGTGATATGAATAAGGGTGGCGGCCTGCGCATTGTCAGGCTGGATCAAATTGTCATAACGCATAGACACCGCGATAGCCGGAATGGCATGTGAACGGGAAATTATTTAGAAATGTCGCGTATTTTTCTTATTTGCATGCAATCGCTCCGCCGCGCCGCGGAGCCGCGATAATGCGAAATTCGCAAAAGCTGACGGGCGCCATCGACGCCCGTCCAATAAACATCATTCCGCAGCGATAAGCGTTTCGGTGTTTTCATCATGCTTGCCCGCAAAATGCGGCGCCGAAAACACCATGACACCGTCATCAATGGGGTCTTGTGTCAGGATTTTCTTCTCTGCGGTGTAATTTTGCAAAACACGCCATGGGTGACGATCACCATTCTTCGGCAGCGTGTCGAAACTGCGCGCGAAATAACCGGAGCTGAAGTCCGTCACAAACGGCAATTTGGGCATGTCGGGGTCATCCAGAACCGGTGTTGCCACCAGTGCATTCTTGTCATCCATTTTCCACAGCAAGCGGCAAACATAATCCGCCACAATATCGGTCTTTAGCGTCCAAGATGCGTTGATATAGCCAAATACACTGGCGAAGTTCGGGATGTCGTTGAACATCACGCCCTTATAATTGAAATGCTCGCCGAAATTGACAGCTTCCCCGTCTACACTGATCGCGGTCTTGCCCATGGTGACAAGGTTCAGGCCCGTTGCCGTGATGACGATATCGGATTCGATATGCTTGCCCGACTTCAGCTGAATGCCCGTCTTGGTAAAATGGTCGATATGGTCGGTGACAACTTCCGCCTTGCCCTCGGTAATCGCCGTGAACATGTTGCTATCGGGAATGAGGCACAGGCGTTGTTCCCATGGGCCGTATTTAGGGACAAAATGGGTGTCGACATCAACCGACGCTGGCAAAGCGTCCCGCGCCATATTGACCAGCTTCGCCCCCAGCTTTGCAGGGTTCCGACGCGCATACCAATATGTGAAACGTTGCATATTGATATTGCGCCACCGGGTCAGCGCATAAGCCAGCTTCTCTGGCAGAATCTTGCGCACAAACTTCGAAAACGGGTCAATGGCGGGCCGCGAGACCATATAGGTTGGCGAACGTTGCAGCATGGTCACTTGCGCGCCTTGTTGCGCCATTACAGGGACAATCGTGACCGCCGTCGCGCCTGAACCAATAACCGTAACCTTCTTACCCGCATAATCCAAATCCTTGGGCCAATGCTGCGGATGGATGATTTGACCACCAAAGTCAGCTTCGCCCGCAAAATCAGGCTTATAGCCTTGATCATAGTCATAATAGCCCGCGCACATGAACAAGAAGCGCGCTGCAAAATGCCGTTCGGCACCACCATCTGCGGCCTTGGCCGTTACGTGCCAGCGGGCATCGGGGGTCGACCAATTGGCCGAGATAACCTTGTGACCAAAATGAATGTGCGGCGTAATGTTATATTCGTCGGCGGTTTCATGGACATATTCGTGGATAGAGGGGCCATCCGCGATCGTTTTTTCATGCAACCATGGTTTGAAACGATAGCCCAGCGTATGCATGTCGGAGTCCGACCGGATACCAGGATAGCGGAACAAGTCCCACGTCCCGCCCATATCGGCGCGTTGTTCCACAATCGCATAGCTTTTGTTCGGGCATTGCATCGTCAAATGCGCCGCAGCGCCAATACCGGACAGCCCGGCACCCACAATTAAAACATCTACTGTCGTCTCAGCCTGCGCCATATGCCCCTCCACTTTGTGTCAAAATCTTACTGACATCGTTGCAAATTGCAACCGGCTTTCGCGTGGGAGAAAATACGGCTACGGCAGTGCAGAACATAAAGGAAATTAGGTCCCATGCGCACCCAAACTGACGAAGACTATGTCTATGATGAAGCATCTGGCGAATGGGTAAGCGCCGCCGACGCACAAGCCGCGACCGCGCAAAATGAAGCTGTCGAAGTCCGCGATGCAGTGGGGAATCTACTTGCCGACGGCGACCAAGTGACGTTAATCAAGGACCTGACGGTCAAGGGCGCGGGCCAGACGTTAAAACGCGGCACGTTGATCAAATCGATCCGCTTAACGGGCGACGCGCAAGAAATTGACTGCCGCTTTAATGGTATCAAGGGCCTGGTGCTGCGCGCCGAGTTTGTGCGGAAACGGTGATGATCCGGTCAGGATTGCGCGTAATTCTCGCGATTTTCTATTTGGGCGCAGGCATCGCGCACCTCATCTCGCCACACGGATTTTTGGCCATTACGCCAGATTGGGTGCCCTACCCCGCGTTCATGGTCGCGTTTACGGGGGTGGCTGAAATCGCTGGCGCGATTGGACTGATGATTCCGCAGACCCGCAAATGGGCAGCGTTTGGCTTGGCGCTTTATGCCTTGTGTGTCTGGCCAGCCAACTTCAACCACGCAATCAATAGCATCACCGTTGGCGGGGAAGCATTAAGTTGGTGGTATCATGGGCCACGACTGATGTTTCAGCCTGTCCTGATTTGGCTTGCCCTTTGGGTGGGGCATGTCACCGATTGGCCATTTGGTAAATTGCGGTAATATTTGGCACCTTCTTTCCTCCTCCCGCGTTCTCCCCTTGTCCCTTCATGAGAAAAGGAATGAGAACATGCATAAGGACGGCGACAAAATCGATGTGACGGAAGAGGAAGCGAGCGGCGGCGTGAAAAATGTCGGCCTGCGCTATGTTCTGGCCATTTCGCTTTTACTGGCAATCATTATATTGTCGGCCATGTGGATGACGGGGGCCCTATTGAATTAGCGCTCACCCTTCTTGACATCCGGCCACCCAATGCCCAGTTCGGTCGATGCGGGCCGGGCCCCTCTGGTCGTCATGTGACGGCGATGTCGGACCGCTTCATAAGTTCAAGAGGAGACCCGAAATGAATGCAGCCGTTGGAATGCCTTGCCCTGTATGCAAGGTGCCACTTGTCATGAGTGATCGCCAAGGTGTCGAAATTGATTATTGCCCGCAATGTCGCGGCGTATGGCTGGATCGCGGTGAGCTGGATAAGATTATCGAGCGCAGCGCCGCGGCCGACATGCCGCCACAACCTGCGCCGGCCCCGCAAGCACCCATGCCACCCCAAGGCGGCTTTGCACCACAGGGCTATCCTATGCAGCATCAAGGCTATGGCCATGGCTACCCATATCAGAAGCGAAAGAAATCGTTTCTCGAAGAGCTTTTCGATTAAGCATCCGCGCGCAACAAAAAAAAGGGCCGCCTTTCGGCAGCCCTTTTTTTAACTTTCCGGCTGATTAATCAGCGGCGGACAGGTTGATGGCCGAAGCCTTACCGTTGCGGCCGATTTCCACTTCGAAATTCACGCGCTGTTCTTTATCAAGCGTGTGCATGCCAGCTGCTTGAACAGCCGAGATGTGTACGAAGCTGTCATCACCGCCGCCATCAGGCGCGATAAAGCCATAGCCTTTGTCTGCATTAAAAAATTTTACGGTGCCTACGGGCATAATATGTTCCTTTCACGAAACAGGTGACCACCGGACAACAGCGCCAAGTGGGTAGCCAAGTCGTGGTAGGGAAAAACGTTGCCCGTTCCGATCATGTGACCGGTGACGCGCCTCAAAAATCCGTCGCGGTCGACGATAGCGTTCGTCCCATATACGCTTAATTTAGCCGATGTGCAAACTAGAAGCGAAAATAACGACTTATTCCCGCTCAGTGCCATTTTTGGACAACTGCGCCACAGATGTGCCGCTGAGCCGTTTCCGGTTTGCGACCATGCTTTTGGAATAATGCGCGATGCTGCTGCTGACGATCGCCTCGGGGCTGTTCCCCAGCTTTCCGGTCATCAGGTCGCAGCCAAGGGTAAGGTTCGCTGCGACCTTTTCCGACACCATCCGCCCCGCCTCTTGCACCGCCGCAGGCCCACCTTGCGCCAGACTGCCGATGCGCATCGCGATCACCATATTCGATTCCGCGGCAAGCGCCCAGGCGTCCATGTTTATGTCGAACCAGTTGAGGTTTTTCGGTGTTGTGGTCATGCCCCAACCCTAATCCGCCTTGCCAGAATGTCACGCGCCAATAACGCGGCGGGGGGCGTACGCGAGGCGGTTTGGCGTTAGGTGCTGCTTGCGCGGTTAATCATGCTCCCGGTCACCAGCTCCCATGTATAGCTCGCGACCGGTTTCGTCATAGACCTTGCTCATATGCGCCATGCCGGCTTCGGCCTCTTCTGCGGCGACAAAGCTGTCTGCTGGCTGGTTTTGCAGCTTGGCAAATTCGCGGACTTCTTGGCTGATTTTCATCGAGCAGAATTTCGGTCCGCACATCGAACAGAAATGCGCGGATTTTGCGCCTTCGGCTGGCAGCGTCTGGTCATGATATTGTTCGGCGGTATCTGGGTCGAGGCTTAGGTTGAATTGGTCGCGCCAGCGGAATTCGAAGCGCGCTTTGCTTAGCGCATCGTCGCGGACCTGCGCCGCGGGGTGGCCCTTGGCCAAGTCGGCGGCATGGGCGGCGAGCTTGTAGGTGACAACGCCGACCTTCACATCGTCGCGGTCGGGCAGGCCAAGATGCTCCTTTGGCGTGACGTAGCAAAGCATCGCGGTGCCGTACCAACCGATCTGCGCCGCGCCGATGCCGCTGGTAATATGGTCATATCCCGGCGCGATATCGGTGGTGAGCGGTCCAAGCGTGTAGAATGGGGCCTCGCCGCACGCCTCCAACTGCTTTTCCATATTCTCTTTAATCTTGTGCATCGGCACATGGCCGGGCCCTTCGATCATCACCTGCACATCTTGTGCCCAAGCGCGCTTGGTCAGTTCGCCCAGCGTGTAGAGTTCGGCAAATTGCGCTTCGTCATTGGCATCGTAAATGCTGCCGGGGCGCAGGCCGTCGCCAAGGCTGTAGGCAACGTCATAGGCCTTCATAATCTCGGTGATTTCGTCAAAGCGTTCGTAGAGGAAACTTTCCTTGTGATGCGCCAAGCACCATTTCGCCATGATGCTTCCGCCGCGTGACACGATGCCGGTCATGCGCTTTGCAGCCAATGGGACATAAGGCAGGCGGACGCCCGCGTGGATCGTGAAATAATCCACGCCCTGTTCGGCTTGTTCAATCAACGTATCGGCGAAGATTTCCCATGTTAGGTCTTCGGCCACGCCGCCGACCTTTTCCAACGCCTGATACATGGGCACAGTGCCAATCGGGACGGGGGAGTTGCGGATGATCCATTCGCGCGTGTCGTGAATGTTGCGGCCGGTGGACAAATCCATCACGGTGTCCGCGCCCCAACGGATCGACCAAACCATCTTGTCGACCTCAGTCGCGACATCGGACGCAACCGCGCTGTTACCAATATTGGCGTTGATCTTGACCAAGAAATTGCGGCCAATCGCCATCGGTTCGGATTCGGGGTGGTTGATGTTATTGGGGATGATCGCGCGGCCCCGGGCCACTTCGTCGCGGACGAACTCTGGGGTCACATAATCGGGGATCGACGCGCCAAAGCTTTCGCCGTCGCGTTTATATTCGGCCAGCCGCGCACGGCCCAGATTTTCGCGCTCCGCGACATATTCCATTTCGGGGGTAATGATGCCCTTGCGCGCATAATGCATCTGGCTGACATTCATGCCGGGTTTCGCGCGGAGCACTTTTTTGCGGACATTGGGGAATGGCGCGACGCCGCCGCTGCGGTCAGGACCAAGCTGACCATTGTCCTCAGGCTTTACCTCGCGCTGGGTGACCTCCATCACATCATTGCGCGCGATGATCCACGGACGGCGGATTTCATTCAGGCCGACGCTAATGTCGATGCGCGCGTTGTTGTCAGTGTAAGGGCCGCTGGTGTCATAGACGCGCACAGGTGGTTCGCCCGACGATGGCTCCAAATGAATTTCGCGCATGGCAACATTCAATGGCCCAACATGGATTTTCTTGCTGCCGCGAATGGGGCCAGTGGTTACGCCGATTTCCGTGCGTGCTGGGACGTCTGCCATCTTTTTCTCTCCAAAGTTTCATAAGGAGAGCGATTAAGCGTGAAGACCTGGCTTGGTCCTCACCAGTCCCTCGGACTGGCTGCGGTCTCACCTCCCTACGCCCGTGCCAACGGGATCAGGTTCAGCGGGTCGCGGGCATATCAGCACCGCCTCTCAGTCATGCGACTCCCCGGGGATGTGTAGACGATAGGCGAGACAGCGCAGTCAGTCCAGCAGATTGCCCATAAACGTGCTTTAGGCTCTCAGCCCTCCTCAAAAAGTATAGCTAATCCCACCCGCCATAAACCATTGGTCCGCGTCGCCGCGCAGCGATGTGACGGGTGAACGTGCGGCATCATTGGTGAGCCGGGAATAATTGATGAAAGCATAGACACCCCAGCCGCCATCGCGCGCATCGCCCGACAAATCGACTGCACCGAGCAGATTTGCACCAAAGCTTTTCCAGCCGCCCTTGGCGTTAAATACCGGCAGGCCGCTCGCAATGCTGCCCGCTTGATCGATGCTGAAATAGGTGTCGGCATAGTTGCCATCTACATGCGTGGCAGACAGGCTGAGCATCGTAAATATCGCCATCGACAGCGGCGTTGCATAGCTGACGCTTGGGCTGATGATGCGGCCCTTATGTGCGCCCGCAACATCCCATTGAATGTCACTGGACATCGTCAAAGTATCGAAGGGATGCAGTATTTTGGAGAATGACACCCCAGCGGTGGCGCCAACCTCAATCGCCACATCTTCCTTACCCAACAAGCGGACGATGGGGTCCTTGATATCATCATTGCGGTCCATGCGGAAACGCACGAGGGGCCCTGCGAGGAATTTCACATCCTTGCCGCTATTGCCATCGGCGACGAGGTCAACATACAGCCCTGGCCCACGCGCACCAAAGTCGATACCTTCGACGCTGCCTTGAACAAGCGGTGCCGGAAAAAGGTCATATTGGTCGGACCCATCGTAGCTGGGACTTAAGCCTGCACCAAGGCCAACCGTCACCCAGTCACCTGAAAATACGCTGCGATTGGGGCGTTCGGCCACGGGCGTTTCGCCACCTTGGGCAAAGGCAGGTGCGCACAGCGCAGCACTGAGATACAAAACAGCAACACAGCTTTTAAGTATTTTCATGAAATGCTCCCGTTGAACCAAGGCTGGAAACCAACCGAATGTACCCTTGGTTCCGCCCCTATCACAGCAAAGCGGGTTAAAGCATGTATTTCATTTTAATCTGCTGGCTGACGACAACTGCATCAATGGCAAAAGCGGCGGCTTTGAACTTCGGCGGTCCCGTGACGATCGCGGGATTGCGCGAAAAACCGAAGCCTTCTTTTGGAATGAAAACAGCCATATCCATTTTGTCATTGCCATTTTCATCGTGAATCACAGCGATCGCATACGTGCCTTGGGCAATGCCGCGGAAGGAAACCTGCGCCGAATCGCGCGCGGGCCGTGTGATGCGAAAGCTTTTCGTATCTTTACTGCAATCGGGGAAAAAACGCGGGTTTGCGGTAACGCAGATCAGAACATTGCCCTTCATATTGCGTAGGCCCGAAATATTGACCTCAAGCGTTGCGGGAGATGCCGCTGCCGCAGCCGCGCTAGTGAGGGCGGCGGCTCCAATGCCCAAGCCCAAGATCAGTGCCGCACATTTTGTCCCAAAACCTGAAATATAAACCATAATTTCCCCGATATGCCTCATGGTGCTTTTGGTGATGTGTCGCCGTTATCAGCCAGCGCCCCAAACTGCCATTAACAACGAACTTGGGAAAACATTCCCACCCCATATGGTTGGTCACGCCCATGATCGTCATGATCGCTAACACAGCGCCCAATGCCCCCACATGAACGGGGATGAGAAAAACCAGAACGGGAATGACGAACGCGCCGGACAACGCTTCCCACGGATGAAAAGACATTGCCGCCCATGCGGTGGGTGGACGGCTTTCATGGTGGACGGCATGCGCGGCCTTAAACCAAAATGGTCGATGCATCAGGCGGTGCGTCCAATAAAACCAGGTGTCGTGGGCAAGCAAATACAAGAAAATCGACACGGGAAGGTACCATATAGGAAACGCGTTCACGTCGGTGTAGATCTGCGTCCAACCGAAATTATCCCAGCCCCAAGCCACAATGCCCGCAGGAACGCCGTAGATAGCGGCACTGGCCAGGCTCCAGCC
>NZ_CAMCWY010000014.1 GCF_945882965.1 Sphingorhabdus sp. EL138
CTGTCGTAGATAGAGAAGAAAACATGCAGACCGTCGAGACACAGAATGAAGGCCTGAAGCGCGCTTATCGCATGACGATTACCGCAAAGGACGTTGAATCCCGCATCGATGCCGAGGTGAAGAAAATTGCACCTCAAGTGCGTATGCCCGGTTTCCGTGCCGGTAAGGTTCCCGCCAATCTGGTCAAGAAAATGCACAAGGACTCGCTGCTTCAGGACGCGCTGAACAGCTCGATTCAAGAAGGCGTCCAAAAGACGATTTCGGATAACAAATTGCGTCCAGCGACTCAGCCACATGTGCATCTCGATGACGATTATGCGCCGGGTAAAGACGCGGTTGTCGATTTTCATCTCGAAATCCTGCCGATCATTGCAGCGCCGTCGATCGACGGCATCACGCTTGACCGCCTGACCGTCGAAGTCAGCGACGCACAAGTCGATGAATCGATCCTGAAGCTTGCCGAAGGGCAAAAGAGCTTTGAAGCGGCCGACAAGAAATATGCTGCCAAAATGGGCGACAGCGTCGTTATCGATTTTGAAGGCAAGGTCGACGGCATGCCTTTCGAAGGCGGTAAGGGCGAAGGCATGGCCGTTGAGCTTGGCTCTGGTCAGTTGATCCCCGGTTTCGAAGACCAGTTGGTTGGCGTGAAAGCCAATGACGAAAAGGTTCTGAACGTAACCTTCCCCGAAGATTATAATGCCGAAAACCTGAAGGGTAAGGCGGCAACTTTTGACATCGTCGTCAACGAAGTGCGCAAGCCGGTTGAAGCCAAGGCAGATGACAATTTGGCCAAGATGTTCGGCCTGGACGGCATCGACAAATTGCGTGAATTGATGAAGGTTCAGGTTGAACAAGAACATAACGGCCTGACGCGCACCTATATGAAGCGCCAGTTGCTGGATCAGCTTGCCGCCGGTCATGATTTCGAAGTGCCGCCTTCAATGGTCGAAGCCGAATTCGAACAGATTTGGATGCAATTGGAGCAGGAAGCTGCCCGCGAAGAAGACGCCGAAGCTGCGAAAAAGGAAATGGAAGCCGAGCGCGAAGAGTATCGCGATATCGCCGTCCGCCGCGTTCGCTTGGGCTTGCTCCTCTCGGAAATTGGCCAAGCCAATGGTGTTGAAGTCAGTTCGCAGGAAATGAACATGCTCGTGCAGCAAGCTGCGCAGCAATATCGCCCTGAAGACCGTCAGCGTTTCGTGCAATATCTGCAGGAAAACTTAATGGCAGCCGCTCAGCTTCGTGCACCGATGTTTGAAGACAAGGTTGTCGACTTCCTGTTCGACAAGGCGACCGTGACGGACAAGACCGTGACCAAGGACGTGCTTGAAGCCGCCATTGAAGCTGAACCAGATGCACAGCCTGCCGATAAGAAAAAGGCACCTGCAAAAAAGGCAGCCGCAAAAGACGAAGCGCCTGCCAAGGAAGCCAAGCCTGCTGCGAATAAAGCTGCCCCTAAAAAGGACGCTGATGCCGCGCCAGCCAAAAAGGCACCCGCCAAAAAGGCTGCACCTAAGAAATAATCTCTGCATCAAACATTGCAGCAAAAAGGGGGATGCGATGCGTCCCCCTTTTTTATCGTCATAACAATGGCGGCTTGTTGTTAGACATATTCGCGACAGAAACGTACACATCTATTAAAGCACTAAAAATATAAGAAATAATCGAATTAGGGAACGGTGGAGCCGCAGCGTGCGACGAAGCTTCCAACTCATCCCCAAACTAAACCGTTTTCGTGCTTGAAACTTTGCTTGCCCACGCCGATGTAGGCGGTAACGCATAAACATAACATCTTAGAGGTATTTCATGCACGTTCCTTTTGATCCCGTCCAAGCTTTGGTTCCCGTCGTTATCGAGCAATCGAACCGTGGGGAGCGCAGCTGGGACATTTTTTCGCGGCTTTTACGAGAACGGATCATTTTCGTGACGGGCGAAGTGGAGGACAATATGGCCTCCGTCATCACGGCGCAGCTGTTGTTTCTCGAATCGGATAATCCGAAGAGAGACATCTGGATGTATATTAACTCGCCCGGCGGTGTGGTCACTGCGGGCATGGCGATACATGACACAATGCAGTATATCCGTCCGAAAGTCGGCACCGTATGCATTGGGCAGGCGGCTTCAATGGGCAGTTTCCTGCTTGCGGCGGGCGAGCCGGGCATGCGCGTCGCTTTGACCAATTCGCGTATCATGGTGCATCAGCCTTCCGGCGGCGCACGCGGCATGGCGTCGGATATCCAGATTCAGGCAAATGAAATCTTACGTATTCGCAAGCGTATGAATGACCTATATGCAAAATATACAGGTAAGCCATTGAAGGATATAGAAAAAGCTATGGACCGCGATACCTTCCTTGAAGCGGACGAGGCAAAGGCCTTTGGCCTAGTAGACGAGGTATTTGACAAGCGCCCGGCAAATGCAGAAGCCGACGCAAGCTGACACTAGCGGGGTCATTTTGGCAGATTTGCCTTCATGGCACAGTCCGCATTGGGCTATTGCTTAATCGGACCGCATCTTTAGGATACTGGGGCTTTAATGTGCTTTTAAAATTGGCGTGCATACAGGACATATTATGACGAAGTTGAGCGGTTCAGATACGAAAAGTACCCTTTATTGCTCTTTCTGCGGAAAATCGCAGCATGAAGTGCGCAAGTTGATCGCTGGCCCTACAGTGTTCATCTGTGATGAATGTGTTGAACTTTGCAATGATATCATTCGCGAAGAAACAAAGGGCGCCTTGAATGGCCGTAAAGAGGGCGAAGTGCCCACGCCGCAGGAAATCTGCGAGGTATTGGACGACTATGTCATTGGTCAACCGCAGGCAAAACGCGTATTGTCGGTTGCCGTGCATAACCATTATAAACGCCTCAACCATGGCGCAAAGGGCGCGGATGTTGAGCTTGCGAAGTCCAACATCCTGCTCGTCGGCCCCACAGGTTGCGGTAAGACATTATTGGCACAAACGCTGGCTAAGACCTTCGACGTGCCGTTTACGATGGCAGACGCAACGACATTGACGGAGGCCGGCTATGTCGGTGAAGACGTAGAGAATATCATTCTCAAGCTGCTGCAAGCATCCGATTATAATGTCGAAAAGGCGCAGCGCGGCATTGTGTATATCGACGAAATCGACAAAATCAGCCGCAAGGCCGAAAATCCTTCCATCACTCGCGATGTCAGCGGGGAGGGCGTTCAACAGGCGCTGCTCAAGCTCATGGAAGGCACAACGGCCAGCGTCCCGCCACAGGGCGGTCGCAAGCATCCACAGCAAGAGTTTCTGCAGGTCGATACGACGAACATCTTGTTCATCTGCGGCGGTGCATTTGCCGGGCTTGAAAAGATTATTTCAAATCGTCTTGAGGGCAAGTCGATTGGTTTTGGCGCGCATGTTGCTGACCCGGACGAGCGTCGTACTGGCGAAATCCTCAAGCAGGTCGAACCTGAAGACCTGTTGAAATTTGGTCTAATCCCCGAATTCGTCGGACGCTTGCCGGTAACCGCTACGCTTGAAGACCTTGACACCGCGGCGTTGGTGAAAATTCTCTCGGAACCCAAAAATGCGCTTGTGAAGCAATATCGCAAGCTGTTTGAAATGGAAGATGTCGGCCTAAGCTTCACCGATGATGCGTTGGAAGCCATCGCCAAGAAGGCGATTGAACGCAAAACCGGTGCGCGTGGCCTGCGATCCATTCTTGAGGCGATTTTGCTGGATACGATGTTCGACCTGCCGACCTATGACGGTGTGGACGAGGTTGTGGTGGATAAGGACGTCGTCGAGGGTCGCAAGACCCCTGTTTTGGTATATGCCAAGTCCGCCAAGGCCAGCAAAGAAGACGCCGCTTAAGCAAAGGCTCAATTGACTGTGGCAAATAAGCCACGTTCGCTGACAAAATAATGTCAATCCATGGCGTGCCGTAACGCAAAACCTTGCGTGTGGAGTGCCGTCGGGGTGCAGCTACCCATACGGGCGTACGATTGTCATTTTATTGACATTTACCAGTTCCATCAGGGGGGCCGTTCCTAGTCGCGCGCCGACTTGCCGATCTTCTCTGCGCACGCAAAACCGTAGGAACTACAATTTTCTAAGGGGTATGTTTATGCAAGTCCGTTTTTATCTCGCTGCTAGTGCTGCTGCGTTGTCGGTGGCTTCAGTTCTCGCAACGCCTGCTTTCGCGCAAGAGACCACTTCATCTGTTCGTGGAACCGTTGAAAGCGATACCGGTCCAGTTGCTGGCGCGACGGTAACGATTGTCCATGAGCCGTCTGGCACGACATCAACAAGTTTGACCGACGACGCGGGTAACTTTAGCGCAAGTGGTCTTCGTGTTGGCGGACCTTTCACAGTAAGTGTTGACGCAAGCGGTTACGAGACTGCTCAGGTAACTGACCTATCCTTGAGCGCTGGCCAAAGCTTTCGCCTTCCCGTTGTTCTTCAAACACAACGCGAGATCGTAGTTACCGCCTCTGCTCTTCGCGGTGCGACTGAGACAAGTAATGGACCAACATCTGCTTTTAATCGCGAGGATATTGAGGGTGTTGCGTCGATTAACCGTGATATTCGCGATGTTGCACGGCGTGATCCATTTGTGACTATTGACCTTTCGAACAGCCGTACGATCGAAGTCGCTGGCCAAAATGGCCGCTTAAATCGCTTCTCTGTTGACGGCGTTCAATTCTCGGATGATTTTGGCTTGAATAACGGCGGTCTGCCCACCTCACGCGGTCCTGTGCCGTTTGACGCAATTGAGCAGCTTTCCGTCAAAGTGGCACCTTTTGACATTTCGGAAGGCGACTTTCAGGGAGGCGCAATTAACGTCGTTCTGAGGTCTGGCGGAAACAACTTCTCGGGTTCGGCCTTTTACACGTACACCGACGAAAGTCTGACGGGCGACAAAACACGTGACCGCAAAGTCGCATTGAAATTTGACTCGAAGCAATATGGCGGGATTATTTCTGGGCCAATCGTAAAGGACAAGTTGTTCTTTATGTTTGGTTATGAAAAAACGAAGGAGTCGGATCCGTTTGATGATGGTGTGGGCTCCGGTTATGCCAATCAGGTACCAGGCGTCACACAAGCGCAAATCGATCAGGTTAGCGCGATTGCACAATCGGTATATGGTTACGATACACTTGGCCAAATCCAAAATGCCGTTGAACAAGACGAGAAATACGTCGCCAAATTGGATTGGAACATCAACGAAGACCACCGTGCTTCGGTAACGTACATCCGCAACGTTGGGACGCAACAGTTCCAGCAAAATACATTCGTCACCGGAAGCGCCCCTTATGCGATAGGTTTGTTTTCGAACGGATATGAACTTGGTGAGGAAGTGAACTCAGGCGCGTTTCAGCTCAACTCGCAATGGACTGACACATTTTCAACCGAAGTCCGGGCGTCCTATCGCGACTATAACCGCGACCAAACGCCTTTCGGTGGCCGAGAATTCTCTCAGGTTGAGGTTTGCCTGGACCCAACTTCAGTGGTCAGCGGTGCAAGTACCCGCACCTCTTGCGGCAGTTCGCGTGTATTCTTCGGACCTGACGTCAGCCGTCATTCGAATGATTTGAATACCGATAACCTCTCAATCGATTTTACAGCACGGAAAGATGCGGGAAGCCATCGTATTAAGGCGACCTTTGGCTATTCAAAAATCAACACCTTCAACCTTTTCCTGCAAAGGTCATTGGGTGATTATTACTTTGACTCGATAGCCGACTTCCAAAATCGCGTTGCAAGCCGTCTTCGCTTCGGCGCAGCCGTTCCAAGTCTTGATGCGAATGACGCGGCAGCCAATTTCAGCAGCAGTGCTTACACATTTGGTATCCAAGATGATTGGGAAGTATTGCCAAATTTGGAAATGAACTTCGGTTTCCGTTATGATTTATATGAAAATCCAACGGCCGTGGCGTTGAATACCAATTTCCTTACACGCCAGAATTTCCCGAACACCAATACCTTCAATGGTGAGGGCGTGTTCCAACCGCGATTTGGGTTTAACTGGCAGGCGTCAGATCGTCTCGTCGTTCGCGGTGGGATTGGTATTTTCGCGGGTGGAACACCTGATGTGTTCCTGTCAAACAGCTATTCGAACACCGGACAGCGGACAAATGCCATCGACATATCGCGTGACTCTTCGGAGGCGACTTGTAACGTGTCTCCGGCTAACCCAACCTTGTGTGCGGCGGCCCTTACCGGCGTGACAGGACAGATACCGTCAACCGTTGGTGCATTTGCCGCGACCAACACTGCATCCCTGGCAGCTGCACCCGTCAACGCAATTGATCCCGATATTTCGACCGCACGTCAGGCGCGTGCAACCTTGTCTGTCAACTATGATGCGGATCTCGGACCGCTTGGCGATGGCTGGCTGTTTGGCGTTGATGCGCTTTATGGTGATGTTATCGAGGCGTATCAGTGGACTGACGCGCGTTCGGTTGTCATCGGCACGCTTCCCGATGGCCGCCCCCGTTATGCGCCTTTGGGCGGAACTGCGACCACCAACCAAGATTTGTTAATGACCAATGACCAGCGCGGTCGTTCTTATATCGGCGTTGCACGATTGGCTAAGTCTTGGGATTGGGGTCTGGCGGTCAATGCCAGCTACACCCGTTCGGACGTTAAAGACACCAACGCCATCACTTCGGCCACAGCAGGTTCTTTGTATTCGAACAATGCGTTCTCCAATCCAAATTTTGCAGCCTACGGTACCTCGATTTATCAAATCAAGGACCAGTGGAAATTTGGCGTCGATTTCAACAGAGCGTTCTTCGGTGAAAACAAAACTCGCCTGTCACTCTTTGGCGAATATCGCTCAGGCCGGCCTTACAGCCTGACTATGAACGATAAGACGTCAGGTCGGTCAGCAGTGTTCGGCACTGTAGGGAATGGCAGCCGTCACCTCCTTTATGTACCAACTGTTGGTGATAGCCGTGTATCATTTGCTTCATCGGCGAACGAGACAGCGTTTAATGCACTTGTAGATAAGCTTAAGATCGGCAAATATCGCGGGACGATCTTGGGCAAGAATACGCAACAGTCGCCAGATTTCTTCAAAATTGATGTTTCAATCAGCCAAGAGCTCCCACTGATTGTAGGCAACTCTAAACTGCGCCTGTTTGCAGACATTGAGAATGTGCTGAACATGATCAATAAGGATTGGGGTTCATTGCGTCAGGTATCGTTCCCGCAGACAGCTGCTCTCGTCTCGGTACAATGCCTAACCACCGCTGTTGCAACTGGTACAACGCCGGGTTCTGGCGTTGTAAACACTGCTTCGACACAAAATTGTGCGCAATTTAGGTACTCTGACGTGCTTGCCCCAAGCGAAGCGCTGGTGTCGCGGCAGTCGCTCTACGGCGTTCGTGTTGGCGTGAAGCTTAGCTTCTAAGCTACTCTAAACCGAACTAAAAACAGGGCGGGGCTTCGGCTCCGTCCTTTTTTATGTGTAGATGCAAGCATCAAGGCCGTCACGTTTGACGACGCGGATGCGTGCGGAGATGCTGTTGCCATAGCGGCGGGTAAAGCCGCCCACGCTGTTCACTGCACGCTTTTTGGGCAAGGGCAGGATTGCGGCCAAGCGCGCGGCCTCTATGCGGGTCAGGTTCTTGGCGGATTTCTTGTAATAACGCTGCGCGCCGGCTTCTGCGCCATAGGTGCCGATACCGGTTTCGGCGACGTTCAGATATACTTCCATGATCCGGCGTTTGCCCCAGATGTTTTCGATCAGGAACGTGAAATACACCTCTGGCACTTTGCGCAGATAGCGCGTCCAGCCTGATCCTTGCCACAAGAATACATTTTTCGCGGTCTGCTGGCTGATTGTCGACCCACCACGTATACGGCCACCTTGCTGGTTACGCGCGAAGGCTTGTTCAATGGCATCGCGGTCAAAACCATCATGGCTGCAATATTTACCGTCCTCTGCGGCGATCACTGCCCGCACAAGGTTCGGCGATATATCGGAAAGGGGGGTCCAGTCGCGTTTGGCGCCGTTGCTGTCGAATAACATCGTCAATGTCGTCGGGACAGGGGCCACGGCATAGACGCCGGTAAGCGCGAGGCTGCCCCCAATGAAGTACAATGCGCCCTTAAAGCTGGAACGAAGGACGCGGGCGGAAAACGAACGCTTGGTTTTTGTCATTGCCAAAAACTAGCGCAGTGTTTTCCGCCCGTCACCTATTTTTACAGACAGTTAAAACGCGAGCAGTAGCCGTTTTTCGCCAGCAATGCGCAACATCGCATTTTGCAGTTTTTCAAAAGCGCGCACTTCGATCTGGCGCACACGCTCTCGGCTAACGCTATAGGTCTGGCTGAGTTCTTCGAGTGTTTGCGGCTCTTCGATCAGGCGGCGCTGCGTTAGAATGTGCTTCTCGCGCTCATTCAGGCTGCCCATCGCTTCGGACAATAAGGCATGGCGCATGTCACCTTCTTGTGCGTCGGCAACGCGCTCGTCCTGCAAAGGCGTGTCATCGACCAACCAATCCTGCCATTGACCATCGCCATCTTCCCGCATGGGCACGTTGAGCGATGTATCACCGCCCATCGCCATGCGGCGGTTCATATTGTTCACTTCTTCCTCGGAAACGCCCAAGTCAGTTGCGATTTTGCGCAATGCTTCTTGGTTCAGGTCGCCATCTTCAAAAGCCTGAAGATTGTTTTTCATGCGGCGCAGGTTGAAGAACAGCTTCTTCTGCGCAGCGGTGGTGCCGATTTTTACCAAGCTCCAGCTTCGCAGGATAAACTCCTGCATGGAAGCGCGGATCCACCACATCGCGTAGGTCGCGAGGCGGAAACCACGGTCGGGGTCAAATTTCTTTACGCCCTGCATCAATCCGATATTCCCTTCGGAAATCAGCTCGGATACCGGCAGGCCATAGCCGCGATACCCCATGGCGATTTTCGATACGAGGCGAAGATGCGAGGTGACCAGCTGTTCAGCGGCTTTGGTGTCGCCATGTTCTTGCAAGCGCTTGGCAAGCATATATTCTTGCTCGGGCTTGAGTATCGGAAACTTCCGGATCTCGCTTAGGTAACGATTAAGGCTCGCGTCCCCCCCAAGGGCAGGTATCGTAGCCGGAACATTCTTTTTAACAGACATGTTTTCCTCTTTCATTGTGCCTTCCTTTGGGCCTCATCAAGCACCCGCTGGTAAAGCGTTCCCTTAAAAACTTTATGACTGCAACAGGCTTAACAGAAGCTGCATGTCTTTTGGTATACCGCATTCAAACCGTAAAGTTCCGCCGGTAATGGGATGAATAAACCCCAAAGAGGCCGCATGCAATGCCTGCCGGTCGAATTTGGCTTGATTTGGACCGATTTTATAATGGTTTTGTCGATTAGAATATACGCCATCGCCAATGAGTGGATGGCCGATATGGGCCATATGCACGCGGACCTGATGGGTGCGCCCTGTCTCCAGCGTGCATTCGACCACTGCCGTTTTGGCAAAGGCCTCAACCATCCGGTAATGCGTGACGGCATGGCGACCCTTTGATTCGGGCAGCACCGCCATTTTCTTTCGGTTTGTGGTGGACCGGCCAATTTGTGTGCGGACCGTGCCAGCAGGTGGCGCGGGAATGCCGTTTACGATCGCAATATATTTGCGTTCAATATCATGCGCAGCGAAGAGTTTTGCGAGGCCCTCATGCGCCGCATCGCTTTTGGCTACGACCAGAAGCCCGGACGTGTCTTTGTCGATGCGATGAACTATCCCAGGGCGCTGCACCCCGCCAATGCCCGATAGCTTGCCGTGGCAATGGTGGAGCAGCGCGTTGACAAGGGTTCCATCGCTATGACCCGCCGCCGGATGCACGACCAGCCCGGCTGGCTTATTGATGATGATCAAATGTTCATCTTCAAAAACCACATCGAGCGCGATGTTCTGCGCCACTGCTTTATCGGGCACTGGGGCAGGGACATTAAGCTCAAATGCTTGTCCCGACATCTTCTTGCTGCCGGCGTCGGCAAAGACCTGACCATTGATGCGCAGCGCGGCATCCGCGATCAAAGCCTGAATACGCGCGCGCGAAAATTGCGGCAATGCGGCGGTAAGCGCGCTATCCAGCCGCCCCGCACCCAAAACACCTGTAAATGTGGTAATTTCTCCAAGCATCGCATAGACATGGGTGATGGCTTTGCATTTATCAAGCAGCGACTGGCGACAACTTCTGGACTGGGCTGAAACTGCCGGGGACCATGAGTGCTGCGGGTTATTGCGGGGGGCGGGGGATATTGTTGCCGCGGTGGAGCTGGCGCAGAATGTCGCTGCCGATCCTGCAAGGCATTTCGAAATCGACCCGGCCGCATTGATCTCAGCAGGTAAGGACGTGCGAAGTGGTGGAATTCCTGTGTTGGGATTTTTCCATTCGCACCCCAATGGTGTGGCCGCGCCGTCCTCAACCGACGTCGCCCATGCGGCACCCGATCAGCATATTTGGCTCATCATTGCCGATCGTTCGATCACGGCTTGGCAGCCTGTAGTTGCAGACGCTCGGGTGACCGGATTTATCCCCGTCACGTTATTGGTAGAGGGTTGAAACACCCGCCAACTCGGTTCATGAGCGGCGGCTGCACGCCCGATACCATCTGGAACTCTCGTTAATGTCCGAAACCGAAATCGATTTTGCCAGCCTGCTGTGCGCGCGCCTGTGCCATGACCTGTTAAGCCCCGTTGGCGCGATAAATAATGGCCTTGAGCTATTGGCGGATGAGCATGATCCCGAAATGCGGCAACGATGCATGGATTTGCTGGCGGAGAGCGCAAAGGCCGCTGCTGACAAACTTAAGTTTTTCCGTCTGGCCTTTGGCGCTGCAGGCGGGTTTGGCGCTGAAGTTGATCCCATAGAGGCAAAATTGGTGATTGAGCCAATGGTGACTTCAAGCGGACGGACGGTACTTGAGTGGGCCGTGCCTGCGCAGATGATGCCGAAACGAGCAGTGAAAATATTGCTAAATCTCGTTCTGTTGGCCAATGACGCGCTGGTGCGTGGCGGGACATTGTCCGTCGGTGCCGAAGCGCGCTCCGGCGAGCAGGAAATTGTCATTCGGGCGAGTGGACCCAAAATCATAATGGATTCAGCTATTCGACAGGCCCTGACCGGTCAGCTTGACCCCGCTGCCGTGGACTCGCGCACGGCGGTAGCATGGGCGGCACATATGCTGGCGGTGCAAGGTGGTGGCATATTACAACTGGCAGAGCCCGATGCCGAATATCTGGTGATTGGCGCGCTCATCTGCGTTTAGGCTCTGACTCAAAGCCGCCGGTCTTTTCCCGATTACGTAACTGACTTATATTCTTTCTTTTCCGCGCAAAGCAGCATCGACCATTTGAGTCGCCAGCGTGCGTTGGCGTGCCGCATCTGGAAAATCCTCCTCTATCCAAGCGGCCTCAATTGCTTGCAGCGTTGTTGCGACCAAGGGGCCAGCGGGTAAGCCCATGACAATGAGTTCGCCGCCCTTGATCACGAGGCTTGGAATGTCCCATTTTTCCAGCCGCGCGAGACATTCCGGCACGTCTGCATCGACCGCATATAGCATCACGGCATCACGTGCTGTGTCGATATCCGCACGATAGGCAATCGCGCGGACATTAAAGGGTGTGGGCACACCTGCGCGCAACCTTTGGGCAAAGCCCTCGCGCAGTTTGTTGGACAGTTTCAACCGCGCCGCAACCTTATCGGCCGCAACGCTATCGCGGGTTAACAGCGCCAGAAAGCGCGCAGGCAACGAGACGGGCTGCGCATATTGCGTTTCGCGCTCCACAAGGTGCAGCAAGTCATCGGCGGCACTGCCCGACAGTTCGGGCAGAAATGGCGAAAAGATGCCACTTGCGATCATCAGCAGGACTGATGCGACCGGATTTTGCAACCCTAATATGCGCGTGAGTTCCTGCGCGATGCGTTCGCGCGACAAGGCCGTCAGTCCATGCGCGCCAGTTGCGCACGCCGCAATGGCGTCCGCATCAATCTGCCCGCCGCCATATCGCGCAAGGAACCGGAAATAGCGCAATATGCGCAAGAAATCTTCGGCGATCCGTTGATGGGCATCGCCAATAAACCGCAATCTGCGCGCCTCCAGATCACTCAGCCCATTAAAATAGTCGAAGACTTCTCCGCTTTTGGGGTCCGCATATAAAGCGTTGATAGTGAAGTCGCGGCGGCTTGCGTCCTCTTGCCAGTCCGTTGCAAAAGCAACCGTCGCACGGCGTCCATCCGTTGCAACATCGCGCCGCAACGTTGTGATCTCGTAATTCTTGCCATCCACAGCGGCGGTGACTGTTCCGTGTTCGATGCCAGTTGGAATAGCCTTGATACCCGCAGCTTCCAAACGGTTGATGACTTCGTTTGGCAATAAGGCCGTTGCGATATCAACATCGGATACCGGCAAACCAAGCAGCGTGTCGCGCACCGCGCCACCCACATAACGCGGGCCGCCATAAACATCATCCAGCGCCGCCACAATCCTTTTCAGGCCATCGTGATGCTGCCACTCGGCATCGGGAAGGCGCGCACGCGTCATGCCAGCCGCCGCACGAGATTGGCGATGATCCCCGCCGTCACGCCCCAAATCCGTCGTTCGCCCCATTGCATGTCATAATAGCTGCGTTGCTGTCCATTCCAAGCCGCCTCTTTTCGCACCGAATTGGCAGGGTCAAGCAGGAAGGCAAGCGGCACTTCGAAATAGTCATCGACTTCTTCCGGATTGGGCTGAAGCGAAAGGTTTGGCGGGATGAAGCCGATAACAGGCGCTATGCTGTATCCACTGCCGGAGAAATATGTGTCCGCAACGCCGATGACGTCAACTATTGTTGGCGGGATGTTCAATTCTTCATGCGCCTCTCGCACCGCCGCCGCGATTACGTCTTCATCGCTGTCATCGACTTTGCCACCGGGAAAAGCAACTTGGCCCGCATGGCTGCGCAACCATGTGGGGCGCTGAGTCAAGATGACACCAGGTTCTGCCCGGTCTGTTATTGGGATCAGAACCGCTGCTGCACGGTGGGTGTCGACGGCAAAGTGCCGTTCGTCTTCAATCTCTATGCTGCGTGCTGGATCAAGCGCCGCTTGCAACCTGTGCCGCCAATTCATGCAGGCGAAGCCAGTTGGAATTGCGCGCCTTTGCTCCAAATGCTTGGGTCTTCGGCATTTTCGGCAAGCGCCAAATTGGCGAGTTCATAATAGACCGGACGCGCAAGCTTTGCCCACATCCCGCCGCGCACGTGCAAATACATCAGGCCGCCGCGCAGCTCAATTGCGTGATCGGCATCGGCAAAAACAAGGTCGTCGCTGTTGAGCCGGAACGCCAAGCTACGTTCTGGTCCTTCGCCTTCGCTTTGCAGTTCGGCGGCAATGAACGGGGCGTCGTCGACGATGATCGACAGCTTTTGCTGCGGCGTCACAAGCCAATATTGTCCATCGGCATCGCGGCGCAATAGGCTGGAAAAGGCACGGATCATTGCTGGCCGTGTAATTTCTCCGCCCTGATAAAACCATTTACCGTCAGACGCGATCCGCATTTCGCTATCGCCGATATTGGCGGGTTCCCAGCTTTCGACAGGTGGCAATTTTCGCGTCGCAACAAGTTCCGCAATATCGGACAGACTAAGCTTGGCTAGATCAGGTGCTTCGTAAGGCATAAGAACGCGATACGTCCAATCCGGCCAATCGTCAAAGCTTAGTCGGCAGGGCCAAGCATACCATGTGTTGGCAAGGCAACCATATCGACATTGCGCAGCAGCAAACGCCTTGGTTCCCAAGGTCCGGGCAAGGTCCAGCCAGATGTGCCCTTGGCTTCAAAACCAAAACGGCCATAATATTCCGCATCTCCAATCATAACCATTGGCGCATCCTGCGGCGTTGCGGCGTTGAGCATCAATTGCATCAATCGTTTTCCAAGCCCGCTATTCTGGCGATGGGTGGCAACCGCGACTGGGCCCACTAAGACCAGATCGGCCTTTCCAACGCGCACTGGCCAACACTGAATGCTCGCGAGTAATGCGCCATCGTCCAAAATCCCAAAGGACAAATGATCAATGACGGCCATGCCTTTGCGCAGCAAATAGGCCGTGCGTGCATGCCGATCCGCCCCGAACGCATCATCGAGTAAAGCGTTCAACATATCAGCGGATATGCCTGAAAGGGACGTGTTGCGCATATTAAACTTGCCGGGATAAGGGACACTATAGCCGCGTCCCCTGTCATTGCGGGCGATGTTTGTCCAATCGAATATCATGTCGCCGATTATAAAAGCCGGGGTAAATTGCCTTTCGACGGAACATAGATTAGCATGTGTGGCTTAAGTGGTTTCGTCACGCAGGAGAGAGAATTTGACCGATCAGGAAGCGCCCCAAGCGGCATCAGAAGCGACATTGGCACCTGCTCCGGCGCAACCGCGGGCCCCAAGAGATATTCTTGGCTATCTGGTTTTGATTACAGGCGTCGGTGCGCTGGGCTGGGGTGCGGTTGCGGCGGTTGGCACAGGTTGGGGTTATTGGGAATATACATCGGGGTTGAAGGGCGTTGCAGGGGCATTTCTTTTAGGGGTAGCGGCCATTTTGATCGGTCTCGTTCAAGAGTGGCGCGTTCGTAAATCTGCCACTCCACCGTTGGGCGCACGGCGCTGGGTCGGGATGCTGGTCGCGTTGGTCTATGTGGGCTGGGTAGGGACGTTTCTCGTCAAGGCGCTGACGGTGCCTGCTATTCATGACGTATCTACAGACCTTGCTGATCCGCCAGCCTTTGTGACATTGCAATTGCGTGCGGACAATTGGGACGCGGTTCCCGGTGCTGACGATGCGAAAATGCGCGGCCTGACGCCTGAACAACGTTGGGCTATGGTGCATCAAAAGGCCTATGGCGACATCCGCTCGGTGCGTGTGAACGAACCGGTGCAGAGGGTGGTTGCCAAGGCGGAGCGTCTGGCCAAAGCACGTGGTTGGGATGTCGCAAAATCTTTACCCGCAGAAGGCCGTTTGGAAGCCACCGAAACCAGCGCATTCTTCCAGTTCAAAGATGATGTCGTCTTGCGCGTTCGTCCATCAGACACAGGCGAGGGGAGCATTGTCGATATGCGTTCCGTCAGCCGCGTCGGGCAGAGTGATCTGGGTATGAACGCCAAACGTGTTCGGTCGTTTCTGGCGGATTTAACTGGAACGGTAACGGCGGCGCAATAAAGCGCCGCCGCCAGTCTCGTTACTTCTTGGGGGTCAGCTTCAACAAGCGGCCCTGAGAGCCTGCGCGTTCGTCTTCAAGCAGCCAGATAGCACCATCGGGACCCTGTTCGACTTCGCGGATACGCGCGGCCATGTCCCATTGGTCTGCCTTTGTTGCATTTTCGCCGTCCAGTTTCACACGGACCAAAGCCTTTGCACCAAGGCCACCGATAAACGCGCTGCCTTTCCAAGCTGCAAACATGTCGCCAGAATAGATCATCAATCCGCCGGGTGAAATGGCGGGGTTCCAGAAAACCTTCGGCGCTTCAAAACCATCGCCCGCCATATGGTCGGGGATATTGCGGCCGTCATAATGGTCGCCATTTGACACGGTTGGATAACCGTAATTGGCTGCCTTTTTGACAAGGTTCAATTCATCACCGCCAGCAGGACCCATTTCTTGGTTCCACAAGCGCCCCTGCGCATCAAAGGCAATGCCAAGCGGATTGCGATGTCCGTAAGACCAGATCTGCGACTTGACCCGGCCTTGGTCATAAAAGGGGTTGTCCGATGGCACCATGCCGCCGTCGGTCAGGCGCACAATTTTGCCAAGATTTTGGTTGAGATCTTGTGCGGGGTAAAATTTCTGCCGCTCGCCGCTGCTGATATACAGCATCGCGTCCGGACCGAAGGCGAGGCGATGGCCATAATGGCCTTGCCCCGAAACCTTTGGTTCCTGACGCCAGATGATTTGAACGTCCGCCAGCATCGGCTTTGCGCTTGTTACATCAAGCTTACCACGGGCAACTGCCGCACCAAAGCCACCTTCGCCCGCCTCTGCAAAGCTGAGATAGACGAATGTGTTGTTCGCAAAGTCGGGGTGGAGGATGATATCGCCAAGGCCGCCCTGGCCACCATAAGCGACCGCAGGAACGCCTTCGACATCCACAACCGCGCCTTCATTTTGCCACAGCTTGAGCTTGCCTTTTTTCTCGGTCACAAGAGCGTAAGCTGTGCCGGGCACGAATGTCATGGCCCAAGGTTGTTCGAAATCGGCAACGACGGCAACATCAAAAGGCACAGCATCCTTGTCTGCATGGGCAGCGTCACTGATTGAAGGCTGGCAGGCGGCGGCCAGCACTGCTGCGCCGATCAGAAAAGACAATTTTGACATGATGCAAAGCTCCTTTTTATATATGCCCATATCAATTGGTGCATGCTGGGGCGATGCGCAAGACACTTGCATATGAAAGTCTTCGGGCCTATACTAATGCTATCCTTACATTGTGAGAACGTGAAAGGGCTGGCGCTACTTGGGCCGGCGCGATAGTCGTTGCATGCCGAATAAGAAAGTCTGATTTTGCCTGATCTTGATAAACTGAGCAGTTTGATTGCGCCTGAGGCTCAAGCGCTTGGCTTTGCCTTGGTGCGCGTGGCGTGGTTTTCCAATGGCGCACAGGGCAGCGATGAGCCGACCTTGCAAGTGATGGCCGAGCGTCCCGAGACACGGCAACTCCTCATTGATGATTGTGCGGCGCTCTCGCATCGTATCTCCGATCTGTTTGACGAGGTTGACCCCATTGTCGAGCCTTATCGCCTTGAAGTTAGCTCGCCCGGGATTGACCGGCCATTGACGCGGCTTGCCGATTTCTCTGACTGGGTAGGGCATGAGGCCAAGATTGAACTCAGCGAGCCGATGGATGGCCGCAAGAATATTCGCGGTGATCTTGCTGGTGTCGATGGCGAAAATATTCATGTCGATGACCGCAAGGCGGGACGCCTGACCTTCCCATTTTCCGCACTTGGCCACGCCAAGCTGCTCTTGACAGACCGCCTGATTGCGTCGACTGCCCCCATCAACAGCGATGGTGCCGACGAAGTAGAGGCTGAACCCATTCACGACGAAGCACAGGAAGACTAAAACATGGCCAGTAGTATTGCCGCCAACAAGGCTGAATTGCTTGCAATCGCCAACGCGGTCGCCACCGAAAAGATGATCGACAAGTCGATTGTTATCGAAGCGCTTGAAGAAGCTATCCAGCGCGCTGCTAGGGCGCGTTATGGGGCCGAAAACGACATCCGTGCTAAGCTCGACACCCAAACCGGTGACTTGCGTCTGTGGCGCGTTGTCGAAGTTGTTGAAGACGTCGAAGATTATTTCAAGCAAGTTGACCTAAAGCAGGCCGACAAGCTGCAAAAGGGCGCTGTTGTCGGCGACTTCATCGTCGATCCGCTTCCCGCTGTGGATTTGGGCCGTATCGATGCGCAGTCAGCCAAGCAGGTCATCTTCCAAAAGGTGCGCGATGCCGAGCGTGAGCGCCAGTTTGAAGAATTCAAGGACCGTACCGGTGAAATCATTACGGGCGTCGTGAAGTCGGTTGAATTTGGCCATGTTGTCGTTGACCTTGGCCGCGCAGAAGGCGTTATTCGCCGCGACCAGCAAATCCCGCGCGAAGTCGTCCGCAGCGGCGACCGCGTCCGCGCGCTGATCATGAAGGTGCAGCGTGAAAATCGCGGACCACAGATATTGTTGAGCCGCGCGCATCCGGATTTCATGAAGAAATTGTTCGCGCAAGAAGTGCCTGAAATCTATGACGGCGTCATCGAGATCAAGGCCGCCGCACGTGACCCCGGCAGCCGCGCCAAAATTGGCGTTATCAGCTATGACAGCAGCATTGACCCCGTTGGCGCATGCGTCGGTATGAAGGGCAGCCGCGTTCAGGCCGTCGTGCAGGAAATGCAGGGCGAAAAGATCGACATCATTCCATGGTCCGAAGACACCGCGACATTCATCGTGAACGCGCTTCAGCCAGCAACGGTCAGCCGCGTTGTCATCGACGAAGAACAAGGCCGGATCGAAGTTGTCGTTCCTGACGATCAATTGAGCCTTGCTATTGGCCGTCGTGGACAAAATGTCCGTTTGGCCTCGCAGCTTACGGGCCGTGGCATCGACATCATGACCGAAGCGGAATCGAGCGAGAAACGACAGAAGGAATTTGTCGAACGTTCCGAAATGTTCCAGCAAGAACTGGATGTTGACGAAACGCTTGCGCAATTGCTGGTCGCCGAAGGCTTTAGCGAGTTGGAAGAGGTCGCTTATGTCGATTCCGCCGAAATCGCCGCCATCGAAGGGTTTGATGACGGTTTGGCCGAAGAGTTGCAGAGCCGTGCACAAGAAGCGCTGGATCGCCGCGAAGAGGCAAACCGGGCCGAGCGCCGTGAGCTTGGTGTTGAAGATGCCGTCGCGGAATTGCCCATATTGACTGAAGCGATGCTGGTCGTTCTGGGCAAGGCTGGCATCAAGACGCTTGACGATTTGGCCGACCTTGCAACCGATGAATTGATCCAGAAAGCGCGTGAACCACGTCGTAATGAGCGGAGCGATCGCGAAGTTCGGCGCAACCGTACTGAAGATAAGGCCGGCATATTGGCGGTCTTTGGTTTGTCCGAAGAGCAGGGTAACGAAATCATCATGGCTGCTCGCGCGCATTGGTTCGAAGAGGAGGACGCGATTGCAGCGGACGACTCTCAATGAGAACCGACACTCCCCAATAAGGAAGTGCATATTGTCAGGTGAGCATGGGACTCGTGCCCAGCTCATCAGGCTTGCCCTCGGTCCCGATGGCAGTATCGCACCTGACCTGTTCGCAAAGGCGCCCGGTCGTGGCGCGTGGATTGGCGTTTCTAGCGAAGAATTGTCCAAGGCGCTGGCTAAGGGTAAGCTTGCGGGATTGCTGCGCCGGGCGTTCAAAACCGACAAGATTGAAATCATCGATGACCTGACGGGGCGCATTGATCGCGGATTGGAAAAGGCGTTTTTGGACCGGCTTGGGTTGGAAGCGCGGGCTGGGCACCTTATCTTGGGCGCAGAGAAGATCGATTCCGCATCACGCAGTGGGCAGGTTAAGCTGTTACTGCATGCATCGGACGCAAGCGCCGATGGGAGCGGCAAACGCGACCAAGCCTGGCGCGTTGGCGAAGATGCCGAGGGTACCGGAAAAGGCGGCGTGAAGCTGCCTGTGGTCCGAGATGCACTATCGGCGGCGCTTGGACGGCAAAATGCTGTGCACGTTGCATTGATTAACCAAAAAGCCGCGGACCGGGTGATGCACCATCTTGGACGCTGGCTAAATTTTAAAGGATGCAGTAATGCGCCGGTAGATTCCGCTGCTTCGGCTGCGGAATTGCGGGGCAATGACGCTGACATCCCCGCAATTGACTGAGTAAGGACGGGTTCTGTTTCGATGAGTGATGAAAATAATAATAAGCCAACTTTGACGCGCAAGCCGCTCACTTTGAGCCGCTCGCTTGAGTCGGGCGAAGTGAAACAGACTTTCAGCCATGGCCGCACCAACAAGGTTGTGGTTGAGGTGAAACGCAAAAAGCTCGTCGGTAAGCCAGGTTATGCACCCGAACCCGAAGTGGCGGCACCCCCGCCACCTCCGCCGCCCGCAGCTTCGCCAGTAACGGCGGCCCCCGCGGCTGCGCCTGCGCCAAGGCCAAGCCCCACGGGCAATGACATGCTGAGCCGTCAGGAGCGTCAGGCAAAGCTGTTACGCGAAGCCGAAGAAGCACGCTTGGGCATGCTTGAGGAAAACAGCCGTCGTGAAGCGGAACAACGTGCGCAGCGCGCCGAAGAAGAGCGCCAGCGCGCCCAAGCCAACCGTGAGGAGGTTGCTGCATCTCCGCCTTCAGCCGACGTTGAAGCGGTCGTTCCGGCAACAACTGACCCTGTTGAAGCCGTTGCCGAAGAAGGCACTAAAGAAGGTGACGCGCCTGCACCGCGTCGCTTTACACCTGTAGAAGCACCAAAGCGTCCAGAGCGCGAGCGTGAGGAAATCAAAAAGGCGCTGCACCGTCCAACGCGCGGTGCCGCCGATGACCGCCGCCAGTCTGGAAAGCTAACGGTTACCCGCGCCCTTGAAGGTGAAGATGGCGCGCGCGCCCGATCACTTGCCGCGCTGAAGCGTGCGCGTGAGAAGGAAAAGCGCTTGCATGGCGGCGGTAGTCGTCAGGCACAGGTTAAGCAAACCCGCGATGTGGTCGTGCCGGAAACCATTACGGTGCAGGAACTTGCCAACCGTATGGCGGAAAAAGGCAGCGACCTTGTCAAAGCATTGTTCAAAATGGGCATGCCTATTACGATCAACGAAACCATTGACCAAGACACGGCAGAATTGCTGGTCGAGGAGTTTGGCCACAACATCACACGCGTTTCGGATGCCGACGTCGACATTTTCCACGACGACGATGTAGACGGAACCGAAACCATGAAGCCGCGTCCGCCGGTCGTGACCGTGATGGGCCATGTTGACCATGGTAAGACGTCCTTGCTGGATGCCTTACGCGGTGCGAATGTCGTATCGGGCGAAGCTGGCGGTATTACGCAGCATATTGGCGCGTATCAGGTGAAGGCAAAGGATGGCTCAGTCATTACCTTCCTCGATACACCGGGCCATGAAGCGTTCACGCAAATGCGTCAGCGCGGCGCTTCGGTAACCGACATCGTCATTCTGGTGGTGGCTGCCGATGATGGCCTGATGCCGCAGACGATTGAAGCCATTAAGCATGCCAAGGCAGCAAATGTGCCGATGATCGTTGCGATCAACAAGGTCGATAAGGATGGCGCGAATCCACAAAAGGTACGCGAGCGTTTGCTTGAGCATGAGGTTGTGGTCGAAGCAATGGGCGGTGACGTTCAAGACGTTGAGGTTTCAGCGTTGAAGAAGACTGGCCTTGATACTTTGCTTGAAAAGCTTGCCTTGCAGGCCGAGCTCATGGAGCTGAAAGCCAATCCAGACCGCCCGGCGGAAGCCGTTGTGGTGGAGGCGCAGCTCGATAAGGGGCGCGGGGCCGTCGCAACTGTGCTTGTGAAGCGCGGAACGCTGAAGCGCGGTGACATATTCGTCGTCGGCGCGCAAAGCGGCAAGGTTCGTGCTTTGGTCAATGAAAAGGGACAGCAGGTATCCGAGGCTGGACCTGCAACCCCAGTCGAAGTGCTTGGCCTGACCGGTGTTCCATCGGCAGGGGACGTTTTGACCGTCGTTGAAAACGAAGCGCGTGCCCGCGAAGTGGCCCTGTATCGCAAGGAACAATCGACCAAGGTCCGCACGGCGCAAGTCACGCCAAATCTTGAAAATCTGTTTGATAATCTGTCCGCCTCGCGGGCGATGGAATATCCTGTGGTTATCAAGGGCGATGTGCAGGGTTCGGTAGAAGCGATCGTGACTGCACTCAACAATATCTCGACCGACGATATCAAGGTCCGTATATTGTTGGCGGGCGTTGGCGGCATCACCGAGTCCGACATGTTGTTGGCAGCAGCGTCTAATGCGCCACTGATCGGTTTCAACGTGCGGCCCAATGCAAAGGCCGCTGCTTTGGCAAAGCGTGACCGTGTGCGTTTGAAATATTTCGACGTAATCTATCACCTGACCGCCGACATCGCCAAAGAAATGGCGGGCGAATTGGGGCCAGAAATCATCGAAACCGTTGTTGGACGCGCCGAGGTCAAGGATGTGTTCAAGTCCGGCAAGCGCGACAAGGCCGCAGGTTTGTTGGTCACCGAGGGCACCATCAAAAAAGGTCTATACGCCCGTCTTACCCGCGAAGATGTTATCGTGTCGAAAACCACGATCGCATCGCTGCGCCGTTTCAAGGACAATGTCGACGAAGTGCGGTCCGGTATGGAATGTGGCGTCGTCTTGGCAGACACCAATGATGTCAAGGCAGGCGATATGCTTGAGGTGTTCGAGATCGAGGAGCGTGAACGGACGTTGTGATTTTAGCTCGGTTCTAAACGGGGAATAGCATGGCTAAACATAACGACACTGGTCCAGAGGGGCGTTCGGTACGCCTGCTGCGCGTGGGTGAGCAATTCCGGCATATATTGTCCGAATTGTTTGCGCGCGACGAAGTGCATGACGATGTCCTTAACAGCCACAGCGTCAGTGTTACTGAAGTGCGTATGTCGCCTGATTTGCGCCATGCGACGGCATTCATTAAGCCACTATTGGGTGCAAATGAAGAAAAGGTGCTTAAGGCCCTGCGCACCAACACTGCCTTTTTCCAAAAGGAAGTCGCGTCGCGGGTGAGCATGAAATATGCGGCGAAGTTGAAGTTCCTCGCCGATGACAGCTTTGATCAGGCAACGCATATTGACGGTCTGTTGGCGCAGCCAAAGGTTCAGCAGGACTTGGCCGAAGATGGGGCCGACGACGCGGCATAATGGCCAAGCTCTATTTCTATTATGCGTCAATGAACGCTGGCAAATCATCGACTTTGTTACAAGCCGCATTCAATTATGGCGAACGCGGCATGAAGGTCATGCTCTGGACCGCGGCCATTGATGACCGTCCCGGCTTTGGCGCGATCAGCTCGCGTATTGGTCTTGCCGGTGATGCAAGCCGGTTTGAATCCAATACGGACATTGAAGCGGCGGTGCTTGCCCAGCATCACGAAACACCATTGGCCTGCGTGATGATCGACGAAGCCCAGTTTTTGAGCAAGGAACAGGTTTGGCAAGCCGCAAGCCTTGCCGACAAGGCCGGCATTCCTGTTGTGTGTTACGGTCTACGCACGGATTTCCAAGGCGCGTTATTTCCCGGCTCCGCCGCCTTGCTCGCTATTGCCGACAGTCTGGTTGAACTAAAGGGCGTATGTGATTGCGGCCGTAAAGCGACGATGAACCTGCGCGTGGACGAGTTCGGCAAAGCAGTGGTCGACGGCGCACAAACCGAAATTGGCGGTGATGACCGCTACATCGCCATGTGCCGCAAACATTTTATTGAGGCGCGGGCGGGGCGTTAACGCAGCATGCACGGCTGGATCATCCTCGATAAGCCACTTGGGTTGGGTTCAACGCAGGCTGTAGCAGCGGTAAAACGCAATTTGCGCGAGGCTGGCTTTGGCAAGGTCAAGGTTGGCCATGGCGGCACGCTTGACCCTTTGGCTACGGGCGTTCTGCCCATCGCCTTGGGTGAAGCGACCAAATTATGCGGGCGGATGCTGGATGCATCGAAAACCTATGACTTTACGATCCGTTTTGGCACGGAAACTAGCGGATTGGATGCAGAAGGGGAGGTTGTTGCGACCTCAGACCATCGCCCGAGTTTGGCGCAAGTCGAAGCGGCGCTTGCCCAATTTAATGGTCCCATCGAACAAATTCCACCTGCCTATTCGGCGATAAAGATTGATGGTCAACGCGCTTATGACTTGGCGCGGGCAGGCGCGGTGGTTGAGATAAAAGCACGGGCCGTGACCGTTTACGCTCTTTGCGTCTCTGCGCCTCTGCGTGAACAGAATGATGTCACACCGCGTTGTGACGCCACGCCAGAGGTTATTGATGAAATCACGTTAACTGCGGACGTGTCCAAAGGAACCTACATCCGAAGCCTAGCGCGGGACATCGCTTATGCCCTTGGCACTGTTGGCCATGTGTCCATGCTCCGTCGGACGCGGGCCGGGCCATTCGCCCTGCAAAGCGCGATTTCACTGGACAGGCTGAATGCATTCGGCCATGGGGCCAGCCAAGAAGACATTATCTTGCCGATAGAGGCAGGGCTGGTCGACATCCCGGCTCTTGATCTCTCCCCGGAACAGGCAAGGGCGGTCCAACAGGGCCGCGTCTTGACCGGGATTGCCATGAAAGATGGGCTACATTGGGCGAGAGGCGCAGATTTGCGGCCACTTGCGCTGGTGCAGAACGTCGACGGGATATTGAAAACCGTCCGTGGCTTTAACCTTATGCCATGATGTTCGAAGGAAAAATATGACTATTACTGCAGAACGTAAAGCCCAGGTCATCAAAGAGCACGCACGCGAGCCTAACGATACCGGATCACCAGAGGTGCAAGTTGCAATTCTTACCGACCGTATCAATGCCCTGACTTCACATTTCAAAGACCACCACAAGGACAATCATTCGCGTCGTGGTCTTCTTCAAATGGTCAACAAGCGTCGTTCGCTTCTCGACTATCTGAAAAAAATTGATGGCGCGCGTTATGCCGCCCTTCTTGTGAAGCTTGGTCTTCGTAAGTGACCTAATCGTTCGGCCCGCTTTGGCGGGCCGTTTACGTATTGGGTCATCCTGAACTTGTCTCAGGATCCAAAAATTCCGTCGCATGTCATTCTGTAACAATTTTAGGGTGACATGTTCGGTAGAAGGACATTCCAGCAATGAGGCTGGACTGTCATCGGGGCTCGAAAATGCCCCATCCGCGGCGGATCGGTATTTCCGCAACTCAAGAGGCCCCGGATCGCATTGGGCATGCGGGTCAAAGGAAAATCTATGTTTAATACGAAAACTGTATCAATCGAGTGGGGCGGACAAACCCTAACACTCGAAACGGGCAAAGTTGCCCGTCAAGCTGACGGCGCTGTTATGGCATCGCTCGGCGAAACTGTTGTGCTTTGCGCGGTTACCGCCGCAAAGTCGGTGAAGGATGGTCAGGATTTTTTCCCGCTCACCGTTCACTATCAAGAAAAATATTCCGCAGCCGGCCGTATTCCCGGTGGCTTTTTCAAGCGTGAACGTGGTGCGACCGAAAAAGAAACGCTGGTTTCGCGTTTGGTCGACCGTCCACTCCGTCCGCTGTTCCCAGAAGGTTTCTACAACGAAATCAACGCAATCGCGCAAGTTCTTAGCTATGATGGCGAGAATGAGCCAGATGTCTTGGCGCTTGTCGCTGCATCGGCTGCGATGACCATTTCTGGCGTTCCATTCATGGGCCCTATCGGCGCAGCACGCGTTGGTTACCTGAACGGCGAATATATCCTGAATCCAACGGACGCACAGGTTGCCGAAGGCGACCTCGACCTCGTCGTTGCGGCAACCTACGACGCCGTGATGATGGTGGAATCCGAAGCCAATGAGCTTTCGGAAGAAATCATGCTGGGTGCCGTCCTGTTTGCGCATGATGCATGTAAGGAAGTCGTCAAGGCCATCGTTAAGCTTGCTGAGCAAGCCGCGAAGGAGCCTTGGGCCATGGCAGAGCAAGCTGATTTGTCCGCCGCGAAGGATAAGCTGAAGAAGCTTATCGGCAAGGATATTGCTGCTGCGTACAAGTTGACCGACAAGTCGGCACGTTCGAACGCTTTGAATGTGGCGCGTGCAGCGGCAAAGGAAGCCTTTACCGACGCAAGCCCGCAGGATCAGATGGCGGCAGGCAAGCTGATGAAGAAGCTGGAAGCGGAAATCGTGCGCGGCGCCATCCTTAAGGACGGCACGCGTATCGACGGACGTACCACAACGCAAATCCGTCCGATTTTGGCAGAAACACATTTCTTGCCACGTTCACACGGTTCAGCATTGTTCACCCGTGGTGAAACGCAGACCATCGCAACCTGCACCTTGGGCACCAAGGACGCAGAGCAGATGATCGATGGCCTTGGCGGTCTGCATTATGAAAACTTCATGCTGCATTATAACTTCCCACCGTACAGCGTTGGTGAAGTGGGTCGCTTTGGCGCACCAAGCCGCCGCGACATCGGCCATGGTAAGCTTGCATGGCGCGCGCTGCACGCGGTGTTGCCAACCAAGGACGAGTTTCCATACACCATCCGTATCACCAGCGACATTACCGAATCCAATGGTTCGTCGTCGATGGCATCGGTGTGCGGCGGAAGCCTTGCGATGATGGACGCTGGCGTTCCAATCAAGCGTCCGGTTTCGGGTATTGCGATGGGCTTGATCCTTGAAGGCACGGATTTCGCAGTCCTGTCGGATATCTTGGGTGACGAAGATCATCTCGGCGACATGGATTTCAAGGTAGCTGGTACGTCCGAAGGCATCACCACGATGCAGATGGACATCAAGATTGCCGGTATTACTCGCGAAATCTTTGAAGCTGCATTGAATCAAGCTAAGGAAGGCCGCGCGCATATCCTTGGTGAAATGGCTAAGGCATTGGGCGAGACACGCGGCGAGCTGTCCGCGCATGCACCGCGTATCGAAACGATGCAGATCGACAAAGCGAAGATCCGCGACATCATCGGCACCGGCGGCAAGGTCATTCGCGAAATCGTCGCCACCACCGGCGCGAAGGTCGACATTGATGACGAAGGTCTCATCAAGATTTCGTCGTCTGACATCGCGCAGATCGAAGCCGCGCGTAAGTGGATTTCGGGCATCGTTGAAGAAGCAGAAGTCGGCAAGATTTATGACGGCAAGGTCGTCAATCTGGTTGATTTCGGCGCATTCGTAAACTTTATGGGTGGCAAGGACGGTCTCGTCCACGTCAGCGAAATGCGCAATGAGCGCGTTGAAAAGGTTACGGACGTCGTCAGCGAAGGCATGGACGTTAAGGTCAAGGTTCTTGAAATCGACCCACGCGGCAAGGTTCGCCTGTCGATGCGTGTCGTCGATCAGGAAACCGGTGAAGAGCTGGAAGATACACGCCCGCCGCGCGAAAAGAGCGAGCGTAGCGATCGTGGTCCCCGCCGTGAAGGCGGCGGTGGTGGACGCGGCGAAGGCCGTGGCGACCGTGGCCCGCGTCGTGATGGCGGTGGACGTGATGGTGGGCGGGGCGAAGGTCGCGGCGACCGTGGCCCACGCCAAGACCGTTCAGAAGGCGAAAACAAGGGCGGGGGCGATCCCGACCATGTGCCAGCTTTCTTGAAGGATTAAATCCGTAAAGGATTGAACACGAAAGGGGGCGGCTTCGGCGGCCCCTTTTTTTGTGCCCATTGGGGCAACAGTTCATCGCCGATACACAATATTTCGGCCACGCTGTTTGGGTGTTTATGCGCCGTGCCAAGCAAAAGGCTTGGCGGGGCGGACAAGATTATCTAGGGAGCATTCATGAACAAAAAATTCCTCGTGCCCGTCGCGGTGTTGGCCGCATCTTCCATGCTTTCTGGCTGCGCTGCGCTTGGTCTGGGTGGTGGCGGTGCGAAGCCGGGTAGCAACACCCGTTATGTCGCGCGTGACGTAAATACGCTGTATGCCGCCGCAAAGGATAAACTTGATAACAAGCAATATGAAGTCGCAGCGGCGTTGTTTGATGAGGTTGAGCGTCAGCATCCTTATTCGCCATGGGCCCGCCGGGCGCAGCTTATGAGCGCGTTTAGCTATTATATGGCGCAGAAATATAATGAGTCGATCCAATCGTCGCGCCGTTTCCTGTCGATCCATCCGGGTAACAAGGACGCAGGCTACGCATATTATCTGATTGCTTTGTCTTATTATGAGCAAATCAGTGATGTGACTCGTGACCAGAAAATTTCGGAGCAGGCATTGGCAGCTTTGGGCGAAGTGCAGCGCCGTTACCCGACATCGCGTTATGCGTCGGATGCCATGTTGAAGGTCGACCTTGTGCGCGACCATCTTGCCGGTAAGGAAATGGAAATTGGCCGTTTCTACCAACGCCGCGCCTTGTGGCTGGCGTCGTCGCTGCGCTTTCGGGAAGTGATCGATAAATATGACACGACGACGCACACACCAGAGGCTTTGTATCGCCTGACCGAAAGCTATCTTGCGATGGGCGTTCCCGAAGAGGCGAAGAAGGCAGCGGCGGTGCTGGGTGCCAATTATCCTGGTAGCCAATGGTATGCGCGTGCCTATGATCTGATGCAGAAGAACGCGCCCGCCGCGTAATGCCATGCTAACGGGGCTTTCGATCCGCGATGTCGTGCTGATCGAGGCACTGGACTTGGAATTTGCAGGCGGTCTTGGCGTGCTTACGGGGGAGACCGGGGCCGGTAAATCCATATTGTTGGATGCGCTTGGCCTTGCCCTTGGCGCGCGCGCCGATAGCGGCTTGGTACGCTCTGGCGCGGACAAGGCGCAGGTTACAGCAAGTTTTGATGCCCCTGCTTATGTCGCGGCGTTCTTGGCCGACAATGACATTGATATCGATAGCGATGAGCCGTTAATCATCCGTCGTTCGGTAAAGGCAGATGGCGGCAGCAAGGCGTTTATCAACGACCAACCCTGCTCTGCTGCGCTTTTGCGGGAAGTTGGGGCAGCGTTGGTTGAAATCCACGGCCAGCATGATGATCGCGGCATGCTCAATGCGCGCGGGCATCGCGGATTGTTAGACAGCTTTGGCCGCAGCGATACCGCAACCGTGTCGGCCAATTTTGCCGCGTGGCAGGATGCAAAGTCCCGTTTGGATATTGCCCGTGAAGCGCTCGAAAACGCCGCGCGCGACCGCGAATGGTTGGAACATGCGGTGGCCGAGCTTGCCGCATTCCATCCGCAGCCCGGCGAAGAAGAGCAGCTCGCAGGCGAGCGGTCGGATATGCAAAAGGGTGAGCGCATTGCCGAGGACCTGAAGGCCGTGCTGGAGAGCTTTGATGGCCCGAAAAGCGGCGTGTCGCTGATCCGTGGTGCGGCGCGCAAGCTGGACCGTTTGGCCGACGCGCACCCGTTGTTGGCCGAGGCGCTGACCGCGCTTGACCGCGCGGTGATTGAGGCGAGCGAGGCCGAGGATAAGTTAAACGCGGCGGCGCGCGCGATTGAATATGAGCCTGCACGGCTTGATGAGATTGAGGAGCGCTTGTTTGAACTGCGCGCACTTGCCCGCAAGCATAATATTTCGCCAGACGGCATTATCGCGCTGCAGGAAAAGCTGACGGCGCAGTTGCAATCGATTCAGGCAGGCGGCGAGGGGCTTGCGGTGTTGGAGGCTGATGTCGCGGCGAAGCACACCGCCTATGTCGGGAGCGCAATCGCATTGTCTGCGGTCCGTGCGGCAGCCGCATTCAAGTTGGACGTAGCGGTGAAAAATGAACTTGCGCCATTAAAGCTGGATGCCGCGCAGTTTCAGACGGCGGTGGAGAGATTGCCGGAGGACCGCTGGACGGCTTATGGCATGGACCGCGTTGAGTTTCTGATTTCAACCAACCCTGGTGCGCCTTTTGCGCCCTTGGCGAAGATCGCGTCGGGCGGGGAATTGTCGCGTTTCATCCTGGCGTTGAAAGTTGCGTTGGCCGAAGAGGGCGGAGCCGCCACGATTATCTTCGACGAAATCGACCGAGGCGTTGGCGGCGCAGTTGCAGCGGCGATTGGCGAACGCCTTGCGCGTCTTGCAACCCGCACACAATTGCTTGCCGTCACGCACAGCCCGCAAGTCGCTGCCAAAGGCAAGGCGCATTATTTTATCGCGAAATCGAGCCAAGGCACGGTCACGCGGACAGGTGTTATTTTGCTTGATGCCGAAGCCCGCCGCCAAGAAATCGCCCGTATGTTGTCCGGCGCAGAGATAACCGATGAGGCAAGGGCACAGGCAATGCGGTTGTTGGAGATTGTATGAACATGTATGGGATTTTGGTGTCTTTGTCGGCTAGCGCCTTCGCAGCGCCGCAACCGGCGGACCAGTTTTTTACGCAAATGTCCACGCTGTGTAGCAAAAGCTTCAATGGCAAGCTAGCTGCAGGCGATGATAGCGACGCGAGCTTTGCCACGGCCAAGATGCAGGCAGTTGTCCGCACCTGCACCGACCGCGAAATCCAGATTTCGTTCGATGTTGACGAAGACCGTTCGCGGACTTGGATCATCACGCGGACCGACAGCGGCCTGCGCTTGAAACACCGCCATATGTTAAAAGATGGCACCGAAGACCCCGTATCGCAATATGGCGGCGACACCGCGCAGGTGGGAACGGCCATGCGCCAGGAGTTTCCCGTCGATGCCTATTCCAAAGCGATGTTTACCAAAGAAGGCCGCACGGTTTCGAACACCAACGTCTGGGCATTTGAAATCGATCCGGGCCAGACATTGACCTATGAACTGGCACGCCCGAACCGATTATTCCGGGTGGCGTTTGACGTGGCCAATCCTGTCACTGGAGCGAGTGAGTGACATCTGAGGCCGACGCTGCCAATGAGCTGATGCGCTTGGCAAAACAGATTGCCTATCATAACAAACGCTATCACGCCGAAGATGCGCCGGAGATAAGCGACGCGGAATATGACGCATTGGTGCGCCGTAACAATGCACTAGAGGCTGCATTTCCGCACCTTATCCGCGCCGATAGCCCGAACACGCAGATTGGCGCGGCGGTCGAAGGCTCTGGTCTCCAAAAAATCACTCATGCCAAACGGATGATGAGCCTCGACAACGCATTTGCGGCGCAGGATGTGCATGACTTTGTCGCGCGTGTCCGGCGCTTCTTAAACCTCGCGGCTGATGCAGAGGTCGCGTTAACGGCGGAGGACAAGATTGACGGGCTTTCGCTTTCGCTGCGGTATGAAAAAGGCGTGCTTAAACAAGCCGCAACGCGCGGCGATGGCAGTGTGGGAGAGGACGTAACCGCTAACGTCGCCTATATCGCGGACATCCCGCAACAACTTAAAGGCGACGTGCCCGATATTTTCGAAATACGCGGCGAAGTCTATATGGCGAAATCGGACTTTGCGGCGATTAACGAAGCGCAAATGGCAAAGGGTGGAAAGCCGTTCGCCAACCCGCGGAATGCGGCTGCGGGGTCTTTGCGGCAAAAGGATGCAAAGGTTACGGCATCGCGCCCCTTGCGCTTTCTGGCGCATGGCTGGGGTGAGGTGAGCGCCTTGCCCTCCGATACGCAACGTCAGGTGATGGCGGCGATTGCCGCTTGGGGCGTGCCGATATCGCCCTTGCTGCGCCGCTTTGGCCTAACCGATGACGCGCTTGCGCATTATGCCGACATTGAGCGTCGCCGTGCCGATTTGCCTTATGATATTGATGGCGTTGTCTACAAGGTTGACCGTTTGGAATGGCAGGATCGGCTTGGCTTTGTTGCCAAATCGCCGCGCTGGGCGCTTGCGCATAAATTCCCCGCAGAGCGCGCAGAGACAACGCTGGAGCAGATTGATATACAGGTTGGCAGGACGGGCAAGTTGACGCCTGTTGGCCGCCTGACGCCTGTCACGGTTGGTGGTGTGGTGGTGTCCAATGTGACGCTGCATAACCGCGACGAAATTGCGCGTTTGGGCGTGCGTCCCGGTGACCGTGTGGTCGTGCAAAGGGCAGGGGATGTCATTCCCCAGATCGTTGAAAACCTGACCCGTGAAAGTGATCGCACGCCATACGACTTTCCCGCGCACTGCCCCGAATGTGGTTCGGAAGCGGTGGCCGAAGATGGCGAAGTTGACGTGCGCTGCACTGCGGGCCTGATTTGCCCAGCGCAGCGGGTGCAGCGGCTCATCCATTTTGTCAGTCGCGGCGCGCTCGATATTGAAGGGCTGGGTGAGAAGACCATCCAAGAATTTTTTGATCTGGGCTGGCTGGAAAGCCCGGCGGATATATTCCGGCTGCGGAACCGCCGCGCTGACATATTGTCGCGGGATGGCTGGCAGGATAAGTCTGTGGATAACCTGTTGGCAGCGATTGAGGCAAAGCGTGCGCCGGATGGTGCAAAGCTGCTTTTTGGTCTGGGAATCCGCCATATCGGGACAGTCACGGCGCGTGATTTGTTCAAGGCGTTCGGTTCCGTCGAAGAAATCGGTAAGGTCGGCCTAAGGCTTGCGCAGGCCGATGAATCCGCGATTGCGGATGTAACGGCGATAGACGGGGTCGGCGGCGCGGTGGCCGAGGCATTGGGCGACTTCTTCCACGAACCCCATAATCTCTCCGTTTGGAACGACCTTTTGAACGCGGTGCAGGCGCCCTTTTACGTATCTAATGTCCGCAAAAGCGCATGGACGGACAAAACAATCGTTTTCACGGGAAAGCTGGAGACGATGAGCCGCGATGAAGCCAAAGCACAAGCCGAGGCGCTGGGGGCGAAAGCCGCTGGCTCCGTAAGCGCAAAAACCGATCTCGTTGTGGCCGGCCCGGGCGCTGGGTCGAAACTGAAGCAGGCAAGCGCGCTTGGCATTCAAGTTATTGATGAAGCCGAATGGGCAAATATCGTGCAAGGCGTCTAGTGCTGGCCGGGTTGGCGGTGTAATTTCACCCCCCCCGTCGCCCCCCGACCGTCACCCTGAACTTGTTTCAGGGTCCATTTCTCGTCTCTACCCTTCGGTCTATGTGGCACGATGGATGCTGAAACGAGTTCAGCATGACGTTAGGGGAAACGCGCCTTCTTTTTCGTTGCCCCTGTGCAGGCTGGGGCCCATCACGTCTATCGTCCGAGCGCGACGCTAACTGGCCAAGCACGATAGGTTCCAGCAGTTGCAGTTGCCGTAATCCGGTTTCAAGTGTAACCTAATACCATGAACTCAAATAGCCATGTTTACGAAACGCCTCCCGCTGGCGCGCATGCCGATTGGACTGTGCCCCAAAATTGGGAAAAGTTCAGCGCGGATGAACATGCCAACTGGGACAGGTTGTTTGCGCGGTAATCGGCAATGCTGCCCGGGCGTGCTGCCGATGCCTTTATGCGCGGTATTGATGTCCTCAAGCTGTCCCGCCCCGGCATTCCCGATTATCGCGAATTGAACGCGCGACCGGCAACCTAGCTACTGATTAAGGCAGCAACGAAGGCTCTCGGGCGGTGCAATGCTGCTTTGCTACCAAGTTCCAAAATCTCCGGGTGGTTGGCTCGTGCGACCACTCGCCCGTACGGGACGTTTCCAACCGTAACTCCGGCGCTTCACGAGCCACAAACACGGCCAGTCGCCACAGTCGACGCGTTTTTCCAGACGGAAACCCTGCCGTTTGTATGCGCGTAATACGGTTTTGGCTTGCGTATTCAGGAGCCCGGCCAATATCAACGAACCATTGTCGCGCAAGATATTCGCAATCGACGGCGCAAGTTCAATCAAGGGGCTGGCAAGAATATTGGCCGTTACAAGGTCGTAGGGCGCTCGTGCGGCGATCAGCGGGTGCGCGGTTCCTTCGGCTGCACAAAGTGCAATTTGCCCCTGAGAAACGCCACAGGGCACGTTGTTGGCCCGCGCATTGTCTGCGGTGACTTCAACGCTGATCGGATCAATATCCGACGCCGTGACATAGGCCTTTGGCCAAAGCTTGTGGGCGGCAAAAGCGAGCAACCCAGTGCCCGTGCCAATATCGGCGATTACGTCGAACCGCTTGCCGGCGCGTTCCATGTTGTCCAGCATATTCAGGCAGCCGGTGGTGGTTTCATGGCCACCTGTGCCAAAGGCGCGGCTTGCCTCAATCAGAAACGGCGTTGCGCCCTTGGGCACGGTCCCCTTGTTGGAACTGGTGTGGACATAAAAACGGCCCGCATGGACTGGCTGTAACGCTTTTTGGCTCATGACGACCCAGTCGGCGTCGGGCAGCTTTTCGATGACTGGATTTGCCTTTGCGGCGCTTTTTATCCGGCTGTGTATGGCATTGATAACAGCTTGGCTGGGTTCAACCGAAAAATAAGCGTCCAAGCGCCATTTATCGTCATTAAATGCCTCAACCTCGTCCGCTACAATCGTGGGCATGGGATCAAGCGATGCCAGCCATGCATCGTCTTCGTGGATTGCCTCTGCCTCTGCACGGGTGCAGGGAAACCGGACTTTCCAATCACCGGACATAGCTTGCGCCATTTACGTCGAGCACCGCGCCGGTCATGGATGGCGGGGCATCCAAAGCGCAAAACTTCGCCATAACCGCGACCTCTTCGGGGTCGGCGACCTTGCCTAAGGGGATGTCTGCCAGCAATTTGTCGCCGCCACGGCTTTGCAGATATTCTTCGGCCATACCTGTCATCGTAAAGCCGGGGCAGATGGCAAAGGCATAAATGCCCTCTTTGGCATAAGCGCGCGCGATGGTTTTGGTCATCGCGACCATACCCGCCTTTGACGCGGCATAATGCCAATGGGCAGGGCTATCGCCGCGATGTGCGGCGCGGCTGGCGATGTTGACGATACGGCCTGATGTGCCATTGGCCTGCCAATGCAGCACCGCGCGGCGGCACATATCCGCACTGGCCGTCAGGTTTATCTGCATCGTTCGTGCCCAACTTGCCAGCCATTCGTCGTCTGGCCGGGAAATAGGGTTTTCTTCGAAGACGCCTGCGTTGTTGATGAGGACATCAATCCGGCCATCCAAAGCGTCAAATGCCTTTGCCCACAGCTGCGCTGGAACCGCCGGATCATTCAGGTCACCATCCTTGCCGGACATGGCAACTACCTTCGTTGTGGCGGCATCAAAGCTTGCGGCAATTGCTGCGCCAATTCCGCGTGAGGCACCGGTGATAAGGATATGTGTTTTCATCGGCGCTGCCTTTCACAGCACAGATAAAATTTCAACTAAAGTTATTAGGGTCAGGACCACAAAAATTGGTTAGCCGATTCCACGTTTCGCACTGCGCAGGTCTTGCACCAAAGCATTAATCGGTTAATGAGCGTGACAACGTCGAACGCTAATATATATGAAGGACGCTAATATGATGGCGAAAAACCCTAACCGGCCACTGTCACCGCATTTGCAGGTGTATCGTTGGTCGCCGCAGATGGCCATTTCGATCTTCCACCGCGCGACAGGTTTTGTTCTCGCGACTGCTGGAATGATGACTTTATTGTGGTGGTTGGCGGCAATTGGGGGCGGTGCGCAAAGCTATGCCACGTTCCAACAATATGTCGTTTCGGCAGGTGCCGATGGTACGGTCGTGCAAATGGCTAGCAACTGGTTCTTCCGCCTTGTGGCTTTGGCCGTGACCTTCAGTTTCTTTCAACATCTGGCCTCCGGGCTTCGCCACTTTGTGCTGGATATTGGCGCTGGCTATGAATTGAAGGCCAACCGGTTGTGGGCATCGGTTGCATTTGTCGCAGCCTTTTTTGCAACTGCATTGGTCGCCCTGTTTGTGGCATCACGCTTTCTTGGAGTTTTGTGATGGACAGTAGAACAAATATTGGTCGCGTCCGCGGCCTTGGTTCGGCCAAGCATGGCGGCGAACATTGGTTGAAGCAGCGCTTGACCGCGATTGGTAATGTATTGCTGACCACTTGGTTTGTGTTGTCTTTGCTAATGATCCCAAGTTTTGACCATGCGGCGCTCGCGCAATGGCTGGCACAGCCATTGGTTGCGGTTCCCATGATCTTGATGATTACCAATATCTTTGCGCATGCCCGCTTGGGCCTTCAGGTGTTGATCGAGGATTATGTCCATGATGACGGCCTGAAGTTTGCGGCCATGACATTATTGAACTTTTACGTCATCGCCAGCGCCGTATTCGGCATTTTCGTCGTCGCAAAACTCGCATTTACCGGAGCTCCCGCCTGATGTCAGACGCTTACAAGATTATTGACCACACATATGATACCGTTGTCGTCGGCGCTGGCGGTTCAGGTCTGCGCGCCACTATGGGCAGCGCAGAAGCGGGTTTGAAAACCGCTTGCATTACCAAAGTCTTCCCAACGCGTTCGCACACTGTCGCGGCGCAAGGCGGAATTGCGGCATCGCTTGGTAACAATTCGCCGGACCATTGGACCTGGCATATGTATGACACGGTCAAGGGCTCCGATTGGCTCGGTGACCAAGATGCCATTGAATATATGGTCCGTGAGGCACCTGCTGCGGTGTACGAACTGGAGCATGCGGGCGTCCCATTCTCGCGCAACGCCGACGGCACTATCTACCAACGGCCATTTGGCGGGCATATGCAGAATATGGGCGAAGGCCCCCCAGTTCAGCGTACCGCAGCGGCAGCCGACCGTACCGGTCACGCGATGTTGCACGCTTTGTATCAGCAAAGCCTGAAGTATGACGCGGACTTCTTTATTGAATATTTCGCGCTCGACCTGATCATGGAAAATGGTGAATGCCGAGGTGTCATCGCCATGTGCATGGAAGATGGCAGCATTCACCGGTTTAAGAGCCACGCAGTCGTGTTGGCAACCGGGGGCTATGGCCGCGCCTATTTCTCCGCCACTTCGGCGCATACTTGCACCGGCGATGGCGGCGGCATGGTCTTGCGCGCTGGGCTGCCATTGCAGGATATGGAGTTTGTCCAGTTCCACCCGACGGGTATTTATGGCGCTGGCGTTCTCATCACCGAAGGCGCACGCGGTGAGGGTGGTTATCTGACCAACAGCGAAGGCGAACGCTTTATGGAGCGCTACGCCCCATCGGCGAAGGACCTTGCGTCACGCGACGTCGTCAGCCGTTCGATGGCGCTTGAAATGCGCGAAGGGCGCGGCGTTGGCGAGCACAAAGACCATATCTATTTGCATCTCGATCATATCGACCCTGCGGTATTGGCGCAGCGTTTGCCCGGCATCACCGAAAGCGGCAAGATTTTCGCGGGCGTTGACCTGACGCGGCAGCCGCTGCCCGTCACGCCAACCGTGCACTATAATATGGGCGGTATTCCTTGCAATTATCATGGCCAAGTCGTCAACAAGGTAGGCGATGATCCCGAAGTCATCGTGCAGGGCCTTTATGCCGTTGGCGAAGCAGCCTGCGTTTCGGTGCATGGCGCAAACCGTTTGGGTTCCAACTCGTTAATTGACCTTGTCGTATTTGGCCGGGCAACGGGCTTGCATTTGAAGGCATCCCTGACTGCTGGCGCGCCGCATAAGGCTTTGCCGGCTGACGCTGCGGACCTTGCGCTTGCACGCATCGACAAGTTTCGTAACGCGAAAGGCGGATCACCCACAGCCGAGATCCGCTTGCAAATGCAACGCACGATGCAAAAGCATGCTGCCGTATTCCGCGACACTGCGTTGTTGGAAGAAGGCGTAGTTGAAATGCAGAAGGTCAATAAGCGTTTGGCCGACGTTCGCGTGACCGACCGTAGCCTTATCTGGAATACCGACCTCATCGAAACGCTTGAGCTCGATAACCTGATGGCACAGGCGGTTTGCACAGTCGAAAGTGCAAACAACCGCAAGGAAAGCCGTGGCGCACATGCGCACGAAGATTTCCCCGAGCGCGACGACGCCAACTGGATGAAGCATACGGCGTCATGGTTTGAAGGCTGGGGCGGCTCCGGCGGTAAAGTCAAAATCGACTACCGTCCGGTCCATGACTACACCCTCACCGACGATGTCGCGTATATTAAGCCGAAGCCGAGGGTGTATTGAGGGCTTAGAAAATCGGGGTATTTCGAAAATTACCCCAGTCAACAAACACCCCGTCGCCCCAGTGCAGGCTGGGGCCTATCACGCGTATCAGGGTAGCGCGTCGGGGGTTTGTGTAAACCGATAAACGCGATAGGCCCCAGCCTGCACTGGGGCGACGTTTGGGTTGATGGCTATTTGTTCAGGTCTTCACACAAGTCCCGCCATTCAGGATTGCTTCGGCTGATCAATTCGGTTTTCCATCGGCGCTTCCAAACCTTCATGGCCTTTTCGCGCTTGATGGCTTCTTCGATGTCGTCAAATGCTTCATAATAGACCAAAATCTTACAGCCATTTTCTGTACAGAATTTGGAGCCTAGATCATTCTAATGCTCCCAAATCCGGCTTGGGAGGTTGGCGGTCACGCCGATATAGAGCGTGCCGTGCGAGCCGCTGGCCATGATGTAGACATATCCGCCTTCTGCCAAATCATCCTCCCAACCCACCGTCGCCCCGGCGTAGGCTGGGGCCCATCACGTGGTGAAGGCTCGCACTCCGATTGTCGGCTTGCGCGGAAAAGCCTGATTACCTTACCCCGTCAAAGGCGCGCAAAAACCTCCGCCGTAATCGCCAAACTCCGTTTGCGCTTTTCATGGTCGAAAACCGAACATGCAACGATGATTTCGTCGGCTTGCGTCCGGGCCTGAAACGCTTGCACCGCGGCCTTGACGGTATCCGCCGCACCGATGGCGCTTGCGGACAGTACATCATTCAAGGCCGATGCAAAATGCGGGGGCAGGGATGCGACATAGCCCTCCACAGGTGGCGGCAATTGGCGGGGGTTGCCCGTGCGAAATGCGACGAAGCTTTGCATCAATGAACTTGCTAAAAATTCCCCTTCCGCATCGGTGTCGGCGGCGATGATGTTGAACGCGGCCATGGCGTGCGGGGCGTCAAGCGCGGCGCTTGGGCGGAAATGGCTGCGGTAGATATGCAGCGCCTCATCCAGCATTTGTGGCGCAAAGTGGCTGGCAAAGGCAAAGGGCAGGCCCAAGGCTGCGGCAACCTGCGCGCCATAGAGGCTGCTGCCCAAGATGTAGAGTTGGACATGGGCGCCTGCACCCGGCGTGGCGACGATGCCGGTTTGGCCATCATCGGCGAAATAGCTTTGTAATTCCATCACATCGCGCGGGAACGCATTGGGGTCGCTGTCGAGCGTCCGCCGGATTGCGGCGGCAACGCGTTGGTCACTGCCCGGTGCCCGGCCAAGCCCCAAATCAATGCGGCCCGGATACAGGGCATCCAACGTGCCGAACTGTTCGGCAATGACTAAGGGGGAATGGTTGGGCAACATGATGCCGCCGGAACCAACGCGGATGGTCTTTGTCGCCGCAGCAATATGCCCGATGACGACGCTGGTAGCTGCGCTCGCAATTCCGCGCATGCCGTGATGTTCGGCAACCCAATAGCGTGTGAAGCCAAGGTTTTCGGCATGCGCCGCAAGGTCAGCCGCATTGGCGAGCGCGCTTGCAACGGACCCGCCTTCGACAACAGGCACCAGATCAAGAAAAGAGAATGAAGTCATGGGGTGTAGATGGTGGGTTATTACCGCAAAGCCAAGCGCAATCGACTATTTCTTCGTGCCGTGCGATATACGTTCTGGTGATCACTGAACTTTTTATGCCTTTCCTTGTGACAACAATGCTCATCGAGCTAACCCCCGGTCCAAATATGGCGTGGTTGGCGTTGACGAGCGCGAGCGAAGGCAAAAGGTCCGGATTTGCGGCGGTAGCAGGGATTGCGCTTGGCCTTGCGACGCTGGCCACAGCATCGGCCATTGGCCTTGCGGAGTTGGCGACGCGCTCTCCAACGATATTCAGCCTGTTGCGATATGCAGGCGTTGCCTATTTGCTTTGGCTGGCGTGGAAGACATGGGCGGACAAAAATGAACCCATGCCGGAGAATATAAGCAAAAATGCGCTCGGTGCATGGTTTCGCCATGGGCTGTTGTTGAACCTGCTGAACCCCAAGGCAGCCGTTTTCTTCCTAACGGTTCTGCCAGCCTATATCACGCAAAGCGCGCCAGTTGCGCCGCAAACGGCGTTGCTCTCTGCAAGCTATGTAGCGATTGCCACTTTTGTGCATTTGGTCATCGTTGCACTAGCGGCACAGGCACATGGATGGATATCCACCGGGACCAGGGCACGAATCGTCCGCCGCGTCTTTGCCGTTCTGTTGGCAGGTATCGCTATTTGGTTTCTGGCGAGCTCAGCTTAGGGCCTGCCCCTAACGCCACCGCAGCATCGACGGGTCTAGTTGGGCCGGTGATGTAACGCCCATAAGCCGCATGTCGCGATCAATCTCATCACGCAATTTGCCGACAATGCGCGCGACGCCTGGTTGTCCCGCTGCGGCCAAGGCATACAGATACAAACGCCCGCCGGAGCACGCGGTTGCGCCGGCGGCAAGCGCCTTCAATACATGGCTTCCGCGCTGCACGCCGCCATCGCAGATGATGTCGACCTTGCCGCCCACCGCATCGGCGATTTCGGATATCTGGTCAAATGGGGAGCGCGACCCGTCCAATTGTCGTCCGCCATGGTTGGACACCATGATCGCGGTCGCGCCAATGTCGACGGCGCGTTTCGCATCGTCAACGGACATGATCCCTTTCAGGCAGAATTCACCACCCCAATCCGAACGGACCCGTTCGGCCATTTTCCAGTCCATGGATGTATCCAACATAGTGTTAAAATATTCCGCCACCGATACCGCGACATTGGTGCCTGCATCGACATGCGTCTGCAAATTGGGCAGCGCAAATTTTTCGCGGAATATATAATTCAGCGCCCATTTCGGGTGGATGGCATAGCTTAACACTGACGCAGGTGTGAAGCGCGGCGGCGAAGTGAAGCCGCTGCGTAGGCATCGTTCGCGGTTTCCCGAAACGATCGTGTCGACCGTGAGGGCAATCGCATCAAACTTTGCCGCCTTGCAGCGTTCGATCATCGACGCGTTCAGCCCCTTGTCCTTGTGGATGTAGAGTTGGAACATTTTTGGCGTTTTGATGGTTGCGCCGACTTCCTCAATGCTGACGGTGGCGAGTGAGGAGATACCAAACCATATATTATGTTGCTGCGCGACTGACGCAACGGCACGCTCGCCCTGCCAGTGAAACAGGCGCTGCAACGCCGTGGGGGACAGCATTAGCGGCATGTCAATCCGCTGCCCCATGACGGTCACCCCCATGTCGATCTCCGATACGCCAGCCAAGACATTGGGTACCAGATCGCAATCGTCAAATGCCGAAGTGTTGCGCGTCTTTGTCCGTTCATCGTCGGCAGCGCCATCGATGTAATTGAAGATCGGTGAGGGCAGGCGCGATTCTGCTAAACGGCGGAAATCGGCAACATTATGGCAATCTTTTAAACGCATTTTGGTCCTATGACAGACCTTGCACAGATTTGCATCTATTTGGATAGTTTGCGCGCGCAAGGGTTACTTGCGTTTCTGATTGGCTCACGGTCGTTACGCCGCATATTGTCCTTATGGAACATTGCGTTTAGCGTCGCATTGCGCAAGACAGCGTCATCAATACGTCCAGACCCCAATGCAAAGGCATGCTCATATGTTCCTCAAAGGCAAAACAGCACTCATCACGGGTTCAACCTCGGGTATTGGGTTGGGCTATGCCCGTGCGTTAGCCGCGCAGGGTGCACATGTGATGATAAACGGGTTCGGTGATGCCGACCTGATACAAAGCTATGTTGACGAACTCAGCAAGGTAAGCGGCGGAAAGGCGCAGTATTCCGCGGCCGACATGACTCAACCCGACAGCATCCGGGCTATGGTCTCCGAATGCACCAACCTATTGGGATCTCCGGATATTTTGATTAATAATGCCGGAATCCAGCATGTCGCGCCGGTTGACGAATTTCCCGACGACAAATGGGATGCGATCCTGTCCATCATCTTGTCCTCGGCATTTCACACTACAAAGGCCGCCTTGCCCGCGATGAAGGCAAAGGGTTGGGGCCGTATTATCAATACAGGGTCGATGCACAGCCTCGTCGCATCGCCGTTCAAATCGGCCTATAATGCCGCAAAGCATGGCCTTGCTGGCTTCACCAAAACGGTTGCGCTTGAGGTGGCTACGCAAGGCATCACAGTGAACAATATCTGCCCGGGCTATGTCTGGACATCGTTGGTCGAAAACCAAATTCCCGATACCATGAAAGCCCGCGGGCTAACGCGGGATCAAGTTATCAACGATGTACTGCTTGCCAACCAGCCGCAGAAGAAATTTGTGCAGGTGGATCAATTAGCCGCGCTCGCGGTGTTTTTGTGCCGCGATGAGGCGAGCGCGATTACTGGCACAAACCTGTCCGTTGATGGCGGTTGGACGGCGCAATAGCAGTCCATTTCTAGCACCGAGGGATAAAAAACCGCCGACATTGCTGCCGGCGGTTAGGCGTTTTTCCTCCCCAGGAAAACACGGAAAACGGGTAGGTCTATTTGCCGCCAGCGCTACCAAGGCGGTGATACAGCCGAGCAAATTTTACCGATTCAGGCTTGTCCTGAATGACCTCAAGATAATGTACCAATGCTTGGCGAAGCAGCGTTAGGTCCTCGGTAGAAAGGACGGCACGTGCGCGTGGTGGCTCACCCATATTGATCGCTCCTTACGCGCCTTGACCAAATTGATTCATTGTATTGTCTTTGCCGCCTGCCTTCAGTGCAGCTTCACCGGCAAAATATTCCTTATGATCATCACCAATGTCGGAGCCCGACATATTCTGGTGCTTGACGCATGCGATGCCCTGACGGATTTCCTTGCGCTGGACGCCTGCGACATAGCCAAGCATGCCCATTTCGCCGAAATAGTCCTTGGCCAAATTATCGGTGCTAAGTGCCGCTGTATGATATGTTGGCAGCGTGATGAGGTGGTGGAAAATGCCTGCACGCTTTGCCGAATCGCGCTGGAAGTTCTGGATGCGGACATCCGCCTCAATCCCAAGCGTCGTCTCATCATAGCTTGCGCTCATCAAGTTCGCGCGTTCATAGGCCGAGACGTCCTGACCTTCGGCAGACCATGCATCAAACACTTGCTGACGGAAGTTCAGCGTCCAATTGAAGCTTGGCGAGTTGTTATAGGCCAGCTTTGCATTGGGAACGACTTCACGGATGCGGTCAACCATTCCGGCGATTTGTTCGATGTGCGGCTTTTCCGTTTCGATCCAGATAAGGTCGGCGCCGTTCTGAAGCGACGTAATGCAATCCAACACACAACGATCTTCGCCAGTGCCAGAGCGGAACTGAAACAGGTTGGATGGCAAACGCTTTGGACGCAGCAATTTTCCGTTCCGGTTCAAAATGACGTCGCCATTTTGCGCGGTGGCGGGGTCGATTTCTTCACAATCAAGGAAGCTGTTGTACAAATCGCCCAAGTCGCCAGCGGCGGTTGAAACGGCGATCTGCTTGGTGAGGCCAGCGCCAAGCGAGTCAGTGCGTGCAACGATAATGCCTTCTGGAACGCCAAGTTCAAGGAAGGCATAGCGGCATGCGCGGATTTTCTGGAGGAAATCCTCATGGGGCACGGTAACTTTTCCGTCTTGGTGGCCGCACTGCTTTTCATCCGAGACCTGGTTTTCGATCTGCAGCGCACATGCACCTGCCTCGATCATCTTCTTTGCGAGCAAATAAGTCGCTTCTGCGTTGCCGAACCCGGCGTCGATATCCGCTATGATGGGTACGACATGGGTTTCATGGTTTTCGATCTTCTCCATGATGGCGGCGGCGCGGGCGGTGTCATTCTGTCCACGCGCATCGTCAAGGTCGCGGAAGAGGATGTTGAGTTCGCGGCTGTCGGCTTGGCGCAAGAATGTGTAGAGTTCTTCGATCAGCGCAGGAACGCTTGTCTTCTCATGCATAGACTGGTCGGGCAGGGGGCCAAATTCACTGCGCAATGCGGCAATCATCCAACCTGACAGATACAAATAACGCTTCTTGGTGGTGCCAAAATGCTTCTTGATGGAGATCATCTTTTGCTGCGCGATGAACCCGTGCCAGCAACCCAGCGATTGCGTATATTGCGCGGGGTCTGCGTCATAGGCAGCCATGTCTTCGCGCATGATCTTGGCGGTGTACCGTGCAATGTCGAGACCCGTCTGGAAGCGGTTTTGCAACTGCATCCGCGCGACGGATTCAGCGCTGATGGAATCCCACGTTCCGTTGTGCGCGGCAATTTGCGCGCTGTTTGTGGCTATCAGTGTCTGATATGACATTTTCTATTCCTTCAGTCGTGTTGCTCGATTTCGAGGTATTCCGCCACTGCCGCAGAAAAGCCGAGTCAATTTTGTAATATTTATTGTGTTATCGTCGTTAAACCGTATCGTTACTTTGTAATGTTGTAATTTTATTGACACGAGATCTATGGCTGAAGAGAAACTATTTGCAGGACATGCCGTGCGAAGGATCCGCCGCGCTTATGGTCTGACCCAAGGGGCAATGGCGGATGGGCTTGCGATTTCGCCTTCCTATCTCAACCTGATTGAACGCAATCAACGGCCGTTGACCGCGACCTTGTTATTGAAACTGGCGCAGTCTTATGACTTCGATCCGCGCACATTGAAGGGTGCAACGCCGGGTGGCGGCGTTGATGCTATCCGGCGTCGGTTAAGCGATCCGATGTTTGCTGACCTTGCCGTTGACCGGGCGCAGGTCGAAGAATGGATTGCCGCAAGCCCGGATGCGGCCGAGGCGTTTGCGCGGGCGTTTGACCGTCTTTCGGGCGGCTCCCACGGCGGGGCGAGCGCAGCAGGGGGCGGCGCACAGATTGAGCCTGAAGCCATTGCATCGGCGCGACGCGAGATTGAACGCTGGCGCAACCATTTTGCCGATTTGGACTCTCAAGCGGAGACCCTTGCGGACGAACTGCGCCTCGCCAATGCGGACCTTTATGGCGCGATTACCGAACGGCTGCGCGTAAAGCATCAGCTTTCCATCCGCATTTTGCCGTTTGACGTAATGCCAGACAGGCTCCGCCGCCTCGACCTGCACGCACGGCAGCTGCAATTGTCCGAACTGCTTGACCCCGCCAGCCGCACCTTTGCAGCCGCGTTGCAGCTTGGTATTCTGGAGGCAAAGGCGGAGATTGATGCACTCGTCGCCGGTGCATCCTTCCCGGAACGGGCTGCTGAACGGCTCTATCGGCGCCATTTAAGCAGCTATTTCGCCGCTGCTGTCATGATGCCTTATGCGCGGTTCCTGCGCGCCTGCGACGCCACGGGATACGACATCATGCTTTTGCAGCGACGCTTTGGCGCAGGCTTTGAACAGATCGCCCACCGCCTGACCACGTTGCAGCGTGTGGGCCAACGCGGTTTGCCGTTTTTCATGTTGCGCATTGATAGGGCAGGGCAAAGCAGCAAACGTTATGCTGGTGCGAGCGCATCGCCATTGGTGGCGACCGACCGGCGGTGTCCTTTATGGCATGTGCATAATGTGTTTGCGCGGCCCGGGACGCTTATGCCGCATCTGGTGGAGTTAGAGGACGGCAGTCGTTGGTTCACTTTGTCGCGTACAGTGCACCCGCAAACTGCGGTGAGCGGCAACGTGGAGGCAGAATTTGCGATTTGCCTTGGCTTGGACGCACAGCTTGCCGCGCCTTTGGCCGCTGCCCGTGGGTTGGACCTTAAAAATGGCGGAGCGACGGCGATTGGCCTTGGCTGTTCAGCGTGCACGCGGCCGGAATGTCCCCAAAGAAGTGCGCCGCCCGCTGGCCGTGTGCTGGTATTCAATGAACGCGAACGCGGTATGTCGCCTTTTACCTTTGACCAAAGTGCCTGAAGCTAACTCATGGCCTAGTTCAGCGCGAGTAACTCTGAAGGATCAATACCTGCGCGCTGCATCTGTGCCTTTACATCGGGCCAAACATTCTGAACGAAATTGTCCCGCTCAAAACTCCGCAGCTTTGCCGTGGCGCCCAGGGCAACAAACAGGCCAACGCCACGTTTGACATCGACCAAGCCGCTGTCTTGAAATAACTGATAGGCCTTGGCCACGGTCAGCGGATTTGCACCCTGAACGGCTGCAAAAGCTCGCACGGAGGGCAGCATTTCGCCCTCTTTATAATTGCCGTCTAGGATCGCCGCAGTGATCACGTCGCGTAATTTTAGATAGACTGGCTTTGCATCATTTTTCATCACATGCTCACTGCCATAATACAGTATGGCGCGTCAAGCATGGGGGAAACTATATAGTCATGGCCATTGACGGATGATGTCGCTTGGCACGGGGCGTGGGCGTTCATCCAAGCCAAGCGCTGGGGTACCAATGAAGAACATGCCCGCTATCTGCTCCTCGCCCTGACAAATGGCCGCGTGCACCACAGGGTCATAGCTTGTCCATCCTGTGATCCAGCTGCCGACAAAGCCATGCGCATGCGCCGCGTGGAGCAAATTCATACCCACCGCGCCAACGCTCATCTGCTGCTCCCACAGCGGAATTTTCAGGCTTGGTTGCTGGGAAAAAATCAGCATTATAAGCGTTGGGGCCATGTAAGCAGACGCAACAGCAGCTTCAATTTGCACTTGGCGCGCATCCGGGTTCGCGGCGCAGAATGCTGTTTTCAACAGGTCCGCAAAGGCCGAGCGGTCAGTGATCTCGACAAAACGCCACGGGAATAGTTTGCCATGATCGGGGGTGCGCATCGCCGTTTGCAGGATCAGGTCAAGCGTCGCGCTGTCGGGGCCGGGGGCGACCATATCGCGTGGTTTTCCAGAGCGGCGGGTTTCCAGATAGGCGGTGACAGACGAAAGATCGTTGAACATTCCACTCCCTTCGACGAAATTCGACCCTTTCGGCAATAAAATTCTTCACACGCGCAATTTTTTCGGTAGGTTCCGGCACGATCGTCCCATTTAACGGGATTTTAAACATAACAAAGATGAGGGGTTCGCTCGATGGCGACATCATATGCGCAAGAAGGCGATGCAGCTGGGACATTGCTTGGCCATCCCAAGGGTCTTTTTGTATTATTCTTCGCTGAGATGTGGGAGCGTTTTTCCTATTACGGGATGCGCGCACTGCTGATTTTCTATTTGACTAAACACTGGTTGTTTTCGGATGAAGATTCCGGCGTCATATACGGGGCCTATACTGCTTTGGTGTATATCACGCCTGTGCTTGGCGGTTACCTCGCGGATCGCTATCTTGGGCAGCGAAAGGCCGTCACCTATGGCGCTGTTCTGCTAACCTTTGGCCACTTCCTCATGGGCTTTGAAGGTGCTGGAGGCCAGGATGCAGCGTCGCTGAACATCTTCTGGCTCGCATTGGCGTTTATCATCGTCGGTTCGGGCTTTTTGAAGGCAAATATTTCGGTCATCGTCGGGCAGCTTTATCCACGTACCGATGTGCGCCGTGATGGTGCCTATACCATCTTCTATATGGGCATTAACCTTGGCGCTGCGCTTGGAGCGCTGCTCTGCGGCTATCTGGGCGAGACCTATGGCTGGTCTTATGGCTTTGGCGCAGCGGGCGTAGGCATGTTGCTTGGCCTTATTGTTTTTATCGTTTTTAAGCCGTTGCTGCTTGGTCGCGGTGAGCCGTTAAACCCTGAGGCGTTGAACAAGACGGTTTTGGGCATCAAGCTGGAATGGCTGCTATATCTTGTCGGCCTTGTGGCTGTCGTCATTTGCTGGTGGTTGGTGCAAAACCAAAGCGTTGTTGGCACATTGCTTGGCGTCGCTGGTGCAATTCTCATTGCTTATGTTTTGTGGACAGCGGTGCGTAAACTTGAACCGCACGACCGCGACCGCATTTTTGCGGCGATGTTCTTGATTATCGGTTCGATCCTGTTCTGGGCCTTATTTGAACAGGCAGGTTCTTCTTTAAACCTGTTTACCGACCGCCATGTGGATCGCGCGGGCGTTCCAGCATCAGTGTTCCAATCCTTAAACGCCATCTACATCGTTCTGCTTGCTCCATTGTTTGCATGGCTATGGACATCACTTGGCCGCAAGGGGCTTGAGCCATCGGCTACGGCAAAATTCGGCCTTGGCATTGTTCAGTTGGGCATAGGCTTTCTGGTCCTCGTGGCGGGTTCGGCTGCGGCGGGTGCAGACAGCATGGTGCCTGTATTGTTCATCTTCCTGATCTATTTGTTCCACACAACTGGTGAATTGTGCCTGTCGCCTGTGGGTCTAAGTGCGATGAACCGGCTTGCGCCTGCACATCTTGCATCGTTGATTATGGGAACATGGTTTTTTGCATCGGCAACTGGGAACTTTGTTGCGGGCCTGATTGCCTCGGCAACGGGATCAGAAGCGGCATCTGGCGAAGGCGCAGGGCGTGAAGTCGTTATGGCCGTCTATAGCCAGATTGGCTGGATCGCGATTGGCGTCGGCGTGGCCGTTGTAGTCATCTCGCCGCTCATCAAGAAACTGATGCACCTTGACACGCTTAAGGACGAAGACACTGCAGAAGAAAAGGCAGCATAAGCATATGAAGAGCAATTTGCTCTGGTCGATACTGGCCGCCCCACTGGCCCTGATGGCGTGCTCTAACGCCGACGGTCCAAAGACCGCTTCGGCCACACCGGCATCGGCGCCAGCGGAAAAGGTCCCGGCGCCATTTCCGTCAACATATAAGGCCTATCCCGGCGTGGCGACGGCCATTCGTAACGTCACTATATATGATGGCGAAGGCGGCAAGATTGACAATGGCGTGGTGTTTATGACCAGCGGCAAGATCAGCAGTGTTGGCGGCCCGGATACGATCATTCCGCCGGGCGTAAATGTGGTCGATGGAGCCGGCAAGTTTGTGACGCCGGGCATCATCGATATTCACTCCCATTTGGGTAACTATCCATCGCCATCGGTTGAGGCGCATAGCGACGGTAATGAGGCGACATCGCCCACGACACCTGAAGTATGGGCAGAACATAGCGTATGGCCGCAAGACCCCGGTTTCAGCCGTGCGCTCGCAAATGGTGGCGTGACGGCGTTGCAGGTATTGCCGGGTTCGGCAAACCTGATGGGCGGCCGGTCCGTTGTCCTGAAAAACGTCTATGCCCGCACGGTGCAGGGTATGAAGTTTCCCGACGCGCCTTATGGTTTGAAAATGGCCTGCGGTGAAAATCCCAAGCGCGTTTACGGATCCAAAGGCCGGATGCCGTCAACACGCATGGGCAATATCGCCGTGAACCGGCAGACTTGGATCCAGGCGCAGGAATATAAGAAAAAGCGCGATAGCGGCAAAGAATATACCCGCGACCTCGGCATGGAAACATTGGCTGGCGTATTGGATGGTGACATCTCGATCCAGAACCACTGCTACCGCGCTGACGAAATGGCGCTCGTCCTCGATATGGCCAAGGAATTTGGGTATAAGGTATCGACATTCCACCATGCGGTCGAAAGCTATAAAATCGCTGATCTGTTGCGCGACAATAAAGTCTGTTCGGCGGTATGGGCCGATTGGTGGGGTTTCAAGATGGAGGCATATGACGCCATTCCTGAAAACGCCGCAATTCTGCATAATGCGGGTGCCTGCGTCATCATCCATTCCGACGATGAAAACCAGATTCAGCGTTTGAACCAAGAAGCGGCAAAGGCGCAAGCCGATGGCCGTCGAATGGGTTTCAACATTAGCGATGCCGAAGTCATCAAATGGCTGACATACAACCCTGCTAAGGCGTTAGGCATATCGGACAAAACAGGGAGCTTGAAGGCTGGTAAAATGGCCGATGTCGTATTGTGGAACGGCAACCCGTTGAGCGTCTACGCCCGACCAGACAAGGTGTGGATTGATGGTGCGTTAATGTTTGATGCAAGCAACCCCAAAATACGTCCGGTCAGCGATTTTGAGCTTGGCCAACCCGGTGAAGGAGATGTGAAATGAGGCATTTCCTATATGCCGCCTCTGCTGTGGCAGCCTTTGCAACGCCCATTGCCGCCGAAACCATTGCCATCACAGGTGGCCGCGTCGTGGTCGGGGATGGCAGCGCGCCGATTGAACGTGGCACTGTGGTTATCCGCGACGGCAAAATCATCGCCGCAGGCGCAAATGTTGCCGTGCCCGCGGGTGCCCGCAAAATTGACGCAACGGGCAACTGGGTAACGCCGGGCGTTTTTGCTGGCTTCACACGGCTTGGCCTATCTGAGGTTGATGCCGTTAACGGTACAAACGACAAAAGCGGCGGTAAAAGCGGTTTTTCCGCAGCTATCGATGTTGCACCTGCGATTGATCCGTTTCGTTCATCCTTCGCCATCAACCGTGCGGCAGGTGTGACCCGCGCTGTGGTTGCACCAGAGGCTGCGGACAACATATTTGCAGGGCAGGGCGCGATTGCCGATCTGGGTGCGGATAGTAATCCGGTGACGAAAGCCCGTGCGTTCCAGTTTGCCGAGTTCGGTGAAGATGGCGCTGCGTCTGCGGGTGGAAGCCGTGCGGGAACGCATCTGCACTTCCGCGCCATGCTGCGTGAGGCCCAAGATTATGCCGCAGGGCGTGGCACCTTTGATGATGATTTGTTGAAGGCTGAGGATGCCAAGGCGTTGTTGTCCGTCCTTAAAGGTGAAACCCGTTTGCTCATACATGTTGAAGGCGCAAATGACATGCTTCGACTGATGGAGTTAAAGCGGGAATTCCCCGCGATTAAAATGGTGTTTGTGGGCGTGAGCGAAGGTTGGCGGGTTGCTCGCGAGCTTGCGCAGGCTGGCATTCCTGTCGTCGCGTCCGCTCTCAATGATTTGCCCGCAACATTCGAAATGCTGGGGGCGACGCAAAGCAATATTGGCCGGATGAAAGACGCCGGTGTTCAGGTTGCCATTGGCATGATCAACGACCGGGATTCGCACCAATTGCGCTACACAACGCAATATGCGGGCAATATTGTGGGCTTGCAATATGTGCCAGGTGCAACGGGTCTGACCTGGGATGAGGCTTTTTCCGCGATTAGTTCGGTTCCTGCCGAGATCATGGGCGTTGGCGACCGCCTTGGCAGCTTGAAGGCAGGAAGGGCGGCAGATGTCGTGGTCTGGGATGGCGACCCGCTTGAGCTTTCGAGTGCAGCTATTGCGGTTATCATCGACGGTATTGAACAACCGCTCGCCAACCGTCAGAATCGCCTGCGTGACCGTTATGCGCGTCCCACAGAAGGTGATTTGCCCAAGGCATATGATCGTTGATTTTTTAAGGGTGTAATTAGCGCGTTTATTCAGCGGCGGGAGGTGGCGTTTTGGGTGATTATCTAACATTGGTTTCCGCGAGCTTATTGTTCGTCGGCAGCCATTTTCTGATGTCGCATCCGTTGCGCGCAATTCTTGTCAGCCGGTTTGGGGCGAACGGTTTTATGGCTTTTTATTCGGCCATATCGCTGATTACATTTGTTGGGATGATTATCGCGTTCGGACGCGCACCCAAGGCCGATGGTCTTTGGCCTGTGGGCGACGTCGTCTGGATATTTGCGAGCTTACTTACCCTATTTGCGGCGGTGCTGTTTGCAGGCTCGTTCATCCGCAACCCGTCGCTTCCCGGCGTGCCTGCCGCACTGGCCGCACAGACGCCCTCTGGGGTGTTTAAGGCGACACGGCATCCGATGATGTGGGGTTTTGCCTTATGGGGAGCGGGGCATATTCTTGTTGCGCCGCGCATCGACAACTTCATTTTTGCAGGTAGTCTTATCTTCTTGGCTTTGGTGGGTTCCAAGGCGCAGGAGATAAAAAAGCGCAACCTGATGGGGGGGCAATGGGCACAGTGGCTACGCCGCACATACTTCTTTGTCCGTCCCGCCGCATTGTTGCGCGTGGGCATTGGCCCTTGGGTCGCAGGTGCGTTGATCTGGGCTCTCGCGACATGGGCGCACCCATATTGGGGCGTGCCCGGCGCCGGCCTGTTCCGCTGGTTCGACTTTTAAAGCCGAACCATTTTCATACCCCGCTCGCCATAACGCGGACCCGATGTGCCACCGCGCGGGGCGGCTGCATCCAACTTGGCAAGATCATCAGTATCAAGCGCAATGTCGCTAGCCATCGCGCTATCTTCCATCGTCGCCCGGCGCTTGAAACCCGGGATCGGAACGATATCGCTGCCTTGCGCCAAAATCCATGCCAGCGCGATTTGTGCGTGTGACGCATGATGCTTCGCCGCAATTTCGCCCACAACCTCGACAATTTTTAGGTTCGCGGCAAAATTGTCACCCTGAAAACGCGGGTCCTGCCGCCGCCAGTCATTTTCGGGCAGTTCATCAAGGCTTCTGAACGTACCTGTGAGAAATCCGCGACCGAGCGGCGAGTAAGGCACAAAACCAATACCCAAATCGCGGCACGTCGGCAAAATGTCATCTTCAATATCACGTTCCCATAGCGAATATTCGCTTTGCAACGCCGAAATCGGCGCAACAGCAGCGGCGCGGCGCAGCGTTTCCGGACCAGCCTCGGATAGGCCGATATGCTTGATTTTGCCTTCGGTGATTAGGTCCGCGATCGCGCCGACGGTTTCTTCAATCGGTACATTGGGATCGACGCGGTGCTGATAATATAGGTCAAGGCAATCGATGCTGAGGCGTTTCAACGTGCCTTCAACCGCCGTTTTGGCATTCATGGCTGAACCGTCGACGCCAACAATATTCCCGCCATCAAATTTGAAGCCGAATTTACTGGCGATGATGAGGCCGTCGCTTCTGCCCTTAATGGCTTGGCCGACCAGTTCCTCATTCTGGAACGGTCCATAAATCTGCGCGGTGTCGAAAAAGTTGATGCCAAGGTCTATGGCACGGTGGATCGTCTTGATCGCCTCATCCGGGTCGGCAGCTTCGCCATAAGTGATGTTGCCGCCCGTGATCATGGGCATGCAGCCGACGCCGAGTGCGGATACTTTTAACCCATGGCCCAGTTCACGATATTGCATCGGCTTTATCCTTTTCAGATGCCTCTATGGCCGTAGCAAGCGCCACGTCCATCTGCACATTGCCAGTTGTGCGGAAAATATCAGGCAGTGTTTCAACAGCAATCAACAGGGCCAAAGGTTCAATCGGAATACCAAGCGCCAAGCAGATAGGCGCGATAGACGTCACGAAGCTAACCGAGCCCGGCAGGCTGACCGCGCCCATGGAGGTTAACGCAGCGATGAAGATTGCGAAGCCATAGTCAAAGCCGCTGAGCTCCACCCCAAACCAGTTCGCGACATAGAGCGCGACAGCCAAATTCATAGCCGGGCCAGTGACGCGCAACAAAGCCACGGCCATAGGCAGAACCAAGCCAGCGGTCGATTCGCGCACACCAAGCGCCTCTGCCTTTTTCAACATTAGCGGTAAGCTTGCGAGTGACGATTGTGTCGACACTGCGAACGCCTGCACCGGCGCGATCTGCCGCGCATATTCGGTAAAGCGGACCTTACCGGCAAACACCGCGACCAGATACGCAAAGCCACCGACGATAATGCCGACGATGGAAACCGTGACGATGTAATGGGCAACTGCGCCCAGTGCCGCGAGCCCCGACCGAGCGCCAACGACAAAGGCCAAGGCAAATACCCCGATTGGTGCGAGTTTTAACACCCATTCAATGACGATAACCATGGCGTCGGCGAGCGCGCTGAAAAATCCGGCCATTTGCGCCCTTGGGGCTTGCGCGAGACGGGTTATCGCAAAGGCAAATACTAAAGTGAAGATCAGAAGCGGTAGGATCGAGTCATTTGCTGCAGACGCAATAGGATTGGTCGGCACCAGTGCGACGATAAAGTCGCGCAACGGCTGCTGCTCTGCCACCGCTGGAACGCTTGTAAGTGCCGCACGCAATGCTGCCGCACTTTCCGATGGCATCGGCCATAACGACAGCAATGTCGGCGTCAGCAGGGCGCCCATGGTCGCCGAAAGACCCATCATGGCGACAATCCACGTGACGGTCCGCGCAGCCACGGGACCCGCGCGCGCCGCCTCGGCGCTTTTGACAATAGCGGTAATCAGCAGCGCCACGACCAGCGGCACGACGGTCATCCGAAGGCCGTTAAGCCACAAGGAGCCGACGATATCGAGCCAATAGGCGATTTGTGTACCAATGGCAGGAACTATCGCAGCGGCGAAAATCCCAAGGGCAAGCCCGATGGCAAGGGCGAGGAGAATACGTGTAGCGTTAGACATAGCATCGGGTCTTGCCAGCCCGTCGCTCCCTATGCAAGGGAGAGGCATCACCGTGCGGACAAATCGTTGAACAACCGCAAAAGAGCAGGAACGCAAATGGCGCGCAAATATTTCGGAACGGACGGCATCAGGGGGCGCAGCAACGTCGGTGCCATGACACCAGAAATGTCGATGAAAGTCGGCCAAGCAGCTGGCACGCATTTCCTGCGTGGTGGACACCGGCATCGCGTCGTGATTGGCAAGGATACGCGCTTGTCCGGCTATATGATTGAAAATGCTTTAGTGGCTGGCTTCACCAGCGTTGGTATGGATGTGGTCCAGTTTGGCCCGATTCCAACGCCTGCCGTAGCCTTGCTAACACGGTCGATGCGCGCGGATCTGGGCGTGATGATTTCGGCCAGTCACAACCCGTATGAGGATAATGGCATCAAGCTATTCGGTCCCGATGGCTTTAAGTTGTCGGATGCGGACGAACTAGCCATTGAGGCTTTGCTGGATGCACCGCTTGCTTTGGCGGACGCGGCTGATGTGGGCCGTGCCCGGCGCATTGAAGACAGCCGGGGCCGCTATATTCATGCGGTAAAGGCATCCGTGCCAGAACATATCCGGTTCGACGGTTTGCACGTCGTGCTCGATTGCGCCAATGGTGCGGCCTATCAAGTCGCGCCGACCGCGATTTGGGAATTGGGCGCAAAACTGACGTCTATCGGCATTGAACCCAATGGCAAGAATATCAATCACAAGGTCGGATCAACGCATATCGCGACGTTGCAGGAAACCGTGGTCGCAGCGGGCGCGGATATCGGCATTGCGCTTGATGGCGACGCTGATCGCTTAATCGTTGTGGACGAACATGGACGCGTCGTAGACGGGGATCAGATCATGGCATTGCTGGGCGGGGCCATGAACCGCAGTGGTAAGCTGACGGGCGGCGGAATTGTTGCCACGGTCATGTCCAATTTGGGCCTTGAACGCTATCTGGAAACACAGGACTTGCGCCTTATTCGCGCGAAAGTGGGTGACCGCTATGTTCTTGAAGCAATGCGTAAGTACGGCATCAATTTTGGTGGTGAGCAATCGGGCCATATGATCATGTTGGACCACGCAACGACGGGCGATGGCACCATAGCGGCGCTGCAGGTGCTGACTGAGCTTGTCGCCAGCGGGAAGACAGCGAGTGAAGTGCTGCACTTGTTCGATCCTGTCCCTCAATTGCTTAAAAATGTTCGCTTTTCCGGCGGCAAGCCGCTTGATAACCCAGATGTTCAGGCCGTCATTGCAAAGGCCGAGGGCGAGCTGGCGGGCAATGGCCGTTTGGTGATCCGCCCGTCGGGGACTGAACCCGTTATCCGTGTGATGGCCGAGGGCGATGACGCGGCGCAGGTTGAGCGTATTGTTGATGGCATTTGCGACGCGGTCAGGGCTGCTGCATCCTGATGACCAAAGGCGCGGCTGCACGCATTTTGATTATCGCGGGGTCCGATAGCGGCGGCGGCGCAGGGATTCAGGCGGATATCAAAACGGTGACCATGCTTGGCGGCCATGCCATGACAGCAGTGACCGCGATTACCGCACAAAACACGCTGGGCGTCGATGCCGTGCATATGGTTCCAACGCAGATGGTGATTGACCAAATTAGCGCGGTCGTCAGCGACATTGGCGTGGACGCTGTCAAAATCGGGATGATTGGCAATGCGGACACCGCGCATGCGGTGGCAGACAGCCTTTGTTACCATTCTTTTCCGATTATATTCGACCCGGTCATGGTCGCGACGAGCGGTGCGGTTTTGGCGGATGCGGATACCATATCCGCGTTTGAACGGCTGATGCGGCTTGCCACGCTGACAACGCCCAATTTGCCAGAGTTGGAAGCTTTGGGCGGTATGGATGCGTTGCGCGCGCGGCGGTTTCCGCTGTTGCTAAAGGGCGGCCATGCGGAAGGGGATGATATCATCGACGCATTGCATCTCGCGCCGGGGCAGAGTGAAAGTTGGCGCGATGCGCGTATACACACGCGCAGCACGCATGGCACCGGGTGCACATTGGCGACGGCCATCGCAACGGGTCTTGGGCAGGGGATGGAGCTTGTCCCCGCAATAGAGCGCGCGCGCCTGTTCGTGCGGCTCGCGCTGCGCGATGCGCCAGGGCTTGGGCAGGGTCATGGCCCCATGGGGCATCAATCGGTGCGTGAGGACGCTATGGTATCTGGCCCGTCGCTCAACCATGTGACTGCGGGTTGCCGCGATTATTCGGCGTCCGTCAATTTTTATAAGGCACTTGGACTTGCGTTAATCGTTGATAGCCCATCCAATGGCTATGCACGATTCCAAGCGCCCAATGGCGTTACCTTTTCTATATATCAACGTGACGATATCGCGACATCGACCATATTATACTTTGAAAGCAAACGCCTCGACGCATGGGTAACGGAGCTGGCTAGCCAAGGCTTTGCGTTTGAACAATTGCCACAGGATGAAAGCTGGGGCTGGCGTGAGGCGCGTTTGCTGGATCCTGCGGGCAACATGGTTTGCTTATATAAAGCAGGCGAAAACAGGCGCTATCCTGCTTGGCGGATATGATTATCGGCGTCGACGAGGCGGGGCGCGGGCCGCTTGCGGGGCCGGTCGTTGCGGCGGCTGTATTGCTTTGCAAACCTAAGCCTTCGGGGTTGGATGACAGCAAGAAACTCACCGCCGCGCGCCGTGCGGAGTTGGAAGCCACGATTAAGCGCCGTTGCCAATGGGCGGTGGGTGTAGTCGAAGTCGAGGATATTGACCGCCTGAACATTTTTGGCGCAACAATGCTCGCCATGACCCTGGCGGTTGATGCCTTGTGCGCGAAACTTGGTTCTGATCCGCTTGAAGTGCTGGTGGATGGGAACATGACGCCAATGGGCCGATGCCGCGAATGGCGTTGGACGGCGCGTGCGATAGTCGGCGGTGACGCCATAGAACCCTGCATTTCAGCAGCGTCAATTATCGCCAAAGAACATCGTGACCGGATGATGTGTGCCGCCGCCCAGCAGCATGCGCAATATGGTTGGGAAAAAAACAAAGGCTATGGCACGCCTGACCATTTAGCCGCGCTGCGCGAGCATGGTCCGACGCCGTTACACCGGAAAAGCTTCGCGCCAGTCGCCCAACTGCTTTTGCTGTAATTTTTTTTGGGCAGTGAGTCCTTCGGGTAACACCACTAGGGGTTGAGTCTACCCAGATTCGCAAGACTCCACATATTGTGCCAGACTCGTTTCGTTCCGCTTACAGCAAGGCATAATGCCTGTTGTTCTGAAGAATCCCCAACCATCAACGACCTTGACCCAAGGGCCTTGCTGACTCATCGCAGCTTATTAAGCGCCAAAGGGAGCAGGCAATGGGTGTTATTGATAAAATTAGGCCAGCCACAAAAGCAAAGCTGGCACCGGTATATGAACTGCCGCGTAATCAGATTTTGCGGATGGACTGCATTGCGGCAATGCGCTCCTTACCTGATTGCTCCATCGACATGGTCTTTGCCGATCCGCCCTATAATTTGCAACTTGGCGGAGATTTGTTGCGCCCGGATAATAGCAAGGTCGATGCCGTCAACGATGAATGGGACAAATTTGCAAGCTTTGCGATTTATGACAAATTCACCCGCGAATGGCTGGCTGAGGCGCGGCGGATATTGAAGCCGAACGGCTCGCTGTGGGTCATTGGCAGTTACCACAATATTTTCCGCGTTGGCACGGCGGTGCAGGACGCTGGATATTGGATTCTGAACGACATCGTGTGGCGTAAAGCCAATCCAATGCCCAATTTTAAGGGCACGCGATTTACCAACGCGCACGAGACGCTGATTTGGGCATCGAAAAGCGAGAAGTCGAAATATACCTTCAACTATCGCGCGATGAAGACGTTGAATGACGAACTTCAAATGCGATCCGATTGGTTGATTCCGATTTGTGGCGGGCAAGAGCGGTTGAAGCGCAATGGTGTGAAGGCCCACCCGACGCAAAAGCCTGAGGCTTTATTGTATCGCATATTGCTGGCCTGTACGAAGCCAGGTGACGTTGTACTTGATCCGTTTTTTGGGACGGGCACAACTGGTGCGGTTGCGCGGCGTCTTGGCCGTGACTGGATTGGCTGCGAGCGTGAGGCCGTCTATTGCGATGTCGCTGAGGAGCGGATTGCAGCGGCATTGCCACTTGACGAAAGCGCCATCAAAACCATGCAGTCGCCAAAGTCTGCGCCAAAGGTTGCCTTTGGCCAATTGGTTGAGGCTGGCTATCTCAAGCCGGGTACGAAATTGTTTGACCGCAAGCGTCAGTTTGAAGCGATGGTGCGCGCAGATGGCTCTATCCTGTGCGGCGTCGTGGACGGATCGATCCACAAAGTCGGTTCGAGCATCCAAAACGCGCCAAGTTGCAACGGTTGGACCTATTGGCACTATGCCGCCGCCGATGGGGCAATGAAGCCGATTGACGACCTGCGCCAAACCTATTTGCTCGCAACCGAGCCGTGACAAAAATTTATCTTCGCCCCACAGGCTTTGTTGAAAGTCCCCAGCGGTACGAAGGTGAAGGCTTGCGTTTGGCAGGAACCATGCTGTGGTTCTCACAAATCGAATATATCACGCGCGACATAATATCGACGCAGCGGCAGGTGGTGCCCGTAGGCCAATGGGATGCTTTTGTGGCGGCACTTCCGCAGTCTGCCCGCGAAAGATGCGCGTTGCTGCTTGACCGCATAACCGCTCCCCGCGCTGCATTGCAGTTGGGCGCGCATATGATTAGGCTTGATCAACCGCATGTCATGGCGATTATCAATGCGACCCCAGACAGTTTTGCGGATGGTGGCAAGAATGTAGATCCGGAAATTGCGGCTGAAGCGGCTGTCGCGATGTTGAGCGCTGGTGCGTCCATCATTGACATTGGCGGAGAGTCTACGCGGCCCGGTGCGCCTTTGGTCTGGGAAGGCGACGAACTGAATCGCGTCGCGCCGCTGATCCGCAGGTTGGCGGGAACTGGGGCTGCAATCTCCATCGACACGCGCAAGGCGTTTGTGATGGATGGTGCATTGCAAGCTGGCGCGACGATGATCAATGACATCTCGGCGCTGTTATACGACGACCGCGCCGTCGAAGTCGCCCGCAAAAGCAAGGTTCCTGTCGTCCTAATGCACGCCCCGAGCCAAAGCAGCGACCCGCATAAAGACGGTAATTATGATGATGTCGTATACGATGTGTTCGACTGGCTTGAACAGCGGGTTTCCGATGTCGAAGCCGCAGGGTTGGCGCGGGAAACAATATTGGTCGATCCCGGTATCGGCTTTGGAAAAATACTATCCGATAATCTGGCGATCATCAACAATCTGGCAATCTATCATGGATTGGGTTGCGCCTTATTATTTGGCGCAAGCCGCAAAAGATTGATTGGCGCGCTTTCGAATGAGGTGGAGGCAACAGATCGCCTTGGCGGTTCCATCTTCCTTGCTATGAAAGCAGTGGAGCAAGGCGCACATATTGTCCGCGTCCATGATGCTGCCGAAACCGTGCAGGCTATGCACGTCTGGCGTGGTCTTCGCGATGCGGCGTTGACGGCGCCTATATAATCTACAGCCATTTGGCTGCCTTGACCCTGTGCCCAATGACGGGCACATTCGCTCCGTCAAAAGGAGTTTCAAAATGCTGATGAAATATATCATTGGGTACATCGCCACTGGCATCGCGTTTGCGGTCATCGACAGCGTCTGGCTGCGGACCATGTACACGCGGCTGTATCAGCCAGAAATTGGCGAAATGATGATGAAGAATGGTTTCCGTTTAGGGCCGGCCATCATTTTTTACCTACTGTATATTTTGGGCATGATGATCTTCGCTGTCGGGCCAGCGTTATTGACTGGCAAGTGGCAGACCGCGCTCATTTGGGGCGCTTTGTTGGGCTTCTTTTGCTATATGACCTATGATTTGACCAATTATGCCACGTTAAAAGTGTGGAGCACGAAAGTCACCATCCTCGACATCATTTGGGGAACATTTCTGACAGGCTCTGCTTCGCTGGTCGGCTTTTGGATTACGCAAGCTTTGCTTGGCGTCGCTGGTCCCAAGGTCGAGACGTTTTAAACGCAAGCTCTTTCACCCATTTGCCGTCATGTCCGACTGCGATGCGGATCTTCCAGATGGGGGTGATAACGCAAATGGGTAAAGAGCTAATTAAGCAGTCATGATATTTTCTTTGTTCATCGTGCTTGAGCATTGGAAAATCACCAGTTAAGGCGGTCGGGTAATATAATCTTACACGGAGGCTGTTTTGACAAACGATCATGACCTTGGACCCGCAAAGGAAACCTATGCGGGTTTCGTCACTTTTTTCAAATGGGGTACAGTTGCTACCGCGATTGTTACCACTGTCGTGGTTTTGATCATCGCAAGTCGTGCTGCTTAAGTGGCAAAGATTGCTGTACTGAGGGAGACCACTCCCGGCGAAACCCGCGTTTCTGCGTCCCCTGAAACCGTCAAGAAATTCATTGCGCTTGGCGCAACGGTTTCGGTCGAAAATGAAGCAGGCGCAGGGGCTTCCATTGGTGATGGCGATTATGCAAATGCCGGCGCTTCTGTGGGGAAACTGGCTTCCGTCCTGAAGGATGCGGACATTGTTTTGGGCGTTCAGGGACCAGATCCAAAGGCGCTGAAGGGCATGAAGCCCGGTGCATGGTTGGTTGCCGGACTTGACCCCTTTGGGCAGCGTGCACGGGTGGATGCTTATGCCAAGGTAGGCGTAGAAGCGCTTGCGATGGAATTCATGCCGCGCATCACGCGCGCGCAATCGATGGACATATTGTCGTCGCAGTCAAACCTGTCGGGATATAAGGCGGTGATTGAGGCCGCGTCAGTTTACGGCCGCGCCTTTCCAATGATGATGACCGCTGCCGGCACCATTAGCGCGGCAAGGGCGTTCATCATGGGTGTTGGCGTGGCCGGGCTACAGGCGATTGCCACCGCGCGCCGCTTAGGCGCTCAGGTGTCGGCAACCGACGTGCGCTCGGCGACCAAGGAGCAGATTGAATCCTTGGGTGCAAAAGCGATTTTCGTAGAGAATGTCGCCGGAATACAAGGCGAGGGCGCTGGCGGTTATGCGACCGAAATGTCCGACGAATATAAAGCAGCGCAGGCCGAATTGGTCTCTGCGCATATCGCCAAGCAGGACATCGTCATTACAACCGCGTTGATCCCGGGCCGCCCGGCACCGCGTTTGGTGTCTGACGCGCAGATCGCGAGCATGAAGCCGGGTTCCGTCATTTTCGACCTTGCCGTCGCGCAAGGCGGCAATGTCGAAGGATCGAAGGCCGACGAAATTGTCATCAAACATGGCGTGAAAATCGTTGGCTATAGCAACACGCCAGCGCATTTGGCGGCGGACGCATCCGCGCTCTATGCACGCAACCTGTTCAATTTCCTTTCCGCTTTTTGGAACAAGGAAACTGGGGCGCCTGCGTTGCCAGATGACGATGAAATTACCGCAGCAATTCGCCTGACCAAAGATGGCAAGGTCGTGAATGAACGCCTGTTGGCGTAGGGGGAAAGTATGGACTTTATATCAATCTTATCCATCTTCGTGATGGCCTGTTTTGTGGGCTATTATGTTGTCTGGTCAGTAACACCTGCGCTCCACACGCCGTTGATGGCGGTGACGAACGCGATTTCCTCAGTCATTATCGTCGGTGCGTTGATCGCGGCGGCGGCAGATGGGTCAACGACTGCCAAGTGGCTTGGCCTGATTGCGGTCGCCTTGGCTAGCGTCAATATCTTTGGCGGCTTTGCGGTTACGGCGCGCATGCTGGCCATGTACAAGAAAAAGGAGCGTTAAGTTGGAACATGTTGCTCCTCCCGCTTGGGTTATGCTCGCTTATTTGATTTCGGGCGTATTTTTCATATCGGCGCTGCGCGGACTATCGTCGCCAGCAACCTCGCAACGCGGTAACCGCTTCGGCATGGCCGGTATGTTGATTGCCGTGGTTACGACCTTAGTCACGCATGAAGTTGCGTCCTTGCCTGAAATCCTCGGTGCAATCGCCATCGGCGGCGGCATTGGTTGGGTTACGGCACGCAAGATTGCCATGACCGACATGCCGCAGCTTGTTGCTGCGTTCCATTCCCTCGTTGGTATGGCCGCAGTGCTGGTGGCTGCCGCCGCCTTCCTCAACCCCGTTGCCTTTGGCATTGTCGGCGCAGATGGCCTTATAAACCCGGTCAGCCGTGTTGAAATGGGCTTGGGCATAGCGATTGGCGCAATCACCTTTTCAGGGTCAGTCATCGCGTTTCTTAAGCTGGCGGGCAAAATGTCGGGCGCGCCAATCCTTTTGCCGCTTCGCCATGTGATTAACCTGAGCACTTTGGCGGCGATCCTTGGCCTCATTGGCTACTTCACTGTTGACCAAAGCCCTTGGATTTTCTGGACCGTTACCGCGCTTGCGTTCCTCATTGGCTTCTTGCTCATCATTCCTATCGGCGGCGCGGATATGCCCGTCGTGGTATCGATGCTGAACAGCTATTCCGGTTGGGCCGCCGCCGCCATGGGCTTTACGCTGCATAATACGGCGATGATTATAACAGGCGCATTGGTGGGCTCTTCGGGCGCGATTTTGTCCTACATCATGTGCAAAGCCATGAACCGCAGCTTCATCAGCGTTATTGCAGGCGGTTTCGGCGCGGAGGCGGCTGTCTCCAACGGCGAAGCCAAGGAGCAGCGTCCATGGAAACGCGGCTCTGCCGAAGATGCAGCCTATATGATGCAACAGGCCGAAAGCGTTATCATCGTGCCTGGATACGGCATGGCGGTTGCGCAGGCGCAGCATATCTTGCGCGAAATGGCAGATGTTTTGAAGAAACAGGGCGTTTCGGTAAAATATGCCATCCACCCTGTTGCGGGACGTATGCCCGGCCATATGAACGTTTTGTTGGCCGAGGCATCGGTGCCTTATGATGAGGTTTTCGAGCTTGAGGATATCAACAGCGAATTTGCGCAAGCCGATGTCGCCTTCATCATTGGTGCCAACGACGTTGTGAACCCTGCGGCGAAAACCGACAAGACGTCGCCGATTTACGGTATGCCGGTGTTTGACGTGGACAAGGCAAAGACAGTGTTCTTCGTCAAGCGTTCCATGGGCGGCGTTGGCTATGCGGGCGTTGACAATGACGTGTTCTACATGGATCAAACGATGATGCTTCTCGCCGATGCGAAGAAGATGTGTGAAGACATTGTCAAGGCATTGCAGCACTAACGATAGCCTATGCCGTGGACCTATCTCCATCGCTCCAACGAAAGCTGGAGCCCAAAGCGACCTGCGGTTTAAACTGACAGGCGTAACACGTCCCGGCCTGCGCTGGGGCGTCGGCATTTGAAGGACAAAAAAACATGCGAAAACTGGGGCTGATCGGTGGGTTAAGCTGGTATTCCACTGAACTATATTACGCACGTATCAATAAACAGGTCCTGTGGCGGACCAACGGGACATGTAATGCGCCGTTGCTGATCGAGAGCCTCAATCTCTGCGACGACGGCAAGGCTAGCGCTCTAGAAGACTGGGTTCATGTGGCAGATATGCTGATCGCGTCGGCCCGCCGTCTGGAGCAAGCTGGTGCCACTGCCTTGCTCATTTGCGCCAACAGCATGCATAAAGTGTTTGATGACGTCGCTGGAGCGGTTTCGATCCCGATCATCCACATTGCCGAAGCTGTCGGTGAGAAGATGAAGGCTGACGCGGTTCCTTCTGCTGCGTTATTAGGTAGGGCAAGTGTCATGGCCGAAAATTGGTATCGTCAGAGGCTGGTTAAGCACGGCGTTTCATTGTTGCCCGCCGAAATGGACGATGTGAAAGAACTAGAACGCATCATTTATGAAGAGCTAAAGCACGGTCTGATAAAACGCGATTCCGAACGGATATTGAAAACGATTATCACGGAAATTGATCAGGAAGGTATCAAAGCGGTTGTTCTGGGTTGTACCGAATTATGCAAGCTGGTCGATACCAAAGCCAATGTCCTGCCTATTTATGACAGCACCGAAATTCATGCCGACGCAGGGGTCGACTGGATTCTTGGGGATGCAATTTAACTCTGCTTGGCCATCGCCGCCATGCCAAGCACATTTACTGACGCATAAGCCGTTTGAGTTGATACTGGTCGCCATTCCACCCTTCAAATATAGCATCTATCCCGGGGTGGTTGATTGGCCCTTGCTGATGGTCGGCAAGTAAATTCTGCTGGCTCACATAAGCGATATAGCTGTTCTCTGCATTTTCGGCGAACAAATGGTAAAATGGCTGGCTCTTGGAAGGCCTCACGGAATCGGGGATGGACTGATACCACTCCTCGCTATTGGCAAAAACAGGGTCAATGTCGAACACCACGCCACGAAAATTGAATAAGCGATGGCGCACGACATCACCGATCGAAAATGCCGTTTCAACAATGTCGGGAGCGATTGTTTGATGATTCATATGCACAATATCGTATCTTCTCGCGTGCAAATCAACCTTGTGGCTTGGCAAAGCAAAAAACTTCGGTTAATGGCCCCGCTCTGCCATAGGAATGCGCTGTTTTTACGGCACTGACCAGTCCCTATGCATTGCGGAGAGATGGCTGAGTGGTCGAAAGCACCGCACTCGAAATGCGGCGTGCCGGTGACGGTACCTAGGGTTCGAATCCCTATCTCTCCGCCAGTTCATTTGCACCCTATAAAACCTTGCATTTACAACGATTTGGATCCACCGAAAATGCTACTGCGTACCTAGAATGCGTACCTAAGGACTGATTTTGCTAGGTGGAAACAGGACAAGTTTGGGTGCTCTATTGGTGCACTTGAGGCGCCTGTATGTGACCTGACACAAAACCCCGAATTTGAGGGAGGGGGATCGGTTTCCTGAGATCGCTAGGTGGAGCGCTAAGGGGAAGCGATTAGCGCTTGGACCTCAGGTCCAGAATTAAAGCGATTGCGTTCGCTTCTGCCATTTCCTCCAACAGCCTTAACGCAGCCATGACGCCCTTCTTAAATGCCTCAGGTTCTTCATAGGGGGCTGTGGGGCCTGCCTCTATGAACTTTACAACAGCATACTTTGTAGCGGTGCAGTGGCTCACTGCTGCCTTCGCTATAATGTTAGCTGGTTCTCTGCTAGGTTCCCACTTCCGTGCCCTTTTCAAAATACACTTTTCGTGGGCTATGAAGGGTGAGTCAGCCGGTGGCGTGGCAAGGAGTAGCAGGGCAAGAAAAGTCATGGTTTCCACCGATCAACACACACCTCACAATTCAACCAAGGGAGTCCTACCGTCTAAATCGCTACCTAAGGTTTCCAAAAAGTCCCTAATAAGCCTCAGCATTCCTGAGGGTTACAGCTATGCTTAGCGTCGTGTATCGCAGACCAAGGTATCCCTATCCCACTTTCTGCGATACGGGACGCTACGTATGCCTCAAACCGGCCTGTGGCCGTTAAGGTGTTGATGTGTATACGACCGTACCTTTCCACAGGCTTAGCGGGAGGGTTTGGAACACCGCCGGTGAACCGAGGGTTTCTGCGGGTGACAGAGAAAGCGTCAGTTGCAGCCACCTATCGGAGAAGAACCATTTTTTCGGTCGAGCGGACGGCCCATATCGAGCCTGTTGCAAAACCTTGAAATTACCACTGTGTTCCAATGGGTTATCGAAAAGTGCCAATTAGTACTCACCCTCGGAGATGGAACCATTTTTCGGTCCACCTGACGGCTCACATCGAGACTGTTGTGAGGCCATCGAATTAACTAGGTCTTCCAATGGGTTACCGAAAAGTGCCAATTAGGACCACGTTTTGGAAAAAACCAATTTTCGAGCAGCCAAAACACGCCTGAAAACACAATAACAGACGGTGTCAGGGAAGATGACGCGGTTACGCTACGTGTCAAAAAGACTGTACCCAATCGGTAAGTGGCTAAGGGCATTCATTAGTTCTTTGCATTCGTGCTCCTTCTGAAAAATCGGCAGGTTGCACTGATGATACTGGCCTGTTGCTTGCTGCGACAGTCCCTGCACCAGGCAGGCAGCTTGTTGGGGTCCAAACAAGAATGCGGAGGCTTTTGTCCACGCCTGCAGGTCAAACTCAAACGATTATTCAAGCTAGAGTGTGTGCAGCGTGGAAAATTCCATGTTGAAAAGCTTGAAGCGGTATTTGCGGCTTGCCGATATCATGACCATGCCCGTCGCAAGGAACACCATCATTTGGAATATCGTTCTTGGTTGCGCCGACATGGCAATAATCGGAGGTAGGGGAATTTGGAAAAGTTGTAACGCAACATCAAGCAGAAGATACATACACGGCAACAGCAATAGCAATCAGTACATTCCTGCCTTTCAGCCCGATTGTTATCGCAATCGCACCAACGCATACCGCGAAGGCGACTATTGCCATTTCCGGCCCCCGAAACAGTATAATGGCCGAGAGGATGAAAATGTTGTCGCCGATGACCTGCGCGCTTAGCACTAGTCTTTGCACCAATTGGCCACTAGCAGCGAGCAATGTCGTCGCAACAGTCCATCCAAGCAAAGCATAAAAGTAAAATTGTAGTAAATCGGTAAAAATTGGCTTCGCCGGAGACGCCGATAAAACTAAAAATATGATGCTAAAAAACAATATTCGTACAGCCGGCCAAGCAATTAAAATTATGGCCGTCGGAAGTCGATTTAGTACTTGACCTAATATATGCATTTTTATGAGTGCATTTCTATATAAGCATTTTTTGAACGACTTAGAAAACGATATTTTAACCTTAGGTCTAATACAAGCCTTTTACTTTTGATGTATAATGGCGAACAGTTTGCAACATTCTTGCCAATCGATAGCAGTTGGTGATTACTACCCAAGTAACGAAATGCTCGCAATATTCGAGGGGCGCCCACTGGAATGGCAAACCCGACAGCTCGCGGTGTCGAGCCCCGGGTTTGCGCAGACTAGGACAAGGGCATTATGGCCACCGTTTATTGTCTGAGTACAGGTGTTCGCGTTTCTTTTGGCATACGATTTATCCCAGATTTCTGTGGGCGATGCTGTGCGTCAATGGCCAAGCATGTGCCGTGCCCAATGGGCGTGACCGACATTCCACCTGATTTTTCGCTAACAACCCGCGTCCGACAAAAGCATATTGGCAAGGTTGCAAAAACGTCACGCGGCGCTTAGCGATAGCAGATGCACAATATGCCACATTATGAAGAACAATATTTGTCGCTGATGCGCCGGATCTGGGAAACGGGCAGTGTTCAGCGTGATCGGACGGGTGTTGGCACAAAGGCATTGTTCGGCACGACCATGCGTTTTTCGCTCGCCAATGATGCCATTCCGTTGCTGACAACAAAGCGGGTATATTGGAAGACGGCAGCGCGCGAAATGCTGTGGTTCCTGACGGGCAACACCAACATCCGGCCATTGCTGGAAAACAAGGTCAAGATATGGACCGATTGGCCGTTGGACCGCTACCGCCGCGAAACTGGCGTCGCCATTTCGCAAGATGATTTTGAACAACGCATAATACAGGATGCCGATTTCGCGGAAAAATGGGGCGACTTGGGCCCTGTCTATGGTGCGCAATGGGTGAATTGGCCACGGTACGAAGCCGCAGAAAACGGATTATTTCGCCGGGTGGATAAGGGCATTGATCAGGTTAGCCTGCTCGTTGAGAGCCTGAAGAACAATCCGGGTTCCCGCCGACATATCATCGAAGGCTGGAACGTCGCCGAACTGGACCAAATGGCACTGCCGCCCTGCCACAAAACATACCAGTTTCATGTCGCAGATGGTGTTTTGAGCTGCATCTTATTCCAGCGTTCGTGCGATTTGGGGCTTGGCTTTGCCTTTAACGCATTTTCCGCGTCCTTGCTGACGCGGATGCTCGCAGCGGTGTGTGGATATTCAGCGGGTGAACTGATCTGGCAGGGTGGGGATGTGCATGTATATCTCAGCCATGCGCCATTGGTCGAAGAGCAATTGTCGCGGACACCTTCTGGCGCCCCTAAGTTAAAGCTGCTGCGTACACCGGACAGCATTTTTGACTTCCGAATCGAAGATTTCGAAGTTGTCGATTACCATCCGCAGGCCCATATTTCCGCACCTGTCGCGGTGTAAGCTCTATTTAGGTTAGTTATGTTGACCTAAAGCCATGTTTGATGGCGACAATATTGAGGCCCGCAAGCTGATGAACCTGTTGATCAGTTGCGACCACCGCGTCGTCGATGGTTGGGATGCCGCCAGTTATGTTCAGGCTTTCAAAAAGCTGATCGAGACGCCCCTCCTGTTGTTCGCCGATTAATTTGTAACGCGGCACGGTTGTCCGAGTGAAAAATCAACCTAGTCTTGAAAGGTTGCAGGCGCGCCTCACGCGGGGCGTAGGGGCTCAAGAGCCATAGTTGGCGCTGTTACCGCAATAACCACCATGCGTGCGCTGCACGGGCCTTCCAAGACGCGTCTAGGCGACATTATGGGGGTAATCCTGTGTTACCTGACCCGAAATGGGGAAAGGTGATGTCGCCCAATATACCCTTTTATGACAAATGGCGTTGACAGAATCTTGCGCGGCTTATAGTGGCCGCCAACCGCAAGTTAGCGGGTGTAGCTCAGTTGGTTAGAGCGCCGGCCTGTCACGCCGGAGGTCGCGGGTTCGAGCCCCGTCACTCGCGCCACTTCTTTCAAGTTTTTTTAAGCTTTAGGTGGTGCGCGGAACGATCCCGTCTCCATCCAAATCATCAGCGGGCGCATCGGCGCTATCCAGATGATACCTGCGATCAGATAGATAATGCTCTGGATCGCGATGTTCTGCGTACCGATAAAATCTGACGCACTGACAATGATCGCGGACCAGACGAATATAATCAGCAATATGGCCAGCATTCCGGCGGGTTTGCGCCAAGTCGGTACTTTGAGTGGTGTTGTCATAAGGTCATCCATGATTTTTCGGTAAGTATAGCGTGTAGTGGCATGTCCCAAATGTCTGATGCAAGGGCAGGCGCATGTTGAACGGACCATGCAAGGCCAATGGCGACGGCTTGGTCCATTAGGCTAAAGGCGCGGTCATAATGCCCCGCACCCTGTCCAAGCCGCATCAACCGGGCATCAAAGGCCACTAAGGGCGCTAGAACGACGTCTGGCGTGCATAAGGGCGCATCCTCGGCAGGTTGCTGCAATCCAAAGGGGCCGGGAACCAGATCATCACCTGGCGTCCAGCGTAAGAAGCGCATCGGTGTGGTTTTGCTCGTGACATGGGGCAGGGCAATGGCGCAGCCCATTTTATAGGCCTGTGTCAACAATGCGGCTGGATTGACCTCAGAGCCAATAGCGATGTAACCGGCCACGATTTTGCCGGGTAAAAGATATTGCGCCAGCGGGCTTGGAACTGTGGAGAACGCCAGCGCGCGATCCTGCGGCGACAGTGCCTCTACAAACCGGTCACGCTTTTGGCGGAATTCCGACCGCTGCGACTGCTTGTCAAAATCTGGTTGCACAGTTTTTCCTGAATAATGTTGGCGGAACCATCATGGGTCGTTTCCCGGAATATCCTCTGACGCCAGGACGTCAGGTGGGCACCGTGTGATCTGGACCTTAAGGTTTCCCAAACGGCCCAGGCAGGGACAGCTCCCTTAGATAGATAATCGCCTCAGGGATGTTCTCATCAGTTCGTGCCG
>NZ_CAMCWY010000015.1 GCF_945882965.1 Sphingorhabdus sp. EL138
CGATCTCGAGGCCAAGCTCATCGAATGGGAGAACTTCTACAACTTCAACCGACCGCACGGTGCTTTCAACGGAAAAACACCCTATGAAGCCCTTCGCGAAAGGCTATAATCTCTCCCAGTCGATGTCCCGCTAGATCGTCAACCTTACAATCTGCTGCCGTGATGTCTTTGACCGGTAGATGGCCAATCCCGGGCATTAGGTTGCTAAGGAAGTACTCTGCTTTTGTTACCGTTGGTTGGGCAAGGCCTTCGCGCTTTCGCTTTGCGATGTATTCAGTAGCAATAGCGGCAAAGGTGTTGCCGCCATCTTCTACTGCTTGGCGCTTTGAACGTTGTTTTAGCAGTGAGGGGTCCATGCCTTCAGTGACCAATTTGCGCGCTTTGTCCTTACTCTGGCGGGCATCGGCCAGCTTTACTTGGGGGTACTGTCCAAGCGCCAACGATTTTTCCTTACCGGCGAAGCGGTACTTCAGTCGCCAAAGTTTTCCGCCTGCGGGTGTGACTAATAGAAACAAGCCTTCTGTATCAGCCAGTTTGTAAGGCTTTGCTTGAGGTTTCGCGTTACGGGCTTGTGTATCAGTTAATGCCATTGGGGGTATCTTTCACAGTGTTACCCCCTGATCCCGAAAATACCCCCAATTATACCCCCATTTGCGGGGGTATGTAGGCGAACGGCCCAGAACGGCAACGAACAACGAAAGTAAAATAGGCATGTTTTCCGGGCCTTTCAAGGCCAAGGATGAACATATTCGAACAGAAAAATGGTGCCCGGAAGAGGACTCGAACCTCCACGCCGTTACCAGCGCCAGCACCTGAAGCTGGTGCGTCTACCAATTCCGCCATCCGGGCACGAGACAGGCAGGCTTTTTCCGCATGTCGGGTAGGCCCGTTCCTTTAAGCGGTCGGGTGATATTGTCAACGTCTGTGCCGCGCGCGTGGCGGATTAAATGTCGCCGCTGTGCGCACGATGCGCAGGTCGGCCTTGAAAGCTGCCTAGCGGTGGTGCAAAGCGCGCGCAGGACTTCACGCGGGCTGACGGAGCATATATGCAAGGCAAGTTGATAACGGTTTTTGGTGGCGGCGGGTTTTTGGGCCGCTACGTCGCGCAGACGCTGCTCGGTCAAGGCGCGCGGTTGCGTATTGCGGGCCGCAACGCCAATAGCGCCAATCATATCAAGCCGCTGGGCAATTTGGGCCAAGTGCAATTGATGGCAGCCGACATCCGCAAACCCGCCAGCGTGCAGCGTGCATTGATGGATGCCGACGCTGTGGTCAATCTCGTCGGTAGCTTTGCCGATATGGATGCCGTTCAGAATATTGGCGCAGGCATCGTGGCACAGGCCGCTGCGTACGCCGGTGTTGGCGCTTTGGTCCATATCTCCGCCATTGGCGCGGACGCACATAGCGACGCCGTATATGGCCAAAGCAAAGCGGGCGGCGAAGCGGCGGTGCATGCGGCATTTCCCGCCGCCGTCATCTTGCGGCCATCGATTGTGTTCGGCCGCGAAGACCAGTTTATCAACCGCTTTGCCGGGCTGATCCGCATGTTGCCGGTCGTTCCTGTTATTGGCGCGGCCACGAAGTTTCAGCCTGTCTTTGCTGGCGACGTTGCCAAGGCTGTTGCCGCCGCTTTGCTGCATCAGGATGGCCGCGTGCTGGAGCTTGGCGGGCCGGAGATATTCTCCATGATGGAGCTGAACCGCTGGATCGCCAAAGCGATTGGCCGCGACCCTCTGTTTATTGAAGTGCCCGATATGGCTGCAAAGATGCTCGCCAAGGGTACAGGGTGGATGCCCGGCGCGCCGATTACCGATGACCAGTTTAAGATGCTTGGCCGCGACAATGTGGTGACAGGCACCGACGGGCTGGCGGCATATAGCATCGTGCCGACGCCGTTGGATGTCATTGCCGACGATTGGTTGAACATTTACCGCAAGCATGGCCGCTTTGGCAGCAGTCCCAAAGCATGAGCGATACGATGATCGCGTTGCTCCTCGGTTTTATTGAGGGGCTGACGGAGTTTTTACCCGTATCCTCCACGGGGCATCTTATTTTGGCGGGCGAGCTGGTTGGTTTTACCGATAGTAGCTCCGTCGCGTTCAAGATTGCCATTCAGCTCGGCGCGATCCTGGCGGTGCTTTTGGTATATTGGCGGCGGTTTTGGGCGGTTGGAACGGGGCTGTTGAAGCGGGAGGCTGGCCCCGTCGCGTTCACGCGCAATATCCTCTTGGGCTTTGCCCCCGCTTTGGTGATTGGCGTGTTGGCCTATGATGCCATTCGCTCAGCAATGCAGACGCCGGAGATTGTGGCTATCGCGTTGATCGTTGGCGGCATCATCATTTTGTTGCTGGAGCGCGTGGTGAAGACGGTGCGCTTTAACACGGTTGAGGAAATCCCCTTTGGCACGGCTTTGGCGATTGGCCTTGTCCAGTGCACGGCGATGTTGCCGGGCGTGAGCCGTTCCGGCGCGACGATCATGGGCGGGCTTATGATGGGTGTTGAACGCAAGACAGCGGCGGAGTTTTCCTTCTTCTTGGCCGTGCCCACGATGATGGCGGCGACGGTATATGCCTTGTGGAAAGACAGGGCGCTTTTGAACGCGGACGATTTGGGGATGATCGCGATTGGCTTCATGATGGCGTTTCTGGTCGCGGTGGTCGTGGTGAAGGCGTTTGTCGCCATTGTCAGCAAATATGGATTTGCGCCCTTTGCTTATTACCGAATCATCGCGGGAACAGCGGCATTGATATGGCTGACGATGCGGTAGGTTCCGATGCGGACCTTTTAATTTGAAATATTATTGCGCGCGCGTAAATTATCGTCTCAAAATCGCTTAACTTAGTCAACAAAGCTGCCCTATTATTGGATTTTTGCGTGACAGCGCGCGTTTGCCGCGTTACGCGCAGCGCTTCTTAAGGAGCGTGTTGTGGCAAAAGATCCAATGCTGAAATTTGTTTCGAAGCCGCAGGCTTATCCGCTCAAGCGGGAAGCCGAATTGCGCGCCGAAGATTTTGCCGAAATCGCAGATCGCTATGCGCCCGCCGCAGCAGCAGATCAGGCGTCGCGTTGTTCGCAATGCGGTGTGCCTTATTGCTCGGTGCATTGTCCGCTGCACAATCATATTCCCGATTGGTTACGCCTGACCGCCGAAGGGCGTTTGCGTGAGGCCTATGAAATGTCCAGCCTGACCAGCAGCATGCCCGAAATCTGCGGCCGGATTTGCCCGCAGGATCGCTTGTGCGAGGGTAATTGCGTTATTGAGTTTTCGGGCCATGACGCGGTCACCATTGGCTCCGTTGAAAAATATATCACTGACACCGCTTGGGAGCAGGGCTGGGTTGAACCTGTCGAGGTCGGGCCATCGCGCGGGCAATCGGTTGGCATCATCGGCGGTGGACCGGGCGGACTGACCACGGCAGAATATCTGCGCGTCGCGGGCTATGACGTCCATGTCTACGACCGCTATGACCGCATGGGCGGGTTGATGACCTATGGCATCCCCGGTTTCAAGCTGGAGAAAGACATTGTCATGCGCCGTGTCAAACGGCTGGAGGATGCGGGCATTCATTTCCATGCCAATTTTGAGGTTGGCCGCGATGCCTCGCTGGATGATCTCCGCGCAAAGCATGACGCGGTGTTGATTGCGACTGGCGTGTATAAGGCGCGCGCAATTGCCACGCCGGGTATCGGGCTAGACGGCATTGTCCCGGCGCTGGATTATCTCACCACCTCCAACCGCAAGGGCTTTGGCGATGCGGTGCCTGCTTTTGAAAGCGGCGCGATGAATGCGCATGGCAAAGACGTAGTCGTCATTGGCGGCGGCGATACCGCGATGGATTGTGTCCGCACCGCCATCCGCCAAGGCGCAAAGTCGGTCAAATGCCTCTACCGCCGCGACCGTGATAATATGCCAGGGTCACAGCGCGAAGTGGCCAATGCCGAAGAAGAAGGCGTCGAATTTGTCTGGCTATCGGGTCCAAAGGGCTTTGACGGCAATGGCAAAGTCGAGTGCGTGCATGTGGCGAAGATGCGACTTGCCGCCCCTGATGCGTCGGGCCGCCGGACGCCGGAGAATGACCCCGAAGGCGACTTCACGCTGAATGCCGATATGGTGATTACGGCGCTCGGCTTTGAGGCCGAAGACTTGCCGGCATTGTTCAACGCGCCGGACCTCAACGTCACCCGCTGGGGCACCGTGCGTGTCGATCATACGACGCAGATGACCAACCTCGACGGCGTATTCGCCATTGGCGACATCGTGCGCGGCGCAAGCCTTGTCGTGTGGGCAATCCGCGATGGGCGGGATGTCACGCAGCATATGCATAATTATTTGAAATCCAAAGCACGCAGCGAAAAGGTTGCAGCATGACCATATTTTACCCCACCCCCGAACATGAACGCCTTGCCCGTGAAGGCATGTATCATCCTGAATCCGAAGGCGATGCCTGCGGCGTTGGGTTGATTGCAGCGACCGATGCCAAGCCTTCACGCCGCGTTGTGGCGGCGGGGATTGAGGCGTTGAAGGCCGTTTGGCATCGTGGCGCAGTTGATGCGGATGGCAAGACCGGCGATGGCGCAGGCCTGCATATCGACTTGCCCGTCCGTTTCTTTGACGATGCGATTGCGGATAGCGGCCACCGCCCCATGCCCAACCGGTTGGCGGTTGGCATGGTGTTCCTGCCGCGCACTGACCTCAGCGCACAAGAAAATTGCCGCACGATTGTTGAGGCGGAGATTATCGACGCTGGCTACACCATTTATGGCTGGCGTCAGGTGCCGGTTGATGTGTCCGTGATTGGCGATAAGGCGCAAGCCACGCGGCCCGAGATCGAGCAGATCATGATTGCAGGTCCAATGCCCGATGAAGTGGACGCGAGCGAGTTTGAAAAGAATCTCTACCTCGTCCGTCGCCGGATCGAAAAGAAGATCATCGCTGCGCAAATCCGCGATTTTTATATCTGTTCGCTGTCGTGCCGCTCGATTGTCTATAAGGGCCTGTTCCTTGCGGAGTCGCTGTCGGTATTTTACCCCGACCTGCAAGATGATCGCTTTGAAAGCCGCGTTGCAATTTTCCATCAGCGTTATTCGACCAACACATTCCCGCAATGGTGGTTGGCGCAACCATTCCGTGGCCTTGCGCATAATGGCGAGATCAACACCATCCGTGGCAACCAGAATTGGATGAAAAGCCATGAGATCAAAATGGCGAGCATCGCCTTTGGCGCGCAGTCGGACGATATCAAGCCCGTCATTCCCGCTGGGTCTTCGGACACCGCCGCATTGGACGCCGTGTTTGAAACCCTGGTCCGTTCGGGCAAGGAAGCGCCAACGGCCAAGCTTATGCTCATCCCAGAAGCGTGGCAGTCAAACCCGAATTTGCCCGCTAACCACCGCGCCATGTATGAATATATGTCCAGCGTCATGGAGCCATGGGATGGTCCTGCCGCCTTGGCGATGACCGATGGCCAATGGGCCGTCGCAGGCGTTGACCGCAACGCGCTACGTCCGTTGCGCTACACCCGGACGTCGGACAATTTGCTGGTGATCGGTTCCGAAACCGGAATGGTTGTCCTGCCCGAAACGACGATATTGGAAAAAGGCCGCCTTGGCCCCGGGCAGATGATTGCCGTCAATCTGGATGAAGGCAAATTATACCGCGACGGCGAATTGAAAGACCGCATTTCGGCCGAGCAGGATTATAGCGCATTGGTCGGCGGCTTCCGCCGCATCACCGACTTGCCCGAGGCTGGCGACGACAGCACGCCCGCTTGGTCGCGCGCGGAACTCACCCGGCGTCAGATCGCCGCTGGCATGACATTGGAAGATGTCGAAATGATCCTCGCGCCGATGATTGAGGATGGCAAGGAAGCCATCGGGTCCATGGGTGACGACACGCCGCTGGCCGTTATCAGCGACAAGCCGCGCCTGATTAGCCAATTCTTCCGCCAGAATTTCAGCCAAGTCACCAACCCGCCCATCGACAGCTTGCGCGAACGGCATGTGATGAGCCTGAAAACGCGTTTTTCCAACCTTGCCAATATCCTTGAGGAAAAGAGCCAGAATGCCGATGTCTTGGTGCTGGACAGCCCAGTCCTAACGGCGCGCGATTGGCGCAGGCTGAAGGCTGCGTTCGGGCCATTGGGTGCCGAGATTGATTGCACCTATGACATCTCCGACGGGCAAGAGGGCCTGCGGGCCGCCATTACGCGTATTCGCGAAGAAGCGGTGGCCGCGGTACGCATGGGCAAATCCGAACTGTTTCTGACCGATGACAATATCAGCGCGGATCGCGTCGGTATCGCGATGATCCTTGCAGCAGCGGCTGTGCACACGCATTTGGTCCGCAATGGCCTGCGCAGCTATTCGTCGATCAATGTCCGTTCTGCCGAATGCTTGGACACGCATTATTTCGCCGTACTGATCGGCGTTGGCGCGACCACGGTGAACGCGTATCTTGCCGAGGCGGTGATTGCCGACCGGCATATGCGCGGCTTGCTTGGCGGCTATACGCTCACGCAAGCTGTCGAAAATTACCGCATAGCGATCAACGAAGGTCTGTTGAAGATCATGTCCAAAATGGGCATTGCGGTCATTTCCAGCTACCGTGGCGGTTATAATTTTGAGGCGGTTGGCCTGTCGCGCGCTTTGGTCAATGATTTCTTCCCCGGCATGCCGAACAAAATTTCGGGCGAAGGGTATCACTCGCTGTATGTCAACGCGCGCGACCGTCATGATGATGCGTTTGATGCCGCTGTTGCCCGCCTGCCTGTCGGCGGATTTTACAAGCAACGCGACGGTGGGGAAGAACATGCCTATTCCGCTGGCCTCATGCATTTGCTGCAAAGCTCCGTCGCGAATGACAGCTACTCAACCTACACGCAATTTGCGCAAGGCGTGAAGGACTTGCCGCCGATTTACTTGCGCGATTTGCTGGAATTCAACTTCGCCAAAGAACCCGTCGCGATTGACGAGGTTGAGGCGATCACCGAAATCCGCAAACGCTTTGTCACGCCCGGAATGTCCCTTGGCGCTTTGTCGCCAGAGGCGCATGAGACGCTCGCCATTGCCATGAACCGGATCGGCGCAAAGGCCGTATCGGGTGAGGGCGGCGAGGACAGCAAGCGTTTCAAGCCTTATGAAAATGGCGACAACGCCAACAGCGTTATCAAACAGATCGCCAGTGGCCGCTTTGGCGTTACCGCCGAATATCTGGGCGCGTGCGAGGAAATCGAAATCAAGGTCGCGCAGGGCGCAAAGCCGGGTGAAGGCGGGCAATTGCCAGGCTTCAAGGTAACCGAAATGATTGCACGTCTACGACACTCAACGCCGGGCGTGACGCTGATTTCACCGCCACCGCATCACGACATTTATTCGATCGAAGATCTGGCGCAGTTGATTTACGACCTCAAGCAGATCAACCCGCGCGCGCGGGTCTGTGTAAAGCTTGTCAGTGCGGCGGGTATTGGTACGATTGCGGCAGGTGTGGCAAAGGCGCATGCAGATGTCATCCTGGTCTCCGGCAATGTCGGCGGCACAGGTGCAAGCCCGCAAACCAGCATCAAATATGCCGGCACGCCTTGGGAAATGGGCCTGTCCGAAACGAACCAAGTGCTTACGCTCAATGGCCTTCGGCACCGCGTCAAGTTACGCACCGATGGCGGTTTGAAGACCGGACGCGACATCGTCATCGCCGCGATTTTGGGCGCTGAGGAATTTGGCATCGGCACGCTCAGCCTTGTTGCCATGGGCTGTATCATGGTGCGGCAATGCCATTCAAACACTTGCCCTGTTGGCGTGTGCGTTCAGGATGAGGCCTTGCGCAAGAAATTCACGGGCACACCGGAGAAAGTCATCAACCTGATGACCTTCATTGCCGAAGAAGTGCGCGAAATTCTGGCCAAGCTTGGCTATCGCAGCCTTGATGAAGTTATTGGCCGCACAGAGCTGCTTCGGCAGGTTAGCCGAGGTGCCGAACATCTCGATGATCTCGACCTTAACCCCATATTGGCCAAGGTCGATGCGCCCGACAGCGCGCGCCGTTTCAACATCCCGACCTTCCGCAATGAAGTGCCCGACAGCCTTGATGCGCAGATGATCCATGATGCGCGGCCCGTGTTTGAACGGCGTGAGAAGATGCAGCTAACCTATAATGTCCGCAACACGCACCGTGCGGTGGGCACACGGTTCAGCTCCGAAATCACGCGGCTATATGGCATGAAGGGCCTATCCGAAGGGCATGTCCATGTGCGTCTGCGTGGATCCGCTGGCCAATCGCTTGGCGCATTTTTGTGCCAAGGCATTACGCTCGAAGTATTTGGCGATGCCAATGACTATGTCGGCAAGGGCCTGTCGGGCGGGACAATCATATTGCGTCCGACGGTCAGCAGCCCGCTGACCAGCCAGCAAAATAGCATCATCGGTAACACCGTGCTCTATGGCGCAACATCAGGGCATTTGTTCGCGGCAGGACAAGCCGGGGAACGTTTTGCCGTCCGCAATTCGGGCGCGCATGTCGTGGTTGAAGGCTGCGGCTCCAATGGTCTGGAATATATGACCGGTGGCATGGCGGTTATCTTAGGCAAGATCGGCAGCAATTTTGGCGCTGGTATGACCGGCGGTATGGCGTTCGTGCTCGATACCGAACGCGACTTCACCCAAATGGCAAACCCGGAAAGCATCATATGGCAACGCCTTGAAAGCGCTTATTGGGAAGAGGCGCTAAAAGTCCTGATCACCGCGCATGCCGAAAAAACCGATAGCGCTTGGTCGAAATCAATCATTGAAGATTGGGATCGCAGGCGCGGCGAATTTTGGCAGATTTGTCCAAAGGAAATGCTCACGCGGCTTAGCCAGCCTTTGTCCGACCATGAAGCATTGGAAGCGGCGGAGTAAAATAAGCACTGCGCGCAGGCTGAACATCGCGGTTCAGCCTGCATGTTGGCTGCTGTGCCTGATGCGCGCAAAGAATCGTTGCTGGCCAATGGCCGCTTTCCCTGCTTTATCCGTGCCCTCAAATTGTGACGGAGAAGCCTTATTTATGCGTAGCCTGTTCATCGCCGGGTGCTTATTTGCCCTGTCCGCGCCTGCTTATGCCGATGCCAATGATGATCTCACGGCCTTGGTCGATGACGTCTGGGCAAAGGCGCTCAAAGAAGCGCCTGTCTACGCAAGCGCTCTTGGCGTGAATGATTATGCCAATGAACTTGGCGATTATACGCTGGCGGCGCAGGACCGCAGGGCAGCCGATGCCGCACAGTTTCTGACCCGCCTGAATGCCATTCCGTCAAATGCGTTAAGTGCTGCGGCGAAGGTCGAGGCGGGCATATTACGACGGTCGTTGGTGTCTACAATCGAAGGCAATCAGTTCGGTCAGCGCGCCATCAACTTCACGACCTATTCAAGCTGGCACCAACAACTCGCCAGCATGTCGCGGAACTTGCCGTTCAAGACCAAGGCAGATTTTGAAAGCTACAATGCCCGGCTCACGCAATATGGCCGCGTCAATGACGAAAATATCGCGGTCGCCAATGTCGCGATCAAGGGCAGGTTTACGCAGCCTTGCGAAACGTTGACGGGTTTTGAAGGGACAGTGCGCGGCCTGATCGCATCCGACATCCGCCAGTCGCGTTTCTATGGTCCTTATGCGGCCAAGCGCCCCGAGAGCATTTCGGAAAGTGATTTCGCAGCGCTCGCAGAAGAAGCGGCGGCGACCATCCGCAACGTCATCCACCCTGCGCTGGCCAAGCAGTTGGCGTGGTACTCCGAAAGCTACAAGCCCGCTTGTGCCAAGGCCCCCGGCGTGTCCGCGCAGGCCAACGGCGCGGCTTATTAAGCCTTTCGCATCCGCGAAGAAACCACCACCAACCTGACGGCGGAGCAAATCCACCAAATTGGCCTGAGCGAAGTATCCAGCATTCGCGCCGAAATGGTCGATGTCGCGACAAAGGCAGGCTATCCCAGCCGCGAAGCCTTTATCGAACATCTGCGTACTGACCCGCAATATTATGCCAAAACGCCGGAAGAGCTGATGGAAAAGGTCGCGCGGGTGACCAAAATCATTGACGGCAAAATGCCGAGCCTGTTCGGTCGCATGCCCCGACTGCCATATGGCATAAAGGAAATTCCGGCTGAAACAGCCGAAGGCACGACAACGGCTTATTATAATCCAGGGTCGCCGGAAATCGGGATATCCGGCACCTATTTTGTCAACACTTCGAAGCTGAACCAGAGCCCATTTTGGGAAGTTCCGGCGCTTTCGGTGCATGAGGCTGTGCCGGGGCACCATCATCAGATCGCGTTGCAGCAGGAGCTGCCCTTGTCCGATTTCCGAAAATATGGCGCGTCGTTCACGGCCTTTACCGAAGGATGGGGGCTGTATTCCGAACGGCTTGGTATCGAAATGAGGCTTTATGACACGCCTGCCAAGGATATGGGGCGGCTATCCTACGAAATGTGGCGCGCATGCCGCTTGGTGGTCGACACCGGCATTCATGCCAAGGGTTGGAGCAAGCAGCAGGCCATCGCATTCATGACCGACAACAGCGCTTTGTCCGCCGCGAATATCGAGGCGGAGGTAAACCGGTATATCAGTTGGCCGGGTCAGGCGCTCGCTTACAAATTGGGCGAGCTGAAAATTCGCGAATTGCGCAATATGGCGACAAAGGAACTCGGGCCCAAATTTGATCTGGCCGCGTTCCATGATGCGGTGCTTGGGCAAGGGTCTGTACCGCTGGACGTGCTTGAGCAGCAGATAAAGGACTGGGTCGCGGCGGAAAAAGCGAAGGGCTAGCCTGTACCTTATTTGGGTTCGGGAAGCGGTTCAGCATCGACGCTGGCCGCCTCTTTGGCTTCCAAATCGGCTTGCACTTTTGCTTCCCGCTCGGCCCGGCCTTTTTCAAATTCGACGACGCGCGCTTCAACCTCAGCGGCTTCGGCATCAATGCCCGCCATGCGCTTGGCACGTTCAGCGGCGATCAAGCGGCCAAAGGTGATGCCGGGGTCTTGTGCTTTTTCGGCATAAGCCTTGTTAATCTCCGCCAAGCCGCAGCCGGTAAAGCCGCCAGCGCCAGAAGGTAAGCAGCTCATCGTGCCGCTTGCCGCGACATATTCGTAGGATTTAATCCGCACTGACATGGCTTCGTTGCGCCGGTCATTGGGGACGTCGCGCAAGCTGGTCGGAATACGATAGCGGTCTGCCTCTCCCATGCGGGCGCAGACGACAATTTCATCGCCAACGCTTTCGGGGCATTTGTCGTCGCCATAGATGATAAGCTGATTGATTTTTTCATCGCCAGGCTTTGCAGCCGGCGCATCATGCGCCGACGCCTGAACCGATAGCATCAAGGCGATGCCCGCGAGCGATATTCTGACCGTTGCTTTCACGAGATCATCTCCAAGAATGTGTTGGCCTGTTTTGAACGGCGCAGGCTGAATGCTGTATGAAGCTCATATATGTTTCGACACGGCAATGGCGGTGCGGCAACCCATGCGGACCAACGCGCTCATAAACGGATAGGCAGGCGCGCGTTCCGCGCCTTGCGCCAAGGCCGTGGCCTTATGTTCCAATTCGTCGGCTTGAAAATCCAAAATCATCGCCGATAATTCGGGGTCACTATCGCCAATTTCGGCAAGTTGTTCGCTATAATGGCGGTCGATTTCGGTCTCGACAGCGACGGTGCACGCCATGGCCGCCTCCGGCCCGACTGCCGCAGACACCGCGCCAAGCGCAAAGCCCGCAACATTCCAGATCGGGTGCAAGGCCGTGGGACGGACGCCGCGTTCAGCCATCATCTTGTCAAAGGCGTTCAGATGGCGTTCCTCTTGCTCGGCCATATGCGCGATGCTGCGCGCCGCAGGGGTGCGGTCGCCCATCACCGCAAGCTGTCCGGCGTAAATCCGTTTCGCGCCAAACTCACCCGCTTGGTTCACGCGAATCATGCGCTCCATTTCCTGTGTCCGCTGCGCGGAGGTCTTTAGATTTTCTTGCTGTGCCATATCGTCGCCAAGATGAGCATTGCACCGCCAAACGACAAGAGAAAATTATACCCTGCAAGAGAAATGCCAAATAAGGTCCAAGGCGCAACGTCACAACGCACCAAGGGGGCATTCATGATCGACTTGAGCAAATCATCACCGCTACCCGAAATGGTTGCGGTGCAAGCGGTCAGCCCTTCCCAATAGCCATATTCCACGCCCGCCTGAAATCCGCCAATCAGGGCGCTGGTGGCCATGGCGAGAGCAGAAAGCGCGACGAGAGTTTTACGAAAGCCCGCATTGCTGACGCCAAAGGCGACCAGAGCAATCGCCACCGCGGCAAAATGCGGATAACGCTGCCACCAGCACATCTCACACGGGAAAAGCCCGCCAATATACTGCGACCCATAAGCGCCGCCCAGCAATGCGGCGGGTAACAAAAATGCCAACCAATGGGCTGTATCAAATTTTGGTGTCATATGAGGTGATATCTAGAGAACTGTCATGTTGAGGCAAGTTGTAAGTGACTACACAGTGCCACGGCTCCCAAACCGTCACCCTGAACTTGTTTGACCGATGGTCACTTCGTTCCAGGGTCCATGTTGCCGTTCATGCTCTGGGTTTGCCGCACGATGGATGCTGGAGCCGAAGGCGTGCAGCGCACAAACAAGTTCAGCATGACGGGGAGCAGGAACCACCCTCAATTCTTAGCTTTGCCCTTCATGGGCTTCGCCGCCAGTTTCATCGTCCGGGGTCCAAGCCGTTGAAGTGTTTCCATGGCGTAATAGAGTTGGAAATCCTCAATCCCCTTTGCCTTCAACTGCTCGGCAGTCATGGCGAAGCGGGGATCGTCGGTGATGTCCTGTTCCAGATCCTTACTGTCGTCTTTCAATTCATTGACCAAATGACGGCGCAGGTCGGACTCGCGGATTGACACACGGCTTTTATAATCCAGGTCCGTCAACTGCGGCACGCGAATATCGGGCTTGATCCCGCCTTCCTGAACCGAACGACCTGATGGCAAATGGTAACGCGCAACCGTCAGGCGCAAGCCAGTGTCGCGCGTCAGGGGAAGGACGTTCTGCACCGATCCCTTGCCAAAGCTGCGTTCCCCCATGACCAAGGCGCGATGATGGTCTTGCAAGGCGCCCGCAACGATTTCGGAAGCCGAAGCTGACCCTGCATCCACCAACACAATGATCGGCGCGCCGCCGGTCACGTCACCGGGAACGGCACGTTCCGCCCACCAGCGGTTTACATTGCGCGGGTCGCGGCCCCGTTCGGACACAATCTCACCCTTCGTCAAAAACGCATCGGATACGACAACCGCCTCATCCAAGATACCGCCGGGGTTGGACCGCATGTCAATGATGTACCCAAGCGGATTGCCGCCCACACTCTTCTTGATGCCAGCGACCGCTGCAACAACATCGGCACCTGTTTTTTCGGAAAAGCCAGTCACGGAGATAACGCCGATGCGGTCTTTCACTTCCCATTGCACCGGTTTCAGGTCGATAATCGCCCGCGTCAGTGTGACGTCAAATGGTCCATCGCGGCCAGGACGGAAGATTGTGAGCTTAATCGTCGTGCCCGGCACGCCGCGCATGGCCTCCACCGCTTCATCCAAGGTGCCGCCGACAATCAGCTTGCCGTCCAGATGGGTGATGAAATCGCCGGACTTAATGCCTGCCTTGTCGGCGGGCGTGTCCTTGGTCGGCGCGATGACCTTCACCGCTTCATCCTCAAGCGTTACGGAAAGCCCAAGGCCGCCATATTCGCCATCAATTTGCGTCCGCAGCGAACTGAAGTCGGAGCGATCCAGAAAACCGCTATGCGGATCAAGGCTGGACAACATCCCCTGAATCGCGCCTTCCATCAATTTTTTATCGTCGACCTTGTCGACATAGCTGGATTTGACCTTGCGATAGACAGCAAGAAATTCGTCGAGATCCTCAATCTGCTGCGCCTTATATTGTTGTTGCTGCATATTTTGCGCCACGAGCACCGTGGCGGGCACGGCTATGGCCACGACAATCGCCAAAGTGGAGGGCAGCAACCAGTTCTTCATAGACAATTTCCATTTCATCATGTCGGCTTCGTATATCCTGCCTTAACCTTGTGTGAAAGCAGCTTTGCAACCGCTATGCCCTTAACCCTCACGATGATAAGGATGGTTGGCAATAATCGATGTTGCGCGGAACAATTGTTCGGCGAGCATCGCGCGTGCCATTAAATGCGGCCAGGTTGCCGTGCCAAAGGCGATCAGCTTGTCTGCGCTTGCACGCGCCGTGTCATCAAAGCCGTCGGCGGCACCAATGAGAAAGCGCACTTCGCGAACGCCATCGTCGCGCCAGCGTTCCAACAAGCGCGCCAGTTCAACTGAGCTGAGCTGAGCGCCTTTTTCATCCAAAATGATGGTTTTGTAAGGAGAATCGGACGCGGGTAGCTCCCCGCCCCTCCCCTTATCAGGAAAGTCAGGTAGTTCGCTATGCTTGGTGGGCCAGCTAATCCGTTTCAGATAGCGGTCGACCAGTTCCGATTCGGGGGAGCGCCCAATTTTGCCGCGCGCGATGATGTGCAGGCGCATCGCCATCGGGGCGGACAATCGGTCTTATTGCGACGCGACTTCGGGCGCGTCGCCAAAGGCCCACATGCGTTCCAGATTGTAGAAACTGCGGACTTCGGGGCGGAACAGATGCACAATGACATCTTCGGCATCAATCAGCACCCAGTCCGCCGACGGCAGACCTTCAATGCGGGCGTGACGACCGACCTTTTTGATGCGCTCAGCAAGTTTCTGCGCCATGGACGCGACTTGGCGCGACGAACGGCCAGAGGCGACCACCATATGGTCGGCAATGTTGCTTTTCCCTTCAAGCGGGATGGTGACCACCTCTTGCGCCTGATCATCATCGAGCGATTGGAGGATCAGCGCGTGCAGCGCGTCAGGGGTCAATGTGGGTTCCTTGGACTTTGCGGTCGGCGCAGGAACGGAAGCAGTGTCGATCAAGATGGCTCCTTAAAGCACAATATTTCGGGTAACGCCGTCACGCGTTCCAAGTTCCTTATATCGGTGAAACCAATATGGGTCAGCGCGCCGAAGAGCGGTGGCCGAACGCGGATCTCGACGAAAGCGCAAAAAGACAAGCGCTGGCGTACTCCATTTCGTCCAGTGATGACGCTGTTCCGGACGCCGGACAAACCGTCTGAACCAGGCCGTTGCGGGACCCGCAACAACTTGGGGGCTATAGCCGGGTCTGGCGATAACTGCAATCGGCATCAAGCGGGCAATGTCGCGCCACTGCCGCCAATGATGAAATTGTACCAAATTGTCCGCCCCCATGATCCAGATAAACCGGATTTTCGGATAAAGCGTGACCAGTTTTGCCAGGGTTTCGGCGGTGTAGACGGTGCCAAGGTCGCGTTCGATGGCGGTGACCTTAATCGGGGTGCGGCGGGCTTGCGCCTTAGCCGATGCCATGCGCGCGGGCAATGGGGCCATGTCGGATTTGGGTTTTAACGGGTTGCCCGGCGACACCATCCAATAATATTCATCAAGGCCAAGCGAATCCATCGCAAACAGGCTGATCGCGCGGTGCCCGCCGTGCGCGGGGTTGAACGACCCACCCATCAGGCCAATAGTTTTCAAGGGCGCAGGTCTTTTCAAGGGCGAGTCTGGCCCTGCCCGCGTACGATCCATTTATACGTTGTCAGCCCCTCCAGCGCGACCGGGCCACGTGCATGCAGGCGGCCCGTAGCGATACCAATCTCTGCGCCCAAGCCAAATTCGCCGCCATCGGCAAATTGGGTGGAGGCATTGTGCATGACAATCGCGCTGTCGACCTCTGCCAAGAAACGGACAGCAGCGGCGGCATCCTGCGTGATGATCGCATCGGTATGGTGCGACCCATGGCGCGCGATATGGGCCATGGCTTCATCAAGGCCGGACACGACGCAGGCCGAAATGACCGAGTCGAGATATTCGGTATCCCAATCCCGCGCATCGGCAGGGACGGTCCGTGCATCCAACTCCATCAGCACATCGTCCGCCCGCACTTCGCAACCTGCGTCAATGAGCGCCGTGATCAACGCGGCAGGCGCGGGATAATCCTGATCAATCAATACCGTTTCCGTCGCGCCGCAAATACCGGTCCGCCGCATTTTGGCGTTGACCACAATCGCCTGCGCCATTTCGGGGTCCGCATGCTTATGCACATAGCTATGGCAGATACCGTCAAGATGCGCGAGCACAGGGACGCGGGCTTCGTCCTGAACACGCGCCACAAGCGATTTTCCGCCACGCGGGATGATCATGTCAATCGCCCCTTGCGCGCGCAGCATGTCACCGACCAGCGCACGATCCTGCGTCGGAACAAGCTGAATAATATCTGCGGGCAAGCCAGCTTGCGTGATGCCCTGCACCATCGCCGCATGAATGGCGCGGTTGCTGTGTACCGCCTCGCTACCGCCGCGCAGGATAACGGCATTTCCCGACCGCAGTCCCAAGGCCGCAGCATCGGCGGTCACATTGGGCCGGCTCTCATAAATGATGCCTAACACGCCGACAGGCACGCGGACGCGCTCCATCACTAGGCCATTGGGACGCGCGCGGGTGTCGATGATTTGCCCCACCGGGTCCGCCAGCGTTGCGACCTGTTCGACCGCAGACGCCATCGACGCGACGCGCGCGGCATCCAGCTTCAGCCGGTCCAGCATCGCGGGCGAAATACCGGCCGCTTCGGCAGCATCGACATCTTTGGCATTGGCCGCGAGGATATCCGCCATACCATCACGCAATGCCTTCGCCGCACCCAGTAACGCTGCCGTCTTCGCCGCGTCACCGACGCCAGCCAAATGCCGCGCCGCGGTGCGCGCTTTGGCCGTAAGATCGGTTATCAAAATGTTGCTGCCTGTCATTGCCTGATACTATTAGAGAAATAGTTCCAAAAGGGAAAGCGATCGTCCCCATTTCGCGTGCATCGCATAGGGAACAAATGCGAATCGACCCTATATATCTGAATATACGTAACTTTACGATTTTAATGTAAATAATGCATACCGATTCAGACATAGGCGGTGGCGCATTTGAGGGGGGGGTCCACTGCTCATCGCATGACTCACCCGACTCGTCACGAGTCGGCTATGCTTGATTCGCCCTGCCCCATCTCCTCTGCTAGGTGATTGGCTCCAAAATAACGGGGTGGGTCGTGTCGCTAAAAATCAGAATGTCCGGTTGGAAAAACCGGATAGCTGGATGGTTTGTTGACCGCGAATTTTTCATGCGGGCCAATGGCCAAGTCCGGTTCTTGAGAATATCGGCGCAATTGCAACGCCGTTCCGCTGTTATCCTTGCGTCCGTTATCGGTGTTTGGTTGGTTGTCACTTTTGGCATGGCCATCAATCAAGCCACCGTTAACGCACAGCGCCTTGCGTTGACCGACCAAGAGGCAAAGGTTGAATCCGCCGAAGAACGCGTGGCGAGCTATCGTGGTTCTATCGAGGAAGTGACGCAGGATTTGAAACGCCGTCAAGAAATGCTTGAAAGCCTGAGCGACCAATATTTCGGTGATGTACCGCAGGCCGAAGTGCAAACACCCGCAGCCGATGCGCGCGAAGAAGAAAAGGCCATGAAGACCATTAGCGCGATGGTCCCCGAGGCCGCAGGCCTTGCCCGCATTGAGGTGCGACAAATTCGCTTCGCCGAAAAAATGACGAAAGTGGCGCAAGCGCGAACATTACAAGCAGAAGCCGCAATCCGCCAATTCGGGCTAAACCCCGAAGTGTTGGCTCGCCAAGCCCGCAATGCGCAAGGTGGTCCGTTCGAGCCCTTTTTTGGCAAAGGGAAAAAGGAAGCGCGCGACCCGCTTTTCTTGAATCTTGCCGTCGCGCTTGGTCGCATGGACGCGATGGAGCGCGCTCTGGCCGCAATCCCTACCTCAATGCCAGTTGCATCGATGATGATGTCGAGCGGCTTTGGCTATCGCGCTGACCCGTTCACCGGTGCCGCCGCGATGCATGCCGGTCTCGATTTTAAAGGCGCCATTGGAACCCCCATCCTTGCCGCAGCAAAAGGCAGGGTCGTGTTGGCCGGTTTTAACGGCGGCTATGGCAACAGCGTCGAAATCAGACATGCCAATGGTATTGTAACACGTTATGCACATTTGTCGGGTTTAAATGTCAGAAAGGGTCAGATGGTTGAACGCGGCGTTCGAGTCGGACGGATGGGCAACACGGGTCGGTCGACCGGCAGCCATCTGCATTTCGAGGTGCGCCTAAACGGTCAGGCGATTAACCCTCGTAAGTTTTTGGAGGCAAATCCAGATGTTCTCAAGGTCCAAACAGTCGCCGGACACCGTGCCGACTCTGCCGCAAAGGAATAATGCAAACGTGCGCAACAATTCAGTTCACACATTCTCGATTATTGCATCCGACGTCGAAATCATCGGCAATGTGTCGGCGCGAGTCGACCTTCATATCGATGGTAAGGTGCAAGGCGACGTAACCTGCGGTAATTTGGTGCAGGGCGAAGGCAGCTTTATCGCAGGCAACGTCACTGCCGAATCGGCCAAGCTTTCGGGCCATGTCGAAGGTTTGATCGAAGCCAATGACCTCGTCATCGAATCGTCCGCGCGTATCAAAGGCGACGTGGTCTACAGCAACCTGACCATCGCACCCGGCGGCCAGGTTGTAGGAAAGTTCAGCAACAAGTCCACGGCCAAGCCAAGCATATCAGGCGCACCGGTCAATGTCGGCAAGGGTGCTGATCCCTTTATCCTAACAATGGATGCCAAAGTCGCGTAAATGGGGATTGCCCTAAGGTTCAAGGCGGGAGCGCAGGCTTTAGAGGTGTCTCGCCTTCGCGCGACACGAACGGCTTTTATCTTTGCGCAAATCCTCTGCGTCCCCTGCGCCTCTGCGTGCAAAATAGATTCACGCAGAGGCGCAGAGAGAGGGAAGGTAAACATTCCCCACACTCGTCATTCTAAACGTGTTTCACCTTCGGTGACTGTCGTTCCAGAATCCATCGAGCAGCATGCCCTGCGCCAGAATTAACAAACGGACCCTGAACCAAGTTCAGGGTGACGGAGTGCGCAGCAACCCCATAATTTCCAACACGCGTAACATTATTTCCTACAAAATTGGGGCGCGTATGAACGCATAGAAAAAAGGGACGGCCGACGCGGAAGCGCTGGTGCTGCTTCCGGCTGATGGCGTTGGTTGATCAAGGCTCGTTTGTTCCATCAGTCTAATTCTAGGAGCCGCCTTTATCTTGGCTGGGCTGCTTTCCTTGGGGGTGAAGGTTCCTAAAGACCCCAAGGCCGTCCATAACAGACGGGGCGGATTGCGCCGCCACACCCAGCCGCTTGTGCGCTGTTCAGAGCTTGATGCAACAGGCCCTTTTGAGAGGCTGAAGCAAGCACCCTATCGCGCCGGCCGTGCCAGCGAGTTCCCCCGACAGCGTTCCCATCATTCCGACCCACGTTCTAGACCGCGGCCTGACTGACGCGAATCAGATAACCCATCTGGTTATTTGTAGGAAAGCGTTTTTTTGTGCGGCGGAGGAATGGTGTCGTTGCGAGTGACAAGCGGATAGCATGCGCGACCCCTCAAACCCCTGTCATCCTGATCTTGTTTGACCGATGGTCACTTCGTTCCAGGATCCATTTATCCGTTCTAGCTCAGAGCCCGCTGCACGATGGACCCTGGAACGACAGTCACCGAAGGTGAAACAAGTTCAGGGTGACGAGGTGGGAGGATTACGGCCCGCACCTGTTCGCACCGCATAAAAAAGGCCCGGACCATCGCGGGTCCGGGCCATGAGTTGGATGTTCGCGGGAGGAACATCGGGAGGTGGCGGGGCGTAAAAGGGAGAGGAAAAAACGCCCCGCCACCAAGCGGCGAATTTTAGATTTAGTAGTTGTAAGCGCGCTCGCCATGCTCGGTAAGGTCAAGGCCTTCACGTTCGGCGTCTTCCGTTGGACGCAGGCCCATGGTCATTTTCAGGCCATAGAACAGGACGGCGGAGACCACAGCGGTCCACAAGACCGTCGTACCCACGGCCCAAGCCTGAGCCATCACCTGACCAGCCATGTCATATTCGCCCGGGATGGCGGGGAAGACCGTGTAGTCGATCCAGCCCTGACCACCCAATGCGGGGTCAGCGACAATGCCGGTGGCGATCGCGCCGACAATACCGCCGATGCCGTGAACACCGAAGACATCCAGCGTATCGTCATATTTAAGCTTGTTCTTCACATAAGCGACAAAGACGTAGCAGAGACCCGATGCCGCAGAGCCAAGCAGGATGGAGGTCATTGGCGCTGCAAATCCGCTGGCTGGCGTGATTGCAACCAGACCAGCAACAGCGCCGGTAACCGCACCCAGAAGCGAAGGTTTACCATGGTGGAACTGTTCAATCAGGCACCATGCAACCGCAGCAGCAGCAGTCGCAACAAAGGTGTTGATGAATGCAAGGGCAGCAAGGCCATTGGCTTCCAAATTGGAGCCAGCGTTAAAGCCGAACCAGCCCACCCAAAGCAAAGATGCACCAATCATAGTCATGGTCATTGAGTGCGGCGGAGTTGCTTCTTTGCCATGGCCGACGCGCTTGCCAATGATGAGGCAGCCAACAAGCCCTGCGATACCGGCATTGATGTGAACGACAGTACCACCTGCAAAGTCAAGTGCACCCCAGCCCCACAGCAGACCCATATCGGTTGGTGCATCAACCAGAAAGTCTGGTCCGGCCCAATACCATACCATATGTGCGATCGGGAAATAGGCGAAGGTGAGCCACAATACCGTAAAGATCATCAATGGTGCGAATTTGATACGCTCCGCAAAGGCCCCGACGATCAACGCCGGCGTGATGCAGGCAAAGGTCATCTGGAACACTACAAAGGCATATTCGGGGATGTACACATTGTTGCTGAACGTTGCCGCATAGGTCGTGGTGTCGACGCCCTGAAGGAATATCTTCGAGAAGCCGCCGATGTAGGCATTGCCGCTGGTGAACGCCATCGAGTAACCATAAGAAACCCAGACCAAAGCCGCGACCGATACGATCATGAACACCTGCATCAACAGGCTCAGCATATTCTTTGTGCGGACAAGGCCGCCATAGAACAACGCGAGCGCCGGGATCGACATCAGCAATACCAAGGCGGAGCTAATCAGCATCCAGCTTGTATCGCCCTTGTCGACCATGCCCGCCATTTGTTCAACCGTTGGCGCCTTGATCGGGCCGTCGGCAACAGCGACAGCGGCCGCAACTTCGGCTACAGCAGCGCCAGCCGCTGCTGCGCCGTCGGCTGCTTTCTCCACAGCCTCCTGCGCGAAGGCGGGCAAAGCGGCAAACAATGTTGCCCCCGCCGCACCCAAAAATTTCAGTGTCTTTGACATTATCTGGTTCCCCTAGCTTGATTTCACCGCGTCAAAGCGCAGTTTCGTTGGTGTCGCCGGTGCGGATGCGTAACGCACCAGCGAGATCGAATTCGAAAATTTTGCCATCGCCAATCGCCCCGGTTTCTGCGGCATGCTGAATGGCCTCAATGACCGCAGGGGCTTGATCGGATGCACATGCAACCTCGATTTTGACCTTGGGCACCATGTTGGTTGCATATTCGGCACCACGGTAAATTTCGGTCTGACCCTTCTGCCGGCCAAAGCCTTTGACCTCAGTCACAGTCATGCCCGACACGCCCAAAGCTGTGAGCGCCTCGCGCACCGGATCCAGCTTGTGCGGTTTAATCACAGCGATAATATATTTCATACAGCCCCCCCGATGGTTGTGCAGTTCGATGGTTGTGCACTGCAATATGCAAACGCCGTGCCAGAAACCAAAAAGCACGCAAAAGCATCGATATTCGGATATTTGGGGCGTGATGCCGCGCGACGTGCAGGCAGTATATGCCTATTATTTAATCAGTCATTTTTAGCTGCACAATATTTAGGCAATTATCCAATCTTTAGGCTTGCCCACAACGGCAGATGATCCGACGCCTGCTTTGACAAAGCCGAAATATGGCAATCGGCGGCGCGCACCGTCACCTCATGGCTGACGATGATGCGATCAAGCCGGGCGACGGGGCGCGCGGTATGAAAGCTGTTGGGCGTTTGCACCAACCGGTGATGGTGAAAGACAAGCTCACTCAGCGCGCCTTTGTCCGACCATTGGTTGAAATCGCCCATCATCACCGTTGGCATATGAAGCGGTTTGGCATCAATCGCGGCGAGCAAGGCGCGAATTTGCTTGCGCCGCCATAGCCCCGACAGATCGAGATGCACGCCAATTACGCGCAAGCTATGCCCGTGCACCGACAGCTCCGCCATCACCGCCCCGCGCGGTTCCAGCGTTGGCATGTCGACCTGCTGCGCATGGCGCACCTCAATGCCCTTGCGCACCAAAATCGCATTGCCGTGCCAACCCAGCGCCGCCATATGGACATTCAGCATTACCGGCACATAAGGCGTCTCCGCCGCCAACATCGCCAGCGGCAACGCGCTCACCCGCGCACCAAAGCGGCGGTCCACCTCTTGCAACGCAACGATATCTGCGTCGATTTCATTGAGCACGGACAATATGCGCGCCGGATCACGGCGTTGATCAAGCCCCACCGCCTTGCGAATATTATAGGTCGCAACCTTGATCGCGTGGTTCATATCCGGATCATGCGGTTAGTTCGGCCATAGCGCCATTCTGGGCCAGATATGCGCCGATCAACCCGCCGTTCCGCCCACCGTCAGCGCGCTCACTAAAGTCGTGGGTTGCCCGACGCCCGCAGGCACGCTTTGCCCCGCCTTGCCGCAAACGCCGACGCCTTCATCAAGCGCCATGTCATTGCCAAGACCGATGATCTTGTTCAACGCAGTTGGACCATCGCCGATCAGGGTCGCACCCTTGATCGGGTCGCCAAGCTTGCCGTTCTTGACCAAATAGGCCTCGGTGCAGCTAAACACGAACTTGCCTGACACGATATCGACTTGGCCGCCGCCAAAGCTTTTGGCGAAAATGCCGTTTTTGACGCGGCTTAAAAGCTCGGCTGGATCATCATTGCCGCTGCGCATGAAGGTGTTGGTCATGCGCGGCATCGGTGCATGGGCAAAGCTTTCGCGGCGGCCATTGCCGGTGGGCTCCACACCCATCAGGCGGGCATTCATGCGGTCCTGCATATAGGCGCGCAAGATGCCGTCTTCGATAAGGACATTCTCCTGAGTCGGCGTGCCTTCATCATCAATCGACAGCGATCCGCGCCGGTTCTGCATCGTCCCATCGTCGACCACAGTAACGCCGGGCGCGGCAACGCGCTGCCCAATTTTGCCGGAAAAGGCGCTGCTGCCCTTGCGGTTGAAATCGCCTTCCAAGCCATGGCCAACCGCCTCATGCAACAACACGCCGGGCCAGCCGGGGCCAAGCAACACGGTCATTTCGCCAGCGGGCGCAGCGACCGAACACAGGTTCGTCAGCGCCTGCGCCAGGGCGACGTCAATGGCATGTTCCCATTCATGCGCTTCAAACAATTTATCGTACAGATAGCGCCCGCCAAAACCATAGCTCCCGGTTTCGCGGCGTTCGCCATCTTGCGCGACGATGGCGACATTGAGGCGGACCAAGGGTCGGACGTCGGTGGCGACAAAACCATCAGCGCGGACAATTTCAACCACGCTCCAGCTAGCCGACAGGCCCACGCTGACTTGTGCCACGCGCGGGTCACGCGCGCGCGCGGCGGCGTCGATTTGCTGACACAAAGCAACCTTTTGGGCAAAGGGCACCAGCTCCAACGGGTTACCATCGGTGTATAAATGCCGGTTGTTCTGGCGCGGTGGCGGCGCGGGCTGATCCTTGGCCGGATCAAGCAACTTCAGCGTCTCACCCGCACGGCGAATCGCGGCCTCGCTTATGTCATTGGCGTGGCTGAACCCAGTCATCTCGCCCGAAACCCCGCGCAGGCCAAAGCCCGAGCCCGTCGAATAATCCGCCATTTTCAAGCGGCCATCGTCAAAGCCAAAGCTCTCGGTCGCGCTATATTGGAGATAGAGCTCGCCATCATCGCACGCCTTCAGCGCGTCCCGCGTAATGCGCTGCGCGGCGTCAGGGTCAAGCAGGCCGGGTTGATAGAGATAGGAACGTGGGTCAGTGTAAGTCATTGGACCTATATGGGGCGGTGCGGCGACGGTTGAAAGGATAATTTGTGTTTGTGCGCACCAAAATCTCCCCATCGACTTGCGATGGGGAGATGGCAGTCGAAGCGTTTAGCTTCGAATGACGGAGGTGCCTCTTAACGTTGAAAACTCCTCCGTCACGCTTCCACTGCGTTCCAGCGCGCCACCTCCCCATCGCAAGTCGATGAGGAGGATTGTACGTCTTCCGCTCCTCCAAACGCAAAGTTGGTTTTCTCAAACGCAATACCCTCCTAAAGCCTCCGCATGACCACGCGATTCCAGTTTTCGATTTCCGCCACCGATGGCAAGGCCCGCACCGGCAGCATTCTCATGCTGCGGGGCGAAATTCGTACGCCTGCGTTCATGCCCGTGGGCACTGCTGCGACCGTGAAGGCTATGCGCCCTGCCGAAGTACGGGCGACGGGTGCGGACATCATATTGGGCAATACCTATCACCTGATGCTGCGTCCCGGCGCGGAGCGGGTGGCGCGGTTGGGCGGCTTGCATCAATTTTCGGGCTGGGACCGGCCAATCCTGACCGACAGTGGCGGCTATCAGGTGATGAGCCTGTCGGCTTTACGCAAAATCACCGAAGAAGGCGTGTCGTTCCAAAGCCATTTGGACGGGTCAAAACATATGCTGTCGCCCGAACGCTCAATGGAAATCCAGCGTCTATTGGGTTCCGACATTGTCATGGCGTTTGACGAATGCCCCGCCAATGGCGTGTCGCGGGACGCGGCAATCCAATCAATGGAGCTGTCGATGCGCTGGGCAAAGCGTTCGCGCGACGGGTTTGACAGCGGCGGCGACCATGCGGCGCGCGCGGCTTTGTTCGGTATCCAGCAAGGGTCATTGGACGAAGAACTGCGCAAGCGGTCCGCCGATGCGCTGATCGACATTGGCTTTGACGGCTATGCCGTTGGCGGCCTTGCGGTGGGTGAAGGGCAAGAGGCGATGTTCGGTTGTCTCGATTATGCGCCTGACCAATTGCCCGCCGACCGGCCACGTTATTTAATGGGCGCTGGCAAGCCCGACGATCTCGTCGGCGCAGTGGAGCGCGGCATTGATATGTTCGATTGCGTACTGCCCACACGGTCGGGCCGCAACGGCCAAGCCTTTACCCATCATGGCCCGATTAACATCCGCAACGCCAAATTTGCCGAAGACCAAGGGCCGATTGATGACCGCTGCAATTGCCCCGTATGCGCGACATGGACGCGGGCTTATGTCCATCATTTGATCCGTTCGGGCGAGATATTGGGCGCGATGCTGATGACGCAGCACAATCTGCATTATTACCAGATGCTGATGGCCGACATGCGCGCAGCGATATCGCAAGGGCGCTTTGCAGGCTTTGCGAAAGATTTCCGGCGGGATTATTTGGGGCGATGAGCGGGTTTTCTCGCCCGTTCCGTCATTCCCGCGAAAGCGGGGGCAGCGGACAGTCAAAAACCAATCTGTGGCTTCGTCTCTCACACCATCGTCATTCCCGCGTAGGCGGGAATGACGAAGAGTGTGTAGTGGAGGTTAGGTTGTGAGCAACGTCGCAAAAGCCATCGCCCGCACGCAGGCGCATAGCCCGTTTCTCGCCGGACTGATTGACCGCAACGATGACCTTATGCCGCTGATCCACGCAGGCAATTTCGACGATGCGCTTGTCTGCGCCCTTGCCCGCAGTGCAGATTCGGTCGGCACCGCATTGCGTAAACAGCGCCAAGGGGTCGCTTTGGTGACCGCCATTGCGGACTTGTCTGATGTCTGGGACCTGACGCGCGTCACGCACATCCTTTCCGACTTTGCCGACCATGCGCTGGATCAGGCCATCGCCGCTGCGATACAAGAACGTGTGCCGGGTGCGCCTAATCAAGGTTTTGCCGTCATCGCGCTGGGCAAGCATGGCGGGCGGGAGTTGAATTATTCGTCCGACATTGACCCGATATTCCTGTTCGATCCCAAAACCCTGCCCCATCGCGAGCGCGACGATGTGGCCGAGGCGGCGGTGCGTTATGGTAGGCGGGTGATTGAGCTTTTGTCCGCGCTTGACGGGGATGGCTATGTCTTTCGCGTCGACATGCGGTTGCGTCCGTCGCCGGAGGTCAGCCCCATCGTTCTGCCAGTCGAAGCGGCCATCGGCTATTATGAATCGTCCGCCTTGGCGTGGGAGCAGGCTGCCTTTATCCGATCACGGGTGAGTTCCGGCGACCGCGCGCTGGGCGATTATTTCCTAAATGCCATTCAGCCGTTCATCTGGCGCAAATCGCTCGATTTCGGGCAGTTGAAGAATATCAGCGCGATGACGGCGCAAATCCGTGACCATTATGCCAAGGGGCAGAAAATGGGCCTTGGTTTTGACCTGAAACGTGGCCATGGCGGCATAAGAGAATGTGAGTTTTTTGCCCAAGCGCATCAGCTTATCCACGGCGGCCGCGACCCGGCATTGCGCGTGCCAGACACGCGCGCAGCATTGCAGGCGCTGGCGGCGGCTGGACCGATCAGCGCGCAAGAGGCGGAGACCTTGTCCGCGGCTTACACGCAGCTGCGGATATTCGAACATCGCTTGCAAATGCACAGCGACCGGCAAACGCATGAGATACCGCAGAACCGCGAAACCGCCGATGCTGTCGCGGGCTTGCATGGCTTAACCGATGCCGACGCGCTGATTGACGCGATTGCGCCGATCACCGCTTTGGTCGCGGCAATTTATGACCGCATGGTTGATGCAGGGGGCAGCGCAGGGCCCAGATTGGCGGACGAAGGTCTGCCGCTGGAGGAACAGCTCACTGATCTAGGCTATGCGGACCCTGCCGCCGTGATGCAGCGATTGGCCCGCTGGCGTAGTGGCAAAATCCGCGCGATCCGCAGCCCATCGGCGCGTGATGCATTTGAGGCGGTGTTACCCGCGATCATGGCGGCGCTGGCGCAAGTACCCGATTCGGATCGTGCGATTGCGCGCTTCGACAATATGATTGAGGCAATGCCCAGCGCGATTAACGTCTTCCGCCTGTTGGAGGCGCGGCCCGGCCTTGTGCAACTGGTCGCGGATATCTTAAGCTACGCGCCAACTTTGGCCGATGATCTGGGCCGCCAAAGCCGCTATCTCGATGCGTTGATCGATACCAGCGCCATGCATTTGCCCGGCGACGTGTCGGCGTTGCAGGACGCGATGCAGCGCCGGATTGGTAACGCCGATTATCAATCCACCCTCGACATTGTGCGCGATTATGTTGGCGAAAAACGCTTTGCACTGGGCGTGCAGTTGATTGAGGGGCGCAGCGACGCTCTCGCTATAGCGCAAGCGTATGCGCATTTAGCCGAGGCGTCATTGGAGACGCTGACGACCGCAACAGTGACCGAATTTGAAAAGGCACATGGCAAAATACAGGGCGGCGAGCTGCTCATTTTGGCTTTGGGCAGGCTTGGTGGTGAGGCGTTGACGCATGCATCGGACCTCGACATCATCCTGCTATTCACTGGCGATCATCTGGCGGAGTCCGATGGGCCGCGCAGCCTTGGCGCAACGCAATATTTTAACCGATTGGCGCAGCGGGTGATTGCGGCAATGTCCGTGGCAACGGCCTCGGGCGCTTTGTACGAAATTGACACACGCCTTCGACCATCAGGCGCAGATGGGCTATTATGTGCGTCGGTAAAAAGCTTCGACCAATATCAAAGGGAAAATGCATGGACGTGGGAGCATATGGCGCTGACCCGGGCGCGCGTGCTTTTTGGATCAGCGGGCGCGCGAACGCATGTCGCCAAAATCATCCATGACGTTTTGCATACAAAGCGCGACATCCAAAAACTGCGCCATGATATTGCGACGATGCGTAAGGATATGGCCGCGCATAAGCCGCCAAAGGGCGCATTGGATGTAAAGCTGCTGCCCGGCGGATTGGTGGATATGGAGTTCATCATTCACGCGCTTCAGTTGGAAACGCATGACGGCATGCGGCCGCAGCTTGGTCCGGCGATTGACGCGTTAGTGGCGGCGGGGCACCTGCAAGCTGACTTTGCCAAGGCCTTTGCCTTGATGGCGCGGTTGTTGGTGATGGTGCGCCTGATAGCGCCCGATTGCGCAACCCCGCCCGAGGCGGCACAAGTGCTTATTGCGCATAGCTTAGGCTTTGACGATTGGGATGGATTAACGCACGCGCTTAGGGCGTATCGCGGGGTTGTCATTAACCAATGGCAAAGCCTATTTGGCCCACGCGATTTTTGAAAAGGAACGATAATATGACCGATATCAGTGACACGCTGCCCGACGTGACCGTTGCCGATAGTGCCGGTAATGCGGTTAATCTGGCGGCGCTTTCAGGCCCGTTTGTGTTGTATTTCTACCCCAAAGCCGACACGCCGGGTTGCACAAACGAGGCAAAGGATTTTACCGAATTGGCAGCTGAATTCGCGGCGCTGCATTGCCCGGTTTACGGCATGTCAAAGGACAAGCCCGCCAAGCTCGCCAAATTTGCCGCCAAATATGCGCTGGACGTCATATTGCTGTCGGACGAGCTAAGCGATGCCACCGAGCAAATGGGCGCTTGGGTCGAAAAATCGATGTACGGCAAAAGCTATATGGGCATTGACCGGTCAACCTATCTGATCGGCAAGGACGGCAAAGTGGCGCAGATCTGGCGCAAAGTGAAGGTCAAAGAGCATGCGGCCGAGGTTTTAGCGGCGGCGAAGGCTTTATAGGATTGCGCCCCTAAAAGGCCCCTGCGTCATGCGAAGCTAATCGCTTCGGCTCGATGGGGGGGGAAGTTGGGCTACTTATTCTCCCCATCGACTTGCGATGGGGAGGTGGATTGACCGGGCGTCAGCTCGGGCAAACCGGAGTGGCCGCTAAATATATCCATCTATAACGCGCATAGAATCATGTTGATCACCCGCGGCTCTCACTGGAACAAATCAGCGTCGACTGCGTTCGAAGTATCGGTAAACCCGCATTTTGCCAGTCGCTATAGCCTCGATTCAACGACTCAACGCGTTTGAGCGGCGGCTTGTCCCGCGATTATTACACAGATGTTGCATTCGTTTGGGCCATCGGACACCGCCCTCTTCAAAGGGGTGGGCAGAACAACTGCCATTGTCAAACTTCGGTACTGCGCCAGAAACGGTGCGGGTCGCAACAACAAGGTAATGACACACATGGTATCCAGCGCTTTGGCTTCGTGCCAATCACTGATCCTGAGAGCTGCCTCCGCGATTGGCATTTTAGTTGCTGTATCAGCAGCCACACCCGCTATCGCAAATTCAGCCGCCGCTTCATCTGACACGTTCCGCATTTCACCCGAAGATTTGAAGGCCAACCAAACCGCTCTTGGCGTTTCCGACCCTGAATTCCGGGCCTTGAACGACAGCTGGGGCCGCATCAACGGCACTGTTCACAAGGTCGAGGTTGCCGTTCCTTCCATCAACCCTGTCGAGATCATGAAATTCTCCAGTGGTTACGGATATCGCAATGCACCCATACGTGGTGCCAGTCGCAACCACAAGGGCCTGGACATTCCCGGTCCAGTGGGCACACCCATTTTTGCAACCGCAGATGGCACTATTGGCCGCGCCGAATGGGTTGGCGGCTATGGCAAATTTGTTGAAATCAACCACGGCAACGCGGTGCAGACACGTTATGGCCATTTGTCGGCGATGAACGTGACCCCCGGCCAACGCATCCGCAAGGGCGACATTTTGGGCTATATGGGCTCAACTGGCCGCTCCACCGGAAGCCATCTGCATTATGAAGTGCGTATCGCTGGTGAAGCGATCAACCCGATTGCTTTCTTGGCCCCGCAGAAGTCAGACCCGAGTGGCGCAAAATTCTTGCTTGCCTCAAAAACTGCTGATAGCAAAGCTGCTGGCGGTCCTGCTGAAGGTGAGTAAGCGGACAGTCTAACGCATCACCTTTGGGAGAGGGTGTAATCTTGGGGCTGGCATCGGAAACTTTGCCGCCCCTTTTCTTTGCTGGCACTTTCCTTTGGGCCTAGCATGGCTTACATGGATGCTATGACAGACATTGAAGTCATTTTCATGACCCCAAACGCTGCGCGCCGCGTGGCCGAAATCGCGACCAAGTTGGGCAAAGACCCTGTGCTGCGTCTGTCGGTTGAAGGCGGCGGCTGTTCCGGCTTTCAATATCGCTTCGGCTTGGCCGACTCGATTGAGGCCGACGACATTCAGGCGCAGGGCGATGGCGCGTCGCTAGTCATTGACCCCATTAGCCTTGATCTCGTGCGCGGGTCAGCGGTGGACTTCGTAGAATCGCTTGGCGGCAAGAGTTTCAAGGTAACAAACCCGCAAGCCCAAGCCGGTTGCGGCTGTGGATCCAGCTTTTCGGTTTAAGCCGTTCGGTTGCCTGACTTCCTAATCCCACTTTGAACGCCATCCACATCGTCACCCTGAACTTGGTTCAGGGTCCATTTTGCCTCTCATACTCAGTTTTGTGCTCCAGGATGGATGCTGAAACAAGTTCAGCATGACGGTCGGTGAAAAAGTAGGTTCAGCGTGCAGGCGTATTACGCTAGGAGGCATCATGCGTATTGCGACTTACAATATTAACGGCGTCAAGGCGCGCCTGCCCCGATTGCTGGAATGGCTGGAGGAAACGCAGCCCGACATTGCCTGTTTGCAAGAGGTGAAGTCGCAGGATGAGGGCTTTCCCGACGCGGACTTTGAACGCGCCGGTTATGGCGCAATCTGGCATGGGCAAAAGTCGTTCAATGGCGTCGCCATTCTCGCCAAGGGCGCACAGCCAATCGAGGTGCAGCGCACTTTGCCCGGCGATCCGTTGGACGAACATGCGCGCTATTTGGAGGCCGATGTTTTCGGGCTGCGCGTCGCGAGTATTTACCTGCCCAATGGCAACCCGCAACCGGGGCCCAAATTCGACTATAAGCTGGCGTGGATGCAGCGCCTATATGCCCGGGCGGCAGAGTTGCTGGCGGCGGAAATCCCTGCGGTGTTGGCAGGCGATTATAATGTCATACCCCATGCGCATGATATCTGGGCCCCGGCGGCGATGTTGGATGACGCGCTGCGTCAGCCCGAAAGCATTGGCGCTTACCGCGCGTTGCTTGGCCAAGGCTGGACCGACGCGCTGGCCACGCATTATCCGCAAGGCGGGGTGTGGACGTTTTGGGATTTTCAAGCCGGTGCATGGCAACGCGACCATGGCTTTCGCATTGACCATCTCTTGTTAAGCCCAGCCGTTGCCGACCGCCTCAATAGTTGCGGCGTCGACAAGGAACACAGAGGCCGCGAAAAAGCCAGCGACCATGCCCCTACTTGGGTGGAGCTGACGGACTAAAACAGTCATTGTAGCGCTCGCTACATTTGTTATGATGTTGCTCCAGTTTCAGGAGCCAAACCATGACCTTGTTCCGCATATTTCTCATCACCATCATTGCCATTGTCGGCGTCTACACCGCCATCGTCATCGCCAATCATGGCATGGGGCTGTATCCGATATTTTTCGGCGACATCGCGGATATGACATGGCCGGGGCAGTTTAATCTCGACTTTTTGTGCTTCCTCATCATGTCCGGTGTCTGGGTCGCATGGCGGCACGCATTTTCGGTGAGCGGGCTGGTCTTAGGATTTGCGGCGTTCAACCTTGGCGCGCCGTTTCTGGCGGCCTATCTGCTGATCGAAAGCGTCCGAAATAAAGGCGACAGCGCAGCCATATTGTTGGGCAAAGCACGGGCGGCAAACCGGCGTTAAAGCGCCTTGGCGTTGACGTCATCAAGACCAATGCTTTTGAGGAACAGCATGCCTTCCATGCTGACCAGCAGGCGCGCGGCATCCACCTCCAACTGCGCCGCGCTATCCGCCTTCAACTGCATTTTGCCCCAGTCCAGAAAACCACGGCCAATCTGTTCGCCGACGCCGCGATAATAGGCGTCGCCCATTGCCGCGCGCGCCGCAACCTGAAGCCAGATGCGCATATAAGGCCATAACGCATCCTCAAACAAAAGCTGCGCCAACTGGCGGCGTAGATCCTCCAGCGGCAATGGATCAGGCGCGGTCCGGTCGGATATCCGCCCCACCAACCGCGCCGAGATTTGCTCCAGCACCGCTGTGATAATTGCGGCCTTATCGGTAAAATAATAGAGCAGCATCCGGTCACTCGTCCCCGCCGCCTTGGCCAATGGACGCAGGCTCGCCGCCGACAATCCCTCTGCTAAGACATAATCGGTCAATCGCTGAATAATCTCGGCGCGGCGGGTGTTGGTTTTGGTCACCAGCGCAGCATAGCGCATTGCGCCCGCGCGGCAAAGCCAGTGCTGGCAACTAGACAGCGCGCGCCAGTATCTCTATCCGCGGACAATGCCAGAATCCAAAATACATTGCGAGCCTTCCGACTCCATCCTGATCATCGATTTCGGATCGCAGGTCACCCAGCTTATTGCCCGCCGCGTGCGTGAGGCGGGGGTCTATTCCGAAATTGCCCCGTTCAACAATGCCGAGGCGGCGTTTGCGCGGATGCAGCCAAAGGGCATCATCCTGTCCGGCGGCCCAGCGTCCGTCACCACCCAAGGCAGCCCGCGCGCGCCGCAATGCGTGTTCGACAGCGGCATACCCATCCTTGGCATTTGCTATGGCCAACAAACAATGATGATGCAGTTGGGCGGATATGTCAGCGAAGGCGAAGGCGGCGAATTTGGCCGTGCCTTTATCGAGGTAGAAAAGCCTTGCGCGCTTTTCGATGGCCTTTGGCAGACGGGTGAAAAGCATCAGGTGTGGATGAGCCATGGCGACAAGGTCACCAGAATTGCCCCGGGCTTTGACGTTGTCGCCACCAGCGACGGCGCGCCTTATGCTTTCATCGCTGACGAAGCGCGGCAATATTATGGCATCCAGTTTCACCCCGAAGTTGTGCACACCCCCGATGGCGCAAAGCTGATCTCCAGCTTCGTCCATAATGTCTGCGGCCTATCGGGCGATTGGACGATGGCTGAGTTCCGCGGGACGAAAATCGCCGAAATCCGGGCGCAAGTCGGTTCAGGCCGGGTTATTTGCGGACTATCCGGCGGTGTCGATAGCTCAGTTGCCGCAATCCTCATTCACGAAGCCATTGGCGATCAACTGACCTGCGTCTTTGTCGACCATGGCTTGCTGCGGATGAATGAACGCGAACAGGTCGAAACCTTGTTCCGCGACCATTATAACATCCCGCTTGTTGTCGTGGACGCTGAGGAACGCTTCATGGCGGGCTTGGCGGGTGTCACCGACCCTGAGGCCAAACGCAAATTCATTGGCGCTGAATTCATCAACGTGTTCGACGAAGAAGCTCATAAAATTGGCGGTGCGGATTTCCTAGCACAAGGCACGCTTTACCCCGATGTGATCGAAAGCGTCAGCTTCACTGGCGGGCCATCGGTTACGATCAAAAGCCACCATAATGTCGGCGGCCTGCCCGCGCGGATGAATATGCAACTGGTTGAGCCGTTGCGCGAATTGTTCAAGGATGAAGTCCGCGTTTTGGGCCGCGAATTGGGCCTTAACGACCAATTTGTCGGTCGCCACCCCTTCCCCGGCCCAGGCCTTGCGATCCGAATCCCCGGCGAAGTGACCAAGGAACGTTGCGACGTGCTGCGCAAGGCGGACGCGGTCTATCTCGAAGAGATCCGCAATGCCGGATTGTATGATGCGATTTGGCAGGCGTTCGCCGTCCTCCTGCCCGTCCGCACCGTGGGCGTGATGGGCGATGGCCGCACCTATGACAATGTCTGCGCCTTGCGCGCCGTCACCTCCACAGACGGCATGACGGCGGACATTTATCCTTTTGAAAGCGCCTTCCTAAGCCGTGTGTCAACGCGCATCATCAACGAGGTAAAGGGCATTAACCGCGTGGTGTACGACTATACGTCAAAACCGCCCGGAACTATTGAGTGGGAGTAGGCGGTAAACCGAAATGCCCGCCCCACTTTCACCCGCGCAAATCAGCGAGATCGTCGAAATGGCCCTGTCCGACCATATCAGTTTCACACAGATTTCGGCGCAGCATGGGGTGACGCCTGACGAAATCAAAGTCATCATGCGTACCGAGTTAAAACCGGGAAGCTATCGCGCATGGCGCAAGCGCGTCCGCGATTTCGGGGACCGGCGGGCGCATTATAAATGATATTAATGGCAATGAACGGACCCAGCACATGACCCTCACCCTCTACGGCATCCCCAATTGCGACACGGTCAAAAAGGCGCGCACGTATCTTGATGGGCGCGGGCTTGGCTATCATTTCCATGATTATAAAAAGGCGGGCGTGACGGCGGCGGATTTGGGGCGGTGGAGCGAGGTTGTTGGTTGGGAAAGGCTACTGAACAAGGCGGGCACCACGTTTAAGATACTGCCCGATGCCGACAAGGCCGACATTGACGCGGCCAAGGCGATTGCGTTGATGGTTGCCAACCCGTCGATGATTAAACGGCCCGTGGTTGAAGGTGGCAAGACTTTGCTGGTGGGCTTTGCCCCGGCGGTCTATGATGCCGAATTGTCGTAAAAAGGAAACGCTGATGGTAACCGCTCGTTGGAATAACATGGTCATCGCGCAGTCGGATGACACTGTCGTGGTCGAGGGCAATCATTATTTTCCGCGCGATTGCGTCAATGCCGACTTTCTTCAAGACAGCGACAAAACTTCGGTCTGCGGATGGAAGGGCACAGCGCATTATCATTCGCTGATCGTCGATGGCAAAACCAACGCAGATGCGGCGTGGTATTATCCAGAGCCCAAAGACGCAGCGCGCGAAATCACTGACCGCCTTGCCTTTTGGAAAGGCGTTGAGATTAGCTAAATCCGCGTTGCTGTCATCGCGCTGACATTATATTGCGCAAGGGCGGTTTTATGAAAACCACCTTGCTTATTATCGCCGCTGTGCTCAGCGCATGTTCGCCCACGGAAGGCCAAGCCATGGAAAAACCGATTGACGGCAACGTCATCATCATCGCCCATCGCGGCGCGAGTGGCGAGCGGCCCGAGCATACGCTGGCAAGCTACACCCTCGCGATTGAACAGGGCGCGGATTATATTGAGCCTGACCTTGTGTTGACCAAGGATGGCATTTTGGTCGCGCGGCATGAGAATGAGATTTCGGAAACCACCAATGTCGCGGACAAGGAGGAATTTGCCGACCGCAAAACCACCAAGACCATTGACGGCCAGAGAATGACTGGTTGGTTTACCGAGGATTTCACGCTCGCCGAGCTTAAAACCCTGCGCACGAAAGAACGCCTGCCGCAATTGCGCAAGGCCAATATGGCCTATGACGGGCAGTTCGAAATCCCGACCTTTGACGAGATCCTTGCACTGGCCAAGGAACAAAGCGCGGCAACGGGGCGGACGATTGGCGTCTATCCCGAAACCAAGCATCCAAGCTATTTCACCGCGATTGGCCTGCCGCATGAAGCGCCGTTGCTGGCCGCGCTCACCAAATTTGGCCATATCGAAAAAAGCGCGCCTGTGTTCATTCAATCGTTCGAGGTCGAAAACCTCAAAGCCTTGCGGCCCAAGACGACATTGCGCCTGATCCAGTTGATGGCGGAAATAGGCGGCCCACCCGATCGCAGCGATTTGACTTATGCCGCGATGGCAAGCGCGCAAGGCCTGAAAACCGTGGCGACTTATGCCGATGGTATTGGCCCCAATAAGGCGCTGGTCATCCCGCGCACGTTGATGGGTAATCTCGGCGATCCGACGACCCTTGTCGCGGACGCACATAGACTGGGTCTTGCAGTCCACCCATGGACATTCCGCCGCGAAAATTATTTCCTGCCGCTCGCACAAAAATCCGGTATTGATCCGCGCGGGCATGGTGACTTGAACGCAGAGATAAAAGGCTTCTTGGCCACCGGCATTGACGGCATTTTCAGCGACAATGTCACAGAGGCGGTTGCGGCGCGCCAATAAGGCGGGGACTCTATTTGCTTTTGCCTACGGCGTTTAGCGGCTAAGCCCTTGCGCCATGTCCACACATCCTAAAACGCTCACTTTCGATACATCCACCAGCCGCGCGAATCCGACGCCGTCGCCGATGAAGCGCCTTACCGTGCCGCGCATCCGTCAGCAAAAGGGGAAGGAGCCGCTGGTGATGCTGACGGCGTATACCGTACGCATGGCGCAGTTGATGGATCCGCATTGCGACATGCTGCTGGTTGGTGATTCGTTGGGCCAAGTGATTTACGGCCTGCCGCATACCGTGGCGGTCACGCTGGAGATGATGGCGGCGCATGGCGCGGCGGTTGTGCGTGGCAGCTATCACGCGGCGGTCATCGTCGACATGCCCTTTGGATCGTACGAAGCCTCGCCCGAACAAGCATTTGTCAACGCATCGCGGTTGTTGAAAGAAACGGGCGCGGCGGCGGTAAAGCTGGAAGGCGGCAAAGTGCTTGCCCCGACGGTCGAATTCCTGACCTCGCGCGGTATTCCGGTGATGGCGCATGTCGGATTAACGCCGCAGGCGGTGAACATCCTTGGCGGCTATGGTGTGCGCGGTAAAAGCGATGAGGAAGCCAAATCAATTGTCGAAGACGCGGTTGCAATGGCGGACGCAGGCGCGTTTGCGATGGTGATTGAAGGCGTGCTTGAACATATCGCCATTGAAATCACACAGAAAATCGCCTGCCCAACCATCGGCATTGGCGCGTCTGCGCAGTGCGACGGGCAGGTTCTTGTCGCCGAAGATATGTTGGGCCTGTTCGACCGCGTACCAAAATTCGTTAAGAAATTCGGCAACATGGGCGTCAGCGTCGAAAATGCCGTGCGCGAATATGCCACTGGCGTCCGTGACCGCAGCTTCCCGGGACCCGACCAGCTGTACGAGCCTGTATAAAGCAGGCTGGCCTATCGGGCCGAGTCGGGCTAAGGACAGCACTAACCAATTTTGACTTAACAATTTCGGAGGCCCTTTTGGCTTTGACACCGACTGAAAAGCCCGCAGACAAAGACCGGAGCGGCAGTGACGAGGCATTTTTGCGTGAGGTCGACGATGCCGTCCGCGCGAGTGATCTCACCAGTTTTTGGACGCGGTATGGCCGCTGGCTTTTGGCGGCTGTCGTGGCCGGGCTTTTGGCTTTTGCGGGCTGGATTGTCTATCACAACCAAGTCCAGGCCGCCGCAGACCTGCAAAGCGAAGAATTTGTCGACGCAATGGACAAATTGCGCGCGGGGCAAGAAAAAGAGGCGCGCGCCAAATTGGCAACGCTCGCAAAGGCCGATCAACCCGGATATCGCGCCATGGCGAAATTGATGGAGGCAAATCTACTCGGCGAAGATGGTGAGACCAAGAAGGCGATCGCCATTTATGCAAAGGTTGCAGGCGACGACAGCCTGCCACAGACATTCCGCGATCTGGCCCTGATCCGCCAAGTTAGCGCAGAGTTTGACTCGATCCCGCCGCAGCAAGTGATTGACCGATTGAAACCATTGGCCGTCGCTGGCTACCCCTATTTCGGTAGCGCGGGCGAGTTAACGGCCTTAGCCTATATGAAAATGGGTAAGGACAATTTGGCTGGCCCCATTTTTGCCCAGATTGCGAAACAGGAGGACGCGCCGCAAACCTTGCGCAGCCGTGCGCAGCAAATGGCAGGTGCGCTTGGCATCGATACCGTTCAGCTTGAGGCAAACCGCAATGCGGCATCGAAGGCTGGCGATACCGCCGCCAAAGGAGAGTGATGTTGAAGACCATATCCAAATTGCTTCTGGCGCTCGCCGCGACAACTTCGCTGGGTGGCTGCGCCGTCCTTGACGGTGTGCGCGGTGATGCCGGTAAGAAAAACAACACGCCGACCGTCGGTTCACGCGTCAGCATCTTGGGCACAGAGCGTGACACCGAGGTCGATGCGTCCTTAGCGGACATAGCCGTCACCCTGCCGCCAGCGACGGTCAACGAAGCATGGGCGCAGCCCGGCGGCAATGCGTCAAAATCACCCGGCCATGTCGCGCTTGGTCAAAACCTGACGCGCATTTGGACCGCAGATGTTACCGGCGCCAACCCGCGCGCGCGCCTTGCCGCGAGCCCAGTGATGAGCGATGGCCGCGTCTATGTGGTGGACACCACCGCGCGCGTGACGGCATTTGACGCGAACACAGGCGCACAGATCTGGTCGAACGCGCTTGAGGTTGACCGCGATGGTAAGCCATCCCGTTATGGCGGCGGCGTCAGCGCCACTAACAGCAATGTTTTTGCGACCAATGGCGTTGGCGATGTCGCCGCGCTTGCGGCGGACACTGGCGCGCTTGTGTGGAAAAAGCGTCCAGCCGGTCCCTTGCGCGGTGCACCGACATTGTCCAACGGCAACCTATATGTGATGACACAGGACAACCAGATTTACGCGCTGCGCCAAAGCGATGGCGAGCCGCAATGGAAAGAAGCCGGCCCTGTTGCCGCATCGGGCATATTTGGCGTTGGCGCCCCTGCTGCGGCGCAAGGCACGGTCATCGCTGGCTATTCCAGTGGCGAGCTTGCCGCCTATCGGTATGAAAATGGCCGCAGCCTGTGGAATGACACCTTGTCGCGCACCGCAATGTCGACGTCTGTTTCGACGCTGACAGATATTGATGCCGACCCTGTCATCGACCGTGGCCGCGTCTTCGCGCTGGGCAAAGGCGGACGCATGGCGTCCTATGAACTCGTGACTGGCCAGCGCATTTGGGAAATCAACATTGCGGGTATTTCGACACCTGTGACGGCGGGCGAATGGGTGTTTGTCATGACCGACGAAGCACGGTTGCTGAGCGTTGCGCGTTCAAGCGGCAAAATCCGGTGGATTTCAAAGCTGCAGCGTTACAAAAATGAAAAGAAGAAAAAGGGCCCGATTAGCTGGTATGGCCCGATACTCGCTGGCGACCGTTTGATCATCGCCAATTCGCGCGGTGGAATCTGGGCAATTGCGCCGGAAAACGGGACCGCGACTAAGGTCGCTGACCTGAAATCCGATGTGTCACTTCCACCGATTGTCGCCAACAACACATTATATGTTCTGGACGATTCCGGCCGTATTTCCGCGTTTCGCGGCTAGGCCTTAAAGGAGAGTACCGGCATGTTGCCGACGGTAGCCATTATCGGTCGGCCTAATGTCGGCAAGTCCACTTTGTTCAACCGGCTGGTGGGCAAGAAACTCGCGCTTGTCGATGACACGCCAGGTGTAACGCGTGACCGCCGGGAAGGCGAAGGCCGCTTGTTCGATCTGGAGTTCACCATTGTCGATACGGCGGGTTATGAGGATGAAGATCCCGACACCCTGCCCGGCAGAATGCGGATGCAAACAGAGGCAGCGATTGCAGGTGCCCAAGTTGCCCTGTTCCTGATCGATGGCCGCGTTGGTGTGACCCCCCTGGACGCAGAAATTGCCCGCTGGCTGCGCAGCAGTGAAACGCCGGTCGTGCTTGCGGTCAATAAGGCCGAGGGCAAGCAGGGCGATAATGGCATCTTGGAAAGCTATGCGCTTGGCTTTGGTGACCCCATCGCAATCAGCGGCGAACATGGCGAAGGCATGGCGGATCTGTTTCAATCCTTGCTGCCCCATATCGACGGCGGCGCGTTCGAGGTACCTGACCCCGAAGCACCCGACGCGATATTGAAGCTTGCGATTGTCGGGCGTCCCAATGCCGGTAAATCGACGCTGATTAACAAGTTATTGGGCGAAAACCGCCTGATTACGGGTCCTGAAGCCGGGATTACCCGCGACAGTATTTCGGTGGACTGGATCTGGACGGACCCAAGCCCAAAAGAACGCGAGCCCGATGAAGAAGGCATCATCCCGCCGATGCTGACCGACCGCCGCGTCCGCTTGATCGATACCGCAGGTATGCGCAAGCGTGCCAAGGTGCAGGACAAATTGGAAAAGCTTTCAGTCGCCGATGCGCGCCATGCGATCGACTTTGCCGAAGTTGTCGTGCTGCTGCTCGATGCAACTAAGGGCCTTGAGGTGCAGGACCTGAAAATTGCTGACCATGTCATTCAAGAGGGCCGCGCGCTGATCATCGGGATCAACAAATGGGATGTGGCCGTTGATGGTGCCGGCCTGTTCAGAGGTATTCGTGCCGCGTTGGAAGAGGGCCTGTCGCAGTTAAAAGGTGTTCCGATGGTCGCCGTATCCGGGCTTACTGGAAAAGGCCTCGACCAGATGATTTCCGCCGCGTTCGATGCGCGGGAAGCGTGGAACAAGCGCGTGCCAACGGGCATACTGAACCGCTGGTTTGAAGCCGCAATTTCCGCAAATCCGCCACCTGCCCCAGGCGGCAAGCGGATTAAACTGCGCTACATGACTCAAGCGCGTAACCGTCCGCCGACATTTGTCATCTTTGGCAACCGGACCGACGAGCTGCCCGCCAGCTATGCGCGCTATTTGCTCAACGGTATTCGCCGCGATCTGGATTTTGGCGCCGTGCCCGTGCGTATCAACTTCCGTTCGTCGAAGAACCCGTTCGCCGATAACGGTTAGGGATTGTCGAGCACAGCGTACCCGGCCGCGAAGGTCTTTTTCCTTGATAGCATTAGCGACGCATGGCTTGCATTTTTCCGCGCGCCAAGCTGCGCCACAGCCATTCCAGTGGGCCGTAATGAAATTTCATCAGCCATGGCTTTGACCATAAGAGCATCACTGCCCACGCCCCCAGCACAAACAGCCACAATCCTGCACGGCCGAAATGCCCGAACAAGCCAAAGCCATAGCCATAAAATATCGTGGTCATGATGATGCTCGTGCCGAGATAGTTGCTGAATGCGGCGCGTCCAGCCGCGGCGACGCGCGCCAACATCGGGTGGTTGCGGTAATGCCCAATGCGCAAAATCAACACCGCCGCATAGCCAATCGTCAGCATCAGACGCGGAATTACACCCCAGACGTAAAAGACCGCAAGCGCGGTGATCCGGTCGAAGTCAACGGCGACTATCCAAACCGCCAGAGCGGCAGTCAGCAGCAACCCAGCTGGCACCATCCGCATCACCCAGCGCCGGTAATCGGCTGCGTCCCAATCCCCTGTCATGAACCCGCTTTTTTGCATCGCCATGCCAATCATCATCAGCGGCAAAGTTTCGCCAACGGACTGCACCACCAAGATCAGTGGCGCGCTCCATTCGTCGAGCTTATCCACTGTTATCGCGACGTAGCTGCCCCGGTGCAGCGCGAGGTCAGGCGCAATGTTAAAAGCAAGGTCCGCACCATCCATCAATGCGCGAAACTGGCGCGCCATGTCTGCGCTCGCATCAGGCCGGGTTGCGAAATATTGAAAGGCCTGAAGCCCGCCAAATTGTGCCCCCCAGAGCGCCAGCCCAACCGCAAAGATTATGAACGCAACCTTTATCAGCTTTGCTGGCGGCCAATCGCGGAAGCCAAAAGCGATCATGCCGATAATCGCATAGAGGAACAAGATATCACCGAACCAGATGAAGAAATAATGCGCGAGACCAAATAGAGCGAGCCACGCCATGCGGCGGTAATGGACCTGCGCGGCGCTTTCCCCCTTTGCCGTGGCGCGGTCGATGATAAGCATCATGCTCGCGCCGAACAAAAGCGAGAATAGTCCGCGCATTTTGCCATCAATGAAGATGAAGGAAAATGCCCATGCAATTTGGTCAGCCAATGTGTCGGTACCATAGGCCGCAGGGGTGATATAGGCCCATTCGGGCATGGCAAAGCCGATGATGTTCATCGCCAATATGCCCATCACGGCAAAGCCGCGCATCGCGTCCAAGCTGATATGCCGTTGTTCGATATTCTGCATGCTTTGCCCCCGTGTATTAAGCCATTAATACAGCGCCCATCTATGCCGGTCCAGCCCTTTAAACTTTTGTTATTGACACTCGTGTAGGTAGTTTTTAACTATATCTATTCCTAGTTTAGGATTCGTTATGACTGAACTGTATTTTTCGCACCCTGATCGCCCGCCGGCTAAATTGCAGCCACTGAAGGCGTGGCATCATTTTCGCAAGCTGATTGCCAACAAAGAAGACACAGAGCAGGTCTTTCACATCATTGCGGCCTTAAGCGGTAGCAAGTTCGGTAAGATGGCGCGGAAATTTTGGCAAACACCAAAGGGCAGAGCGTTGCTTGAAAGCAATGAGCGCCTGATTGACATGCTCGATGACCATGACAGCATCAAGAAGCTTCCGGCAGGCACCGTTGGCCGTGCCTATGTCGAATTCATGGAACGCGAAGGTTTGAGCGCTGCGGGTCTTGAGGCGGAATATGCCCAATTCCGGACATCATATCCCGTTTTTGGCGATGTGGTTGAACGTTATGGCGACCGTTTGCGCGATACCCATGACATGCTGCACATCCTCACCGGCTATGGCCGCGACGCGCTGGGTGAACAATGCGTGCTTGGCTTTACCTATGCGCAAAACCACAATCTTGGCGTCGGCTTCATTGCTTATGCGGGCGGATTAGAGTTGAAATACCGCGTTGCGAAATCGGCGCCGATTATGAAAGCGGTGCACGAAGGCTATCGTATCGGCAAAGCGGCAAAGAACATCGTTCAGGAAGATATCGCAGCCTTGCTGCGTGAGCCGTTGGTCGATGCCCGTAAGCGCTTGGGGATAGCAGAGCCAGTGACGTACAAGGCCGCGCACGCAGCGATGCGTTCAAGCGGCATTGATCCGTATAATTTGTTGGCACCTGCCGTTTAAACCTTAGGCGCTCATTCCCTGTGCCTTGACTGCGGTCGAGGGCGGGAGCAGCCGACACACATATCAACTATGCTCCACACGAGCGGGCACGGGTGGAGTACACGCTTCGTTGCGCTTATCCCCCCACGTCACCCTGAACTTGGTTCAGGGTGACGAATATGCGGGTGGGTCGCACCGACATTATCCTTGTGTTTTACCTCCGCGTCCTCTGCGCCTCTGCGTGAATCCATTTTGCACGAAGAGGCGCAGAGGACGTAGAGAGGAAAGATGAAAATTGGGCGCATGCACGCCACCGATCGACGTCAAGCTTTAGCTTTCCATCCAGTCCTTGAAGAAGCTGTCATGGGCATAACGCAGTGACGCAATGGGCACGTCAAACCCCGGCCCTGCGACCGATGTCCCGCCAACAGTGCCTATCCGCGTCATCGGAATGCCTGCGGCCTGAATTTGGTCCGCAGCGGCGCTGGTCACGACATAGCGCGCCTGATCTTCGCCAAACGCCGTGAATGCGTCGCCGATTTCTTCGAGCGCACATCCCTTGCCACTGGCCAACGCCATTTCGGTCAAGGCCACAAGCAAACCACCGTCGGCAACGTCATGCACCGCATTGACCTTGCCGTCTTGAATCAGCTGGCGGACAAATTCTGCGTGCGCGCGTTCTTGGCCGAGGTCGACCGATGGCGCGGCGCCGTCTTCGCGGCCATGCAGTTCGCGCAGCCACAGGGACTGACCTAGATGTCCCGCATTGTCGCCAATGACAAAAATGCCGTCGCCGTCTTGCTTGAATGCAATCGTTGCCATCTTGCTGAAGTCTTCAAGCACACCAACGCCGCCAATGGCCGGTGTTGGCAAAATCGCGCTGCCGCCGCCAGTGGCCTTGCTTTCATTATAAAGCGACACATTGCCCGACACGATCGGGTAATCCAGCGCACGGCACGCGTCGCCCATGCCCTCTAAACAGCCGACAATCTGCGCCATGATTTCGGGGCGCTGCGGGTTGGCGAAGTTCAGGCAGTTGGTGATCGCCAGCGGCGTTGCGCCAACGGCGCTGATATTACGATAGGTTTCGGCAACAGCCTGCTTGCCGCCTTCATACGGGTCGGCGTAACAATAACGCGGCGTGCAATCGGTGCTCATCGCCAGCGCGCGGTTGGTTCCGTGGATGCGGACGACCGCAGCATCGCCGCCCGAAAGCTGCGCGGTGTCGCCGCCGACCTGACTGTCATATTGCTGCCAGATCCACGCACGGCTCGCGAGGTCGGGGCAGGCCATCAGCCTCAATAAATCTCCGCCGATGTCAGTGCTGGCGGGAATGTCGCCAAGCGGTTTGACGTTGGCCCATGCCTTATATTCATCCTTCGACGCGGCGGGACGGTCGTACAAAGGCGCATCTTCGGCGAGCGGGCCAAGCGGGATGTCGCAGACGATTTCCCCCTTCCACGTTAGCACCATATGGCCCGTGTCAGTGACTTCGCCGATCACCGCAAAATCCAGTTCCCATTTGTCAAAAATCGCCTTCGCGAATTTCTCACGGCCGGGCTTCAAGACCATAAGCATGCGCTCCTGGCTTTCGGACAGCATCATTTCATAGGGCGTCATGCCTTCCTCACGGCATGGCACTTTGTCCATGTCGAGGATGATGCCCGCCTTGCCATTGGTTGCCATTTCGACGCTGGAGCTGGTTAAACCCGCCGCGCCCATATCCTGAATCGCGACAATCGCATCCGACGCCATCAGTTCAAGGCACGCCTCAATCAGCAGCTTTTCGGTGAACGGGTCGCCGACCTGAACCGTGGGGCGCTTTTCTTCGATATCTGCGCCAAAATCCGCCGAAGCCATCGTCGCGCCATGAATACCGTCACGACCAGTCTTTGACCCGACATAGACGATTGGATTTCCAAGGCCAGTTGCCGCAGAATAAAAAATCTTGTCCTGATCCGCAACGCCAACGGTCATCGCGTTCACAAGGATATTGCCATCATAAGCGGGATGAAAATTGGTCTCACCGCCAACGGTCGGCACGCCAACACAATTGCCATAGCCACCAATGCCCGCAACGACGCCCTGCACCAGATGCTTCATCTTCGGATGGTCGGGCCGTCCAAAACGCAGCGCATTCATATTGGCCACTGGCCGCGCGCCCATGGTGAACACATCCCGCAAGATGCCACCTACGCCCGTTGCCGCACCTTGATAAGGTTCGATATAAGACGGGTGGTTATGCGATTCCATTTTGAAGATCGCGGCAAGCTTAGTGCCATTTGGACCTTCGCCGATGTCGATAACGCCCGCATTTTCGCCAGGACCGCAAATGACCCAAGGGGCCTCAGTCGGCAATTTCTTCAAATGGATGCGTGAGGATTTATAAGAGCAATGCTCCGACCACATCACCGAGAATATGCCAAGCTCAACCATGTTGGGCTCACGCCCCATGGCGTGCAAGATACGCGCATATTCTTCTTCATTGAGACCATGGTCGGCGATGATGTGAGGCGTGATTTCAGACATGACACGGCCTTAGCGAGACGACGATTTTTGTGCCACATAAAATAAAATGGGCACTGGCATCGCTACCAGCGCCCACTGCGTCTGATTTTTGGAAGTCCCTGACCACGGGGGCCATTCTTTCCTCTAACCGACGTCCGGTTCCCCAATCCAGTCCGAAGACCTTTGTGGTTCGCCTCAGTACATTGGGTATCCTATCTGGCGTTGTACCACTTGCGTGGCCCCGCACTCGATATTCGTTTTCTTCGTACCCACCATCCTGGCTACATTTCCTGCCTTGCGACGGGTTGCCATCCAATTTGGCGATCCGGCATTCTTTCTTTTCCGCTCCGCTGTACCGTTTCCGGTCCGGCTTTGCTTCGTAGCGTTCCTGCCTGATGAATTGAAGGTCTCATAGCTTACGAGTCGTTCAAAGCATCATTTGCTGAGTTACCCACAGCGCGCGCACTTCGTGGTGGACAAAATGGAGAACAAGTATGGAGCACAAAACGATACGGCCCCCAAGCAGAGCATGGAGGCCGTAAAAATTGTCCGGGGGCGAGGGGGAGAGAGGAGGAGAGTGCCACCCGGTCAATGTGCGTTCCGGCAGTCGCTTGCCGTTGAGCAGCAACTAGGGGCCCGATGAATTTGCTGCAATTGCGAAAAGAATGGAGCTAGTTGCGTCTTTTGCAACTAGCTCCATTTCTGCTGGAAACGTGTTAATTTCGTTCCCAAATCATCACAAAATTAGCAGTTAAGGGGCGATTCCATTGCCCGGCAGCGATGCGTTAACAATGCCGCCGTCGCACGCAATCGTCTCTCCAACGATATAATCGCCAGCACGCGCGGCGAGGAAGATCGCAAGGCCAGCCATATCTTCAGGCGTTCCGATTCGTGGAAACGGGATATTCTTGCCCACGGCATCGGCATGGTCGCGCGCAGCCTTGTTCATGTCCGACTGAAATGCACCCGGCGCAATGCCCGACACAAGAATATTGTCCTTAACAAGCTCAGCCGCCAGACGGCGCGTCAAATGGATGACGGCGGCTTTCGATGCCTGATAGCTATAGGTTTGCCACGGGTTGATCAGCAGGCCATCGATCGATGCGATGTTAATAACCTTGCCGGGGCGATCAAATGTCGCGGCGGCCTTCAACTGCGGGTGCATTGCCTGAGTCAGGAAGAACAGGGATTTGACGTTCAGGTCCATCACACGGTCCCAGCCAGATTCAGGGAACTGACCAAAATCCGCACCCCATGCTGCGCCAGCATTGTTCACGAGAATATCGACCTTTTCCTCACGCTCGGCAATTTGCGCGGCAAGCGACAGGCAACCGTCCACGGTCGACAAGTCGCAGGGCAGGCCAATAACCTGATTGCCGAATTCGGCGACGGTTTCCTCAATCTGGTGGACCTTACGCGCGCTGATATACACGCGTGCTGCACCAGCCTTGAGATAGCCTTCGACGATCATCTTGCCGATGCCGCGCGATCCGCCGGTGACCAACGCCACGCGGCCATTGAGGTTGAATAAGCTTTGAATATCCATTTGCGGTTTCCTTTTAATAACCGTTCATCGTCGCCACGCGGTCTGCGTGGTAATACGCGTCGCCGAAAAATTCGTTCAAGCTGCGGTCGCGCTTCATATACAGGCCGATGTCATATTCGTCAGTCATGCCGATACCGCCATGCATTTGAACGCCTTCCCGCACCGAAAGATTGCAGGCAAGCCCGGCTTTCGCCTTGGCCGCCGCGACATAAATTTCGGCCTTAGCATGGCCTTCGTCCATTAAGGATTGCGCCTTCAGCACAATCGAACGCGCGCCTTCCATTTCGCCATACAAATGCGCGGCGCGGTGTTGGAGCGCCTGAAATTCACCAATGACGCGGTCGAATTGCTTGCGCGTCTTAAGATATTCAAAAGTCATGTCCATCGCGCCTGTGCCAACGCCAACCATTTCGGCGGCTGCACCAACGCGGCCAGCGTCCAGCATCTTGGAAAGCACAGCCCAGCCGCCGTCAACGTCACCAATGACAGCGTCGGCATTCACCTGAACGCCCTCCAGTTTCACATGCGCGGCCATTGCGGAATCGACCAAACGTGCCGCCTCCATCGACAGACCCGCCGCATCCTTGTCGACGGCGAACAATGTCAGGCCGTCGGTCTCTCCCACCGCGCCTGCGGTCCGTGCGGCGACGATCAGCATGTCCGATGACGTGCCTTGCACAACAAATTGCTTTTGCCCGGTCAGCTTAAAGCCATTGCCGCTGCGCTGCGCAACGCACGCGATTTTCTCCGGCCGGTGCTTGACGCCTTCTTCAATCGCGATGCCGATCACGGTTTCGCCAGCCAAGATGCCGGGGAACCAGCGGTCGCGCATGGCCTTATCCGCCAGCTTCAACGCCTCAACCGCCGCGACCGATGTGGTCAAGAAAGGTGAGGGTGAGAGGTTGCGGCCAATTTCTTCAAGGACAATACCCGCCTCAATCTGCCCCATGCCCATGCCGCCATCGGCCTCGGGAATCAGGATGCCGGTGAAGCCGATTTCGGCGAATTGCTTCCACAAGCCTTGGCTGAAACCGTCCTTGCACCCCATGTCGCGGAACTTGCGGAAATGGGTGACGGGCGCTTCGCGCGCCATGAAATCCCGCGCGGTGTCGCGCAGCATATTCTGGTCATCGTTTAAGGTCATTGCCATGTTAAAGCCGCTCCAAATCTATCGCGTCATTCCGACGCTTTATCTCGTCATTCCCGCGCAGGCGGGAACCCAACGCTGCGCCGTAAATATAGCTGTCAGGCGTGGGCCCCCACCTACGCGGAGGTGACGCAAAATTAACCGCCCGGCATCTCAAGGATACGCTTCGACACGACGTTCAGCATCACTTCACTGGTGCCGCCCTCAATCGAGTTCGCCTTGGTCCGCAACCAATTGCGAGCCTTTGACCCGCCATTGGCCCGTTCGCTTTCCCACTCAAGCGCTTGAGAACCGCCAATCGACATGACCAATTCATTGCGTTTTTTGTTCAATTCGGTACCGACATATTTCATCAGGTTCGAATAAGCTGGATGCGCCTTACCCGTTTTCCATTCGTCCATGAACCGTTCGCCATGGGCACGGAAGGTCAGGTTATCGACATCGAACAAGGCCATTTGCGCGCGCAGCACGGGCTCTTGCGACAAGGTCGCCTTCATCGCCGCGCCGATGGAGGTCACGCCGCCATCGCCGCCCATGCCGGAGATCATTTCGCGTTCATGGCCCAACAAATATTTCGCCACATCCCAGCCGCGATTGATCTCGCCAACAATCTGGTGCTTGGGCACAACAACATTGTCGAAAAATGTCTCGCAGAAAGGCGAATTGCCAGAGATCAGCTTGATAGGCTTGGTCGAAACACCGGGTGTTTCCATGTCGAACAACAGGAAGCTGATGCCCTGATATTTGTTCGTCTTGTCGGTGCGGACCAAACAGAAAATCCAGTCGGCCTTGTCAGCATAAGACGTCCAGATCTTTTGGCCATTGACCACCCAATGGTCGCCCTTATCTTCGCCAAAGGTCTGCATCGACACAAGGTCACTGCCTGAGCCCGGCTCCGAATAGCCCTGACACCAACGGATTTCGCCGCGGGCGATTTGGCCCATATAATGCACTTTTTGTTCTTCGGTGCCGAATTTCAACAAAGCTGGGCCAAGCATCCAGATGCCAAAGCTGTTAAGCGGCGAGCGGCAGCCAAGCTTTGCCATTTCCTGACGCAAGATTTTGGTTTCCTGCGGGCTAAGGCCTGCACCACCATAAGCTTTGGGCCAATCGGGCACGGTGTAGCCCTTGGCCACGCAACGCTCCAGCCAAAGCTTCTGCGCTTCTGATTGAAAAACAAAATTGCGTCCGCCCCAGCAGACGTCTTCGTCACCTTTGGCAGGTGTGCGCATTTCGGCGGGGCAGTTTTCCTCCAGCCAAGCGCGCGCCTCGGCGCGGAATGTATCAAGGTCGGACATGCGGCTCTCCTGTTTAATTACTTGATGAATTTTTGGGCGGTCATGCACCGAAACGCAAGCCTTTATCGGTGAGTTATGCATGCCGTAACGTCATTTGCATCCCGATTGACAGGCCGGGCAGCAGCCCTAGCATGGGCGCGGGATACAGGGGAGAAACATTGTGCGATTCGCCGGAAAACACGCCTTTTCGCGTATTGTGATTTAAACCAATATGGCACCAGTCGTCGCACTCCCCCGATCGTTAAAGGTCATGCACGGCCTTGGTTCTGTCGCTTATGGCGTCAAGGATAATGGCTTTTCGGTCTTCCTGTTGATTTTTTATAATCAGGTGCTGGGGATTGACGCCAGCATCGTTGGCACCGTCATCATGGCCGCGCTGATATTTGATGCCTTTGCCGACCCGATTATTGGCGAATTGTCCGACCGGACACAAAGCAAATGGGGCAGACGCCTGCCCTGGCTATACGCCGCCGCGATTCCGCTTGGTATTATATGGCTATTGCTGTGGCACCCGCCCGAAATGGACCAGACGAGCACGATCATTTGGCTGTTCTGCACCGCCGTCCTCGCGCGCACATTCGTGGCGATGTGCGAGGTGCCGTCTATCGCCCTCGTGCCCGAACTGACCGGCGATTATGATGAACGTACGCGGTTGATGCGTTATCGTTTCTTATTTGGCTGGGCGGGCGGATTGCTGATGCTCATTTTCGCTTATGGCATTTTCTTCACAGGCGAAAAGGGCGTGAGCGACCCTGCCGGATATGACGCTTATTCGGTGTGGGGGGCGCTGATGATGAGCGGCGCGGTGCTCATCTCCGCGCTTGGCCAGCATCGGCATGTGGCCAAGCAATCCCCGCCTGCTCCGCGCGGCGCTGGCATTGGCCATGCTTTTGCTGAAGTGAAAGCCACGCTCTCCAACCGCGCCTTTCTGTGGCTCGTCTCCGCGGCGTTATTCGGGCTGATCAATCAAGGGATGACCTTTGCGCTCACCAATTACCAACTCGCCTTTTTGTGGCAGCTTCAACAGATGGAAATGCTCTATTATGCGCTGACCCTATTCTCAACGGTCATCATTGCCTTCATCATTGTTCCCCCCGTCTCGGCGCGATTGGGCAAGAAGCACGCTGCGATCCTGTTCGCGATCATCTCGCTGACCTTCACTACGGCATTATACGGCAGCTGGCTGCTCGACTTTGTGCCCGGTGCGCCGTCGGACCCTTCGATCCTGTTCATGTTTGCTTTAGTGACTTTAGCCAATAGCGCAGCCGTGAGTATGATGATGCTGACATCCTCGATGATGGCCGATGTGGTGGAGGCATCGCAGCAAGAAACCGGCAGGCGTTCGGAAGGTTTGTTCTTCGCTGGCTATTTCTTCATGCAGAAATGCGCCGTTGGCATCGGCACTTTTGCCGCCGGGATGATCCTAAGCTTTGCCAGTTTCCCGCAAGATGCCAAGCCGGGGGAAGTGGATGTTGTTGTCCTCGACGGGCTGGCATTATATTATATGTGCACTGTCTTGGTCGTCGGCATCATCGGCATTCTTATTCTGCGCCATTTCCCGATTTCGCGCGAAAGTCATAATGAGCGGTTGCGCGTCTTGAACACAGCAACAGAGTCTGCCATTTAACCGATCAATTAAATTTGAAAAGAGGAATGAGTCATGGATTTCGATCTCAACGACAAGCAAACTTATTGGCGGGACCGTATCCGCGACCATAATGAACGCTTCTTGCGTCCACGCGTCGCCGATTATTATGCCGAGCAGGCGGTGGGCGACCGTTGGAAAGTGCTTCAGGTCGTTGAAGAGGAAAAGGCGCGGGCCAAGGCCGCTGGTCTTTGGAACCTGTTCATGCCGCCAACGTCGGGCCGCGTGCATGTCGACGACAGCATCCATTTCGAAGGCCCTGGCCTCACCAACATGGAATATGCCCTGTGCGCCGAGGAAATGGGCCGCATCGGTTTTGCATCCGAAGTCTATAACTGTTCGGCACCAGACACCGGCAATATGGAAGTGTTCCTGCGTTACGGCACCGCCGCACAAAAAGAAAAGTGGATGCTTCCGCTGATGAACGGCGAAATCCGTTCGGCATTCTTGATGACTGAGCCAGCGGTTGCCTCGTCAGATGCGACCAACATCGAAACCTCGATCCGCCGCGAAGGCGACGAATATGTCCTGAACGGCGTTAAGTGGTGGTCATCAGGTGCAGGCGACCCGCGTTGCAAGATCGCGATTGTCATGGGCAAGACCGATTTTGAAGCCAAGCGCCATGCACAGCAATCGATGGTGTTGATGGAACTCGATGCCCCCGGCGTCAACATTCTGCGCCATCTGCCTGTCTTTGGTTATGACGACGCGCCGCATGGTCATATGGAAATCGAATTGAAAGATGTCCGTATTCCGGCATCGAACATGCTGCTGGGCGAAGGTCGCGGGTTCGAGATCGCGCAAGGCCGCCTTGGACCAGGCCGCATCCATCATTGCATGCGCACCATTGGTACGGCGGAAGAAGCGCTGGAGAAAATGTGCAAGCGCCTGCAATCGCGCGTTGCCTTTGGCAAGACCGTTGCCGAGCATAGCGTATGGGAAGAACGCATTGCACGTGCCCGTATCGACATTGAAATGACTCGCCTGCTGTGCCTGAAGGCAGCGGATATGATGGACAAGGTCGGTAACAAGGCGGCTGCGGCGGAAATCGCGATGATTAAGGTGCAGGCCCCAAATATGGCGTTGAGCATCATCGATAATGCGATTCAAGCACATGGCGGCGGCGGTGTGTCCGATGATTTCGGTCTCGCATCCGCTTGGGCGCATCAGCGCACCTTACGTCTGGCCGATGGTCCCGACGAAGTGCACGCACGTGCCATTGCTCGTATGGAATTGGGCAAGCATGGCGGACGTGGCAAAGACGGCCTATCCAGCGGCGACATGGGGGCAACACGGTGAAGGCTGCCGTCCTGATCGAAGCGGGCAAACCGCTTCAGATTGAGCAGATCAACATTGCCAATCCCGGGCCGCATGAGGTGCTTATCCGCACCGCGGCCTGTGGGCTGTGCCATAGCGACCTGCACTTTATCGAAGGCACTTATCCGCACCCCCTGCCCGCGATCCCCGGGCATGAAGCGGCGGGCATTGTTGAGGCCGTGGGCAGCGAAGTGCGCACCGTGAAGGTAGGCGACGCGGTTGTCACCTGCCTCAGCGCATTTTGTGGCCATTGCGAATATTGTGTCACTGGGCGCATGTCTTTATGCCTTGGCGGCGACACACGCCGTAAAGCAGGTGAGGCTCCGCGCCTCACACGGCCCGACGGCAGCATTGTCAACCAGATGCTGAACCTGTCCGCTTATGCCGAAATGATGCTGGTGCACGAACATGCGTGCGTTGCGATTAACCCCGAAATGCCGCTCGATAAGGCGTCAGTCATTGGCTGCGCGGTGACCACGGGTGCAGGCACCATTTTCAACGCATGCAAAGTGACGCCCGGCGAAACCGTGGCAGTTATCGGCTGTGGCGGCGTTGGCCTTGCCACGATTAACGCCGCGAAAATTGCGGGCGCGGGCCGAATCATTGCCGCTGACCCAATGCCCGAAAAGCGTGCACTGGCGATGAAGCTGGGTGCGACGGATGTCATCGATCCCATGGATGCTGATGCAGCCAAACAAATTCAGGAATTGACCAAGGGCGGCGTCGATCATGCGATTGAGGCTGTCGGTCGTCCTGCCTCGGGCGAGCTTGCCGTCAAATCGCTCAAGCGCGGCGGGACAGCAACGATCCTGGGCATGATGCCGTTGCAGCATTCGGTTGGCCTGTCCGCGATGGACCTGCTTTCGGGCAAGAAACTGCAAGGCGCGATCATGGGTGGCAACCGTTTCCCTGTTGATATTCCGCGTCTGGTGGATTTCTATATGCGTGGCCTTTTGGACCTCGACAGCATCGTTTCGGAGACAATCCCGCTGGAACGCATCAACGAAGGTTTTGAACAGATGAAGCGCGGTGATGCTGCCCGTTCAGTCATCGTTTTTGACCAATGAGCGCAGCGCCAACCCCGATTGATGCGCAGACGGCCTTTACCGGAACCGTTGCCCCAACGGGCGCGGATATATTGGACGAAGCTAAGCTGGCCGAATGGATGACCGCCAATGTCGCTGGTTTTGAAGGACCAGTGCAGGCGCTGAAATTTGCCGGCGGGCAGTCAAACCCGACCTACAGGTTGAATGCGAAAAGCGGCTCCTATGTGCTTCGCCGCAAGCCCTTGGGTGTATTGTTGCCCAGCGCGCACGCTGTGGACCGCGAATATACAGTCATCGCCGGGCTTCATCCCACGGGCTTTCCAGTCGCCAAGCCCTATGGTCTGTGCACCGACGATAGCGTCATCGGCAGTTGGTTCTACATCATGGACATGGTCGAAGGGCGCACCATCTGGGACGGCGCCATGCCGGGGTCAAACACTGCCGAACGCCGCGTCACCTATGAGGCGATGATCGACACCCTGGCAGCATTACACAATGTGGATGTCGAAGGCGCTGGCCTGTCCGATTTCGGTAAGCCCGGAAATTATTTCGGGCGGCAGGTGGAACGCTGGACGAAGCAATATCGCTTGGCAGAAACCGAAGTCATGCCCGAAATGGAGCGGCTCATCGAATGGCTGCCCAAGACGTTGCCCGAGCAAACACGCACCAGCGTCGTTCATGGCGACTATCGCATTGATAACATGATTTTCGATGCAAAAGAGGCGAAGGTCGTCGCGGTGTTGGATTGGGAATTGTCGACCTTGGGCGATCCGCTGGCAGATTTCACCTATGTCGCAATGGCATGGGTGACACAGAATGAAGGCCGGTCGGGCGTCATGGATCTTGACCGCGCAGCGCTGGGCATTCCCGAACTCGACGCGATGGTCGAACGCTACTGCGCGGCAACGAACCGCGACGGCGTACCGGACATGAATTGGTATCTCGCCTATAATTTCTTCCGGCTCGCCGGGATTGTTCAAGGTATCAAAAAGCGGGTCATCGACGGCACCGCAAGTTCGTCACATGCGCAAGCCATGGCCGAACGCGTGTTTCCGTTGGCCGATTCCGCTTGGAAGTTTGCGGAAAAGGCTGGGGCGTAGAATAATCAATCCTCCCCATCGACTTGCGATGGGGAGGGGGACAAGCCGAAGGATGGTGGAGGGGAATGAAGCGTCGCTGTCCCCTCGGTCATCCAAAGCTGCAGCTTTGGCTGCCACCTCCCATCGCAAGTCGATGGAGAGAGAAGAGTGAGAGGAATGCAAATGTCTTTATTCGATATGACCGGCAAGGTCGCCATCATCACAGGGTCGTCGCGCGGCATCGGCCAGGCAATCGCCGAAGAAATGGCGGAACATGGCGCAAAGGTTGTGATCTCCAGCCGCAATATCGAAGATTGCGAAGCAGTCGCCGCTGGCATCAATGCAAAGCATGTAGGCGCGGCGATTGCGGTGGCCTCAAGTCTCTCGTCTAAGGAAAGCCTGCAAAATCTGGTTGATGCAGCGCATAAGGCATTTGGCAAGGTCGATGTCTTGGTCTGCAATGCGGCGTCGAACCCGCATTATGGCCCGATGGCGACCATCACCGACGAACAACTGCGCAAGACGCTCGATCACAATATCGTCTCACAACATTGGCTGATCCAGATGGTTGTTCCCGAAATGATCGAACGCAAATCGGGCTCCATCGTGATCGTGTCGTCCATTGGCGGCCTGCGCGGTTCACCGATCTTGGGCGCTTATGCGATTACCAAGGCGGCGGATATTCAGATGACCAAAAACCTCGCACGCGAATATGGCCCGCATAATGTGCGCATCAATTCCATCGCGCCGGGGCTTGTAAAAACCGATTTTGCTAAGGCGCTGTGGGAGAATCCCGAAAACCTGAAAGCCTCCACCGCTGGCGCGGCATTGGGCCGTATTGGCGAACCGCGTGAGATTGCAGGCGCTGCGGTATATCTGGCGTCCGATGCATCCACCTTTATGACCGGACAGACAATTGTTGTTGATGGAGGGGTAGTCGTATGACCGTTCAACAGGCTCAGGGTGCACTGGCAGGCAAAGTCGCCATTATCACTGGCGCAGGTTCCGGCATTGGCCGTGCATCCGCCATCCGTTTTGCGGCCGAAGGCGCGAAGGTCGTTTTGGGCGACATGGCGGCATCGGTGCATGACACCGCCGCGATGATCGGTGACGCGGCGACCGCCGTCCAAATGGACGCAGGCGACGAAAGTGATGTCGCGGCTTTGGTTGCCAAGGCCATCGAACTGCACGGCCATCTGGACGTTGCATTTGCCAACGCTGGCATCTCCGGCGGCATGGAAGGCATCTTCGACAACACTGTCGAGAATTTCACCAGCGTCCTGCGCGTCAACCTCATCGGCCCGTGGCTGATGGTGAAGCATGCGGGCAAGGTCATGGCCGATGCAGGTAGTGGCGGTTCAATCATCCTGACCGCAAGCGTCGCGGGCATTCGTTCGGGTGCAGGCGGGCCGCCTTATTCGGCGTCAAAGGCTGGCGTCATCAATCTGGCGATGGTTTCGGCGCAGCAATTGTCGGGCACTAATGTCCGCTGCAACGCGATTTGCCCCGGCCTTACCGAAACCGGTATGACCAAGCCGACATTTGATTATGCAAAGGAAAAGGGCGTGACGGACAAAATCGGTCGCCTCAACCCGTTGCGCCGTGGCGCGCAGCCGGAGGAACTCGCCAATGTCGCCTTGTTCCTCGCCAGCGATCAGGCCTCTTATGTCAATGGCCAAGCCATCGCTGTTGACGGCGGGCTATCGAGCTCACACCCCGTGACCCGCCAATTGACTGGACAAACCGCAGTATGAGCGCCGAAAATTTAGGTTTCGTTCCCGAGCGCCTCGCGCGGATTCCCGCCTTCCTTCAGGCCAATTATCTCGACAATGGCAAATTGCCGTTTGCGTCGGTGTTGGTTGGCCGTGGCGATGATATCGCGTTGCAATGGAGCTCTGGCGTCGCCGATGATGCTATTTTCCGGATCGCATCCATGACCAAGCCAATCACCTCGGTCGCGTTCATGCAGTTGGTGGAGCAGGGCAAGGTCGCGCTGACGGATCCGGTCGCCAAATATGTCCCCGAATTTGCCAAATTGGGCGTGTTTGTGGGCGGCGGCGGCAATGTTCCCTTTATCACGCGCGCACCGTCCACGCAGATGCGGGTGGTTGACTTGCTGCGGCATACAGCCGGATTCACCTATAGCTTTCAGGAACAAGGCAATGTCGACGCGGCCTATCGCAAGACCGATGTTGAAAGCTGGAGCAAAAATACCTCGCAAAGCGTGATTGATACACTTGCGCAAATCCCGCTGGAATTCGACCCCGGAACGCAGTGGAATTATTCCGTAGCCACTGACATACTCGGCATATTGGTTGAACGGATCAGCGGGCTGTCATTGCCCGAATATTTCCAGACGCATATTTTCCAGCCCTTGGGCATGAACGATACATTCTTCCAAGTGCCTGCCGACAAGGCTGCCCGTATCCCCGAAGGCTTCAGCTTTGACCCCGAAGCGAAAATGAAGCTGATCGACAAGGCCGGGGCCGACAGCATGTGGGCCAAAGGATGGTCATTCAATTCCGGCGGCGGCGGTCTGGCGTCGAGCGTTGCGGACTATTATCGGTTCTGCCGGATGCTGCTGAACGGCGGCGCGCTGAACGGCGCACAAATCCTCAGCCCAAAAACGATAGAATTGATGACCGCCAATCATATTCCCGGCGGCCAAGACCTGACGCAAATGTCGAAATCTTTGTTCAGTGAGGCCGAAATGGCCGGCATTGGCTTTGGCCTTGGCTTTGCCACGACCATCGACAGCGCTGCGACACTTGCGCCTTGCTCCAACGGCGATTTTTATTGGGGCGGCATGTATTCCACCGCCTTTTTCGTGGATCCGGTTGAGGACATCATCATGATGTTCATGACGCAATTGCTGCCGTCCACAACCTACCCCGTGCGCCGCGAGATCAAGACGATGATTTATTCCGCGCTGGCGGCTTAGACTAACGGTTCCGTTTATATACTATGTCATGCTGGAGCCGAAGGCGTGCAGAGCACAACTTGGTTCAGCATCCATCGTGCCACGCGGGCCGAAGGGTCTAGAGGCGAAATGGACCCTGAAACAAGTTCAAGGTGACACAGCCGTGGGTGCGCGAGAGAGCTTTCGGCCCCCCTCCCTAAACCGTCGCAACCTCGACCTGATTGACCGGCTCCGGCTTCGCCCTTGCCGCGATCAGGCTGCCGCTCACGATCAAGGCCGTGCCCAAAAGCACGGGCAAGGTCACCGGCTCGGCAAAGAACAGCCAGCCGAAAAATGCCGCCCAGACAAAGGCGGTATATTCGACCGAAATCAAAATCTGTGCCTCCGCGCGTGCATAGGCCCAGCTCATCAGCAACAGTGAAATAACCGCCAGCGCCGCGGCACCGCTGATCATCGGGGTATCAGACAGGCCAATCGGCTGCAAAAAATATGGCGCGAAAAGGCCAAGCGTTAACGCGACAAATAGATTCTGAAAAAAGGCGATTTCAATAGGCCCCGCGACCTGCGCCTGCCGCCGGGCGAGGATGAGATTATACGCAAACACCACTGCCGAAAACAACACCGCCGCAGCGCCCCAGAGATGCCCACTGGTATAGTGTCCGCTCAACCGGCCAGCCATGATGATCACTACCCCGCCAAGCCCTGCAAGCGACGCCCAGATGGCGGAACGGCCTATCGTCTCCCCCAGCATAACAGCGGCGAAATATAACGCGATGACAGGCGCGATGAAGCTAAGCCCAATGGCCTCGGCCAGCGGCAATTGCGTCAACGACCAGAAAAAGCTGACCGCCATGACCGACACGATTATGCTGCGCCACACATGCATTTTCAGGATGTGCGCTGGTGGCCATTTTTGTCGCGTTCCGACAAACAATAGGCCCATGAACAATGCACCAAAGCTATTGCGCCACATCACGGCATTATAGGCACCCAGCGAAAGCGCCAGATCCTTCATCGCCGCATCCATTAGCGAAAATGTTCCGACCCCCGCAGCAGCCACCATGAACGGGATGAACGGACGCGGGTGGAGTTCAGCCATGTTTACAGGCTGTGCGTGGCAAGATTATCGAGCGCCGCACCATCGACGCGGTAGACGGTCCATTCGTCCATCGGCACTGCGCCCAGCGCCTTATAAAAATCAATTGCGGGCGTGTTCCAATCCAGCACCGACCATTCAAGCCGCGCACAATCCCGTTCGACCGCAAGCGCGGCAAGCCTGCCCAGCAACGCCTTACCAAGCCCCGACCCGCGCGCATCGGGACGGACAAACAAATCCTCCAGATAGATTCCGGGCCGCCCTTCGAAGGTCGAAAAATTATGGAAGAACAAAGCAAAGCCCTGCGCCACATTGTCAATCTCGCCAATCAGAACCTCAGCATAAGGGCGCGGTCCAAACAGCTTTTGCGCCATGACCGCTTCATCAAACCGCACGGCATGGGCCAGCTTTTCATATTCCGCCAGATCGCGGATAAATTGCCCGATGCGCGATATATCAGCGGCGGTGGCGGGACGTATCGAAAGGCTCAAGCCGCTTTCCCGTGCAGCGTATCCATGCTGACGCTGGTGCCAGCGTCAATCTCTGCGGCTTTCGCTTCGACCAAGCGCACGATATGCGCGACCATGTCGTCATTTTCGACATGATGGTCGGTGACGCCAGACAGATAAACCATATGCTTGCCATTGCCGCCGCCCGTGATGCCGATGTCGGTCTCGCGCGCCTCGCCGGGGCCGTTGACGACGCAGCCCAGAACCGAGAGCGACATGGGTGTCTTAATATGGCCAAGCGCATCCTCAAGCTTTTGCACCGTGCGGATGACGTCAAAGCCTTGGCGCGCGCAGCTTGGGCAGCTGACGACGCGCACGCCGCGAGTGCGCAGGCCAAGCGCTTTCAGAATTTCATAGCCAACGCGCACTTCTTCTTCGGGTTCCGCAGACAGGCTGACGCGGATTGTATCGCCAATGCCTGCCCACAACAAATTGCCCATCCCGATGGAGGATTTTACTGTCCCGCCAATAAGGCCGCCCGCCTCGGTTATGCCAAGATGCAAGGGGCAGTCGACGGCGTCGGCCAAACCCATATAGGCGGCAACCGCCAGAAAAACGTCCGATGCCTTCACCGCGACTTTGAATTCGTGGAAATCATGGTCCTGCAGCAGCTTGATATGGTCAAGCGCACTCTCAATAAGCGCCTCCGGGCAAGGCTCGCCATATTTTTCGAGCAGGTCTTTTTCTAAGCTGCCTGCATTAACGCCGATCCGGATCGCGCAGCCATTGGCTTTGGCGGCGTTGACGACTTCCTTCACGCGTTCCGATGAACCGATATTGCCGGGGTTGATACGCAAGCACGCCGCGCCCGCGTCCGCCGCCTCCAACGCGCGTTTGTAATGAAAATGAATGTCAGCGACGATGGGCACATTGGCCGCGCGGACAATCTGTTTCAGCGCCGCCGTGCTCTCCACATCGGGGCAGGAAACGCGGATGATATCGACGCCTGCATCCTCACACCGGCGGATCTGGTTGATCGTGGCCGCAGCATCGCTGGTCAGCGTATTGGTCATGGTTTGCACCGAAATCGGGGCATTGCCGCCAACAGGGACATTGCCGACCATGATCTGGCGAGACTGACGGCGCGCAATATCGCGCCAAGGACGAATAGAAGACATGGACGTGATATAGGCGGCTTGGGATTTTCCCGCAATCATCATCCTGAACTGTTTTCAAGATAGTTAAAGCGCGAATTAGAGCAGACCGCTTTGATTTACGCGTGGATACAAACTAAGAAGGAGACATGAAACGCTTCCTTATTTTGCTCGCCCTCTTGTTCGCGCCATTGGCACCTGCCCAAGCGTATTGGGAATATGGCCATCAAACCGTCGCGCAGATTGCGCAGGCCAATATGTCCCCCATAGCGCGCGTGAGTATGCAGCGGCTGCTTCGCGCCGCGCCAATGTTGGGCACGCCCACATGCGCTATGCGTAATATCGGCGATGTCAGCGTCTGGGCGGATTGCATTAAGGGCGATCGTCTGCGCTGGGGTTATACCAACAGCTGGCATTACCAAAATGTCGACATCTGCAAGCCGTTCGACCTGAAAAGCGCCTGTGCCGACGGCAATTGCGTTTCAGCGCAGATTGACCGCAACTTTGCGCTTCTATCGAACAAGGCCCTGCCCGCGCATGTCCGGTTGGAGGCGCTTGCGTTTCTGGTGCATTTTGTCGGCGACATCCATCAGCCATTACATGCTGGCGACCGTGCCGATCGCGGCGGCAATGACCTGAAAACCACTTATGGTGTGATGCCTGGATATAATCTCCATTCGGTGTGGGACGGGCTTTTGGCCGACCGCGCGCTGTCGGGAGCGCCCTTTATTGTCCGCGTATTTTCGCCAGCGGAGAAAGCAGCGGTCGTGCAAGGCGATGTGGGCCTGTGGAGTGAAGAGAATTGGGCCGTGTCAAAAAATATCTCCTATCCGCGCGCTATGGATGGCGACCCTTGTGGCGCAAAACCATCCGCACCGGTCATCATTGACGAAGCCGACGTGGCTGCATCACGCGCTGCATTGCGCCAACAGGTCGAACGCGGCGGCATCCGTTTGGCGCGGTTGTTGGACGAGGCTTTACGCTAAGTCCGAAAGCTCCAAAAATCAACAAAAAGGGCTGCGCAGATTGTCGCCTGCGCAGCCGCTTTTTATAATATCGCAGCGCCTTATTCGCCGGTGGGAAATCCGCGCTTTTTCATGATATATTTGACGTCGGGGTCACGACCACGAAACGCGCGAAAGGCTTCAATCCGGTCGGTTTCGTTGCCCGTTGCCAGCAACATCGACCGGAACCGCTCCGCTGTTTCCTTGTCCCAAACATCGCCCGTTTCGGTGAAGGCAGCCCAAGTGTCGGCATCCATCGTTTCGGACCAAAGATAGCTGTAATAGCCCGCCGAATAGCCATCATCGGCAAAAAGATGGTTAAACTGCGGCAAACGGTGCCGCATCGCCATTTCCTGTGGCATGCCGATTTCTGCAAGCGTATCGCGTTCAAAGGCGGCGGGATCAGCCACAGGCTCGCTTCGATTATGCAGCTTCATATCTAGGATCGCGCTCGACAGATATTCGACCGTGGAAAAACCTTGGTTGAACGTGTCGCTCGCCCGGATTTTCTCCACCAAAGCTGCAGGTATTGGTTCACCTGTCTTATAATGCTTGGCATAAGTATTGAGCACATAAGGCGTCAGCAGCCAGTTTTCATTCACCTGACTTGGGAATTCAACAAAATCGCGGGGTGCCTCGCCAAGGCCCGGCCACATGATGTCGTAGTTCAGATAATGGATTGCATGGCCAAATTCATGGAACAATGTAGATGCATCGTCGATACTAATCAACGTCGGCACGCCGTCGGCGCCTGGAACGAAGTTGTTGTTGTTCGACGCGAGCACAATGTTGTTCTTGCCGCCCAATGCGTGCTGGCTGCGATACGTCGTCATCCATGCGCCCGACCGTTTGCCAGCACGGGCAAAATTGTCGAGATAGAATAGGCCAATGACCTTGCCGTTGCGCTTCACTTCAAATGTCCGCACTTTGGGTTCGAACACCGGAACCGTGCCCGTGTTTTCGGTGAAGGTCATGTCATAGAGCTTACCCGTAGCATCAAACATGGCCGCGACCATGTTATCGAGCTGAAAATATGGCTTAACCGCCTCCTGATCGAGGTCATATTTCGCCTTGCGCACCTTTTCGGCGTAGAAACGATAATCCCATGGCGCGATGGTGATATTGTCCGCATTGGCGATGCCTTGCATATCCCCCACTTCTTCCTTCACGCGGGCAACCGCGGCAGGCCAGACCTTCATCATCAGCTCCATCGCCTTATTGGGGTCCTGCGCCATCGTATCAGCCATCCGGTAATGCGCATGGGTTGCAAAGCCCAAAATTTCGGCGCGCTGCTGACGTAGCTTCAGGATTTCGGCTATGGTTGCATTGGTGTCATTGGCATCCTTATTATCACCGCGCTTGGTGAAGGCACGCCAGACTTTTTCGCGCAGATCGCGGCGCGTTGAATTTTCAAGGAATGGCTGCACCGCTGAACGGGTGTTGACGACGGCCCATCCGCTTTGGCCCTTCGCCTTGGCTGCGGCTTGCAACGACGCGACAAAACTTTCTGGTAGGCCAGCCAAATCGGCCTCTTGCGTCATCAAAATGAAGGTTTCCTCATCGGCGAGAACCTTTTCGGAAAAAGCGGAAAACTTGCTCGACAGGTCGGTCTCAATGCCGATGACTTGCGCTTTTTGTGCCGCATCAAGCATAGCGCCATTTCGGACCAAGCCGTCATAGGTCCGCTCCAACAGGCGGTTCTGCTGTGAATCGAGACCCAGATTGGCGCGCTGGTCATATAGATATTTTACGCGCTGAAAATACCGCGCATCCAACGACAATTCGGAGAAGAACGCACTCAGCTTCGGCTCCCACTCGGCCTGAATTTTGCGCACTTCGGGGCTGGACAAGTTAGACGAATGGACGCCCCAGATGGAGAATAACCGGCCAATTTTTTCACCCGACAGCTCGCTGGCCGTGATCGTATTGTCAAAGCTAATGGCCTCGGGCTTTGCAAGCATGGCTTCGAATTCAGCCTTCGACGCATCCATCGCGGCTTTGAATGCAGCCGGAAATTGCGCTACTTTCACCTGATCCCATGGTGGAACACCGTCATAAGGGCCAGTCCATTCCTGCAGCAATGCGGGTTCATTCGCCGCTTGGCTGGCATTCATGTCCTTTGTTTGTGCAACCGCTGTCATTGATACTCCTGACAATAAAAGCGCCGCGGCGCTCATCATGATGTTATGTGTTCTCACCTAATTTTGCTCCTCTGGGTCATGCTGCATTTATTCTGACGCCGCATGAACATCAGGATAGCGCATCGCGTAGGGTAAGCAAACCTCCTGTCCGCCAAAACTGTTTCCTCCAATATGGAGATAAGTTTTACATATGCGTTATCGTTTTTTCGTGCGTTCGCAAAAGCATAATCTTATCAGGTGGTTGTTCAAAAGATTATGCCAGAGTTCTCACCTCACCCCGCCACAGGCCAAAATGGACGCATTGCGATGGTCAGCGGGTATTCATTGAGCTTTCCGCCGAAACATCGGCAAAAATGGATGATTATTTTGCAACGATCGGTTCGCGCTTTTCGCCAATCATTTAAATGGCCTTGCCAAATGTGATTCACTTTGGCACATGCTCGTCTCCCGAGAGGGGCGCTTAGCTCAGTTGGTAGAGCATCTCGTTTACACCGAGAGGGTCAGCGGTTCGAGCCCGTTAGCGCCCACCATATTTTTCAATGGCGTAACGGCCATTATCCGCGCAAATCCCGATGAAAATTCATTTCTAGTGGTCAGGCGGCAAGGGACCCACCCTTTTTATTGCGGCAATGATTTGGCCTTGCTGCCTCGCCTGCTCCTCGCGGCACCGATTCGGTTTCCAAAACTTGTGCTATGCGGCCCTCCGACCCAGCTTTGGTGTCATCCAAGGCCTGCCCCCCTCGCAACCCCAAAACCCACCCGGCGCGTCGGCGGCGCCGGGTGCGTTACTGCAATATCAGGCTTTGGCTTTCAGGCTCTCCGCGACCTTAACGCCATGCCGCTCAAGCGCTTCAACGATTTTGACTGCGCCTTCCAAATCGCCCCAGAACATGGGGCCGCCGCGATAGATCGGCCAGCCATAGCCATAGATCCAGACCACATCGATGTCGGACGCGCGTTGGGCTTTGCCTTCTTCGAGGATTTTATAGCCCTCATTGACCATCGGGTAGAGCGTACGCTCGACGATTTCCTGTTCACTGATTTCACGCTTCGGCAGGTTTGAAGTCGCGCGAAATTCCTCAATGATCGCCAACGCCTCGGCACTTGGCGTGCCCACACGTTTTTCATCATAATCGTAAAAGCCCTTGCTGTTCTTCTGACCAAAACGGCCAGCCGCACACAGCGCATCGCGGATGGTTTCGACCTTGGACGGGTCACGGTGCCAACCAATATCTAGCCCAGCCAGATCGCTCATCTGAAACGGTCCCATAGGCATGCCGAAATCGGTATGCACCTTGTCGATCTGTGCCGGCGTCGCCCCCTCCAACAGCAATTGCATGGCTGGCTGCTGACGCGTGGACAGCATCCGGTTACCGATAAAGCCATGGCAGACGCCTGCAACGACCGCGACCTTGCCGATTTTCTTGCCAATCGCCATTGCCGTGGCAAGCACGTCCGGCGCGGTTTTGTCGCCGCGCACGACCTCAAGCAATTTCATGACATTAGCAGGCGAGAAGAAATGCATGCCGACGACATCTTGCGGCCGCGCGGTGCTGGCGGCAATTTCGTCAATGTCGAGATAGGATGTATTCGACGCGAGAATCGCGCCGGGCTTGCAAATAATGTCCAGCTTTCCGAACACCTCTTTTTTGACGTCCATGCTTTCGTAAACGGCTTCGATGACAAGATCGCAGTCGGCCAGATCATCAAGCGTCAATGACGGCGTCAGCAAGGCCATCATTTCTTCAACATGCTCAGGCGAAAAGCGGCCCTTGGCGGCGCTGTTTTCGTAATTTTTGCGGATTACGCCAACGCCGCGGTCCAGATTTTCCTGCACCATTTCGACGATGGTCACAGCGATGCCCTTTGACAGGAAATTCATCGAAATCCCGCCGCCCATGGTGCCAGCACCAATCACGCCGACTTTCTTGATATCACGCAAGGCAATGTCCTTGGCCAACCCGTCAATCTTTGCGGCTTGGCGTTCGGCAAAGAACATGTGGCGCTGGGCCGCAGATTGCGATCCAGCCATTAGCTTCACAAACTCCGCGCGCTCGAACTTCAAGCCTTCGTCAAAAGGCAACCGCGTTGCCGCCTCGACACAGGCAAGATTGGCATAAGGCGCATCAAAGCCTTTCCACTTCTTGGCATTGGCCGCCTTCAATTGTGCGATGATCCCAATATCACCATCCAGCGGACGATCGCGCGTTGGCCGTGGGCCAATAGCGATCAGTTCGCGTGCATAAGCAATGGCGTCGTCGGCAAGGCTGTCTTCACCTGCCAACCGGTCGACCAAACCAATAGATGCCGCCTGCGTCGCCGACAAAGGTTCGCCAAGCGCACACATTGTGGCGGCGGCTTCTACGCCTACAACGCGCGGCAGCCTTTGCGTCCCTCCAGCGCCCGGTAAAAGGCCAAGCTTTACCTCTGGCACGCCAAGTCGCGCGGACGGCACGGCAATGCGGTAATGACACACCAGAGCGGTTTCCAGTCCCCCGCCCAGCGCCGTGCCATGAATGGCCGCCACAACGGGTTTGCCGGCAGCTTCAATCATGGTCAACACGACGTTCAAATCCGGACCTTGTGGGGCTTTGCCAAATTCTGTGATGTCGGCACCTGCGATAAAGGTCGATCCTGCACAGCGCAGCACAATCGCCTTTACATCATCATCCACCAGTCCCTGTTCAAAACTGTCATTCAGCCCCTGACGGACATGCCAAGACAATGCGTTGACGGGGGGATTGTCGACAATCACCACAAGGACGTCGTCAAATTTCTGCGTGGTTACTGATTGCACGGGCAACTCCTAATTTTTAAGGTTCGGCGCATGTGCCGGTTGTCGAGTGATGAAGGAACTGGCGATAGTCCTAATATGTTTTCTGCAGACTTTGCAATCCTGCTGATCGACGCTTTCCGCCGTCGTGCGATTTACGCCTGGACTTTAAGGGCTTGGATGATTGCCGAAAAGTCCAAGGCACCATTTCCGGCTTCATCAAATTGCGCATATAATTCCGCTGCGCGTTCGCCCATCGGCACTTCGGCATGTACCGACCGCGCGGCCTCCATCGCCAGCTTAAGGTCCTTGAGCATCAATGCCGTAGCAAAACCGCCTTGATAATCATTATCCGCAGGCGATGTTGGCCCAACACCCGGAACCGGGCAATAGCTGGTCATCGACCAGTTCTGGCCCGAGGCTTTTGAAGATATGTCGTAAAAGGTCTGGAGGTCCAGCCCCAGCTTCTCGGCCATGGCAAAGGTCTCACAGGTCGCAATCATCGACGCACCAAGCAGCATATTGTTACAGATTTTTGCCGCCTGCCCCGCGCCAGATGCGCCGGCATGAATGACAGCTTTGCCCATCGCTGATAAAATCGGTTCCGCGCGCGCAAAGGCGGTATCGGTGCCACCCACCATGAAGGTTAAATTCCCTCCATTGGCAGCCGCTATCCCACCCGAGACAGGCGCATCGACCATGTCAAAGCCAGCCGTGACAGCATCCGCCGTCACCTGCCGCGCGGTGTCCACATCAATCGTTGAACAATCGAGCAATATCCCGCCTTTGGGTGCGTGGCCCAAGACGTCGTTCTCAAACACATCCGCGACAATTTTACCATTGGGCAACATCGACACCACCGCGTCGACGCCAGCCACCGCGTCGCGCACAGACGTAAATGTGGCGCAGCCATTGTCCTGCGCGCGGGACAGTGCCTCGTCCGACAGGTCAAAGGTATTTACCGCATGCCGTGCCTTCACAAGGTTCGCAGCCATGCCGCCGCCCATATTGCCAAGACCGATAAACGCAATTTTCATTTGCCTTACCCCATTGTCGGAATGACGAAGGCGTTACCGCCGTCAGGCGAGCCATCTGGCCAACGCTGCGTGATGGTTTTGACCTTGGTCCAGAACTTCACGCCTTCCATGCCGTGCTGGTTGGTGTCACCAAAGGCAGAGCGTTTCCAGC
>NZ_CAMCWY010000016.1 GCF_945882965.1 Sphingorhabdus sp. EL138
TCGCTTGGTTATCGCCCACCCGCACCACAGACCGTCCCTTGGCCAGTGCCGTCCTCCGGTTCCGCTTCGCTCCACCTACGGTCAACACTGGCCAAGGAGGCAATCATGCACTAACAATCAAACCGGACCACTCAATGGGGGGCCTGTCACGTCTTGCCCGTCTGGCCCGGCACCAAATCTACAAGCAAGCCGTGACTGCGAATGGTCCTTTCCCGACATCGGCCGTTCGACGTGGCGGGGATATCTTTGTGCAGTTTGAAGGAATTGACGGCCAGCTTGTAACGCGGAGTGCGTTGGAGCCCATAGCTTTTGAAATTTGTCAGGAAGCATCCGACACATGCCGCTTTGCGAGCGTGTCTGTGCAAGGTGACGGCGTGGTAATCGCTGCACATGGCGTCAACAATGTGCAGCGGATACGTTATTGCTGGGGGGATGCACCTTTGTGTAATCTCTATGACAGCGCGGGCTTACCCGCAGGGCCTTTTGAGATCAGTGTGCGATAATCCGATGGCTGGCGGTTTCCCTTTTGCTGTTATCCGGGGCCGTTCATGCGAAGCCGTTGCAGTAAGTTGAAGTTTTGTCGAAACGCTTGGATGACGGGTTTTCCCCTCTTCAAGAAGATGACTTAGCTCAAGAGATCAAGGATTCCCGGGGAAAGCAAGCTACCTCCAATTTAAACGAGGACATTCTAGGGGTTTCGGCAAGCCCCACGTAGTTGGACAGTTCGAGAGTGAGCAGAAAATGAAAGGCATTTGCCCTACAAGTCTCCATGATGAAATATTGGACAACCAACGCCAGACCAACCAGTATTCCACTTTGGGGAATTGATCCCCGTGTCGGTATCCAGCGCATAACTGTAATGCGTACCGACTTGCCAACGCTGAAGTTGGGACCGGTCCGGTTTGCGCCACGTTGACCGGTCTCCATTTTCCTTCAGATGTAACGGCTGACGATATTCTCGACATATTCCTGACGGCCCGAGCGTGGCTGCGGGTCGATCTTCGCGGCAACCGCCGCATCAGAAATGGCTTCAAGGTTCGAGCTTGCCGAGAGCAGAGCCTTGCCGGCATGGCTGTTCCATCCGGCGTAACGGTCGGTGACCAGCGCAGCCAGATCACCGCCTTCGATCATCGCAGCAGCATTCAATAGGCTGCGGGCGAGTATGTCGACGCCGCCGATATGGCCGTGGAATAGGTCGGCAGCGTCGATGCTCTGGCGGCGCACCTTGGCGTCGAAATTGTTGCCACCATTCTGGAAGCCGCCGTTCTTCAGGATGTAATACATTGCAGTCGTAATTTCCCGAATGTCATTCGGAAATTGGTCAGTGTCCCAACCATTTTGCGGATCACCGCGGTTCATGTCGATCGATCCAAAAATACCCATATTGATCGCGCTGGCGATTTCATGCTCAAAGCTATGCCCTGAAAGGGTCGCATGATTGGCTTCGATATTCATTTTGACTTCTTTTTCCAGCCCATTGGCAAGAAGGAAACCATAGATGGTTTCGACATCGAAATCATATTGATGCTTGGTCGGCTCATGCGGTTTTGGTTCGATAAGGATGTCGCCCTTGAAACCGATTTTATGTTTATGCTCGACGACCATCTGCAGGAAGCGACCAAACTGCGCCTTTTCCTGTTTGAGGTCGGTGTTGAGCAGGCAGTCATAGCCTTCACGGCCGCCCCACAACACATAGTTCTGGCCGCCCAAACGATTGGTTGCCTCGATACAGTGGCGCACCTGCGTTGCGGCAAATCGGAATACGTCGGGATCGGGATTGGTCGATGCACCGCCCATATAACGCGGGTGGCTGAACATATTGGCGGTACCCCAAAGCAGCTTGACGCCGGTCGCAGCCATCTTGGCTTCGATCTTGTCGATGATGACCGCGAAATTACGCACATGTTCGTCGATCGTTTCGGCATGGGCCATCACGTCAACATCGTGGAAACAGAAATAGGGCAAGCCAAGCCGGCTAAAAAATTCAAACGCTTCGTCAAGCTTATGGTCGGCGCGCGTTTGATCTATAGGCCCGCCATGCCATGGGCGGTTGAAAGTGCCAGCGCCAAAGACGTCGAAACCGTCCCAGCAGAATGTATGCCAATAGCAAACCGCCATGCGCAAATGCTCGGCCATGGTTTTGCCCATGACAACGCGGTCCTTGTCATAATAGCGGTAGGCAAGAGGGTTTTTGGATTCGATGCCCTCGAATTTGATGGGTTCGATGTCGGCGAAATAGCTAGCTGACATGATTTGTTCTCCTAATATGATGTTTTGAGATTTTGGTATAGCGAACGGAATTTCAACACCCGCGCCGCGTATAGATCGACAAGCCGGTCGTCTGGCTCCTCAACGTGAAGAATGGTAGGGGCGGCGCAGACCGCCTCGATCGATGCGCTGGTGTCGGCTAGTTGCGCCAATCGCGCTGCACCATAAGCAGGGCCGACTTCTCCGCCGTCACGATAAATCAGTGGGCGGTTCAAAACCGACGCCAATATCTTACCCCAATAATGCGATTTCGCGCCGCCGCCGATGACTGTGATGCCATCGATATGCGCACCGCTGTCGGTCAATGCGTCCATTCCGTCGTTGAAGGCAAACGCGACGCCTTCGAGTACGGCCTGCCCGATCGCCGCAGCATCGCTTTCATGGGTGAGGCCAAACAATACGCCCTTGGCATTGGGGTCGTTATGCGGCGTGCGCTCGCCCGATAGATAGGGCAGGAACATTTCGGTTGAGGCAGGCGCCCCACGTGTCTCGATGGCCGCAAACATCGCCGCTGCATCGGCCATCCCGCACAATTTGACTGCCCAATCGACGCAACTTGCGGCGCTCAGGATGACAGACATCTGGTGCCAGCGCCCCGGTAGCGCATGGCAGAAGCTGTGAACGCCGCCACCCGGATTGGGTGTATAGCCGCCATTGGCGAGGAATATTACGCCCGAGGTGCCGAGCGATAGAAAGGCATCACCAGGGCGCACGACGCCCACCCCGACGGCGCCAGCGGCATTGTCACCGCCGCCCGCTGCAACTGGAACCCGCGCCATGCCCCAAGCTTCGGCGAGTTCTGCGCGAAGTTGGCCAGTAACCTGATTACCCTCAAACAGTTTTGGCATGTGGCTACGCTCGAGCCCCGTTGCTTCGAGCATCGCGTCTGACCAGTCGCGCTTGCCGACATCCATCCATAAAGTGCCAGAGCTGTCCGACATATCGGATGCAAGCTCGCCGGTCATCCGAAGGCGGACATAATCTTTCGGCAACAATACGGTTTTGATTTGCGAAAAAATCCCGGGTTCGTTTTCACGTATCCACTGCAATTTGGGCGCTGTAAAACCTGGCATCGCCCGATTGCCAGTGATCTCACCAAGGTCGGTGACGTCTGCCTCTAGCGCCGCGCATTGGTCTGCGCTTCGTCCGTCGTTCCATAAGATCGCAGGCCGTAGCGCTCGATTGTCCGACCCAAGCAACGTCGCACCATGCATCTGCCCTGACAGGCCGATAGCCTTAACTGCATGCCTTTTTTGTAAATCGAGATCACTGACCGCGCTGTTGGTCGCGGCCCACCAATCGGCCGGGTCTTGCTCCGACCAAAGTTCGTGCGGGCGCGATACTGACAATGGAGCACTAGTGATTTCTAAGACTGTGCCTGCCTCGTCCATCAATATGGCTTTGATGCCGGACGTACCGATGTCGATTCCCAGATACATAGACTCAAACCTCTTTCTCTTGACCCCAGCCGTTATCAGGAGACAAAAGGTAGCGCTAACATTTTCATGGATATTGAGTTAAAATATTGGATTAATGTAGTTATTGTTTCGAACCTTGTTCGCTTCTTAGTCTTTGGCGTCGAAATAGCCTAGCCAGCAACCGTGGCCTAACCTCACAGCATTGACAGATGAATGCTTTAACTGCACATCTTGTGCGGTAACGCTACCATAAGTGAATCAAAAATGGCTCGCCGGACATCGATACCGGCGTATGAGGAGAGGAATTTCATGACTGAGAAATCGGGAGAGCAGCTCAATATGCCGCTCATTGCCGCCATCGTGTGTGTTGCCACGATTGGCGGTTTTATGTTCGGGTATGATTCCGGCGCAATTAATGGAACGCAGGAAGGGCTAAAAACGACCTTTGGTTTGAGCGAAGGTGCGCTTGGCCTAACGGTTAGTGCGTTGTTGCCGGGCTGTGCTGTCGGCGCGTTCATGGCGGGGCGCCTTGCCGATAGCATGGGCCGCAAAAAGGTAATGTTGATCGCTGCAATTTTATTCATCATCAGTGCTTTTGCGTCGGGCGCTGCCAGCTCAGCGCTACTTCTTGCGGTTGCGCGTTTCTTTGCCGGGGCTGCCGTGGGCGCGGCCAGCGTATTGTCCCCAGCCTATATCAGCGAAGTAACGCCAGCAAATATTCGTGGGCGACTGTCGAGTGTACAACAGGTGATGATCATTGCCGGTCTGACAGGGGCCTTCCTAGCCAATTATTTTCTCGCACAATCAGCAGGGTCATCGCTTGGTGAGTTCTGGCTTGGCTATCCAGCATGGCGCTGGATGTTCTGGGTGCAGGCGGTTCCGGCTTTATTGTTTCTTGTCACCCTGCTTGTCATCCCCGAAAGCCCTCGCTTTCTAGTCGCGAAGGGCCGTCTTACAGAGGCCGAACACGTGATGACGCGGCTGTTCGGATCTGCAGTTGCCAAGACTAAGGTGCAGGAAATCAAAGCGTCGCTTGCGGGCGATCATGAACCCAAATTGTCCGATCTCAACGATCCTAAAACTGGCAAATGGCGGAAAATCGTTTGGGTTGGCATCGGCCTTGCCGTGTTCCAGCAACTCGTCGGCATCAACGTCGTGTTCTATTACGGCGCCGTGCTCTGGCAGGCGGTTGGCTTCAGTGAAGCAGACTCGCTCAAAATCAATATCCTCAGCGGAATGTTATCAATTGCTGCGTGCTTGGTGTCGATTGGCCTTATCGACAAGATCGGACGTAAACCTCTGTTGCTGATCGGTTCGATCGGCATGGCGGTGACACTCGGGATATTGACCATCTGCTTCGCAAGCGGAACATTTGTCGATGGCCAGTTGGTTTTGCCCGGCGGTGTGGGAACGGTCGCTTTGATCGCTGCCAATGTCTATGTGAGCTTCTTCAACTTCAGTTGGGGGCCAGTGATGTGGGTGATGCTGGGCGAAATGTTCCCCAACCAGATCCGTGGTTCAGGCTTAGCGGTAGCAGGGGCTGCGCAATGGACAGCGAACTTTGCGATTTCCATGAGCTTCCCGTGGCTCGCGGCGAATATCGGACTGCCGATCACTTATGGCTTTTATGCGGCGTTCGCTTTCATCTCGATAATGTTCGTACTGAAATATGTTCATGAAACCAAAGGCACCGAGCTGGAAGATATGGTCGGCTGAACTGCCATCAAACTAACTTTGAAAGAGGCCGTTTTACGGCCTCTTTTTTTTGCGGCACAGTGCCCGTTTATGAAATTGCGGCGTTATTCGCATTCGGTTGCGGCCGAAGCGCCTCGGGCACATGTGATCCTATCACTTTTTCAAGGTACGCATGATAGCTGCAAGTTCCTTTTGGTTTCGATCGAAGATGGCACTAGAACGGACTGCCTTGCTCTGCGGTCTAGTAGACGCTCGGAAAAATGCCCGAAATCTATCGCCAATGACGTGCAGCAGCGGCTAGCGGACATCGGCGTGAAGGCGGTCCCCATCAATCGCGGCTGCTTATGGAAAAGCCGCTTTTATGGTGATTTGAATGGGTCAAGGTACGACGAACTGCTGAATGGCAAGATATTTATACGCAAACCGAGGCTCAGATCCTGATCAAAGCTTGACGCTGGTACTGTAACGCGGAACAGCTTATTGGGTTATTGATAGTTGACGTGGCTTAGGTTGTCTGTCGTAAAATTTAGGAGAGACTTTTGTCAAACTCTACAATCGTGGAAGTAGCCAAGCTTGCTGGGGTTTCGGTTACTACTGTCTCAAGGTGCCTGAATTCACCAGAAAAGGTGGGCAAAAAGACGCTTGCAAGGGTCCGTCGAGTAATTGAAGAGATTAACTTCAGCCCTAACGTGCTGGCGCAAAACTTTCGCCGCGGTAAGACCAACATTATCCTGGTTGTTGTTCATGAAATTGGTAGCTGGCTGTTCGCTGAAATTTTAGAGGGCATTCGGGCAGTTCTCGGCACTCGTTATTCAATCATCCTGACAGAGTCGCGACCTGAGGTAAACGACAACAACTTTATTGAAATGTTGGTTGCCAAACAGGTTGAGGGCGTGATCCTCTTGTGCTCCACCTTGCCTTTCAGCAAGAAATTGATTGAAAAAAACAAATCCAAATCGCTCCCGATAGTTATCGGTCTGGAGCCTATCAGCGCTGACCTTGGTCAGTTTCCGAGTGTGCATATCGACAATTATCAGGCTGCATATGATGCAACGCAGTACCTTATCACCTCCGGTCATAAGGATATTGTATTTGTTTCAGGGCCAAAGCAATCCTTTGTCACGAAAGATCGAGAGTTGGGATTTTGTGCCGCAATTCAATCATCTAAACTACCCCTCGATGAAGCTAACATTGTTCATTCCGACCTGACGTCCAATGGAGGCGTCAATGCCGCCATAGAGATTTTCGCGCGATCAGTCATGCCGACGGCTATTTTTTGCGCCAACGATGACATGGCCCTTGGTGTTTTGGGTCTTGCCTCAAGGCGCGGCGTCAGGGTTCCAGAAGACTTGTCGATCATGGGCTTTGACGACACCCGATACGCAGCCATAGCTAACCCGCCGCTCTCGACGGTCCTTCAGCCCGCTAGGGACATTGGTATAGGCGCCGCGAAACGACTTCTGCGAGCGATCGATTCTCCTGAGGATAGTGCTGTAAAGGCGGAAATACTGCCTCACCGTCTGGTTATTCGAAGTTCGACGGGGCCGAGGGGTTGACCTCCATGGCTCCATAAAGCTCGCTGGTACAAGATGTAATTTGACGACGTCCGGGCTGGTCTTGAGCAGTATTGTTTGGGAAGTTGTTGAAAAACGACTCTTTTGATCGAATTGTTTAGACCATTGCCCTTTTTGGGCTTTCTTCCGCTGCCCAAGCGGCTCATATTTCTAAGAAAAATGTCGATAGTCACCGTTCGTGGCTCGACGTGATCATCGGCGCCTTTGAATGGGTCAGGGTTTCATGGAATATGTTCAATTCCGACATCCCATCAGGTCTCACACGCTCGGAAATGAGTCTTTCGGTAAATGGCAAGGGCAGTCCCATGCGATGGTTGTAGTGGTTGAATCCTACTTCAAAAGTGTCAAATATATTGGCGGTCGCCATCGCACTCCTACAGGTCCCTTGCATGTTGCCTGTCAAAAGCTGACGAGCCATAAGCTCCATTGCCGCTGTGTACCGCCTCATATGAGGCGTGTATACATCGACACCTTGGTTCCACGCTATTTCGGCCGCGTGTAGGGCCGACGCTAACCCAAACTGGGCATGATGACCATTGTCGCGGCAGGTTTCCTGAGTAAGCCCATCGGCCCATTTAGTTGGGTGGAACCAAAACGCGGGACTATTGCCGCCATCACCTTCGATAGCAGCAGGGGTTAAATCCGACTCTAGAAAAATGTAGGCCTTACTTCGGACTTCTAGCCTTTGAAGGCCGCGTTTGAATTCGTCCTTGTCATCGTTGAATACCGCGATCGTCATCAGCGCGTCAATCTGAGTTAGGTCGACATTCCCATTCCAGCGACTGGGGGTTGAAAGCTTAGGGTAGAAAGCGCGCCGAAACATAGTTTGGAAAGCGGCTATGTCGTCAGCCTTCCAATCTGGTGATGTTCGCATAATCTCGGCGGCCTCGCCGAATAACACACCAAGCCAGCCAGCGTGCAGCTTGTCTTGGTCGGTCGTCCCCACGAAACCTCGAAAGTCCGCCCACATTCTCAGTATGGCGCTAGATTGGCGCGAATATCTCCTTTTGCCGGTGAGGCGCCATGCCAGAGCGTTTGCATAGGCTTTAACAGCGTCTGATTTGGAGGCGGCTGCCTGAGCTTGGTCGCCGGCATCGATCACCGCAAGCGCTGCGCTGGCCGGCAGTGCTTTTTGTTCAACTTCTTGTAGGGTGCTGGTCCAAGGCTCCTTGCCTTCGTCGATCTTTGCCTTGACCCAGTCAAGACTGGCGGCTGTATTCATTGCCCCGGGGTGGCGAAATGCTGAACCGACGTCCGCGGAAATCGGTGAGGCGAGGCCCAAAGCCAGAAGGCTCATTACAGTCAACCATATGCCGGCGTGCAATTGTGTAAAAATTTGTGCTGAACCTAAAGTCATAGAAGATATGGATGCTAGTAATGATAGACTTAGAGGGATGTCGTTGGTTCTAAATTCGGCAATGATTATGCCTTTTACCGAGACTTCTGTCGATCATTCTTGGCTTCCGACAAGTCTGCAACCGCCGAGGCAGCGAGTAGGAAGGCGCCAACGCCATAGATTTGTGTGTCGTCAAAAGTGTTCATTTCCGGCCGATCACTGATGGGTTGAACCCATCCCAGTTTGCCATTTTTATGGACTGCACGCGTTAAGGCTTGCCAGCCACGCTCAACATTTGGTTGGTAGACCAACGGATCGAGCAGACCGGAATTTATGCCCCAAGCCAGACCGTAAACGTAAAACGCTGTGCCACTTGACTCAGGTAAGGTGTCTTTTGGAGCACCAAGAAGCGATGCGTTCCAATAGCCATCGGTCTTTTGTATGGAGGCAAGCTTGGCCGCCATGGTCTGGAAAAGCCCCTCGAACCTCGCCCGATCTGGATCGGATTTCGGCAGATGCGTCAAAAGATTTGCTAGGCCAGCGAATACCCAGCCGTTGCCGCGGCTCCAGAATATCTTCTCGCCGTCCTTGCCCCGCCGTTCGAAAAACCGGCTATCGCGAAAATACAGGCTGCTTTGTGCGTCCTGGAGATAGTCCGTCGCGGCCCAGAACTCAGATTTGGCAAACGCAGCATAACGCGGGTCGCCGGTTGCCTTGCTAAGTTCAACCAAGGCTGGGGGCGACATGAACAGGGCATCGCACCAGCACCACCGATCAAAGCATAGCGGATCCCCCGCACCGGCGGGGCGCTCGACAAAGGCGAGGTCTGTTTGTGACGGATAAGCTAAGATCAGATCAAAAGCCTTCCGCATAGGCGCGATAGCTTCTTGTCCTGCTCCATTACGTGCAGCCCATAGATAAGCTTGCCCAACTGCATGGTCATCGGCATGATACAGACGACGTCCCAATTCCCAGCGATTGCTCTCGCCCCGCGCCATGAGGAATTCCCGATACTGCGGTTTGAGACTGCGATCGGCGAGATGGGTCAGGCCGATGAAGAAAGCTCCCTGAACCCAGCCTTTTGGGTCGGTAGAATCGGCAGCGTTCCTTGGATGCACCTGACCAGCTGCAAGCATTGCAATCTGATGATCTGCGACCCTTTCCGCTATGGTTAGGACGCTTTGTCTTTTTACTGAGTGCGGCAAGCCGGAACGCGCCATTCCTGGATTTGACTTTGATACAGGATCAGTTCCGACCGGCGCTTCGGGCAGGCCATTGTTTGTGAAGCCGAGGCTTGCGAATGAAACGATACTTGCGAGCAAAAGCCGGACGAGATTTGATTCCATGATGCGTTCCTTCGTCTCATTCCCTGATAATGTGCTTTGAAGTGTTCTCTAAGCAAGGTGACTATAATACGACGCAATCCTTTAGCTCGGACGAAACGCTCCAGATGTTGAGACCGCCATCGCCGGCGTAAGTATCAATGTCGGCGAGCTCATCTTTGCTAAATGCTAGGTTGCGCAGTGCTTTTAATGTGTCGGCAAGTTGGGCGACGGTGCGGGCTCCAACCAATGCTGAGGTCACACGCGGGTCGCGAAGAACCCACGCTATAGCCATTTGCGCCAAGGTCTGCCCTCGCTGCTCCGCAATCCTATTCAAACCGTGTATCCGCTGCAAATTGTCTTCGGTCACCAAGTCGGGGCTAAATGACCCAGCCTTGCCTGCACGAGCATCGGTAGGTACGCCATTCAGATACTTCTTAGTTAGAAATCCTTGCGCTAACGGCGAAAAAGCAATGCATCCAGTTCCCAAGTCATCCAGAGTTTCAAGGAGTTTGTCCTCGACCCAACGATTTAGCATCGAATAGGAGGGCTGGTGGATTAGGAGGGGAACATTATGACATGCTAGAATTTCTGCAGCACGAGCTGTAAGCTCCGGAGAGTAAGAAGAAATGCCAACGTACAAAGCCTTGCCTTGTTGATGCAATGTAGCAAGCGCCCCCATGGTTTCCTCCAGTGGAGTGTCGACATCAACGCGATGGGAATAGAAGACGTCGACATAGTCAACGCCCATGCGTCTCAAACTCTGATCGCAAGAAGCAATCAAGTATTTGCGCGACCCGCCAACATCACCATATGGCCCAGGCCACATGTCCCAGCCAGCCTTTGTCGAGATGATCAGTTCGTCGCGGTGCGATTTGAAATCAGTAGCCAGAACGCGGCCAAAATTATCCTCGGCTGAGCCGTATGGCGGGCCATAGTTGTTTGCGAGGTCGAAATGAGTGATCCCGTTATCGAATGCATAACGCAAGATCGACCTGCCTGTTTCAAAAACATCATCGCCGCCAAAATTCTGCCAAAGGCCCAGCGAGATGGCAGGCAGCTTCAGTCCACTGCGGCCGCAACGACGATAAGGCATGGTATCGTATCTAGTGGAGGCAGCGGAATAAGGAACGGGAAAGGCCATTTCAATCAATCCAAAGAAGCAAGAATTGCAGCTACGCCGATTTGAGCGATTTCGAAGTCTTCTTCACCGGTCAGGCCACTGACACCGACAGACCCAATGCATGTCCCTTGGAAAAAGACCGGTGCCCCGCCCTCCCACCCGAGATATCGGGAATCGCCATGATAATGAACGTCCCAACCGCCTTCCGCCGCGGCCTTGCCGAGATCACCACTGGGTTGGCGCAAGCGCGACGATGTGAATACCTTGTTGGTCGCGATGGTTGCCGTAGCGAAACCCGCGCCATTCATTCGTAATAGACCAACCAGCTCACCGTGACTGTCTGCAACAGCAACGCTTCCCGTTTTCTTGCGCGTCTTCAATTCGGCTATACACCGGTCAATAGCAATTCGCGCTTCGTCGTCGCCTAACTGGAAATAGGAATTCATCAATAATGTCCCTGGTTGCGCTATCATTAGTTTGACTAACCAAAACATGAAAACGATGTCAATACTGCCGAGCTTCTTTATACCAAATCCATTGATAATCGCTTGCACTCGCTTTCAATGTGGGGATATGTAGGATGGAAACGTTACCATATAAATATCAATAGGTGCTGTGCGAGAGGGCAAACATGCGTACTAAAAGTTTGAAAATCCGCTTGTGGATTATCGTGTCATCTCTTGCCCTAGTCGCGAGCACCTCTGCCGCAGAGTCCCGTCCTCGGTCCACGGCAACCGGCGCGACAGTCCATCCAAAGCTTTGGCCAGAAGCGAAGTCGCCCATTGGGCTCAGCGCATCGAAAGAGGCCAGGATCGGGCGCATGCTCGCCCAGATGAGCATTGAGGAAAAGGTCGGTCAGGTCATTCAACCAGAGTGGAAGACTATTAAGCCCGAGGAAGTGACCAAATATCACATAGGCTCGATTGAGAACGGCGGCGGCGCTGTGCCGGGCGGTAACAAGCATTCAACGGTCAAAGATTGGCTTGACTTGATAGAGCCCTATTATCAGGCGTCGGTTGTGCCAGGTAAGAAGGTCACTATACCCCTGATCTGGGCATCCGATGCAGTGCACGGTCATAATAATGTTTACGGCGCCACTCTCTTTCCGCACAATATCGGTCTCGGCGCTGCCCATGACCCTGAACTCTTGCGCCGCATAGGCGAAGTAACGGCTGCCGAAGTTCGATCAACGGGCATGGATTGGACGTTCGCTCCCACCATTGCTGTCGCGCGTGATGACCGCTGGGGGCGCAGCTACGAGAGCTATTCGGAAGACCCGAATATCGTTTCGCAGTATGCGGCCGCTATGGTTGCGGGCATACAGGGCACGGGGTCTGACTTCCTGGGGCCTGATCACGTTATTGCAACGGCCAAGCACTTCCTCGGCGACGGCTCTACGGATGGGGGCAGGGACCAAGGCGACTCCACAGTTTCGGAAGCGGACCTCTCCCGTCTGCATGGGGCGCCTTATGTTCAGGCCATCAATACCGGCACGCAATCTGTCATGGCCTCGTTCAATTCGTGGCACGGGGTCAAGTTGCACGCCAACAAGGCACTCCTGACTGACGTATTGAAGGGCAGGATGGGGTTCGACGGTTTTATCATGGGCGACTGGTTGGCTCACGGCCAGATACCCGGGTGCAGCAATTCTGATTGTTCGGTAGCTTTCAATGCTGGGCTGGACATATTTAACCAACCACAAGACTGGAAGGCTCTTTACGACAACTTAGTACGCCAGGTGAAGTCCGGTGAAATACCGAAGAGCCGTCTAGATGATGCGGTCCGGCGAATTCTGCGCGTTAAGTTTCGCATGGGCGTGTTTGATGCGCCGTCACCGGCCAATCGTGCGACGAGCCTCCAGCCCATTGGGACGCCGGCGCATCGCGCTGTTGCTCGTGAAGCGGTTCGGAAATCCTTGGTCTTGCTCAAAAACAATGGTGTCCTTCCGATACGTCCGAACGCAACCGTTCTTGTCGCTGGCGACGGTGCCAACAGCATCGCCATGCAATCCGGAGGCTGGACGTTGAGCTGGCAGGGTGCAGACAACGGTCCGAATGATTTTCCAGGTGCAACATCGATATATGAAGGCTTGAAGGCGCAGATCGAAGCTTCCGGCGGTCAAGCGCTACTAAGTCCGGATGGCACATCGCCTCAAAAGCCAGATGTTGCCATCGTCGTTTTCGGTGAAAAGCCTTACGCGGAGTTCATGGGCGATCAGAGCGACGTGGCTTTGCATCACAATAACGTCGAAAGTCTGGAACTTATCCGCAATCTCAAGAAGCAGGGTATACCAGTCGTCGCCGTCATGATGTCGGGGCGACCTCTGTACGTGAACCCCCAAATAAATGCAGCCGATGCGTTTGTGGAAGCGTGGCTGCCGGGCTCGGAGGGTGCTGGCGTTGCAGATGTTCTCTTGTCACGCCCTGACGGAACTCCCCAATATGATTTTCAAGGGCGGTTAAGCTTTTCGTGGCCCAAGCGCCCTGATCAAACGCCTCTGAACATCGGTGACGCAGCCTATGATCCTCAATTCGCTTATGGCTTTGGACTTTCTTACGCAACGCGGGTAGTAACGCCCATCTTGCCCGAGGTCGCCGACACGACGCGGTACGGCGAAAGGAACGTCTATTATACCAAAGGAGAAGTCTGGAACGGCTATAGGCTGTGGCTCGGCGACAGCAATGCGCCTCGCATGGACTATGTTGGAACCAAGACGACATTGTACGGTTCGGCAGGGTTAATGGCGGAGCCTCAAAGCGACGGGGCTGTGCACTTGGCTTGGAACGGCAAGTCCAAGGCTTGGGCAGAGATGGGCGCCAATAAACCATCAGACATTGCAAGAGAGGCCAACGGCGCCATGCTGCTTTCTCTCAACCTACGCATCAACGTGCCGCCGACGAGCGATGTCAGGCTCGGTGTGGGAAGCGCATCGGTACCAATTACTAGAGTTCTGAAAAGCCTTGCTCCTGGTGCTTACGCGACCATCGCGGTTCCATTGTCATGCTTCAAGGGGCAGGATTTGGCGGCCACTCCAACAATCTTGCACCTGGAAACAGGCGGTTCGCTTGACCTTTCTCTTGCTGACGTCAGGCTAACTGAAACCAAGGCGGGTGCCGCATGCCCCACGGAGTGAAAATCGCAGGCCGCGCGGCCCCACCGATGCTTGCCCTGGCTCTGCTTGTTGGTCATGCGATCGCCGCAAACCCGGCCGCCGCCAAAGACCCGCAGGCGTCAAAGAATTCCTCTGGCCAACACCGCGTCGTGGTCTGGAATGGCGAAACCGCAAATGTGGGTGGCGGTTGGGTGAACCCGACGCGATCGACCTTTGGTCCACAAACAATAGAAGCGCATAGCGGATCTTCGGCGCTCGAATTCAAATTCTCGGGCGACAACGAGTGGATTGGCGCAGGCTGGAACTGGTTCAACTTCAAGACCGGTGACGACATAGGTACCGATGTTTCGGGGCTAGAAACCTTTAGCTTCTGGATAAAGGTTCGGGGCAAGCCCGTTCAGTTCCGGCTCAATCTGCAATGCAACGGGGCGGTGCTTGATACGCCCGAACAACATTCCACGCGAATCGACGTCCTAACTTACGCGCCTGACATTTTTGACGACAATTGGCATGAAGTGCGAGTTCCACTTCGAGATTTAGTTGAGTCCAAAGGCTTCAACCCACACAACGTAAGTCAGATCCAACTTGATTTGACTGTTGGTGCTGACACGCAGAACAGCTTTTTCATCGACGACATCTCGTTCGACAATCGCCCATCCACGTAATCAACAACTGCGCATGAAAGGCGTCGACATATTCGTTTTTATATTTGCACGGATCATTCACATGATCCGCCACATTGGAAAGATTGCCGGGCCGAGCAAGTTTGCCTGTCCACCCGGCGCGCTTGACGGTCCTTTCTGGGAGAAATGAATGGCCATCTTTCGTAAAGCCGTTTCACTGGCATGCTGCGTATTGGCAGTCTGCGTGATGACCTCTGAGGTCCATTCGCGGGAACTTAGGCCCGCAAGCGCATCTGTGATTTCAGCGCCTTCAGCAATTCCTTGGAATCGACAAGAAGTTGTTGCACTGGCTGAAAAGGTCGGGAACTATCAATTGGCTACCATGGCAGCAGGCTTAAAGCCGAACCCCTCTGCCGCCTACCCCGACCCAAGAGGCTGGGAGCAGGGTGCACTGTTTGTCGGCCTCATGTCTTTGGCGGATCATTCGTCCCGGCCGGAATTCGCCGCAGTTATTCGCGCCCGAGGACAAGCCAACGGCTGGCGACTTGGTGACATGATCAATGACGCCGACGACCACATCATCGGATCGAGCTATTTCTGGGCATCGCGGCACGGTGCCGGTGACGCCGCGATTGTGCCGATGCGCGCGCGCCTCGACGAAATCCTGGCGAAGCCTCCGGTCAATGATCTAAACTTTGTTGGCAACGGTTTGACCTGCCGAGATCGCTGGTGCTGGAGTGATGCGCTATTCATGGCACCCCCTGTTTGGCTGGAAATGAGCAAGGTCACCGGCGATCTGCGTTACGCCAACTATGCAAAGAGAGAATTTCGCGCGACAACTGGCAAGCTCTATGACCCGGCATCGCACCTCTATTTCCGGGACAGCCGCTTTTTCGAGCGGCGCGGCATCAATGGAAAAAAGATATTCTGGAGCCTAGGCAACGGCTGGGTTTTCGCTGGTCTGGCGCGGATGATTTCGCTGCTTCCTGAAGGCGATGCGGACCGCACCTATATGGAACGCATCTTCAAAGAGATGGCAGTCGCGCTCATTGCACTTCAAAAGCCTGATGGTTTCTGGTCTCCGTCCTTGCTCGGCGATGCTGCGGTCAGTCCGCCCGAGTCAAGTGGTACAGGCTTCTTCACGTACGGACTTGCGTGGGGTGTAAAAACTGGGTTGCTGGATCGATCCACGTACGAGCCCCATGTCCGCAAAGGATGGGCAGCTCTTGTTCGCTCCGTTCAACAGGATGGTAGACTCGGCTACGTCCAGTCGGTAAGCGACCGGCCCGAAGCTGTAGTTTATGATGATACCCAGCTATACGGTGTCGGTGCATTTTTGCTCGCTGCTGGTGAGGTGGCCGACCTTGACCTTCCGGCACCGCCTGTCGCTGCAAGCCTTGAAGTCCATAACCCTTCTCGCTTTGATCAGGGAGCGGCCCTTGCCCAGATCGCCATTGCACTGCCCGAAAGCGATGCTGGCGGATGGTCCATTGAGGCAGGCGGTATTGTCTATCCGGCGCAGTACGAACGCGGGATCCTAAGCTTTGTCATGCCGATCAAGCAGCATCAAACGTTGCAGGTCAGCGTTCGGCCGCAACCCGCGCCTTTGCCCGAACTTGTCCACGCAATATTGAATGTACAAGACGGCGGGAAAATGGAAGCCGGATTGCTTAAGGGCGGGACTTTCCACCTGCGCAAGTCCTACCAAGTCCCCGCTGAACATTTTATCCATGATGGCCTGATCGCCTTTGAAGGCATAGGTTGGGAGTCGGACAAGGTTGCCTACAGGCTTTACTTGGATGAACGTAGCGTCACCGACATTTACGGCAAGAAATTACCTAGACCCATCCTGCCGTCCATAGGACAAAACGAAGGCGACTATCATGTAATGAATGATTGGGGGCAGGACATTTTTCAGGTCGACAAGAGCCTGGGGAGTGGTGGCATCGGCATCGTGAAAAACGGCAAGGCCGAACAAATCGGTCCATCGACTATTGCGGCCGAAGTTGCCAATACCGCAATTACAGGTCATGCAATCGTAACGCATTCCGACTTCGATTCCGGCGGAGGTTCGTTGCGTGCCCACTACAAGATTTCATACGGGCAGGCTCTTACCTTTGTCGATGCTGCAGCAACCGGATCAGTTTCTCCCTTTGCCGCAGGCTTCCGCCATCATCCAGGGGTTCTGCTACTGAAGGGTGGGAAGTCAGAAGCATGGAGCTATTTTGCTTCATGGGGCCAGCAGGCTCTTACGAATGATAATCTGGGCCTAGCCATTTTCTTCAAGCCAAAGGACACAACGGGAGACGTGCGAGACGATGGGCGAACCTATTTCGTGACATTTAAGGATCCAGGTCATGTGCGCTATGCTTTTGGCGCGACTTGGGTGCAGGACTTGAGCGGCGTGCGCGATCTGAACGGATTCAACGCCTGGCTTGACTCAACGGTCGACGGGCTAAATCATCCGGTTGTCGTAAAGTTACTCTCGAAACACGACAAGGATTAAGGAAGAGTAGGATGATCACACTTTCGGTTAATGGCCAACCTCGACAACTTAAAGTACCAGACGAAATGCCCCTCCTTTGGGTGTTGCGGGACGAGCTGGATTTAAAGGGGACCAAATTCGGTTGCGGTGTTGCTCAGTGCGGTGCCTGTACGGTGCATATCGACGGAGAACCCGTGCGAGCGTGCATCACCCCGGTCGGCGGCATCGGTGACGGCAAAGTCGTGACTATAGAAGGCATAGCTGGAAACCGCCAGGGACGCGCCATTCAGGAAGCTTGGCTTGAACTCGACGTTATTCAGTGCGGCTATTGCCAGGCCGGTCAGATTATGACCGCGACGGCTCTGTTGACCCAGAACCCCACACCTGACGACGCAGCCATTGACGTGGCGATGGAAGGCAATCTGTGTCGGTGCGCTACGTACAAGCGCATAAGGGCAGCGATCAAATCAGCATCTGGACAGCCCGTAGACGACACTCGCAACCGCGGCACGGAGGCCTGAAATGGAAACAACACGTCGGCTTTTTCTGAAATCTGGCGTCTTGGCCGGAGGAGGGCTTTTGCTCGGTTTCGGCTTGTCGGCCTGCACAGAAAAGGACGATCCAGGTCCAGTGACAGCAGTAACCGATTATGTCGCTATCTCGTCTGACGGCATAGTGACCCTCATAGCCAAAAATCCTGAAATTGGCCAAGGGGTCATGACCAGCCTTCCCATGCTTATTGCCGAAGAACTAGATGTCCTTTGGGCCAATGTGAGGATAGAAACCGCCGCCTCCGATGACAAGCGCTTCGGCGCTCAGTTTGCTGGCGGCAGTATGGCGACCGCTCTGGAATACATGCCGATGCGCCAGGTCGGGGCTGCAGCGCGTTGGCTTCTGATCGAGGCGGCTGCAAGACGTATGAAAGCCACGCATGACGCCTTCACAACAAAGGCTGGCAAAGTAAGGCACAAGGACGGCACAACGTTTGACTATGGTGAATTGGCCGCCGAAGCCGCGCTTCTGGCTCCACCCGATCCTACTAAGCTTACGCTAAAGGACCCTAAAAACTTTTTGCTAATTGGCAAGACGCAGAAAGGATATGACAATCCAAAAATCGTTAGGGGCGAACCGATTTTTGGCATCGACGTGAGCTTGCCCGGTATGTTGTACGCGGTTTATTTGAAGTCACCAGTTTATGGCGCGCGGCTCATCTCGTGCGATCTTTCCGCTGCGAAGGCCGCCAACGGCGTCAAAGACGTATTTGTGCTTAAGGGCACGGATATGCATGGGCTGAAGGATGGTATTGCAATTGTCGCCACTAGTTGGTGGTACGCGCAGGCTGCGCGCGCCCTGCTTTCACCGGTATGGGATGAAGCCGTCGGTAAATTGCACGACAGTGAAATCTATTCCCAAACCGCCAAGACGCTGTTGCTAGGCGAGGGCGAGGTCAAAGAAAAACGCGGCAATGCTGACGCTGCTTTGAGATCGGCTACCCACACTTTTGACGCCGAATACAACGTGCCATTTTTGGCCCACGTCCCGATGGAACCGCAAAACTGTACAGCCGTGGTAAAAGCTGAGGGCGTGGAAATTTGGGCGCCGACGCAGCAACCTAATGACGGCAAGGCGCTCATTGCAAAGACGCTTTCCATCGATCCGGCCATCGTCACCGTCCATATGCGACGATGTGGGGGAGGCTTTGGTCGTCGGCTCGAGAACGACTACATGGCAGAAGCCGCTGCTATTGCGCAAAAGGCAGGCGCACCAGTCAAACTGGTCTGGGCGCGCGAGGATGATGTCGCTCACGATTTCTTTCGCCCCGGAGGTTACTACCGTGTCCGTGCCGGCGTTGATGCATCAGGCAAGTTGGCAGCTTATATTAGCCACAGTGTGAACTTCACCCGTGAAGGCAAGATTGTACAAGGCGATGAGGTCGCAGGTAACGCATTCGCTTTGACCGTCGCCCCACACACGCGTATTGAGTTCTCCAAGATTGAAACTACCATACCAACAGGTTACCTGCGTGCACCTGTTTCTAACGCGCTTGCTTTTGTGCACGAGACTTTTTGCGACGAGATCGCTCATGGTGCGGGCCAGGATCCGATTGCCTTCCGTCTGGCCCATCTCAATGCTCACATTGATGATTACAACGGAGATCGGTTCGGGGGATACAATCCGTCGCGAATGCGCGCTGTCTTGAAGACTGTCGAGGAGCGTTCGGGCTGGAGAAGTAGGGCCTCCGGCAAAGGCGAGGGCATGGGCGTGGCAACCTATTTTAGCCACCATGGATATTTCGCTGAAGTTGCGAAGGTCAGAGTGACGGACGATGGCAAATGGCGCGTTCTCAAGGTCTGGGCGGTAGGGGATGTCGGAAACCAGATCGTCAATCCAAGCGCAGCCAAAAACCAAGTTGAGGGTGCCGTGATGGATGGTATTGGTTCTATGTCGGCAGAAATTACGTTCTCAAAGGGGCGAGCGGTTCAGACGAACTTTCAAGATATTCCGATGATGCGTATGCCTCAAGCGCCTGAGGTTGACGTGCAGTTTGTGCTTAGTGAATTTCCGCCAACGGGCCTAGGTGAACCTGCCCTGCCGCCTGTCATTCCAGCCGTTGCCAACGCGATCTTCGCTGCATGTGGCGTGCGCCTGCGTCAACTTCCTTTAACAGAACAAGACTTAAGGGCAGCCATTGACACGGCACGTACTTGATAAAGTTCCTGTCGCCATCTACCGCGAATTTTTCCTTAGCGATGTTGCCGCGTACACTGGCCCTCAGCAGTTCCTGCGAGGCCTCCGAATTGGTGTGATTGGCGATAGCTTATGGCCTTGAGGTTGCGGTGCAGACCCCCGGGAACGAACTATTGTTGACCCTTCTCTTAAAACCTTGTTCGTTTCATCATCTGCAACTCCCTTAAGCTAGACGCTAATCGTGCTTGGAGGAGAGCAGTTGATTAAAACGGCGCCGCCTGAGCGGGTCAGACGGCGCCATTATATTGCGATATCGTCACCAATCCGGCTTAGAAATTCGCCCGCGCGATGAACGAGAAGCGGCGGTCGTTCATGAAGTAGGAACGCGGTGCCAGTAGACTGGGGTTACCGGTATAGGCCTGCGAAGTCTTGGTCACCTCATTAAGCAGGTTAACGCCTTGGACCCCGATCTTAATGTTATCAGTCACGCTAAAGAATGCCGACGCATCCAACTGTCCAGTCGCTTCGTTGAAGATCGAATAATATGGGAAAATCACATCCGATGCAGTCAGTAAGAAGCGTGAGCGCCAGTTATAAGCCGCACGGAGCGAGACTGGCCCCTTTTCATAGAAGACAGCGGCGTTCACATTATGCTTCGATAGCTGCTCAAGCGGCAGATTGCCGAGAGGTACTGTGGAGTTAGCGGCCAGATTGCCGCCGTTTAGGAACGTATTCGGAAGCCCCTTGCTCTTGATGTAAGTATAGTTGGCCGAAGTACCAAGACCGTCCAGAAATCCGGGGAGGAAATCATAGGTCTGCTGATGGGCAATTTCGAAACCTTTTACTTTACCCTTCCCGTCAAAGTTGGCCGGGCCGCGCACTAGGACATTCTGCGTAACGCCGTTGTTGGTAATCGAACGGTCGGTTACTGCCTGATAAAAGAAGTTTCGGATATCCTTGTAGAAGACATCCAAGGTAAGCGATCCAACCCGTGCGAAATACCATTCTGCAGTGAGGTCGAATTGCCAAGCAGTTGCGGGCTTCAGGAAAGGATTGCCAGTTTCGGCCGTCAAATTGCCCGCACCATCCAAGCCGGTGTTCAGGAAGTTCCGCAGATAGGCATTGTCGGGCCGGGTAAGAACTTTCGATGCGGCAAAGCGAAAATTAACGTCGTCCGACACGGCCAGTTTTGCGTTAAAGCTAGGCAACAGATAATTATAGTCGTTTTTGGCCGAATCAAATGCGTTTGATCCATCTGCAAATGTCTGAAGCGCCTCATACTGTGTCGAGTTCAACGTACTGCACAAACCGCCCGCAGGAACAGTACCTACTCCTCCTGGACCAGGTACGGGAGCGCAGCGAACGCTATAAGGCTGCGCAATACCCAGTTGCGCCTTGCTGCCGACGCTGATGTTGCCATCAGACCTAATGTCCGATGAAACATACCGCACGCCGATATTCCCAGATAGCCGCATCCCGCCAAAGTCCTCGGAACCGAATTTCGCCTGCAGGTACAAAGCCGTGTCCTGCTGGCTGACCGGTTGGATTTCTGAGGGCAGGAATGCTGTGCCAGCTACCACACCATCGCGCTCCGCAAGCGGAACCCAACCGGCATTGCCGCCATTGGCAACCCAAGCAGCATTGACCGATTTAGCAAAGGTCGAAGATCCGGCATAATCGCCAATCAGATCGCCATTATAGTAGTACGCGCCAGCCGGCCCAGGTGACTGTCCGCGAAAGAAGTCCGGAAAGGCGTAGAAGTCAGCATTGCCGCTGCCGACCTGACTTACCGAAACCGGACTGCCCGCCCACACTTCGCTCAGCACGCCCCAGTTATATGTGGTGTAGCGAACAGTCTGATCGCGGTCCGCATATCGAGCACCGAACTTGAGCTGACGTAGGAAAGAAGTCTCGTCAAAGTCATAGGCCAGATCACCACGGAACTGAAATTCCGAACCGGTACTATTTTCGATATGGTCCATTGCCGAGCGCCAGAATTGAACGCGCTTGTCAGCAAAATATTGCGCATCTGACATTGCCCCAAGCGTCGGGTTTGGTCCCGCCCAGCTGTACCCAAGATAGTTCGGTTTGTGCGGGATCACCACTGGGAGATCGCCGGTCAGGTCCAGCTCTTGATCCGCCCAGGTTGAACCCATTATGCTGACATCGAGGTTTTTCTTTTCCGACTTTGTGTAGTCCGCGTCGAGGCTAAGGCTCAGTCTGTCCGTCAGCTTCGTCTGCATGTTAAGCGCATAATCGGTGTTGGTACTTTCTTCGTCAACTTCGCGACGTGCAGCAACCTGCTGCAATCCACCAATTGGGACGAACGTATTTGGATTGCCGCGCCAGCCGTCACTTGGATTAGTTATATATCCCTTTTGGAACAGATTATTCTCATCATAGGTGTAGTTCTGGAAACTGGAGCCAATCGGGCATTCTGCCCGGGTCGTGCCGTCGCCAAATGTACCATCGGCCCTCAGTTCAGCTGGCCCCCGGTTGTTTTGCAAGCAGCCGATTGGCTGAGTGCCATATTCCGAGAGATCCGAGCCTGTTTCGAATGTACGCTCACCCCATTTGTTGGTCGTGTGCGACCGAAGGAATTGCGCGGTGACTAAAGTATTGCGATCTGTTGATTCGAACTGGAAGGCAAGCGCCTGACCGTCACGTGTACGGTCGAATTCTTGTGTGCGGAATTGACCTCCAAGCGGCGCATAAGCCAGCGAACGCAGATCTGCGAAACCATCTGCGCCGGTTGTTTGTGCCGCATTACAGTTGTTGGACTGGGCGGGTAAAAGTGTTGTGTTGTCGCTGCTAGGAAGACGATTGCGGCATATTTGTGTGCCGCCGGCATTTGCCTTTAAGACATAGGCGCCGTCTCTTGTCTGGAAATTCGAAATCTGCAGGCCATCAGCACGGCTTTTGATGCGCGAGTAGGAAAGATTGCCCAAGAGGCCAAAGGTACCAATGCCGGTTTCCCAGGTGTTGCTTAGTAGAAGTGAACCTGTGGGCGTCCATTTTTTGCGGAAATCGCCATAATTGGCCTCAAGGTTCAAACCGATATGAAAGCCCTTGTTATCAAATGGCTTACGGGTGTTAAGGTTGACCGTTCCAGCAAGCCCGCCTTCAATCATGTCAGCCGTCGCATTTTTGCTGACAATGACTGAGCCTAACAACTCGGATGGAACATCCGCAAAGTTCAAGGCCTGTCCGCCAACACCTGCTGCAAACGAATCACGCCCGTTGAATTCCGAGCGCACAAAGTTCAGGCCGCGAATGACGACACCCGATCCCTCTACCGAGAAGTGGTCTGGATCATTCGAACCAGCAAAGCGGTTAATCGCTACACCAGGAAGCCGTTGGAGTGCCTCAGTTACGGAACGGTCGGGCAGAGCGCCGATGTCTTCCGCGGTAATGGCATCCACAATTGTGTCTGAATTCTTTTTGATGCTCTGCGCGTTTGCAAGGCTGGCGCGGATACCTGTGACAACAATGGCGTCTCCATTGTCTTCCGTCTCAACCGCTGCCGCATCTTGCGCATAGGACGGAGCGCTGGTCAGCAGCACACAAACCGCAAGCATTGATACACTTGCCTTCAAAGGCGATATCGGCACCTGCCCACATCCCAGTGCGCGAATCGACTCAAACAAATTCAATGATGGCTGTTCCATGGCGTATCCTTCCCAATTGAGAGCGCTATCGTTTTTAAATATTGCGCTTATGGTAGCGCTACCTATATTGCCATTTGGCAGTTGGCAAGACCTGAATTAACATACAAAAGCGACCGAGAGGATTGTTTGGAAGTGGGTGCAAAAAAGTCACATGAGCAATGAAAATCATGCAATCCGCGATATTGTAATCGTTGGCGGCGGCACCGCTGGCTGGATGGCCGCGGCGGCTTTTGGTCGTTTTTTGGATAATGGCCAACGCAAAATAACTGTTATCGAATCAGATGAAATTGGCACTGTTGGCGTGGGTGAGGCGACCATTCCGGCGATCCTGAATTTCAACCGCATGCTCGATATCGATGAAAATGAATTTTTACGGGAAACGCAGGGTACATTCAAACTGGGCATCGAGTTTGTAAATTGGGGTAGGCTGGGCGAAAGCTATTTCCACCCGTTTGGGCATTACGGTCAGGACCTACATGGCATCAATTTCCATCAGCTATATCTGCGCGAATATGCCCGCGGCGACCACCGGTCGATTTCCGAATACTGCATGTCGGCCATGGCGGCAAAGCTGGGGAAGTTCGGACGGGCCAATGCGACCGCACGTTCGCCGGTTTCCGAGTTATTCTACGCCTTTCATTTTGACGCATCCCTTTATGCGAAGTTTTTGCGCCGTCACGCTGAGGCCAATCGGGTTGTTCGGCAGGAGGGCAAGATTGTCCGCGTTCATCGCCGCGACAGCGACGGTTTTGTCGAATCCGTAGAGTTGGCCGACGGAACGAAAATCGCAGGTGAGTTGTTCATCGACTGCTCTGGCTTTCGCGGTCTGTTGATCGGCGACACGCTGGGTGTAGGTTATGAGGACTGGAGCCACTGGCTGCCGATGGATCGCGCGATTGCCGTTCCGACCGCCAATATCGGCCCTCCTGACCCGTTCACCCGGTCAACCGCGCGGACTGCAGGTTGGCAATGGCGTATTCCGCTGCAGCACCGCAGCGGCAACGGGCATGTTTATTCGAGCCAATATCTCGACGATGACGCGGCCGAGGCGGTGCTGATGGCCAATCTCGAGGGCGAAGCTTTGGCGGATCCGCGCCGGCTGCGTTTTACCACCGGAAGGCGTGAACTCAGCTGGAGCCATAATGTCGTGGCGCTTGGGCTTTCTGGTGGCTTTCTCGAACCGCTGGAATCAACCAGCATCCACCTGATCCAGAACGGCATTGCGCGGCTGTTTGCTCTGTTTCCAGACAAAAACTTCAATCCGCTCGAACGCGACGAATATAATCGCGGGATGCGCGATCTTTATGAGGATATCCGGGATTTCATCATCCTGCATTACAAGGCGACGCAGCGCGATGACACTCCGTTCTGGTGCTATGTCCGCGATATGGACATACCCGAGCCGCTAGCGCGCAAAATGGAATTGTTCAAAACACGGGGGCGAGTGTTCCGCGAGAATGCAGAGCTGTTTAGCATGCCGAGTTGGGTTGCGGTGATGTTGGGCCAGAACATCTGGCCCGAACACTGGGACACGCTGACCGATGCGCTCGATGAAAAGCGCGTAAGCGAAGCGATGGCGCAGATGCGTCGAGGCTATACTGCGACCGCCGATGCGCTGCCCACGCACGAGGAATTTTTGCGAAAGGCCGGGGCATGGGCTGCATCGGACGTCCGGATCGTGCCATGAATGACTATGCCATCCGCAAAATGGTGATCGTCGGCGGTGGTACCGCCGGATGGATGACGGCTGCGGCATTTTCTCGAGTGTTCGGCGCGCTGCCGGGGCTGCATATTGAGCTTGTCGAATCCGACGCCATTGGCACTGTCGGTGTTGGCGAAGCAAGCATCCCTGATATCTGCCTGTTCAACAACTTGCTCGGCATCGATGAAAATGAGTTCGTGCGCCAAACCGGGGCGACCTATAAGCTCGGCATTGAGTTTGTCGACTGGACGCGGTTGGGGCATCGTTACGTTCACCCCTTTGGCCATTATGGCATCGATATGATGGGTATCGAATTCCAACATTTCTGGCTTAAGGGCAAAGGGCTTGGCGACAACAGCCTGCTCGACGCCTATTCGATGGCGGCGGTGGCGGGTAAAGCAGGCCGGTTCATGCGACCGCAGTCGGACCAGCCCAATTCGCCGCTCTCCAAATTCAGCTATGCCTTTCAGTTCGATGCGGGCCGTTATGCGAAATATCTGCGCGCTCGCGCAGAGGCGCAGGGCGTCAAGCGGACAGAAGGCAAAATCACAAAGGTCGAGCAGGATAATGAGAGCGGTTTTGTCACTGCCGTCGTTCTTGAAAACGGCACGCATGTCACGGGCGACCTGTTCATAGACTGCTCGGGCTTTCGCAGCCTGTTGATTGGTGAAACGCTCGGCGTCGGGTTCGAGGACTGGACGCCGTGGTTGCCCTGCGACCGAGCGGTCGCCATTCCCTGCACGCATCCGGAAGGCGAATTGAGCGAACCGCTTACCCGCAGCACTGCGCGGCCCGCTGGCTGGCAATGGCGTATTCCGTTGCAGCACCGGATCGGCAATGGCCATGTTTATTCAAGCATGCATATGTCTTCTGACGAGGCAACTTCCTTATTACTTGCCAATCTTGACGGCGAACCGCTGGCCGACCCCAACTATATCCGTTTCACTGCCGGACATCGGCACAAGGCGTGGGAGAAGAATGTGGTTGCGTTGGGTTTGGCAGGTGGCTTTTTGGAGCCACTTGAATCGACTGCGATCCATCTGGTTCAGGCAGGCATTGCCCGACTGATGACGCTATTCCCAACTCGCGAATTTCGCCGCGAGGAAATCGACCGCTTTAACCGCGAGTCGATTGAAGATTATTCGGAAATTCGCGATTTCCTTGTGCTGCACTACAAAGCAACCGAACGCAACGATTCCGCCTTTTGGGACTATTGCCGTACGCTGGAGCCGCCGCCTGGGCTGGCGGACAAGCTAGCAATGTTCCGTTCGTCGGGCAGGGTGTTCCGCGAGAATAACGAGCTGTTTACTGAGACGAGTTGGCTGTCGGTGATGGTGGGGCAAGGCATGGAGTCAGACGGCTATCACCCCGCAGCCGATTTACTGCCAGATAATGAAACGATGAACCGTCTTGCGCATATCCGTAGCGTTGTTCAAGGCACGGCGGATGCGATGCCAACGCAGTCCGAATTTCTCATCCAACAGGGTAGTGTGATGGTGAAGGGGTGACGTGGCTGTCCGAGCCAGTAGCGATTGCCGAAACCGGTAAAGCTGGTTTTACTGAATTTCACGAACATATCCGTCCTGCGGCAAAGCCTTTGGTGATGCGCGGTTTGGTCGCCGACTGGTCATGTGTAGCTGCCGGACAACGAGGCGATAGAGCGATGGTCGCCTATCTGAACGAATGTGGCACGACCCGCCCGGTAACCGCGCTCGCGGCGGCTCCGTCCGAGCAGGGGCGGCTTTTCTACAACCCGCAATTGACCGGATTTAACTTCATCAAGGGGCAGGGCCAACTGGCCAAATTCTTGGGCGACCTGATGGATGAAAATGCCAAAGACATGCCGCACGCAATGTCCGTCCAGTCGGAAGTCCTGCGCATCGTATCGCCGCGCTTTGCGCAAGCGAACCGGCTTGATCTGTTACCCGATGTTGAAGGCCGCATCTGGCTCGGCAATCGCGTTCGGACGGCAACGCATTACGACCTGAGCGAAAATGTCGCCTGCAATGTAGCGGGCCGCCGCCGCTTCATATTGTTTCCGCCCGAGCAGATTTCTAACCTATATCTGGGGCCGCTCGAACTTACCCCTGCGGGAACGCCGACCAGCCTCGTTGACCCAATAAATCCTGACTTGGAGATCTATCCGCGTTTTGCAGAAGCATGGAAATATGCGCAAACCGCAACGCTCGAACCCGGCGATGCGATCTACATCCCCTATGGCTGGTGGCATGCGGTAGATAGCCTAGATACACTGAACATCCTCGTCAATTACTGGTGGAACAACCCGCATGAGGTTATGGCTCCGCCTTATGATGCGCTACTTCACATGATTGCGGCCTTCCGGCATCTGAACCCCGAACAGCGAGAGGTCTGGCGCAATATCGCCGAGTATTTTGCCTTTGGCGAGCATGATCCAGGCGCGCATTTGCCAGACGGATCGAAGGGCATGCTTGGGCCGTTTTCGCCGAACCTAATCAGCAAGATGATGGCCTACATCAGAGCCTCGATGCAGCGTTAAACACCAGGCTGCGGCAATACAGACTCCAGCCATTCGCCATAAGGCGGCGCTGCATCTACCGCTGCGCGCGCCGCATTTTCCGCCTGCTGCGTCAACGAGCGGTTCCGTTCAGCCGACTGGGCTAGCGCGTGGGCTGAGGGTGACGAGGATATGCCCAGCGCCAGCAGCATAGCGCTCCACTCCGATGGCAGCACCGGCGCTTCTTCGAAAAAGGGCATCCGACCATGTCGCCGGTGCATGTCGATCAGCAGGTTGAACGACGGCGAATATGTGAGTTGCGACACACGCGCCGTAAACGGCGTGCCGGGCATTCCGAGCGCGGCATAATGGCTAGTCAACCAATCACGCAGCGACGAAGCCATCAGCTCCGCGCGGCGGTTATACTCTTCGCGTTCGCGTGGTTCGACGTTGCGCCCTGGGAGCAGTTCGAGCAACAAAGACAACTGTCGGTGGGCGAGATCCAGATTTGTACCGCCAATTGGCTCGAAACTCGCCGCTGCGTCGCCCAAGGCAACGACATTGCCGACAAAGGGCCGGACGAGTGCGCCGGGATGAATTGCCGCGGCGATGGCAGCGGAAGCGCCTGCCCCTATTAGATGCGCTTCCGCGTCGGCACTGCCCAGCGATGCGGGGAATGCAAATATCCGCTGCACCCCGTCACGCCCGCCAATCTCGTTCAACCAGCCATGCGGGGTCAGGGTCATCCGATCTTCGAGCGCCAAAACTGGTTCACCCGGCGCGGCGATCAACACTCGATCGCAGGGCAGATTTTCTCTCCAGCTGTCAAGCGTCGCGCCTGCCATCCTGCTCATCAACCAGCGCATAGGACCGCTGCAATCGATAAACAGGTCGGCGGCAATCGCTCCAGCATGGTCGTCAAGAATGACTGCAGCGATATCACCCCGTGCGCTATATTGCACATCAGCGGGCAATTTTGGTGCATATTGAATGCCAAGCTGCATCGCCTTTGCAATCAGCAGATTGCGATAGGCCTCGACATTCCATCGGAGCGCGTAATCAATAGTGGCGAGCGGTGAGTTGGGGTCGCCATCGGGTGGGCAAAAACGGCCCGTAGCAGCAAGCGCCGCGGCGGGTGTTAAAATCCTTGCTTCGGCTGCCCGACCGGGACTGCGGACGGCCTCAAAATGTCCCGTAAACGCATTGCCAAGCGCCGGGTTACCACTGCCATAACCGCTAATGCCCTCATGGGTCTCACTTGCCCAGCCGCGATAGCGAGTAACTAACCGGTGGCTCGCTCCAGCCCTTTGCACCAAATCCATTTCGGATATGCCGAGCCGGTCATGCAGCCGGTTCGTAAAGGGCATTGCTGTGCCAATACGGTCGGCAAAAGCAGCGTGATCTGCCGGACTGGGAATTACAGTTACCGTCGTGGTCGGTAGTGCCTGGCGCAGGGCGATGGCGGTCAGTATGCCTACCTGTCCGTCGCCAACCACCAGAATGGCGTGCGGCAGTTCGCGGGGCTGAGCAGCATGATTCATAGCTGCGGTGCCAGTCGCTCGCTGCGCGAATGCAGATAGGCGCGATGGTCCGGCATGGTCGCGACTTCCATGTCAATTGCATGCTTCAGCGAAGACAGAGCGCGTGCCATACCGCCCGGGTCGGGAACCGAAACGCGCGGGTCGATGCCGTTGGGAAGGATGTTCTGCCCTAGAAAGACCGCTATCCAGCTGGCATCATAAAACAACCCTTCAGAATATTTGGCAATACGTCCGGTCCGTTTCCAAAGTTCTATCTTGCCTGCCAGACTGTCTGGCACCTGCATCGTACGAACGTGATCCCAAAATGGGGAATCGTCACGCGTTGTGGCGTGGTAATGCAGGATCAGGAAATCGCGGATGCGGTCATATTCCATGTCAACGAGTCGGTTGAACTCGGCGCGGTCCGCGTTCTCAATCTTGCCGTCCTTGGGGAATAATTCGATCAAATAGGTGATAGCCATTTGCGCGAGATAGATACTGGTCGATTCGAGTGGCTCAAGGAATCCGCTTGCCAGCCCGACGCCGATGACGTTTTTGACGAAGCTGTTCTTGCGACGCCCGGCCCTGAATTTCAGGATCCGGGGGTCTGCTAACGAAGTGCCTTCGACCGCAGCGACAATCGCATCCGCCGCTTTTTCGTCGTCGATGAAGCTGCTTGCGTAGACATAGCCGTTACCGACACGGTGCTGCAATGGAATGCGCCAACGCCAGCCAGCGGGCATGGCTATTGCGCGCGTGTAGGGTTCTATTATCTCGCTAGCCGCAGCGCAGGGCATGGCTACCGCGCGGTCGCACGGTAGCCAGTGCGACCAGTCCTCCCACTCCGCGCCGACAGCTTCTCCTAGCAGCATGCTGCGGAAACCAGAACAATCGACAAACAGGTCGCCATTGATGCACTGTCCGTTGTCTAAGAGTAGCGTGGTGACATTGCCCGTTTCAGTGTCTTTCTGGACCTCGATAACTTTGCCTTCGATTCGCTCAACGCCTTTGCTGATGGCGAATGTGCGCATATACGGACCAAACAAAGTCGCGTCGAACTGATAGGCGTAGCCATAGGCTGAACCAAGCGTATGATCGTTTGCGGGTGGACGAAAACGGTTTGCGACCGCTGCTGCAACGCCCATTGAATAGTCGCTAATCGGACCAGCATCACCCCTTTGCTGCGCGGCGAGCCAATAATGGTGGAATGATATCCCCGCCAGCTCTTCACCGAAGCTACCGAATGGGTGGATATAGCTGTCGCCAATCTTACCGAAATCGCGGAAATCGATGCCCAGCTTGTAGGTAGCGTGCGTCTCCCGCATGAAGTCGGATTCGTTAATACCAAGGCTTTCGACAAAGCTGCGTAGGTGCGGCAACGTAGCCTCTCCAACACCGACAATGCCGATATCTTCGGATTCAACGAGGGTCACGCGAACTTGTTCCCCAAGCATGACCGCAACGCCGGTTGCCGCCATCCAGCCCGCTGTGCCGCCGCCAAGTACTATGACATGGATGGGTTTTGCGCCACCGTTACTCATAAAAGTATCCTTCCCCAATGGCCGTACTTAGGTCACTCCGCTATACTGCCGTTAGATAACGGCCGCGCCAGTTTATTTATCGTGCCGATGCCGTCTGAAGTGCCGCGGCCAGTTTCGAGTGCAGTGGTTTGGGTGCAAAATCGGCACTATAAGGGCAGGCACGTTTAGCAAGTCCATCAGTGCGGAGCGGTTTGAACTCCTGCAACCATGAATATGAATCACACATGCCCCATGCAAGCACATCCTTGAGTTGCGGATAGTCCAACATGACTTCGAAATAGGCTTTAGCGTAGTCCGCAACCGACCGGTCCCGCGCCGAAAAATCCCCGGGCAAAGCCTGATCGTTTACGTCGAATTCGGTGATCAATATATCGTAATTCATAGCCACCACCTCATCGAGAAATTTACGCCATTCCCGTTCCTGCCTCGGCCCAGTTCCTGTGGAGGGATCATATGTATCGATCCTGATATGCGATTGGATGCCTAGCGCATCGACTGGCACACCGCGCGCCCTGAACCCTTCGAGCAGCTTGAGCACGCCCGCTCGGTGTTTTTCATTGCCTGGTTCCCAACTCATGTAGTCATTGTAAACGAGCTGGGCATCTGGCAGTTGTGCGCGTGCGGTTTGGAAGGCGAGATCGACCAGCGTCTCGGTGCCGCCAATGGCCCGGGAAATTGCGGTTTGTGCCAGCGTTGAGTCTTCCATCACTGTCTCATTGACAACATCATAGCTCAAGATGCGGCCGCGATAACGGTCGGTGACTGTCGTAATGTGCGTGGTCAGCAAGCGTGCTGCTTCAGTTGCCGGGTTGGTACCAAAGTCATAGGCCTCCAACCAGCTCGGCTGCCATTGCGGACGATGCCACATTAATGTGTGACCGCGCGTTGCCATATTATTTTTCTCGGCAAAGGCCAGTATCTCGTCAAATGGCGCAAAGTTGAAAGACAATGGGTCGGGGCGTAACGACTGCCACTTCATTTCATTCTCGGCGACCAATATGCCGCAGTCGCGTTTCAGCAGCGACGCATAGCCTGTGTTTCGGAACGAGCCTGAACCGCTATGCCCCGCTCCAACCGCTGAGCCGAACCGCATACCTTTGGCCTTCGCAAGCTTATGTAGACTGTCGATTGTGGACGCAGCGCCAACAGAATTGACAGGCGAGCTGTAGTTTCCTGAGCAAGCCGTTGTCGCCAGCGCCAGCACCGCCGCCAGACCCTCACGCCGTGTCATTTCCATTTGGATTCTCCCCGATCAAGGCGTGACGGTAAGCGTCACCGTTTTTAAATTGGCAGAGTCTGGACCCGCCATAATGTCGAACTCGCCCGGCTCCACGACGCGCTCCATCTTGTTATTCCACATCTGGAAAGTTTCGGGCGTGAGCGTGAAAATGACATTTCTGCTCTCGCCAGCGGCCAAAGTTACCCGTTTGAATGCCTTCAAGTCTTTGACCGAACGTGTGACCGAGCTAACTTTGTCGCGGACATAGATTTGCACGGTTTCGTCACCTGCGCGGTCGCTGGTGTTCTTAACCGGAACAGTGACGGCGACGGTGCCGTTTGTGGCAATTGTCGCCGATGAAAGCGTCGGTGCGCTAAGCTCAAATGTTGAATAGCTCATGCCAAAACCGAACGGGTAAAGCGGAGCCTTTTCGTCAAACAGATAGCCGCGCCGTGCGGTTGGTTTATGGTTGTAATAGAATGGCAATTGCCCAGCGTTGCGCGGGAACGTGACGGGCAGTTTCCCCCCAGGATTGATGTCGCCGAACAGCACATCGGCTAATGCATTGCCGCCCTGCTCGCCCAGATACCAGCCTTCAATTATTGCATTGGCGTCAGTGGCAATCTTTACGATCGAAGGTGGCCGGCCATTTATAAGCACTACCGCAATTGGTTTGCCAGTCGCCTTCAGCGCATCGAACAATTCCTGTTGCTCGCCCACTAGATCAAGGCTGCTGCGGTCACCTAAATGGTTTTCTGCCCACCCCTCGCGGCTGGTCTGTTCGGTATCGCCCAGCGTTAGAATGATCTGGTCGGCATTCTTTGCGGTCTTAACTGCTTCGGCAATCAGCTTGCGGTTAGCTGCCGGATCGGCAAGCTTGACCTCATCACCCCACCAATCGTCATCTTCGGTGATCTTCACGCCTTGCGCAAAAACAACATTGGCGTGTGTGCCGGCCTTGGCCTTGATACCGTCTAGAATTGAGACGGTCACCGCCGGCTGGCCGTAATAGCCACCAAGCCGCGCCACGGCGGCACTTGGGCCGATTACTGCAATTGTTGCAGCCTTTGATGTTAGGCTCAAAGGCAGCATACCATCATTCTTGAGGAGCGTGATCGAACGCTGCGCCGCTTTCAATGCCAGCACCTTTGCCGCCGCGTTGTTGGTAATCTTGACCGCAGCATCGGCATCGGCATAGGGATTTTCAAACAGCCCGGCGCGGAACTTCATTGCCAGTATCCGGCCTACAGCCTGATTTATAGCCGCTTCGGAAACCTTTCCTTCGCGCACCGATGTAATCAATGTCGAGTAGGCTGCTCCTGTTGGCAAATCAGAATCCACGCCGGCCGCAAGCGCGAGTATCGCAGCCTCGGTTTTGTCCTTTGCAATGCTATGCCGACCGGCCAACTCATCAATCGCATAATAGTCACTGACCACGGCGCCTTTGAAACCCCATTCCCCGCGCAGTACATCGCCCAGCAGCCATTTGCTGGCATGGCTTGGGACGCCGTCGATTTCGTTATAGGAAGCCATAACCGCTTGAATGCCAGTACGCTTGACCACCTGCTCAAAAGGTGGGAAAAAATACTCGCGCAGCACGCGTTCGGAGATGGAAGCAGGGCCGATATTGGTTCCGCTTTCTGGCTGGCCGTGGCCCGTCAGGTGCTTCAGTGTTGCAAACACTTTGCCTGGAGCAAGCGTCGTGACCCTGCCAGTGCCTTGCAAGCCTTCGACGGCTGCTACGCCCAATTCGGCTGTGAGATAGGGGTCTTCGCCAAAAGTTTCCTCGATCCGGCCCCAGCGTGGGTCGCGGGCAATATCGACCACCGGTGACAATGCGAGGCTAACGCCGCGAGCGCGGATTTCGCGGCCAATGACGACGTTGATCTCTCGTATCAAGCCGGGGTCCCACGACGAAGCGAGGGCAATAGCCTGCGGGAAGCTCGTAGCGTCTAGTGCTGCGTATCCGTGCAAGCCTTCTTCGTGCATCAATATAGGAATGCCCAGTCGGGTTTGCGTCATCGCATGCTTTTGCAGCGCATTCACAAGGCGCACGGTGCCACGTACATCACGCCCCTTGACCTTGCGGGGTGACACTGGACCTGATGCGTCAGACGGACGAGCAAATTGGCCGATGCCATAGGGGAATTTGGCTGACATTTTCACAGCGTCAAACTCGCCTTTGGCATCGAAGACTTCGGCCTTTGCATCCCAAACAGTCATGGTTTGGGCGACTTTTTCTTCCAATGTCATTTTCGCCAGCAGGTCATTTACTCGCGCGTCGACCGGCGCTTTGGCGTCTTTGTAAAGCGCTTCCGCTTCAACGGCCTCTGTGGCAGAAGCACGCTCGGGGTAGATTGCGGTTGCCGCGATCTCAGCGGTACATAGCAATAATGCGGCGGCACCAGATTTCATCGTCGCTGTCTTCCCTGGCGCTTGAAATGATAACGCTACCATGAAACAAGTCGAAGGCGTCGTCAATCTCTGACATTGTGTTCACATCGCACTTAAAAAGTATTGCGGAGCTTGGCTTTATAGCGTTAGAGTTTTCACAGTGAAAATAGGCGACGACATAAATCAGAAATCACAACGTGGGCATCAAGGGGGTGCCACGATAGCCGATGTCGCTCGCGAATCCGGGTTCTCGCCTATGACTGTATCGCGGGTCATCAATGGTGAGAAAAATGTTAAGGATTCAACCCGCGAAGCAGTTCTTGCCGCCCTGAAAAAATTGCAATATTCTCCTAACCTTGCAGCCAGATCGCTTGCTGGAGCTGAACCCATCCGGATTGTGATGCTCTACGGAAACCCAAGCGTCGCCTATCTCAGCCGCTTGCTCGTCGGCACTTTGGAGCAAGCCAGAAAAAGCCACGTCCAGTTGATCATTGAGCAATGCGATAGCGAGAAGGGCATCCGCGACGTTTTCAATGACCTTGTCGAAGGCGCCGTTGACGGTATTATCTTGTCCGCCCCGCTGTCCGACTCGGCGACCGTTCAGGAATTGCTGGAAAAAACGGACATTCCATGCGTCGCGGTCAACAGCTGGTCCCCGCTCGGTAAAATGTCGGTGGTCCATATCGACGATGTTGAAGCAGCTGCCACGATGACGCGGCACCTTACGTCGCTGGGGCATAAACGCATCGGCTTTGTTAAAGGGAACCCCGAACATAACGCCAGCCTGCAGCGCCTGAAAGGCTTCGAAGTGGCGATGGCAGAGGCAGGATTGCCCGTTGACCCCGCATTGGTGGTCGATGGCCTGTTTACATACCGGTCCGGTTTGCAAGCAGCTGAGCAACTGCTAGATCTTCCTGATCCGCCGTCAGCCATTTTTGCGAGTAATGACGACATGGCAGCGGCCGTCATAACGGTTGCTCATCGGCGGCATTTGGATGTTCCACGAGACCTGACGGTTTGTGGATTTGATGACACCGACTTTGCATTGTCGATTTGGCCGGAACTCACCACGATACATCAGCCGATTGCTGAGATGTCGCGGGCAGCAGTAGAAATACTGGTTGAACGTATTCGCGAAAAGCGGTCAGGACGGACACCAAAACGCGAGCAGAGGTTGCTCGATTTCACGTTCGTTCGGCGTGAATCGGATGGTGCACCACCTTCAAAGTGATGGTGGGCCAGCATAAGGCCCGATAATTGTTCCGGTGAATAGCAATCCGTTGAACTCAGTCGCAAGAACACGCCCATCGGCGTCGGCAAGCAAAGTCTGCCATTCGCCGTCATTGACGGAATAGGTAAAGTCATAAGCGGCGCCTTTGGCCGTGATGCGCAGCCGAAGACTTGTCCCGCCCTCGAACGATGTCTCAGCAAGAACGCGGTCCTTTCCCGCATCGTGATGGCCGCTGCGGACTGCAATGATTAATCGCGTGCCGTCTAATCCAAAGAAATATTTGTGCTGTTCATCGGCAATGGCAGCCAAGCCTGCGCGCTCGCCATCCTTGAGCAATCTCGAACGTAACCCCGTTTCAATTGTCGCATAAGCATGCCGTTGGCGCCGTCCGACAAAAGACGGTTTGCCGTCGGCGCCTATCGTCAAGGCACCTGGCGTTGAACTCAGGTCGATCCATTCGTCGGTCGGACCGCGCCGCATAAGCCAATCATGGCCAAGCGATTTACCGGTAAATTCGTCGCGCCATTGCGACCAATTTGAATTCTTGGGCGCCGCTCCTAACTTAGGTCGCCGTGTGACGTGGGGCACCGCCTGGCCTTGGGCTAATATCACCGGCCACTCGCCGCTCCAATCGACCGGTAGCAGGAAGGTTTCGCGCCCCAAATTGGTAAGCCAACCTTCATATGGCCGGTTGCCGAGGAATACAGACCACCACTCACCGTTTGGCAGTTGCACAAAGTCAGCGTGGCCGGTTGCTGTAACAGGGAATGGTCGTTTGGGGTCAAGGTCGCGCTGAGTTAGGATTGGGTTGTTCGGTCCCGCCACATATGGTCCGGTTACCGATTTGCTGCGGAACACCGTCTGTGAATGTTCGCCCGAAGTCCCGCCTTCCGCCGCGATCAGGTAATACCAGCCACCTTTCTTGATGATGTGGGGCCCTTCGGTCCAAATCGGCTTTTCCCAGGGAGATACACCCTTATCGACGATGACGCGGCGTGGCGCGATAAGCCGCTTCGCCAGGAGGTCATATTCTTGGATCCATAAGGCCCGGTGGCCTTCATAGTCTGGGGCGCTCTCGGGCGGACCGTTGTAAGTAATCCATACCCGGCCATCGCCGTCAAAAAAGATGTCCGGGTCGATGCCATCAATCTCCTTGAGCCAGACCGGGTCGGACCAGGGCCCTTTTGGATCTCGCGCGGTGATGATGAAATTGGATCCGCAATCGATGCAGGTGTTGATGATATAGAAAAGCCCCATGTGCCAGCGGATTGTCGGCGCAAACAAACCCCGATTTATGCCAACGCTTTCGATGTCAAACATGCCAGGCCGGTTAATTGCATTGCCGATCTGCTGCCAAGTGACGAGATCGCGGCTATGGTAGATTGGCAGACCAGGAAACCAGCCGAACGTTGAATTGACCAGATAATAGTCTTCGCCGACGCGGACGAGGCTGGGGTCGGGATGGAATCCAGGTATAATTGGATTGCGGTAATCCCCGGATGTGACGGGAATGGCGTCCTCGACTGGATCTCGGCCCTGATAGGACACATAGTCGAACATGGCTTGCGCGTGTCCGCGGGACGCAACTAGCAGCGCCGCTAAGCCGACTATCGAACGTTTAATCATGCGTTGACTGCCTTCAAGAGGATGGTCGCTGTGAAGTATTCACCAGGCGCCACGATCGGCATTGTGGGTAGTTCTCCGGGTAGATTGAGTGCGTTGTTGACATGCGGCACAGGCTCGAAACAAAAGGCACTACCGTCCTTTGGCACATAGACGACTGCTGCTTCCATATCTGCTGTGATCTCGAGTGCGAGCTGTCGTCCCGTCCAATGAATGCGGGTTTTGCCATCCCAACCGGCATAGCAATGGTCGATACTGCGCCCCGCAACTTTGCTGTCAGTGCTGAAATCGAACTCGCCATTGGGTGTTATGGCCTCGTATGGCATGGCGTCTTCGCCCGACATAAGCACGCGTGCGGCGGTGAAAGTTACGTGTGCGCCATCCATATCAAAATAGGGATGATGGCCAAATGCGAGCGGGGCAGGTTCATCCGATAGATTGATTGCGATAAGTTTCAATTCCAACATACCGGCACTTAGCGTGAATCTCTGTGTAGCTTCAAAAGGCCAAGGCCAGCGGGCGTCCGCATCGTGTTGCAGCTCGAGCACGCAATATGCATCGCTTCGCTCGGCTATCGTCCAAGCTTGTTTCCACCCCGTGCCATGGATCGCATGCGGTTCAGGCGCGAAATTGGGGGTTATTTGGATTTCGCGCCCTTTCCAAATAAACTGCGCATTGCCGATCCGGTTCGAGAACGGCACGAGCGGAAACGAGGCCATTGCAAGTGGATCGCCCGATGCGATGGCGTCGGCATCTGCGCGCCTTAACATTTCTTGTTCACCGACTGACCAGCCGATGATGCTCCCCCCGAGAGCAGGGCAAATGGCGGAGATATTGTCGCCGCAGACGATGCTGACTAGTTCAGGCAGAACCATTATTGGTTGCTGCTAGGTGTCAGCTTCGATGTGTTAATGACAAACACTTGGCCGACTTCGATCGCCTGCGCTGCTGCACCGAAATACAATGCTAGTACACCCTTGCCCGCGTCAATTGCCGTTTTTGCCTGGGTCTTGACTTGTAGCAGTCGCCAAGTAGGCCCCAGCGTCAGGACATTTTCGCCAAAACCAGGGTAGGGCGGATCATTCGCCTGCACCCGGATGCCGAGTTTGCTCGTGCCATCGGGTGAGCCACCAGGCGCGGTGCGGGCGAGTATACCGATCAGTATGACGTCGCCTTCGGCAATTGAATCGGTAATCGGAACGATCGCGCCAATCTCAAAAGCATTTGCGGCAGCTGCGGCGGTCCGAACTAGCAACGCAGTGCCGCCGGTTCCTGGAATGTTAGGTGACGGAACCGTCTGATGCGTTGCGCCCGGACCGTAGACCGCCCAATCCTTGTCCGCTGGGTTGCTGATCAATTTACCTTTGCCTTGCAGTTGAGGCAAGATGTCGGTGGTCGCCGATTGTTCTGTCTTGCCCGACTTGGTTGTGAGGGACGTTGTGCCGGATGCAACAATCGTCTGGCCAATTTCGATCACCTGTTTGGCTCCCGACAATTGGAAACCAACAGCTGCCTGACCCCTGGGAATGCTAATGTTGGCCTTCGCTGCGACCTGATAAAGCTTCCAGTCTTTTTCGATCAATATCGTGGTGTCGCCAAAGCCGGAATAAGGCGGGACATTTTGATTGAAACGCACGCCTATCCGGCCTCTGCCGTCGCTCGTTTCGGCAGAAACTGTCCGAGCATAAAATGCGACAACGACGTCGGTGCCGGACTTTATTCCCGCAGTTATTGGTGCGTTGGCGCCCGCTTCAAACAAAGTTGCTCCAGCCTTTGCAATCGTGATCTGCGTTGCGGCTTTGCCGCCCGGAATGTTCTCACCCTTTACCGGCTTGCTGGTTTGGTCTGCGCCAAATATCTGCCAGTCGAGCCGCGTTGGGTCGTTGATGAGTGTTCCTGGAAGCGCGTCATCTAGTGCCTGCAATTCCGCCGTTGGTTGATCGGCCAAAACCGGGGCAGAAACCGAAACGACTGCCGCGACGGCCCAAAGTGCAAATTTATGCATCTCGAACACTTTCCTTTACTCCTTCAACCCCATCGCATCGCGCATTCCGGGCACCCATGCCTTCTTTTCCTGATCCCACAACGGGAAGGTGTTGGTATATGCCCATGCGCACATTCCGATGCCTATCTGGTCGAACGCGACGCGTATCGTTTTCTGATAATTCACACGATCTTCAATAGACACTGTGCTGTAGGCGCCGAATTCGCCCATGAAAGGCGTCTTGCCAGTGCGCGCTACGTAATCGCGGACTTTCTGCAGATCATTTTGCAGCAGTTTCTGGTCTTCAGGCCCACCATATTTGCGACCCAGGGGTGGCGAAGGGTCGACCCAGGTTGCGCCCTGATGCGTGAAATTGAAAGGGTCATAGTAATGGAAGGTCGGCACGATGTTGGGATCATCGGGCAGCTTCAATGTCTTGAGCGAATTGACCCCGCTCCAGAACTCGCCGCCGATGATAACAGGCCGGGTTGGATTGCTCTTGCGGATTTCGGCGAGCGCCGGGTTGAGCACTTTCAGTAGGTTGCTGTCGTTGAACTTGTCATGCGGTTCGTTTTCGATTTCGAACCACAAATTGGACTCAGGTTGGTCGGCGAACGCGGTAGCTATTTGGGTCCACATGCCTGCAAGCTTTGCAATATTGGCGTCGCTTGGGTCTTTGTGGATTTCTTCGAAATGATGGCTGTTGAGAATGACGTTAAGTCCAACTTTACGGGCGTCATCGACAACTGTCTTCACCCGGGCCATGAACGCTGGATCAATTGAATACGGCGCAGTATCGCTCGCCCGTGTTGACCAGCGCACTGGCAGCCTAATCGTATTAAATCCGGCGTCGGCTATCCGCTTGAAATCGGCTGCATCGATCTTCTTTCCGCCCCATGCTCCTTCGGTCGGTGTTTCTAGGCTGTTGCCCATATTTACGCAGCGGCCAATGGGAAGGCTATCGGTTTTGGCGAGTGCTGGAGCCGCGACGCCCGATATTAATAGGGCTGCGAGAATATATTTTGGCTTCATGGTCAGGGCTTCCTTTCGATTGATTGAATGTATTCTATACCAAGGCGCAACGTCTCAAATGGCTCGCTCGCCTCGTCGCGCTCGACAAATTTGTGGAGAAAATCTCGCTTTCCGGCCGAGGCAAAAATGGAAGGAAAATCGATCCGGCCATCGCCAACATCCGCCATGTCTGTGCTCGTTCTTTGCATGTCTTTTAAATGCGCCAGAGGAAAGCGGCCGGGATGCTGGCGAAGCAACGCGATAGGATCGCCGCCGCCTTTGACTGTCCAGTAAATATCCATTTCGAAATTCACGAATCTGGGGTCGAGCTGTTCAAGCAGTAAATCGATTGGTCGTACGCCGCCGATTGCTCGATACTCGAAATCATGTGCATGGAAGAGTAATACAACGTCTTCGGCCGCGGCAGTCTCGCCAACTTTGTTTAGCTGCGCAACCCACCAGCGCCATTGCTCAATCGTTTGACGTTCTTCGCGCGGTAGCCATGCCAGCACCAGATATTTTGCCCCCAAAGACTTTGCATCTCGGATCGCCATTTCTGGGTCATCACGCAACTGTCGCCAATCAGCATGCGTTGCGACAGCGTCCAATTGATATCGGTCCAGCAACGCGCGAACCTCGCTCGGGTCGTGGCCATAAAGTCCGGCAAACTCAACTTCGCGATATCCGATTTGCGCAATACGGCATAAGCTGCCCTCGAAATCCTGCTCCATCGCAACGCGGATAGTATAGAGTTGCGCGCCGTAGGGCTTCCCCAGCGGGGCATCGGGTGTCCGGCAGTCCAAAGCGGTGTTCTTATCGCTGGCCTGAACTACGCCCAAAGGAATGGCGGATACCAAAAGGCAGGCGGAAAAATGTAAGCCAGTCCGGACAAGCAGCGACATCCAACCCTCCTTCGGAATCAATTTGAACCCTACAACATGCGCTAGCGTCTTGACGCGCCCCTCAATTATGATAGCGCTACCACAATAACGAGGAGAGATTCAATGCGTAAATTTGTGGTGGCAGCATTGCTGTGTACGGCAGCATTTTCAGTAGCTGCGAACGGCAAAAGTGAACGTTCACGAAGTGGTGCGGCCAATCCCGCAATCTGGCCGGGGGTAAAAAATCCGGTTGCAGTGGACCCTGTTATCGAAGCGCGAATCACTGACTTTTTGCGCCGAATGTCGCTTGAGCAAAAAGTAGGGCAAGTGATTCAGGCCGACCTTGGCAGCGTTACGCCGGAGGATGTTTATAAATACCATCTCGGTTCGGTATTGAATGGCGGCAATAGTGCGCCGGGTGGTAAACAATGGGCGCCCGCTGCTGAATGGCTTGCCGATGCCGACCGCTTTTACGATGCCTCTGTCAGGCCGCACGGCGATCTGCCGATCATCCCGATTACGTGGGGGAGCGATGCCGTACACGGGCACAACAATGTCACCGGCGCCACACTGTTTCCGCATAACATTGGCCTTGGCGCGATGCGTAATCCAGAATTGATGCGCAAAATCGGTGCAGCAACGGCAATCGAGATGCGGGTGACTGGCCTCGATTGGACCTTCGCGCCTACACTAGCTGTAGCGCGCGATGATCGGTGGGGGCGGACCTACGAAAGCTATTCCGAGAATCCCGAAGTCGTTGCAGCATATGCAGGCCCCTTAGTTGAAGGTTTGCAAGGCAGAGTTGGATCTACAGACTGGCTGAGAGGAACGCATATTGTCGCTACCGCTAAGCATTTTGTAGGTGACGGCGGAACTGACGGCGGCAAAGATCAGGGCGACAATGTTTCTAGCGAAGAGGATCTTCGCGACATTCAGGCCGCGGGATATCGACCCGCTATCGAGGCTGGTATCCAATCGGTCATGGCAAGCTACAACAGCTGGCATGGCGAGAAAATGCACGGCAACAAGTCGCTCTTGACAGATATATTGCGCGGACGGATGAACTTTACCGGCTATACTGTCGGCGACTGGAACGGCCACGGCCAAGTTGCGGGTTGCAAAGCCACCAGCTGTGCCGCTGCCTTCAATGCCGGGCTCGACCTCTTCATGGCGCCCGACAGCTGGAAAGGGCTCTATGAGAATACCCTTGCGCAAGTAAAGGACGGCACCATTTCGGTAGTCCGTCTCGATGAAGCCGTCGCGCGTATCCTGCGGGTAAAATTGCGTGCCGGTCTATTTGAATCCGGTCGGCCCTCTTCACGCCCGCTGGCTGGAGATTTTCGTAAAATAGGGTCGCCGGAGCACCGAGCAATTGCCCGACAGGCGGTGAGAGAATCGCTTGTATTATTGAAGAACGAGGGAACTGTGCTGCCTTTGAAGGCTGGCCAAAGGTTACTAATCGCAGGCGATGGCGCAACCAGTTATATGAAACAATCAGGCGGCTGGACCCTGTCGTGGCAGGGTACGGGGTTGGCTGATTCCGAATTTCCAGGTGCGACAACGATTGGCAATGCGCTGTTCGAAGCAGCTGGGGGGAATGCTGTAATCACCAGAGACGGCAAATACGTCCAAAAGCCAGATGTTGCGGTGGTAGTGTTTGGCGAAGATCCCTATGCCGAATTTCAGGGTGATGTCCCCGACCTGATCTTCCGCGATAAATCTGACAATCTCGCCTTACTCAAAAAATATAAAGCAGAAGGGATAAAGACCGTGTCGGTATTTCTGTCGGGCAGACCGATGTGGGTCAATAGCCATCTAAATGCGTCTGACGCATTTGTAGCGGCATGGCTGCCGGGTTCCGAAGGCGGAGGTGTTGCCGATCTTTTGTTCGGTAAAGCTGATTTCAAAGGAAAGTTGCCTTTCAGTTGGCCGAAACTAGCGACGCAATATGTGCTGAATATAGGCGATACAGATTACGACCCGCTTTTCACTTATGGCTATGGGCTGAGTTATGCGCGACCAGGCAAGGTCGGCGTGCTGAGCGAAGAAAGCGGACTGCCACCGGGATCCGACCTCCCCGTCGGAACATGGTTCGACCGCGGCAAAACCGGACAGTCGCTCGATTTCTACCTGACATCGAGTGGCGGTCTAGAAAAGCTCCGCACTGGAATTGGCACAAACAGTGACTTGGTGCGCGCCTTTTCAGTCGATCGTAACCGTCAGGAAGATGCGCGACGATTCATTTGGCTCGGCGGTGGCAATGCTACCGTCGCCTTGGCCGCAAACGTGCCGCTCGATTTGAGCCGCGAGACCAACGGCGCGGTGGCGGTCGAAATCGATTATCGCTTAGATGCGCTAGGGGTGGGGGCTGTAAAACTGCTTGCTTTTAACGAAGGTCTGAAGCCTGCAGGCACGGGGCTGGATGTAACGGCCCTGTTTAAAGCTGCAAAAGGCAAAGGCTGGCAGACGATGTCGGTTCCGCTGTCCTGTTTCGCCAAGGCTGGTCTCGACATGACAAAGGCACAGGTGCCGGTAAGCATAAACACATCCGTCAATCTTGATCTTTCAATCTCTAGGATTGCCTTAGGTACGTCGGCTGCGGGAATGGTCACCTGTCCATGAAATTTTCCGCCGACATGGCAGAAATCGGGGATATTTAGGAACTGACGGCAACGGGCTTTCTAGACAGCGTGGCTTCATCGAGATGACGCGTTAGATTTGTGCCCTGACCTGTGGCAAAGCCGGTGAGACTTAGAACCCACGGGTTCGGGTAGAGGCGAAGCGCGGACGCCTTCATGGCCGCTAATCCCAATGGGAACTAACACCATACCCGTTTTACCTGGCGTGCATTCTGACCAACACCAAACTCCATTATAAGCCATCACTGGCTGGAAAAACTCTGGGTCATCCGGCACGGCAAGAGCTCGGGCAGTGTCGCGCGAGATGCTGGTCCATTGATGCCCGACTGATCAGCGCGCGGCGGTAGACTCCCGCACTATAAGCTCATGCGGCAACAGTCTTTGTTCAATTTTGTCGGGCAATTGGAATAACAGGTCCGCCGCGGCATACCCTAATGCCTGCACCGGTTGGCGAATGGTCGTGAGCGGTGGCCAGACGACCTGCGCAAGATCGGTATCGTCAAAGCCTGCAACCGAAAGCTGTGCAGGGATAGATACACTCAACCGGTGCGCCGCCGCCAAAACGCCCGCGGCCATATCATCATTGCTGGCAAATATAGCAGTCGGCGGATCTTCGAGGGCGAGCAAATCAGTAGCGGCCGCAGAACCCGATTCAAAATCGAATTGACCCGGGCGAACGAGAGTTGCGTCATAGTCTAACCCAGCTTTATAAAGCGCTTTGCGGTATCCTGCCTTCCGCTGGCCGCTTGCGGCATAGCGAGTATCTCCCTCGATAAAGCCGATCCGGCGATGGCCAAGGCTGACCAGATAAGTTGTCATATCTTCCGCCGCTTGCACATTATCGATAAAGGCCGCAGCCACGGCACCATCCAGCGTTGCGGGTGACAAGGTAACAAAGGAAATTTCCCGCCTTGCGAGTTCGGCACGGATTGCCGGATTATCGGTAAAGGGTGGTGTCAGGATGATGCCATCCAGCATTGTTTGATCAATCAGCCCGCACAGCTCCTTGAGCAACGTCGCGGACCCCGCATCCGAGGGTTGGGAAATCATCCGGCACCCCCCCTCTATGCATCGCCCCTTGACGCCTGCCTGCACGTTTTGTGCATTATAGGGACTGGGATTATCATATATGAGCGCTATTTGAAAAGAACGGCGCCCGGCCAGTGCCCGCGCCGCGAAATTGGGATGATAGCCTAGCTTCGCTGCGGCCGCCTCAACCCGTGCGCGTGTCTCCTTCGCGACATATTTTTCCTTGTTAAGCACTCGCGAAACGGTCTTGATCGACACGCCTGCTGCTTCAGAAACGTCACGAATTTTTATGCTCATGCGCTGCCTTCATATGCAGCGCATTCAGCGATGTTGCTCCCCGCCTCTAGGCCGACCAAGGCGATGGTAACGGCGCCGTTAGGATGGGCAAGGAGCGATGCCGCAGCCATGGATTAGATCGTTTCGACCCGCGCGAGCTTTGGCGAGAGCAGGTGGATGGCGAGCACAGCAATGAAATAGGTCACAGTGCAGGCGGAAAAGATCAGCGTATAATTGCCGCCGGTCGCATCAAGCACTAGCCCTGTCGACTTGGCCATGATCATCCCGCCAACGCCACCACAAAAGCCACCAAGGCCAATAACAGACGCAACCGCCCGCTTTGGGAACATATCGGGTGGGATCGAAAGCAGGTTGGATGAAAAGGCCTGATGTCCGGCGAGTGCAATGCCGATGAGTGCAACGGCCAGCCACATATTCTCCAGCCCCGACACAAACAGCAATGGCAGTACGCCCAGTCCGGCGATGATCGCCGTCGTCTTGCGCGCGAAATTGACGCTTTTACCGCGCTGGATTAGCTTGGAGGACAGCCAGCCTCCTGCAATGCTGCCGACATCGGAAATAAGGTAAATGATGATCATCGGCAGTAGCACGACTTTCAGATCGACATTATAGGTCGATGCAAAATACTTCGGCAGCCAGAATAGCATCAGGAACCAGACCGGATCAGTCAAAAATTTGGCTGTGGCAAATGCCCAGGCTTCGCGGGTTGAAACAACTTTTACCCATCCGATCTTTTCGACTGCTTCGGGGGGATCATGTTCGATCCACGCCAGTTCCGCTTCGCTGACCTTGCCGCTTTCGCGCGGGTTGCTGTAGAGCCAAAGCCACAGTATGAGCAGCAGCGCGCCAAACAGGCCGGTGACGAAAAATGTCTCCCGCCAATTGAAGCCGAATGTTACCGTGAACAACGCAACCGTCGGTGCGGTCAGGATCACGCCGATTGTTGTGGCGCTGTTGACCCAGCCGATAGCATAGGCGCGTTCCTTTTGCGGAAACCATTCGCTGCTGGCGCGGACGACCGAAGGAAAATGCCCAGCTTCGCCTACACCAAGCATCACCCGTGCGGCCATGAACGAGGCGACCGAGCCTGCAAAACCATGGGCGACATGGCCGATGGTCCAGATGCAGATCGCGATCGTATAGCCGATTTTTGGTCCAAACTTGTCAATCAGCCAGCCCATGAGAAGGAAACCGCACGCATAAGCCGCCTGAAACGCGGTGACAATGTTGCCATAGTCATTTTCGTTCCAGCTGAGTTCCTTGCCCAAATCCGGCGCGAGCAGGCCGAGCATGGTCCGATCAATATAGTTGACGGTGGTAGCTGCGAACAGCAGTGCGACAATCGCCCAGCGATAGCGGCCTGTTTTGGGGACGGCGCTTGCCGTTTCACGCGCTGCCATTTTCGCCCTCCTCGTTCAGCACGACCGTTCAGGCCGTCGCATATTTTATCGTGCATTCTATCCGGCCAAAATTGTCAAAGTGCACTTCAAAATGCTGGCCATCGGTGATTTCATGTACGCCGGATACCGCTCCCGTTGAAACCAGCATGCCCGGCGTAATCGTAATCCCCCGGGCGATCAAATTTTCGAGCAGAAACTGCACCGAGCCCAACGGCCCATCGGGAAAGGCGCTGGCCTGTCCCTGGCCGACCGATTGCCCGTCGATTTGTGCTTCGACCAACCAGCTTTCTAACCCACTTTCGCGCCAATCGGGAATTTCTTCACCAATGATCAGGCCATTATTGTCGCCGAAATCTGAAATGGTAACGAGTGGACCGAGCGAGTTGATCCCGGGAAATGGCGAGCTAGCGACTTCAATGCCGATAAACACCGAATCGATCAGGTCAGCCGCTTCGGTCAAGGAGAAGCTGGTTTTGCCGGCTTCTGGGGTGCGGCCAATGCGGAATAGAAACTCTGCCTCTACCGCGCCAAAGCCATCGCGAAAGATATTGCCGGTGACCGGGCTGTCAGCAACGCCGTTTTTCACATGGCTGGCAAAGATCGGCCCTGCGAGGCGGTTCACGCTCAGCCGCTCGAGCCAAGGGGTGTTGATCCGTCCGACCTTCCAGCCAACAGGCGCTCCACCGCGCAATGCGATGGCGGCGTCTTGAATGGCGTAAGCCTGTTCCAGATCGCTCGGCAGCTTACCGGGATAGGAAGAAAATCCGCGCGCCTTTTGGCGAGCCGCAACAAATACCTCGGCAATACTTTGTGCATCGGCAAAAGTCGTTAACACACATTCTCCCCTTCATCATGCGGTGGGGTTCTGGTATGGGATACCGGTGTCATTTGCAAGAATGCTAGGGTGCTGGACGTAAAATTATCGCTATGCACCCCGAAAATAGGGGGTTAATGCGAGCCACGATGAAGCCGACAATCAACGATATTGCCCGCTTGGCCGGTGTTTCGAAGAAGACGGTAAGCCGCGTGATCAATGATTCGCCGCTGCTGACTGAAGAGACGCGGGATAAGGTCAAGCTGGTGATTGCTGAGCATGACTATGTCCCAAATCCGCAGGCACGGGCGTTGGCACTGGGGCGTAATTTCCTGATCGCGTTGCTCCACGACAACCCCAATGCGCAGATGATCCTCAACATGCAGCAGGGCATATTGGAAGGATTGCGCGACACTGAATTCGCAATGGTGGTGCAACCTGTTAACCGCAGCTCGCCGACACTGATCGAGGATATGCGGGAGTTTATCGTACGGCAGCGGCTCTATGGCATAGTCATTTTGCCGCCGATTTCTGAGAATGATGCGGTTGCCAAAATGTGCCAGGAGGCTGGATGTCGCTATGTCCGCATGGGATCGGCAGTGCTTGATGATAGGGCGCATATGGTGGCATCGAACGACCGAGACGCCGTGCGCGACGCGACGGAATATCTTATAGAGCAAGGGCATAGTCGCATAGCGATTGTAACTGGGCCGCAAGGATTCCGTTCAGCTGCGGAAAGGCTCGCGGGTTTTGAGGAAGCGCTGGCTGAGGCTAAAATCAAACTGCCACGCAGCTTTCGCGCACAGGGGGAATATACGTTCGATTCCGGTCTGGCAGCAACCGAGAAGCTGCTTGATCTGTCGCCGCGCCCGACCGCGATCTTTGCGTCGAACGATGAAATGGCGGCGGCGGTGCTCTATGCTGCGCGTCTGCGGGGCCTCAAGGTGCCGGAAGAATTGTCGATCATTGGCTTCGACGATACACCGATTGCTTCGCGCGTCTGGCCTCCGCTCACCACTGTGCGCTGGCCGATCGTCGCGATGGGCCGGTCCGCCGCGCACAAGTTGATTGCCGGTGCCATTGCAGAGGTGGATACCGAAAATGAGCCATCGGAATTCCTTTCCACACTCATTCGACGCGGGTCTGTTGCCCCACCCAAGCAATGAGCCTTGCATCGCGTAATGACACCGGTTACCTAGATCAATGATTTTTGAGCTTCAAACATTCATCGAGAGGTATTTATGAAGGTCGCACTGATCATTGAAAACAGCCAGGCTGCCAAAAACGACATCATCCATGACGCATTGAAAGCGGTTGCCGAGCCGCTCGGCCATCAAGTTTCCAACTATGGCATGTATTCGACGGAAGATGTCGCTTCGCTTACTTATGTTATGAACGGTTTGCTGGCCGGCATCTTGCTCAATTCAAAGGCGGCGGATTTCGTGGTGACGGGTTGTGGCACCGGTATGGGTTCAATGCTCGCTTGCAACGCGATGCCGGGCGTATTTTGCGGCCTCGTCGTAGACCCTATCGATGCATTTCTTTTTAACCAAATCAACGACGGCAATGCAATGTCGATGCCCTATGCCAAGGGCTTTGGTTGGGCGGCAGAGCTCAACCTGCAGGATTGTTACCGCAAAATTTTCGAAAATGAGGGTGGTGCGGGCTATCCCAAGGAACGGGCGCACTTTATGGCCGCCAACCGCAGCATCCTGAAGGATGTGAAGGCCGCGTCGTGCCGCGATATGCTGACCGTGATCAAGACAGTGGATCAGGATTTGCTGAAGGCCGCGGTTGCGGGCGAACATTTCGCCGAGTATTTCTATGCAAATTGTCAGGACGATGAGATCGCAGCCTATCTGCGGGGCGTCACGGGTTGATATGGCGATATCCTTTGATCTGACAGGTAAGGCGGCGCTCGTTACAGGCGCGAATACCGGCATCGGGCAGGCGATAGCGTTGGCGCTGTCCGAAGCCGGTGCGGACGTTGCGGTTGCGGGACGGAGCGAGCCAAGCGAGACGCTTGCCGCCATCGCCGCGACCGGGCGTAAAGCTTTGAACATCAAGGCTGATCTGGGTTCGACCGAGCCGGTACAACGTTTAGTGGATGAGGCGCTCGCAGGACTGCGGCGGATAGATATTCTCGTCAATAATGCCGGGATCATCCGCCGCGACGATTTGCTCGATTTCAGCGAGGCAGATTGGGATGCGGTGATTGATACCAATCTGAAGGTGCTATTTTTCCTGAGCCAAGCAGCAGCGCGGCATATGGCAGAGCGTGGCTCTGGTAAGATCATCAACATTGCCTCTTTGCTTACGTTTCAGGGCGGCATTCGCGTGCCAAGTTATGCGGCGGCGAAATCGGGCGTGGGTGGGGTGACCAAGGCGATGGCCAATGAACTCGCGCCCAAAGGCGTGCAGGTCAACGCGATTGCGCCGGGCTATATCAGCACTAACAACACCGCCGCTTTACAAAGCGATGAAACGCGCAACCGGCAGATATTGGAACGCATCCCGTCCGGACGCTGGGGCAAACCAGAGGATATTGCTGGGGCGGCTGTGTTCCTTGCCGCGCCCGCATCAGACTATGTGACAGGGCAAATCTTGGCAGTCGACGGCGGCTGGCTGGCGCGCTAGCCTTAGCCCGATGACCAAGCCCATTGTCTTTTTCGGTGAACTGCTGATCCGCCTGTCTGCACCCAGCAATGAATTGCTGATGCAGTCGTCCAGCCTGAACCTGCATGTCGGTGGGGCGGAGGCCAATGTCGCCATCGGGCTTGCCAATCTAGGCTATGAATGCCGGATGGTGAGTGTCGTTCCAGACAATGCGCTGGGTCGCGGAGCGGTGTCAGCGGTGCTGAAGCATGGGGTGGACTGTTCGGGCGTTGCCAAGGTTTCGGGGCGGATGGGGCTCTATTTCCTTGCAGTTGGTGCCGGGTTGCGCGCGTCTGAGATTGTGTATGACCGCGCGGGCTCGAGCTTTGCGCAGGCACGTGCAGATGATTTTGATTGGGATACACATTTGGCCGGTGCTGGGTTGCTGCATTTGTCGGGCATTACGCCAGCACTCGGGATGCAATCGTCCGAGGCTGCTCTGGCGGCGGCGCAGGCGGCGAAGCGGTTGGGCGTGCCAATCAGTTTTGATGGCAATTACCGTGCTATGCTGTGGGAAGCATGGGATAGCGATCCACGCGCGGTGCTGTCCAAACTCATTGGCATGACAGACATACTTTTCGGCAATCATAGTGATTTGTCGCTCGTGCTGGGCAAGAATTTCTTGGGCGAAGGCGCAGAGCGGCGGCGCGAGGCGGCGGAGGCTGGCCTTGCGGCCTTCCCTGGTTTGAAACTCATCGCTTCCACCGCGCGGCGTACTGTGAGCGCAGACTATCACCGCATTGCGGCGCGAGTTGACCTGCGTGATAGCGGGCATCAGACTGACGAGATCGACGTTAGCGGCATTGTCGACCGGATCGGCGCAGGCGATGCCTTTGCGGCGGGCGTGCTTCACGCGCATCTAGGAGGCGGCGATGCCAAGGCGATGGCGCAGACGGGCCTCGCGCTCGCCTGTCTCAAACATTCGCTCCCGGGGGATGCGAGCCTTTTCCAGCAAGTCGATATCGACGCCTTCAACAAAGGCGGGTTAGATGTCCGGCGCTAACATTTGTGAGTGGCGGTCCGCCGGAGCGGCAGGCTTCGGCATTTCTTCAGCGTTATATAAAGCAGGGGGCAGCGCTGAGACTGTTTCAGCAAAAGCGGACGCATTCTGCGCTTTGCTAAAATGCAATCAGTCTAATCTTGAGTTGCTTCCAAATGGCTGAGCTTTGACAAACTAGAGCTGCTTTGGGCAGCAAGCGATTGCCATTCTTTCGGCGCGACTGAGTGTAGGATCTCGATGATTAGTCGATCGGTGAGCTGGGATACCTGTTTTAAGTCTTTGTGAAATGGCGCATTGCTCAAACTAGCCCGGCGCGCTCATTCTCCCAAACGGTTTTTGCTCTGACAACGCCTTCATTCGTGATCTGCTACCCATGTGCGCCAAAATGATTGGCGATAGCTGCCCCGATGCGCAAAACTAGCGCATAGGCATGTTCTATGGGAGCGATGTAAAGCGTTTCTATCTCCGCATAGGCTTGGGTTTCGCCATCGGGATAATCAGTGGGCGCTAAGACTTGGTAATCGGCAACGTCAGGCAAGGAAACCGGAAAGGCTCGGCGCAGTTGAGTGAGGGCATCCTCAATTCTGAGCGTGAAGACCATTTCCAGCACGTCGTCCCGACTAATATCATTGGAGCGTGCAAAGGCTGGAAGCTGCACGGCCTTTAAAAACATATGCTGGAGGAGTGCCAGGCGCAACGCGTGGAGTGCGCCAAGCGAGCGGCGCAGATCTTCCCTGTCAGATGGCGGCGTCGCTTCCTGCGGAATGTGATCAAGCAGGCGATGGAGATGTAGCCCATCCACGCGAAGGCGGGACGCGAGCCTTCGAAACACACCCGCCCTGTCATCCTTCGTGAGGTGCTCCGCCAGCGCAAGGCAGGCGTTAGCGAGATGGTTTTCCGTTCCCCGATAGGGACGGCTTGCCCAATAGGCAGAGTTGAACAACTCTCCATAGGCGGCGACCGATTTGATGCTGGCCAACCGATCCGCCGCGCGGATCATACGAACAAGAGACTGGCCGCGCCGTGAGGCGGTAAGGACCTCTGCCACGCTCTCCAAATCCTCACTGGCCGCCGATCCGACACCTGCAAGGATATTCACGGGATAGCCGAGCTGCTGAAGGATTGCGTTGTGGGGAATTGCGCGGATCTGCCGCAGGTTCATATCCCAGTCCGCCGTTAGGTCTGACTGCCTACGCGACCTTCGAGAGCCCGTTTCATTGAGCAGACCAAGGCCAAAGGCCGTAACGGCTCTGGGATAGGTTTTGGAACCGAGATGCTCCCGCTGCACACGTCGGATACCGCGATAGAAATCGAGACTAATGTCAGTGCGCGTATAAAACGGGTCATTCTCGGAGCAGGGCGCGGCGATTTCAACCTCGGCAATGCGGGCAAGTGTTGCCAAGGCCAGGGCGTCGTTGCGGAAGAAGAGATAGCCATCACCGCCCTGAAAGCTAGCTTCGAGTTCCAACCTTATGCCGCTTTGGGAAAATTGGGCCCGTGCCCAGCTGCTCATGGGATAATGCAACCGATCTTCAATTGAGGTCGGGTGCGCCCCTCTGCCCATGGACTCGCCATGCGTATTAAAGATCAGCGCCGAGACGTCTGTCAGGCCATGCCGCGCCATTATGCGCGCTAGGCTGCCGTGCAGCCGCTCAATGGCAAGGGCGGCGGGAAGCTGTCCCACAAACCGGCCCGCGTCGGAAAAGCCAGTCTGTATTGAGACGCGTCCGCGCACCCGAGCATAGGCTTGGTACATCGGCTCACGAAGCAGGGCCTCAAGAAACCGCGCCCCATGCTCCATCGCTGTCTCTGTTTCAAATAGGGGCGAGACATCGACTTTCCCGTCAATGCCGAAGAGCTTTGCAAAATACAGTGCCGAAAGAACCGTCTGCGGCTGCTCACATTCGGCAATGAGCATACGGATGGGCGTATCGGAATCCACATGATGCAGAATTTGCGCCATCGCGATGAACTGCCGAACCGCCGTTGTGCTCTCGCTTGCCAGCGCGGCGAAGTTGGACCGCAATGGCCGCACATCTGAAAGCAATTCTCGAAGCCGCTTGAGTGCCGTGCGACTTCCAAGGTCTAGGGTGTTGTCCGGGTCGATCCGGCGCCGAATGGCATTGTGCAATTGTGATGCGTTGACCCGAAAATGGACCCACCCCATACCCAGCCCATCGCTCTGCATAGCAGAAGCGAGCGTTATTAGAGCCTTTGCCTGATTCGGGCTCTCGCAGTTTTTTGCCTCCGCTCTCAGTGCATCAATAATAGGGGCAAGCGACAAAAGCTTTGCGGGATGATCTGCTGTCAAGTGATTGGCCGCGGCAGAGACAGCCTCAGGCTCTGACACATCTCCTGCGAACAACGAGGCCATCTGCTGGCTGTGCTCTTCTGCCGCCCGGAGCTGACCGATCAGGGGGTGCTTCGGGGCGGCTGCCTCCAGCATATGTGCATAGAGGCCTAAGCGCTGGGCTTTTTCAGCGAGCCGATATCTTAAACTTGTTGCCCAACCAATATCGGTGCGGCCATCCATATCATAGCCGACCCAAGTCGCGAGCCGATACGGCTGAGGCAATAAGTTCCTCCACAAGTCCGGCCAACGACTTGCCGCTGCCTCCAGTGTCGTGTTAACGAGACGGTTGCGCGCGCCCTGTGCGCGTTGCATGGCGGCCATTGCTTCTTCATGCTCCCAGTCGAGCGTGACGGCCCGCCGAGGTGTTTCCTCGCATATATCCACTGTGCCGTCTGACATGTTGCTAGCCGCCTGAGCAACGGCGTCGCTCTGTGCGCCAGAGAGTAAAAAAGTCGGATGCGCGGTGAAGACAATGTGAAGCAGTGGGCGCTCGACACGATCGGCAAAACGATCAAAATCACCCTCTGCCTGGTTCCATATCGCTCGCCATCTGAGGAGATTATCTGCATCCTCCACAGGGCTCAACAGCTGCTGCAGCCGACGTGACCGGCTGTTCAGCGCTTCGTGATAGAAATCGCTGACTAGCGACCCAATATCCCCCAATGTCAGCGCGCCATTCTCAAGCTCCCGAGAAATGTCATGGCCCAATTGGAATACGGGGTTGAAGAGCGGCGTCTCTGCGGTCTGCTGATGCAGATACTGGAGCCGGGCGCGTAGGTCACTTATCGTGCTCAATTCCATGTTGCCACTACTTCCCAACACTGCTTTCCGACCTAACGTTGGTAAGCTTTTCCGTCTGTTAATCAATGGCTGTGCATACCAATTCAGAGCCACAGACGTCAGGCGAGCTGCTGCGGGTCAGTAACTAGAATTCAGACGCTAGCGTTGCCATTTTGGTAAGCATGAATTGTCTGAACTTCGAAAAGGATGGCAGCGCCACTTCGGCTCGCCTCAAAAAAATCGAACAGCGGATCAATGCGCCGAGTAATGGCCTGACAACGGTGTGATATCGAAAGCCCGCTCCGACGCAGCACTCCTTATTAGCGTTAGAACCCATATAGACGCGACTTCAATATTCAGTTCATAGAAAGGCGGCGGTTCAATCGGCGAGAACCACATCCTTTTTACCCAGTGCCCCTAGTTCGCCTGATTCACGAGCTTTTCGGCCGTATACTAACTCGAACAATGGGCTTGCCATCATCGTGGTGACAATCGCCATAAGCACCAGCATTGAGAACAATGTCGGTCCTATTATGCCTTTTTGCAGGCCGATGTTGATAATGATGAGTTCCATTAAACCACGCGAGTTCATCAGAGCACCGATACCCAAAGCGGTGCGATTGTCTTCGCCTGCAACCCGCGCCGCGACGTAGCAAGCACCAAATTTTGCGACGATTGATCCCGCCAGAATTACCAGTGCGATCAGCAGCAACGGAACCGTGTTGACCATATCCATGCGAGTGTTGAGCCCAGAATAGGTGAAGAACATCGGCAGCAATAGAACGACTGCAAGCGGTTCAACCTTTTTCTTTAACTCTTCAACAAAAAGGCCGCGGGGCATAACCACTCCCAGAATGAAGCCGCCGAAAATTGCATGGATCCCAACTGCGTCCATGATGAACGCTGAAAGACAGAATGCAGCGATGGTTATGCCAAGCATAGTCATGCTCATTTCGCCCTCGCGCTCGACCATCCGGCCCAGCGGCGCGAAAATTTTGCGACCAAACAGGATGATAAATGTCGCGTAGAGCAGCCCACCACCGATTGCGAGAACGGCAACTCCGGGACCCGCGCCAAAGGTTGCCAGCACCACTGCCAGCACACACCAGGATACAGCGTCGTCAAATGCACCAGCCGCAAGCGACAATGTACCGAGCGAAGTTTTTGCCAATCCGCGTTCATTGATAATGCGCGCTAACATCGGAAATGCGGTAAGCGCGATGCAGGCTCCCATGAACAAAGTCGCGCTTGATTGCGAAATTCCTGGTGTAAATAGACCCGGAACAGTTAGCAGCCATGGGGTTATCAATACTGCAATCAAAAACGGAGCCGCAATGCCAGCTAACGATACGCTTATCGCGCTCTTTGCTTTCGATTTGAAATGGTCAAGTTGCAAGGTTGTGCCTACCAAAAACATGTACAGACCGACGCCAAGTTGTGCGCCCGCATAAAGTACGTTTTTAGTTGGTCCGGGGAAAACCGTTGCCTGTGCATCAGCCAAAAAATAGCCAAATAATGATGGCCCGAGGATCACGCCCGCGATCATTTCACCAACAACCTGAGGTTGCCCCAGAAACTTTTGGCCCAGTTTGCCGACGATCCGGCAGGTTAGTATGATGATGGCTAACTGCAGAAAGAAGTGGACGCTAAAATCTGTTGGCGTGAAGCTACTAGTAGTCGCGGCCTGGGCAGGGCCATTAGGATCCAGCACTTTGGAAAGCGTATCTATTGCGCCTGCTAACAATTCAGAAAACATACCATTCACCCTCCATGGATCTGAAACGCTCATAAGTAGATCCACATTTATTGATCGTGTGTGGACCGGAAACATTGCCGTAAGGCAACACAGAACACGCTAGCAATAGCACGGCATAGTGCATTATTTTGGTACTGTGGTGGAAAAGTAATAAGGTAGCACGCAATTCAGAAGTGCTGGGACGCCTTTCCACACGCTCTCTGGCGTTCGACCCTTTCCGGAATTATTCTGCCTTCAGGCTGTTCCGAGGCGCAGGCAGTTGCCCTTTTGTAGCCGTTAATTGTCTGCACACAGCTTATCCTGACCCGGCTAAATGTGCAACTTATCGGCCTTCGTTGGCCTGCCTTGACCATTTACCGATTTTCAAGGGCTGCCCCCTTTTTGATCGACTATAGGAAGCGGTTGATTGTCGCTTCTGGAACGCCTTCGACATTAAGGGCCTAAATCGCGGGGATCAGGTTGTAACCAAGCTCATACGCAAGGTTGCTTGCCGGTTTGAACGTTCATGATGGCAAGGTGACCAGCCAAGCCGTTGCAGAAAGCCTCAATCTCGAATTTGTCGCACCCGCAACCGCGCTCGCTGCGTGACTTGACCGCGCGCCGGTGCTAACGGCACCGCATGGGTAAAGAAGGACGCATTACTGCGCATCAGATTGCGGCGATGCTTGGGGTGTCACAGCCGACAGTATCGCGCGCCTTGCGTGGTGATAAGCAAGTCGCCGAAACCACGCGCGCGCGAATTGTCGCACTGGCCAATGAGCTCAATTATTCCGTTGACCACAATGCCCTTCGCCTGCGCACACAGCAAACCAATTCCATCGCGCTCGTCATTTTGTGTAGGCGCGGCGAGAACAAAGCGAATATCAACCCGTTTTATCTGTCGCTGCTCGGTTGCATCGCGGCATCGGCATCCGAACGCGGTTATAATCTGATTATCTCTTTTCAGGATTCCCCCGCCAACTTCTTTGCCAACTACACGGGCAGCCGGCAGGCCGATGGCCTCATCGTCATCGGCAGCGGGCAGAATGTCGAAGGCTGGCAGTTTTTTGGCGAATATGCGCGGCGCGAGACCCCAATGATCTGCTGGGGCGCGAGCAAAGAAGACCTTATTTCTGTTAAAAGCGACAATGTCCAAGGCGCGCGGCTGGCGATTGACCATTTGCTGCAAAACGGTTGTAAGCATATTGCATATATCGGCCCGACCAACAGCGAACAGCCGCAGTTTCAGGATCGGCTGACGACATATATGGACGAAATGGCCAATAAGGCTATGCAGCCCATTTGTCCGCCCCTGCCCGAAAATGCCGTGCGGGAGGACCAAGGCTATGCCGCGGTCAAGGGCCTGATCCAGGACAAAATCGCGTTCGATAGTTTGTTTTGTGCAAACGACTTTATCGCGCTGGGCGCCATGCGGGCGCTTGACGAGCACAGCATTGTCATTGGCAAGAATGTCCGCGTTATCGGCTTTGATGGCATCGCAACGGGCGCCTATGCGCAACCGCCGCTTACGACAATCGAGCAAGATTACGTCCAAGCCGGCGAAATGCTCGTGGAGGCGTTGATCGCTGTGTTGAACGGCGAAAGGCCCAACACCACTCCTGTTTCGGTAAAGTTACTTAGGCGCGGAACAGCCTAGGGTCTGCCTTTTTCTTGCGTGCGCCTCATTTGAGTGCGAAACCGCGACGCAAACCAAACCTCAAAACGAGATGCAACAGATAAGGCTGACGGGAACTTAGATGTCATTGAAGTGGGAAAATGGGATCATGGCACGCAGTTATTCTAGCGGTATGTTGCAAGGGCTGCCCAGATGAGGATCCCAAGCATTCTGCTGTGGCACGATGAATGTCTTTTACAACCGCTAGCGCGGAAGGCTTTGAGTGTTTTGTGTGATGAAGGATCTTTGCTTGCCACGCTCGTGGCGGCAATAGCTTAGCTGCATATGACATAATGCATGTCGCAGTAGATACTTGCAGCCTACGCGCTTTGCGTCATATTGAAAATGCAGATGATCGTAAATCCATTGGCGTAACGTTTTAGCGATGCTAAAGGCGCTGACTAATCATGCATCGCTTCGCCAATCCCGCCCGATTCTTGCGTATTGCAAAGCCGCTTACCCCGGCATTGTTCTGGCCAGGGCTGTTGCTCACATTATTTGCATGCATATGGGGCTTGTTTTTTACCCCGACCGAACGGTTAATGGGCGATACCGTCAAAATCCTTTTCGTCCATGTTCCCGCCGCATGGCTTAGTATGGGGGGATGGACGGGCATTGCGATTGCAAGCATTGTGCAATTGGTATGGCGGCACCCGTTGGCGGGCGTTGCGGCGCGTGCCATCGCCGTTCCTGGCGCTACCTTTGCGGCGATCTGCCTTATTACAGGTTCCATCTGGGGAAGGCCGACATGGGGCACTTGGTGGGTCTGGGATGGTCGCCTGACGTCGATGTTAGTGCTGTTTTTCCTATATCTTGGCTACATCGCGCTGTCTAATGCCTCAAGCGAGAAAGGCGACACGAGCCGCGTTGCTGCTGTGTTTGGTGTCATTGGCGCGATCAATATCCCGATCATCAACCGTTCAGTTATCTGGTGGGAAAGCCAGCATCAAAAGGCGAGCATTACCTTTAGTGGCTCATCCATAGACTCGGCTTATCTGGCGCCATTGTTTGTTGCTGTCGCGGGTTTCAGCCTTTTGTTCGGAGCGCTTGTCCTGATGCGGATGCGCGCAGCACTGGCGGAGATGCGGATTGAAGCGCGGATGCGCCGGATGGCGGAAGGCTGATGCCGCACGCTCCTTTCGTCATCGCGTCATTCGCTGTTACCGGCGTCGGCATGCTTTGGCTTGTCCTTTCGAGCTATCTTTCCATGTGCCGGGCTGAGGCTTCGGCAGATGCATTGCGGGAGCAGCCATGAAACCTAAACATCAACGCTTGTTATTGGCATTGATCGCTGTGGTGGCATTGGTGAGCGCGGGGCTGATTGCGGCCTCTGCCTTGCGCGAGGAAGCATCGTATTTCTATACGCCCACAACTTTGGCAGCCGCTAATGTAGAGCCCGGAAAGGCCATCCGCTTAGGCGGCATGGTGCAAAAGGGGTCCATCGTGCGTGGCGGCGACGGCGTATCAATAACCTTCATTGTGCAGGACCAAGAACGCAGTCAGAAGGTCGCTTATCGCGGGATTACCCCTGACCTGTTTGTCGAAGGCTCTGGCGTCGTTGCCGATGGCCGCCTTAGGCCTGACCGCGTGTTTGTCGCCGAAAGTTTGCTGGCGAAACATGACGAAAACTACGTGCCCAAGGAATTGGCGGACATTGATATGAACGCGGCCGCCTATACGAAGGACACGCTTGCACCATGACGACATTGGCAAAATGAGGGCTTTTACATGATTGCAGAAGCCGGATTAGCGGCACTTTGGCTCGCGGCGTCGATGGCGCTTATTCAGTTCATTGCTGGGTTAACGTTGTTGCGCGCTTGCAATGGGCTGCTGGTGCCGCTCATAAAACCTGCTGCGTATGTGCAGGGTGCCTTGTGTACCTTTGCGTTCTTCACACTTATGTGGTTGTTTTATGTTACTGATTTGTCTGTGCTTTTGGTCGCAAACAACAGCCATATTGATAAGCCGCTCATTTTCAAACTCGCTGGCACTTGGGGTAATCATGAAGGCTCAATGCTTTTATGGGTAACGATATTGTCTGTTTCCGGCTCTGCGATTGCATTTCTGGAAAAACGTATTGAGGCAAAGACGCTTTCCGCCACCTTGGCCGTGCAAGGTTTTCTTGCACTTGGTTTTTTTGCGTTTTTGCTGTTTTCCTCAAACCCCTTTGAACGTCTTGTTCCTGCGCCGATAGCGGGTGCTGGCCTCAACCCGTTACTTCAGGACGTGGGCCTCGCGTTCCACCCGCCAACATTATATTTCGGCTATGTGGGCCTTTCGATCGCATTCTCTTTCGCGGTTGGCGCATTGCTGACCAATCAGGTCGGGCCAGCCTTCGCCCGTGCTATGCGGCCATGGGTGTTGGGCGCATGGATTTTCCTGACTATTGGTATCGCTGCAGGCAGTTATTGGGCCTATTACGAGTTGGGCTGGGGTGGCTGGTGGTTTTGGGATCCAGTTGAAAACGCATCGCTTATGCCTTGGCTCGCGGCGACTGCCCTGTTGCATTCGGTCAGCGTTCTTGCATCGCGCAACGCGTTACGCGCGTGGACCATCATGCTTGCTCTGGTGGCCTTTGCGATGTCGATGGCAGGCACGTTCCTTGTGCGCTCTGGCATATTAACCAGCGTTCATGCCTTTGCCGTCGACCCGGAACGTGGCTCGTTCATTCTAGCGCTGATGCTTCTTTACACTGGCCTTGCGTTTGTCATTTTTGCCTTGTGTATCGGGACGGTAAAGCAGGGTGAACCTTTCCAACTGCTCAGCCGTGAAGGTGGAATTGTCGCAAATAACATATTCCTCAGTGTTATTTTGGCCGTCGTGTTGATTGGAACGCTCTACCCACTTGCGGCAGAGGCAGTGGGCGACAAGATATCCGTCGGCCCGCCATATTTTAACAAGGCGACGGTTCCGATCGCCGTCCTTTTGATGCTGGCTTTGTTGGTGGGGCCCCTATTGCGGTGGCGCCGCGATGATCTCGGCCGTCTAAAATATTGGTTCATTGGTGCCGCGGCCATCCTATTGATGAGTTGCCTTGCTATATGGAAATGTGCCCCAGAAATCGGCATATTCCCGCTTTTGGGTATCGCATTGTCCATCGCCCTCGCAGTAGCGGCATGGATGCCGCTTAGGGGCCGCAAGCTGCTGCGAACGCCTGCACCGGTATTTGGCATGGTCATCGCGCATTTTGGTTTAGCTGTCAGTGTATTTGGCATGGCAGCGGAATCAGGCTTTTCGTCTGAAACCCTAACTGCGCTCGCACCTGGCGAAAGCGCGAAGGTCGCTGGTTGGGAAGTTAAGCTTAACGACGTCAACCCCATTGCCGGTGACAATTGGGTTGCGGTAGAAGGCGATATGGTAGCTGCAAAAAATGGCAATGAATTCGTGCTTCATCCGCAGTCACGCCACTTCTTCACGCCTCCAATGCAGACGAGCGAGGCGGCGTTGCTGACCCGATGGAATGGCCAATTATATGCCGTTATTGCCCAGCCCGACCAAGAGGGTGATGGCCGCTGGCAGGTGCGTTTATGGTGGAAACCGTTCGTGACGTTCATTTGGTTCGGTGCATTATTGATTGCTCTCGGCGGCGCTATTGCGCTTTTGGGTCGCATGTTCCGTCCGACCAAAAAACTAGCTAGAAACGCGTGGCAAGCCGAATGAACCGGTCATGGCTTTTATGGGCACCGCTTGCGGTCACGGCATGCATTGGCGGGCTGGCGACTTACGGTCTGGTCGTGCCGAAAGACGAACAAGTCCGTTCGGCAATGATTGGGCAAAAGCTTCCTGAATTTGCTTTACCCCCCGCGACACAGGGCGTTTTGCCATTATCAAACACAGATATGGGTGATGGGAAACCACGGCTGCTCAACATTTTTGCCAGCTGGTGCATCCCTTGCAAAGCCGAAGCGCCGCAGCTTGAGGCGTTAGAAGCCGCTGGGGTCGAGATTGACGGGATCGCTATTCGCGATCGTCCAGAAGATGTCGCTGCTTTTTTGGACGAATTTGGCAATCCCTATCGCCGCATTGGGAGCGATAGCGAAATGGCGGTCCAGCTTAAACTGGGGTCGTCGGGTGTACCTGAAACTTATGTAATCGCCGCCGATGGCACGATATTGTTCCAGCACATCGGAGACATCCGCACAGAGCATGTTCCGATGCTCATCGAAAAATTGAAGGCGACTAGATGAAAATATTCGTCGCTATTTTGCTGATGTTAGCGGCACCCGCTTTTTCCCAAGGCATTGGGCCAACGCCTGCCTTGGCAAACCGTCAGCTTCCCGATCCCGCGAAAGAGGCCGAGGCCACGCGCCTGATGCATAGTTTGCGCTGTATCCAGTGCCAAGGCCAGTCCATCGCCGACAGCGACGCGTCGATGGCCGCAACGATGCGTGCCGAAGTGCGCCAACAAATTGTCGCCGGACAAAAGCCCGAGGCTATCCGTGTCTGGATGATTGAACGTTATGGCGAGTGGGTTAGCTTTGAACCCGATTTCAAGGGCGCTGGGCTGTTGCTCTGGCTTACACCAATTCTCTTGCTCTTTGTGTCGTTTTGGCTAGCGCGCGGGCTGTTTCGGAGGCGGACATGAACGGTTGGATTGTACTTGGCCTCTTGTCCGTCCTCAGTCTGTCAGTGCTCACCTGGTTTGTGCGTTCGTCAAAGGGGCTTTGGCAAATTGCCGCTGCCGCCGTGTTATTGGGCATGACAGGCTATGCTCTGCAGGGGCGCCCATCAGCACCATCTTCACCCGCCAAGTCCCTAGCGGCTAGTGAGGTCGGTGCAACGCAGCTTATCGATATCCGCGCTGACATGGACCAAAGTTTCGGTGGCGCAAAACGCTGGTTAGTCACTGCCGATTCCTTTGCTAAGCAAGGGGATTATGCATCGGCTGCATCATATATTCAGTCGGGACTTCGCAGTGACCCAAAAAATTCGGATCTTTGGTCTGCGCTTGGGCTGCAGCTGATGCTGGCGAGTGAGGGACAAATGTCCCCTCCGGCGCAGTTGGCCTTCGACAAAGCGCTCGCCATCCGACCCAATCATCCCGCACCATATTATTTCACAGGCCTTGCCCGTATGATTAGCGGTGACCTGAATGGCGGTGTCCTCCTGTGGGAAAAAACCCTGTCGCTCGCGACGCCGGATGCGAAATGGAAAGTCAGCATCGAGTCCCAATTACAGGCTGCCAAAGCTTTGCAGGTAGAATCCGAGCAGACGCAGCAAATAGCCAAATAATTAACTGAACAAATTGTAGTTTATAACAATTCGACATAACATTGCTTTGTTGTGAAGGTGGCGGTGGCAATGTTATTGCCACCGACCCGACCACTTTTAATTTTGCTGTTAGGTTTAAGGTCGGGGATCCAAGATAGGTGGACCGCAAGCCTTGCTTTACTTGCGTTGATCAACCTTCAAACCGCTGGAGCAAAGTAGACTTCGTCTTTGTATCGCCGGATGCGAACCCTACATCGCAAGTCCGAGTATCGAATAACGCGGGGTGCCTATGCTCTTAAGAGCGGGCGCCGGTGTCACGCGCGTTGTCGTGAAAATCTCGGGACTTAGCTGTTGTAGGGCCCCTTTCGCTTGCGAGACGGCTGCAGTAATTTCCGTCTGTCCAGACGCCAACTGCAAGATGGGGTCACTTTGATCCGCAGGATCGGACGGCGTAGGATCTGGCTGGGTGGCAACCGGAGAAGGTGGGCTGCTCTCGACCCGTTGGGCTGCAACCGCCACAACGGCCACTGGGGGCGGGGCGCTGGCAATTGCTGAGGGCGCTTCCACTGTTGGAGGGGCAGGTTGACTGGCAGCAGGAGGTGAAGCGGAGGGGGGAGCTGGCGCGGGGGTCGCTGCTGGCGCTGGCGCGTCGGCGGCTGGCGCTGGTGCGTCGTTGGCTGGTGCTGGTGCCGGCGCTGCAGCCGGTTCTGGCGCTGGCGCTGGCGCTATTTCTGGTGCTGGCGCTGGTGTTGCAACTGGTGTAACCGGCGTGGGCGGCTTTGGCGCCGGTGTTGCAATTGGCGCAACTGGTGCGGGCGGCTTTGGCGCAGTAATGTTGCTGATCAGAGAGTTAACCGAAGGGATTGGCTGGCTGATGACGAGATCGGCGCCGGTGTAATTGATGCTGTAGTTGTTGCCGGCTGATAGCGTGCCCAGACCTATGGCATAGCGCCCCGCGTCGATACCAGGCGCGCGGTTGAGAGCACCGGTGAGCAGGCTGGCGCTGTCGGTGCCGACAAACCCCTGGCTGGCAAAGGTCAGCGCCGGGATCGCTGCGCCATACACGCTGCTCAACGCATCGGCGACGATCGCCAGCGTTGCCGGCGT
>NZ_CAMCWY010000017.1 GCF_945882965.1 Sphingorhabdus sp. EL138
GCTCATAACCTGAAGGTCGTAGGTTCAAATCCTACTCCCGCAACCAACAATTTTTCTTACTAAGCGCAGCGAATTAGAAAAATGTTGCCCCGGACCCGATCCGGGGCCCACGCAGTCCAAATAAAAAGCTATAATTCAGGTCCCCTCGCGGGGCCTTTTTTGTTGCCTGGTGTGGGCCTTGGATTTTAACCCCGTTCAGCCGGAGCCGCGAAGCGGCGGAAACCATGGCGAAGCCACGAAGTCCTACTTTCATAGTTATCCGAAAAGACCTGCATTTTCTCGAACAAAGTTATGTTTTCGAAACGGCGATTCTCGGCACGAAGCCTCGTGCTTTCAAATCCGCCGATTTTATGTCTTATTCCAGTGATGCGGGGGCTGTGTTGAATGGCAAGAATTGGGTGGAATGCGGACTGTCCGTTTTTTCAGACGGAAGTCGGCAACAAGTCGTTCGTTCAGCTTCTGACTTGAGATAGGGCGACTCGGTTCCCTTCGCTGTCTTCAAATTCGGCAACAAAACCGGCTTCACCGATATCCTTCTTTTCATAGAGGATTTTTGAGCCGCGCTGCTTCGCGTTTCGCAGAACCACATCGATGTCAGGAACGTCGAAGTAGATAATTGCGCCGTCTTTCGATGGTTTGTAGGCATCCCCCTTCGCAAGGGCACCGCTAGCACCTGCTGCACCGTCGGCACGCGGGAAAAATGCCATATCGTAGCCGTCAACTTCTTGCCGCGTAAGTAGGTAGCCAAAGACGCCCTCATAAAAATCTTTAGCCCGGCTCATGTCGTTTACTGGTATTTCGAAATGAAAGACGGGATTGCCCATGGCACGTGCTTCCTGTTTGTTTTGACTCATATTCTGATTTTCGCTCTTAGCGTTGCAAGCGGCCATCATCAACGCAACAGCGACGATGACGACAAATCTCCAAAGACGTGCAGTCGATCCCATAATCCGCGTATAGATCATCTCATCGAGTGACTCAACGTCCCGAAAAGTTGTCGTGCGTAGAATGGCAGCGTATTCCATTGATCGCGCCCCACGCTATCCCGTCGGCACGAGCATTAGTTTGAAACTTACTCTTTCGCGCAGCCGCCGCTTTGAGTAGCCGGAGGCTGCGCAGTGTTAGCTTGCGCCATAGCTCCGACTGAACGATACATAACTTATGCCACGGACTGACCCTTTCCATCTGATTCTGGCTAACAATCTGCTGCAGAATATCATCAATTTCACGGTCTGGTTCTCGGTGACTTTCTGGGCTTTTCTGGAAACGCGATCGGTTTTCGTTACAGGGATGGTTGGCGGCATCTATCTATTTTTGACCGCTACGTTCGCGATCTGGTTTGGCAGCTTGGTGGATCATCACCGTAAGAAGCGGACCATGCTGGCTTCTAGTGCGGGGTCCTTCCTGCTCTATGCGCTGGCGTTTGCAGCCTATTCACTAACACCGAATAAGGAATTAGTACTGATTGATGGTTTAAGCTTTTGGGGTTTTATCCTTCTTGTGATGCTAGCCGTGATCTGCGGTAACATCCGTATGATAGCGTTGCCGACGCTGGTAACAGTGCTGATCGACGAAGACAGGCGTGACAAAGCTAGTGGGTTGGTTGGCATGGTAAACGGGATGGGGTTCCTGCTAACCTCAGGCATCAGCGGCTTTCTCGTCGCATGGGACGGAATTCGCGGCACGCTGGTGCTGGCGATCATTTTCACCGCACTTACTTTCCTCCATCTCTTCACAGTGCACATTGATGAGCCGGAGCCGTCCTCATCCGTGCCGGGCGAGCTCAAGGAGGTTGATCTCAAGGGAACCGTACGTGTAATCAAAGCAGTGCCTGGACTGGTTGCGCTGATCCTGTTCTCGACTTTTAACAATCTTCTCGGCGGCGTGTTTATGGCGTTGATGGACGCCTATGGTCTGTCACTCATGGAAGTGCAGGAATGGGGCCTCCTCTGGGCATTCGCCTCCAGTGCTTTCATCGTCAGCGGGCTGGTGATCGCAAAGATCGGTTTAGGTAAAAACCCGTTACGCACGCTGCTGCTGGCAAACCTGATCACTTGGGCCGTAGCGTCTATATTCACGATCCAGTCGTCGATTTTGCTTCTCGTTGCGGGCAGCGTGATTTGGATGTTCTTTGGCCCATATGCCGAAGCAGCCGAACAAACGACGCTTCAAAAGGTGGTGCCTTACGACCGGCAGGGACGGGTATTTGGTTTCGCGCAATCAGTTGAACAGTCTGCTGCACCTTTGACCGCATTTCTGATCGGCCCCCTCACGCAGTTTCTGGCGATCCCGTTTATGACGAATGGGGCTGGCGCCGAAGCGATTGGCCATTGGTTCGGCACCGGCCCTGATCGGGGCATGGCTTTGGTTTTCACAGCAACCGGCATGCTCGGCGTCATGCTGACGCTGCTCGCGCTGGGTTCGCGATCATATCGCCAGCTTTCAGGCGCATATGCAGGCGTAGAGATTAAGTCCACCTAATAAAGACGCAGTGGCGATCCCCAAAGAATAGGCACCGGCCGGTGGTCGGCCAAAGCTGAATGTAGTCCTGTTTCAGCTTGGTGGATCCAGCTGGGGAACGGCGGCTTATGGGTCGTGTCCGGTCAGTCCGCTTCGGCTAACAATTGTCTGAAAGGCGATGCTCGATGCAGCGTAAAACCGTTATCAAGGCATCGGCCTGTTCCGACGGCTGTTCAACCTGGTTGAAGCGCGCGCTCGTGCCACGCCCGAACCGCGGCTTTGGGTGCATGCCAACTTGTTGGCGCAATCTGCCTTTGCCGCTGTTGGCTTTTCCATTACGGAACATCCGGTCGTGCCGATTGGCGATGAGGATTTTAAACCGGCTTATATGGGAAAGCCGCTATAAGCTGCGCCGCCCTACCCCTACCACCACCATCTCCTTCAAAGCACAGCATTTCTTGACAAAGCGCCACATTTGCCCGCATGTCTAGCGCATCGAATACGGGGGTCGCATATCCATGAACGACGAGCCATTACAACCGCATAGCGCCTTTCGTTTCCACGGAAGCTGGCAAGAATTTGCGCGCATTGCCTTTCCCAATTTGTTGCTGACCATTGTCACGCTTGGCATTTACCGTTTTTGGGCGACGACGCGTGAGCGGGAATATTTGTGGGGCAAGACCGAATTCATTGACGAACGTCTGGAGTGGACGGGTCGCGGGATTGAGCTTTTTGTTGGATTTGTCTTCGCGTTTTTGCTCATCGGCTTGCCGTTCATTGTCATTCAGTTGGTGTCACAGGGCCTGATTTTTCAGGGCGCGCCAGTGTTGGCTGGCCTGTTGACGTTCGCGATGTTTCTGTCTTTATTCTACCTCACGGGCGTCGCTTATTTCCGCGCCCTGCGCTACCGCCTGAGCCGCACATATTGGCGCGGTATTCGTGGCGGCAGCGATGACCCCGGTTTCCAATATGGGCTAGCCTATATGTGGAAAACCGTCCTTGGCTGGTTGCCAATATTCTTGATGGTGCCATGGGCGATGATATCCTTGTGGAATGACCGGTGGAACGCCATGAGCTTTGGCCCGCACCGTTTCAACGCAAATGCGGAGTGGACGCCGCTGATGAAGCGGTATTTATTATTCTATCTCGTGCCGTTTGTCATTTTGATCGGGGGCGCGATTCTAGGGTTTAGCATGGCGGCATCGGGCGACATGGCCGACGTTTTGGGCGGTACGGGCATGGCGATTGGCGCTATCGTCGCCATTGTTGCGCTGCTGTCGGGTTACCTCATCATCCCGCTCGTCGCGTTGATATTCTATAGCAAATATTTCCGCTTGGCGGTTGGTGGCTTGCGGTTGCACACGCTGGAATTCGAATTTCGCGCGCGCGCTGTGGACTGGGTGCTGTTCTTCTTGGCCAACATGGTCATCATCATCTGCACCTTGGGCATCGGCTATATCTTCATGCCTTATCGCAACTGGAAATTCTTGTTCGACCATATGGAAGCCTATGGCGAGATCAATGTTAACGAGCTGACCCAGTCCGAAACGGTCGTGACAAAACATGGCGAAGGCTTGCTTGATGCCTTTGATGTGGGGGCAATCTAAACGATGTCCGCTTTCTTCGACGCTGTGCATTATGACGGCCAAAGCGCCGTTAAGCGCACGGTGGAGGTGCAGGTCATTGGTCAGCAATTTTATTTGTTGGAGACTGAACGGCGCAGTGGCCCTTTTGCCTTTGCCGACGTCGCATATGTGACAAAGCAGGGTGAGGCCGATGTCTATGGCCTTGATGGTCGCGATGGCTGGCGGCTGACGCTGTCGGGGCCAGTGCCGTCGGAACTGACCGCTTTGCTGCCTGCGCCGCGTAAATATGGCGGATGGGTGGACCGGCTTGGGCTGGGCAAGGCCGCAATTGCCTTCACCTTGACCAGCGCAGCGGCGATTGCGGTTGTGTTGTTCAGCCCCCAATGGCTGGCGCCGTTGATCCCCGATAGTGTGGACGACAGGCTGGGTGACGCATTGGTTGGGGATTTTGGTGGGCGCTTTTGCCATATGCCAGCGGGGGACGCGGCGTTGAACAAGCTGGTGGCATCGCTTGACGATGCACCGCAAGATTTGCGGGTGGAGGTGGCCAATATCGACATGCTGAACGCGGTGGCCTTGCCCGGCGGCAATGTCATATTGTTCGATGGTCTGTTGAAACAAGCGCGCACGCCCGATGAAGTTGCAGGCGTCTTGGCCCATGAAATCGGCCATGTGCGGCAAAAACATGTGATGCAGGCGCTGCTGCGGCAAATGGGCCTTGCGGTAGTGCTGGGCGGTGTGGATGATAATAGCGGCGCTGTGGTCAACAATATTCTCGCGATGAGCTATAGCCGCAATGCCGAGGCGGAGGCCGATGCACATTCCATGAAGGTGATGGGCAACGCCAATATCTCGCCTGTGGGCACGGCGTCCTTCTTTGACCGTCTGTCCCGGTTAGACGGCAGCGCAGGGACGTTGAAAGACAATGCGGGAATTACGGGCTATCTCTCCAGCCACCCGCTTTCCGTGGCGCGCAAAGACGCGTTTGAAAAAAGCATCGTCAAAGGCAAAAACTACAAGCCAGCGCTGACGCCAGCGGAGTGGACCGAGCTGAAAACCATGTGCACGCAAGACCGAAAGGTAAAATCGGGCTTGGGCTTTGATTTTAATTAGCGATCACGTTACACCAAGGGCAATTGCCCACCGCCGCATTCGATAAGGAAATCCCGACATGTTCAACCGCCTGTTTGTCGATCATCCCAAAAGCGTCGATGAAAATTAAGGTGAACATTTCCGCGTCGCAAGCCGCTTTGGCTTTACGATGATTTGGGGCGGGATGAAGACGCTGGTGCATGCGGTTATCCCCGGCCTATGCATCACATCGGGCAGCGATACGGTGAAGCGGTTGAACCATATCATGGTCGCGCCGCCTAAAGGGGCAGGATGTGACGCAAATGATGACCGTCGACTGGGTGATCTGACGCTGCCTGAACACCCCGCTCAGTTTGTCACGCGCGCCGATGGCGTTCGCTTGGCCTATCGGCATTTGCCGGGGTGTGGGCCGACTTTGGTTTTCTTGCCCGGTTATAAATCCGATATGCAAGGCGGCAAGGCGCAGGCACTGGCGGCATGGGCGGCGGACAAAGGCGTGGCTTTGCTGCGTTTGGATTATTCCGGCTGCGGTGAGAGCGCGGGCGTATTTGAGGATGGCACGCTTGATATCTGGCGCGATGATGTTCTGGCGGTGCTGGCCGAGGCGAACATTGGGCCTATTATCTTGATTGGTTCGTCGATGGGCGGGTGGCTCATGCTGTTGGTGGCCGAGGCGCTGGGCGATCAAGTCACCGCGATGGTCGGCATTGCTGCGGCCCCCGATTTTACCGATTGGGATTTTGACGACGCTGATCGCGCGACCATCGCCGCCACCGGGCGCATCGAACGCCCCAGCGATTATGGCTATGACCCGGTGGTGATCACGAAGGGTTTTTGGCAATCGGGGCAAAGCAACCTGCTGCTAAACGGCGCGGTCGGCATTGATTGCCCCGTGCGGTTGATCCACGGGCAATGCGACCCCGATGTGCCGTGGGAGACGTCTGTTAAGCTCGCGCGCGCGCTTCGTTCATCCGATGTGCAGACGATGTTGTTAAAGGATGGCGATCACCGGCTTTCACGGGATCAGGATATTGCTGTGCTGATCGATGTTGTCACAAAGCTGGCCTGCTGAACTGTTCCGGAGCGTCCATGCTGCATTTCCTTCCATTCCTACTGCAACTGTCCGCGCCTGCCGCTGCGCAACCGCTCCCGACATTGGACGAGGTGCGGTTCACCGAATGCCTGACGCTTGCCGGCAAAGACCCCGCTTCGGCGATATCCAGCGCCAGCCTATGGGCGCAACAAAATGGCGGTTATCTTGCGCGCGCCTGCCATGGCTTTGCGCTGGCGACCGATTTCAAATTTGACTTGGCATTGCCGATGCTGACTGAGGCAGCGACATTGGCCGAGGCAAAAGGCGACCCCCGCGCCGCGCGGTTTTGGGCACAAGCGGGTAATGCGGCCATCGCGGCGGGGCAGGCCGAGGTCGCTATCGACGCGCTCGGCAAAGCGCTGGCGTCTAAAACCCTTGATAACAACGCGCGCGCCGATAGCGAAGTTGACCGCGCGCGGGCATTTGTGGCCTTGGGCAAAAGCGCCGATGGTGAGGCCGCCTTGGCAACCGCGCGGCAGTTGGCACCCGAAAATGGCGCGGCATGGTTGCTGTCGGCAACCCTGGCCCGGCGATTGAACAAATTGCCCGATGCGCTGGCCTTCATTCAAACCTCGGCTGCGTTGCTGCCCAGCGATCCGGCAGTGGCGTTGGAGGCGGGCAATATCGCCATCGCCGCAGGGGACGACAACACTGCGCGCGCGCAATGGGAACAGGTCATCAGAATCGCACCCAATAGTCGGCAAGCCGTGACTGCAACGGCACAGCTTGCGGCTTTAGCGGCGGCGACACCTGCACCCAAGGATGAGGCGCAATCCAGATAAGTGCGCGCCGCCCTCGCGTGCGTGGACAGCGGCCAAGGTTAATGGCATTGACGGAAACAACGCGCTTTTGTGAATGGAATGAAAATGCCGACAACCTATCTGCACAGCATGATCCGGGTCACTGACCCCGACGCGACGGTGGCTTTTTTCAAGCTGATCGGGCTGGAGGAAGTACGCCGCTTTGACAGTGACGCAGGCCGCTTCACACTTATCTTTTTGGCGGCACCGGGGCAGGCAGGCCTTGCCGAGGTGGAGTTGACGCACAACTGGCCGCCGGCGGATGGCAGCACGCCGGAGGCGTATTACGGCGGACGCAATTTTGGCCATCTGGCCTATCGCGTAGACGACATTTACGCGACCTGTCAGCGGCTGATGGATGCAGGGGTGACGATCAACCGCCCGCCGCGCGACGGGCATATGGCCTTTGTACGGACCCCTGACGGCATTTCTATTGAGCTGCTGCAAGACGGTAATCTTGCCCCTGCGGAACCATGGGCGAGTATGCCTAATATAGGGGCGTGGTGAATATGCTTGAGATCGTGCGGATCCCTGTGCTGTCGGACAATTATGTCTGGCTGGTGCATGCGGCGCAAAGCGGGGAGACTCTCGTGGTCGATCCGGCGGTAGCAGCGCCTGTCTTGGCGGCGGCCGAGGCGCGTGGGTGGACGATCACGCAGATATGGAACACCCATTGGCATCCCGACCATGTCGGCGGCAATGCCGAGATTAAGGCCGCGACGGGATGCGTCATCACGGGGCCGGCGGGCGAAGCCGAGCGGATACCGACGCTGGATAGGCATGTGCGCGGCGGGGATGTCGTGCAGTTAGGCGACCTGCGCGCGACCGTGATCGATGTGCCCGCCCATACCGCTGGACATATCGCTTATCATTTCGCCACCGAGCACGCCGCCTTTGTTGGCGACACCCTGTTCGCGATGGGATGTGGCCGATTGTTCGAAGGCACCGCAGCGCAAATGTATGATAATATGCGCAAGTTGGAGACTTTGGGCGACGATACCGCGATTTATTGCGCGCATGAATATACGCTCAGTAACGCCCGCTTTGCGGTGACGGTCGAGCCGGACAATGCCGAGCTTGCCGTGCGGTTGGCCGATGTCATTGCCTTGCGCGAACGGGGTGAGGCGACGGTGCCAACGACGATTGCGCTGGAACGTGCAACCAACCCGTTCATGCGCGCCGCGTCGGTTGAGGAGCTCGCCACACGCCGCGCCGCCAAGGACGCGGCCTAAGGTTTCAATGAAAATCACGTGACTTGGGCAAAAGGCGGACGTCACGCGGATGGCCGTGGCGCGGGTAAATGGGCTGAGCAAATTCGTCTGACCGGCTGAGCGGCACATTGGCATCATGGTCATGCGACAGACGCTCAAGCTCATACGATCGGTCGGTTATCGTCGTCGCCATGAGGTGCACCACGCCTTCTTTGCTGCGCTGCACCTCGCCTTCAATCACCATCAACCGTGACGCCATGACGGCGCGGCGCTGCCGTTCTAACAGGCGCGACCATAATAATGCATTGGTGACGCCGGTTTCATCCTCAATCGTGATGAAAATGGCATTGCCCTTCCCCGGCCTTTGCCGCGTCAGGACAACACCGGCGGTTTTAACGCGCGTGCCATGCTTTGCCGCATCGGTCTGCGCGCAGGTCAATATGCCCTCGGCAGCAAACAGGTCGCGTAAGAACGCCATCGGGTGCCCCTTTAACGACATCCGCGTCATGTGATAATCGGCGGCGACATGTTCGCTGGCGGGCATGATGGGCAAGGCGATTTCCGGCTCCTGCGCCAATTCCCGCGCATCTGCCGCTGCAAACAAGGGCAGTTCATCCGATGGTGTCCGCCGCGCCTCCCATCCAGCCTCACGCCGGTCAAGGCCAAGCGAGCGCAAGGCATCGGCATCCGCCAGCAAGTGCAAAGTACGCGGTGGTAACTTTGCCTTGCGTGCCAGCGCCTCCAACGAAGCAAAGGGCCGCGCGGCTTCAATGGCCAAGGCCCAATCTTGCTGAAATCCAACAATTTGCCGCAAACCAAGCCGCAAGGCACCTGCCTCAATAATATTATCCCAATTGCTGAAATTAACATCAATGGCGCGGACATCGACCTTGTGCCGCCGCGCATCCTGCACAAGCTGTGCTGGCGCGTAAAAACCCATTGGCTGCGAATTGAGCAAGGCGGCGGTAAAAATCGCGGGATGATGGCATTTCAACCAAGACGAGACATAGACCAGATGGGCGAAAGCCTGCGCATGGCTTTCGGGAAAGCCATAGCTGCCAAAGCCCTCAATCTGCTTGTAACAACGTTCGGCAAAATCCTGCTGATAGCCGCGCTGCACCATACCATTGATCATCTTGTCCTTATATTCGGGCATAGTGCCTGAATTGCGGAAGGTTGCCATCGCACGGCGTAAGCCATTGGCCTCGTCGGGTGTAAATGCGGCGGCGACCATCGCTAGCTTCATCGCCTGTTCCTGAAACAACGGGACGCCACATGTGCGGTACAAGATATCGTGCAGTTCATTGGGGTCATGCGGCGGTGCGGGGGAGGGATATTCGACCTTCTCCTCCTTATTACGTCGGCGCAGATAGGGGTGGACCATGTCGCCTTCAATCGGGCCGGGGCGCACAATAGCGATCTGGATGACAAGGTCGTAAAACGTCTTGGGCTTAAGGCGCGGTAGCATGTTGATCTGCGCGCGGCTTTCGACCTGAAAGGTACCGATGCTGTCGCCCTTTTGCAGCATCGCGTAAACCGCTGGATCTTCGGTCGGAACACTGTCCAAGCTATAATCTCCGCCGCCTGTCTGCCGCAGCATTTCGAAGCTTTTGCGGATGCAGGTCAGCATACCCAATGCCAATATATCGACCTTCAACAGGTTCAGCGCGTCGATATCGTCCTTGTCCCATTCAATGAAGGTCCGGTCCGCCATTGCGCCATTGTGGATCGGCACGGTTTCATCAAGCCGGTTTTCGGTGAGAACATAGCCACCGACATGTTGCGACAAATGGCGTGGAAAATCGAGCAACTGGCCGACAAAGGCATGCAGCCTGGCGATGTGCGGGTTGTCTGGATCAAACCCCGCCTCAATCAACCGCGCCTCGGGCAAGTCCCTGCCAAAGCTGCCCCAGACGGTACCCGCCAGACGCGCTGTGACATCTTCGGTTAGGCCAATAGCTTTGCCGACCTCGCGCACGGTGCTGCGCGGGCGATAATGGATGACCGTTGCGGCAATGCCTGCGCGGTGTCGCTTAAACCGGCGATAGACATATTGCATCACCTCTTCGCGCCGTTCATGTTCGAAATCGACGTCGATATCGGGTGGCTCATCGCGCTCTTCGGATAGAAAGCGCGAGAACAATAAATTATTGGCCACAGGGTCAACCGATGTGATGCCCAATAAGTAGCAAATCACCGAATTGGCGGCGGAGCCACGGCCCTGACATAAGATCGGCGGGTCTTGCGAACGGGCGAACTGAACAATGTCATGCACCGTCAGGAAATAGCAGGCATAATTTTTCTGGCGCACCAAAGTGAATTCTTCGTCCAGCGCGCGGACCCATTTGGGGGGAAGGCCATCGGGGTGCCGCCGTTCGGCTTCGCTGCGCACAAGATGTTCAAGCCAGTCCTGCGGCGCCCACCCGCTGGGTACCGGCTCATTGGGATATTCATATTTCAACTGGCTCAGGTCAAATGCAATCTGGTTCAGGAAGTGCGCCGTCTCGGCAATCGCCTCCGGCGCGCGCGCAAATAGCCGCGTCATTTCGGCGGGTGATTTGAGATAGCGTTCGGCATTGGCCTCCAGCCGCGTTCCAGCCTGATCCACCGACACGCCCAAGCGGATCGCGGTCAGGACATCATGCAGTGGCCGCGCCGTTATATCGGCATAGAGCGCATCATTGACCGCAAGGATAGGCACGTCGCATTGCTTGGCGCGCGCGCGCTGTTCCTCAAGCCTGCGCATGTCCTTGCCTCGGCCATGCATCATTATGCCAAGCCAGACCCTGTCCGGCGCAAGCTTTTTCAGCCGGAGCATTACCTCGTCCAAATCGGCGGGCGTGGTTTCAACCAACCGCAATTTCTCGCCGCTATCGGCATGGCTATATTCGACGGGCTTTTTATGCGGGTTGGTCTCTTCTGCGGTCGACTGCGGCAATATGATCAGGAGCAAATCCTCCAGATATCCGGCCAGATCATCGAAGCGCAATATGCACCCACCCTTGTTGGACCGCATATTCCCGACCGTCAGCAACCGCGTCAGCCGTCCCCATCCCTTGCGGTTTTTAGGATAGGCGACAATATCCGGCGTACCATCGGCAAAGACCAAGCGGCTACCCGTAACCAGCCGAAAGGCAGGGGGAAGCGCATTTTCGGCCTTGGCTTTTTTGACCGCTACCCAAGCACGCACCACGCCGGCAACGCTGTTCCGGTCGGCAATGCCAATGGCGCTCAGGCCAAGCGCGGCGGCCTGAAGTACCATGTCCGCTGGATGCGATGCCCCGCGTAAGAAAGAGTAGTTGGTCGCCGCAACCAGCTCCGCATAAGCAAGGATATACGTCACGCGAACAACCCATGCAGATACCAGATCGGCGCATCGGTTTCGGAATATAGGCCATGGCGGAATAGCCAGAAGCGCCGCCCCTCGCTGTCCTCCACGCGATAATAATCGCGCGTTGGCCCGCCTTTGCTTTGTTCATGCCCCGCCTTGCGCCGCCACCATTCGGCGGCAATGCGTTCGGGGCCTTCATAAGCGACAATATGATGCAGGCTTTTGCGCCAGCGGAACTGGCGCGGCGGGCCATCGGGGATAGAGGCTAGCGCCTCCACACGCTGCGGTGTTTCAAACAGGCGGAAGGGCCGCATGGGCGGTTCCGCTTCGGCGGGCTTTGGCCAATCCTTTTGTGGCTGGCCGGATTGCGCGGCGCATTCAACCACGGCGCGTTCGGGAATGTGGCTGTTGCGTTCTTCAAAATAGCGCACGCGGTCGCGGCCCAGCCTTACGCTCAACCGGTCAATCAACGCCTCGGTTTGGGCGGACCTGTCGACTTTCGTGTCCAGCCCCGCCTGTGATGGCAGTAAAATATCCGCAGTTGGCACCGTCAATTGAATGAGGTCATAGCCAAACCCGGGGTCAAGTGGGTCGGACAGGGCGTCAATGCGTTCGCGGATCAACCGCATCAACAAGGCGGAATCCCGCGTCGGCGCGCCTGTGTCGACGGCCAGTCGGGCGATATGGCCATCGCTTCGAAACAGGCTGACTTCAAAGCGGCGGCCACCTTGGCTGCGGTCATTCAGTTGCGCGGCGGCTTTGCCCGTCAGCGTTGCGATGGTATCGAGGACGTCATGGGTGCGCGATATGGGTTCAGCGAAGTTTTGCGTGACGCTGACGACGGGCACATGACGGCGCGGCGTAATGCATGCGTCCTCCTCCTCCAATAGCCGCGCCAGTTTGACGACAGTCGCCTTGCCAAAGCGTGCGGCAAAAGCTTTGCGTGGACGGCAGGCAAGGTCCTGCAATGTTTTTAGGCCAGCGCGGCGCAATGCCTGATGTACCTTGTCTCCGGCGTCCAATGCCTCGACGGGCAAGGCGTGTATGGCCTGTTTGGCATAACGCGCCTTGGCCCGCGCGCTGTCGGGTGTGGCGCCCAAGGCTATCTGTCCCGTGAGGCCATGGCGACGCAACCGTTGCTTCAAATCCTTGGCCAGCCGGACTTCGTGACCGTCGAAGGGATATGTGCATCCGGTGATATCAATCAACAGCCCTTGCGGCGGGTCAATCATGCAGGCTGGGCTATAACGCTCGCACCCATCCGCTAGCCAGCCCAGCAAATCGAGGTCCGCCGCTGGATCATGATCAAATACCGCCAGTTCAGGCACGCGGGCACGCGCATCGGCCAGTGCGATACCTCCGCTTAAACCAAGCGCAAGCGCCGCCGAATCACATGCCGCCAGCCGCATGGCGCCGCGCTGCTTTTCGACCATCGCGAAAGGTGTATCAGGCGCGGAACCTTTGCTGCGGATCAGCCTCTGTGTCGGTAACAGGGGCAGAAAGACCGCCAGATAGCGGCGTGTCAAAAAAGCTTCGTGTTGCATGATCCCAGGTCACTCGTGCCGCAAAAGATGCTGTGCCACCGCGATGGCGCAGAAGGTTGATGTCAAAGGTTGGAAGGCCAGGCGCATTGCCCAGTAACGGTACCGACGGTGCAGAACATATCCGCCAGCGCGTGCTGGCCGCACTTGGCATTGGCACAGCATCGCCGCGTACCAGCAAGGCCAATACCCCGCTTTCCGCCGCCGCCAGCGCCAGACGCCGTGTCGATGTAAGATCAACCAAGCGGGCATTGCCATGTGTTTCGAGAATGACGGCGTTCGCCGCCTTTGACCGGATGGCATCGGCCGCAGCGCGCAGGGCATCGCGCAAATCCGCAGTCTGGACCAGAAATATCCGTGCAGGATTGCCGCCCATCGCCGACAACCCCAACGGATATAGCCGCCCGGACGTCTGGCGTTCTTTATCGCCTGTTACCCAAAATATGCCCGCATCGCTTTCGGGCAATCGCCATGCCAGCAACAACGCAAAGGCCGCTGCGGCATGTGAATCTGCCTTAGCTCCGCCAAAAAATTCATGCAGCCCAGCCTGCGTTATTCCACCGCGCAAGTGTTCGTCGACCTCAGCCGCGCCGATGGGCAATAAGGGTTGCGACGCGTTCGGCTGATATTGCCTCCATGCATTGGGCACAGAAGAAAAAGTCGCTTTTGGTAGAATCGCCTTTATGTTCATGTTTTGTTCTATACTGCATTTTGCAGCAATGTGGAGTCAGCTTTTTTCTCCTGAAATGATTTGGCATGTCGTTACATAGTAACCGGGATGCGCCGCCCCGATGTTTGCACCATTTTCCAACCCGGAATTATTTGCCCGGGCCAGAAAATTGCGGTCATTGGGATGGCCTTATTCCTAATTATAAGGCATGCGATTGCGCGCCTAAGGGCCAAACATGCCCTCGTGCGCACTTTCTCAAATCAAATACTACGTCCCAAGCCAGTGTCTCATCCGGATGGACCGGAGCAAGGCAACTGGCCTGAAGCCGACGTTTATCGAACGGTTACCGTCACCGCACGGCGGTTCTGGGCCCAGGACTGTTCGTCCGAACCCAATGCCGATGGCCGTTCCTTGCCATAGCTAACGGTCTGGATACGGCTCGCGTCGACACCAATGGAGGTCAGATAGTTTTTGGCGGAGTTGGCGCGGCGCTCACCAAGCGCGAGGTTGTAGTCGCGCGTACCGCGTTCGTCCGCATGACCTTCGACAATGGCGCGTGTGCCAGGATATTGGGCCAACCATTGCGCCTGACGCTGCAACACGGCCTGGTCTTCTGCATCAACGTTGAAACGGTCGGTTTCAAATAGGATGCGGTCGCCGAACTGGCCAACCTGTTGCAGGAAATCTTCTTGGCTGCCCGGAACAATCTGGCTGGTTGGGGCAATCGGGGCAGTCGGCGTCTGGCCATAGTCAGTGCCTTCTGCAGCGGGCGGCAGAACTTCGACCGTTTTCTTTCCGCAGCCTGCGACAAGCGCGGTCGATACCAGCAATATGGCGGCCATTTTGATCGTATTTGTCTTCATGATATTCTCCTTCGCTCGAAAGCATTTCGGTATAAACATAACAGTGAAACGTCCTTAAGGCAATACAGGTCCCCATGCTGGGTCTGAACCATCGATTGGCGTGGGCAATTGTCGTTCGTTGGAACCAGTAAGGTCCACTTGCCAGATGCTTGTTTTACCACTTCCCTTTGCCGTGCGGAAGAACTGAATGACGCGGCCATTTGGCGCCCATGTCGGTGCTTCGTCCTGCCAGCTATCGGTGAGCAAGCGTTCGCCTGAGCCATCTGGACGCATCGTGCCAACGCGAAAGTCGCCAGCGATGCGGGTAAAGGCAATCAAGTCAGCGCGCGGGCTCCATTCCGGCGTCGCATAGCGGCCGGAACCAAAGCTGATGCGGCGTTGATTGCTGCCGTCGGCGTTCATCACATAGACTTGCTGGCTGCCCGAACGGTCGCTTTCAAACACGATCTGGCGGCCATCGGGGGAAAAGCTGCCGCCGACATCAATGCCGGGCGAGCTGGTCAGCTTTACAGGCGTGCCATTGCCGCTGGCTGCAATTTTATAGACGTCGGTATTTCCCGACACGGCCATCGAATATAATATTGTCTGGCCATCGGGCGACCAACGCGGCGCGAAAGTCGGGCTTGTGGACTGGGTAATCAGGCGCTGACGTCCGGCATCAATGTCATAGACGTAAATACGCGGACTTCCGTCGACATAGGACAGATACAGGATCGATTTGTAATTGGGCGAGAAGCGCGGTGTAAGCGCTGTCGACTGGCCATTGGTGATGAAGCGGTGGTTTGCGCCATCCGAATCCATGATCGCAAGCCGCTTTATTCGTTTATTCTTTGGCCCACTCTCGGCGATATAGGCGATACGGCTATCGAAAAAGGGAAGCTCACCCGTCAGCCGCGAATAGATCGCATCGGCGCATTTATGCGCGGCCCTGCGCCATTCGCGCGGCGGCACGTTAAAGCCAAGACGGGTGGTTTCATTGCCAAAGCCGACATCATATAAATAACAGCCAACGGTCAGGTTGCCATCGCCACCAACACGGACAAAGCCTTGTACCAATTGTTCAACGGGGCGCGATTTCCAATAGTCAAATTGAGGTGTTGCGACCTCAGGCAAGGTGATGGCCCGCAATCCGTTTGGCCCCTGCGTTTCAAAGACGCCCGATGCGCGCAAGTCTGACGAGATTACCTCAGCGATCTGGCGGCCAAGCGCCAAGCTGTTGCCCGCTGCCGTGTCGGTAGGCGCGGGCGCGACCAAAGCGGGCACGGCGATGGAACGGGTTTTCGAGGTGTCGAATTCGACCAATTCGGGCTCATCCAATGCAGGCGCAGCAGCCGGCGGCGTTTGCGCGATGGCGGCTTGTGTGCCCAAGATGAAAAGCACGAAAGACGCCAGTTTCCGGTTGCGTGCGAAGAGTGACATATATCTCATTCCTTTATCCCGTAGCGCGCAAACGCAGCGCGTGGGTTTTCCAAACGTCATAATATTCTGGGTCAAGCCCACTATAAGGCGACGCTGCACGCACCGCCTGCAAGATGCAATCTTTCAAAGGTCCTGCTTGCGGCTGGTTGCTGCCGTTGAGGCCCATATGCTTGTCAAAGCGGACCGAGGTCAGTTTGCCTGTCGGTTCGAGGTTCAATGTCACAAAGGTTTCGATCTTGTTGATGTCGATACCCGATGGCGCACAAGCGCGCACGCGGCTGCGGATTTGACCAGCGATGCTGATACTGACCGATCGGCGCACTTCGGCCGCGGTTTTGGCTGCAGGGGTTCCAACGGCCTTGCCCGCGCCGGGGGCCTTGCCAATATTGTCGATGCTGTCGAGAAAGCTTCGGCTTAGCCCGCTGGGCTTGGCTGGCGTTGTGCCCTTGCCACTGACTGCTGCTGCCTTGGCAGGGGGCTGCTTCACAGGCTCTTTCTTTACCGCGACCTTGGCAACAGGCGGCGCAGCTGCCGGCTTCACAGGCTTTGAAACAGGCTTGGCCTGCGGCTTCTCCACCGGCTTTGCGATTTGCATTATGGGTGTTGGGGCAGGTGGGGACTCTGCCGGCGCAGTGTCACCTGGGGCAGGTGGCGCAGAATCCTCTTGGATTGCATCGGGCGCAGTGGAGACATCGGCAATTTCGCCCACCAACGATACGGAAATAGACTCTTGCTTAGGCGCAGTCTTTGCAGATGCCAGCAGGCCAAGCGCAAATGCGCCAAGCAAGAGGGCATGGCCGCCAACCGCCACGCCAAGTCCCAGTTTCTCCGCCCGATCCATTGCCATCTTGTTAGCTGTCGTTTGCTGAACCGGTGGTGACTAGGCTCACGCTGTTCAATCCAGCGCGGTTCAATTCGCCCATGACGCGCATCATCTGACCATAGCTGATCGCCGTATCGCCGCGCAGCATGATCTGGCGCGGGGCTTCAGGTGTCTGCGCAGCGGCGATTTCTTCCAACCGTACCGCAAGCTCTGCGGGCGTAACTTCTGTGCCGTCGATGAAGGTCACGCCATCGCGGTCGATTGCAATTTCAATGGGTTCATCCTTTTGATCCAGCGCGTTGGCGCGGCTTTCTGGAAGCTCGACAGGCACGCCTGTCACCAGCAAGGGTGCGGTGACCATGAAGATGATGAGCAAGACCAGCATGACGTCGACAAAGGGCGTGACGTTGATGTCCGCCATCGGCGCGCGCCTGCTCCCCCGCCTGCGCCTGCGTCCGCCACCACCGTTTGATGATGTGTTCATCGCCATCTTTAACCCTCAAGCTCCAATTCACGGCTCAACGTGCCGTGAAAGCCATCGGCAAAGCGCCCCATGCGTGCCTCATATTGGTTCAGCCGGTGTGAGAAGCGGTTATAAGCGATGACCGCAGGGATTGCGGCGAACAGGCCGATTGCGGTAGCAAACAACGCCTCGGCAATGCCCGGTGCCACAACCGCAAGGCTGGAATTCTGTTCCGCCGCAATCGCCGCAAAGCTGCGCATGATGCCCCAAACGGTTCCAAACAGGCCAACAAATGGCGCAACCGATCCCGTGGTCGCAAGGAAGTTCAAACGATTGGCAAGACGGTCGGTTTCTGCGGCAATGGTCGCATCCATTGCGGTGGCAAGCCGCTCGCGCGTTCCGGAACGGTCAATGCTCTTGCCATTGGTCGATAGCCGCCATTCGGCCATACCTGCGGCAAACACCTTGGCCACGGGCAATTCATTCTGGCTATGTGTTTTGGCGAACGCCGCGATGTCGGAACTGCCCCAAAATTCGCGCTCAAATGTGTCGCTCTTCTTGTTAATACCGGACATTTTTACGGTGAAGCTGAGGATGATTGTCCATCCCCAGACGCTGGCCAGCGCGAGGCCAATGATGACCGACTTGACCACCAAATCGGCATCCAGAAACAGTTTGATTGGTGAAAAACCCACATTTTGGGTCGCGATGAGCAGGTCCATGAATATCCTATTCTGCGTGTCTGTTGATAATAGGCTGGAACGCCGCAACCCATTGCGCAGGTTGCCGGCGCGGTTTGCCGTCTGGTGAAACAAAGGCCGCAGTTACCTGGGCCTCGGTTAGTATGTCGTCGCCGCGCATGACGGTTTGATGAATGTCGCAACTGGCCGCGCGCACCGCTTCGACCGTGCTGATGACCACCAGGGCATCGTCAAAATGCGCAGGGCGGCGATATTTGATATGCATTTCGGTAACCGCATAGGCGCCTTGGTCCGCCGCATGCACCGTGCGCTGGTCAATGCCAACGCAAGCGAGCATGTCCGAACGCGCGCGCTCCATGAAGTGCAGATAGCGCGCATGGTAGACGACGCCCGAAAAGTCGGTGTCCTCAAAATAAACCCGCACGGCAAACATGTGCCGCGCGCCGTCAAAATGGCCATGATAGGGAGTAGGGACGGTCATCAATGAAATGCTTAACCGTTGTGGAGTCCGGCGGGAAGAGTTTTTAGTTTGCGTGAGCTCAATTGGTCGCCTGAAGGACTCCGCACAACGTTACACGTCAAATAATCCGTCTTGTGATCCGGCTGGCGGATTTAGGCCAAGATGCTTCCAGCCCGGCGCATTGAGGCAACGGCCCCGCGCCGTGCGCGCGATCAGGCCCAATTGCAGCAGATAAGGCTCAACCACATCCTCGATTGTGTCGCGCGGTTCCGATAGGCCAGCGGCAAGCGCCTCAACGCCAACAGGGCCACCGCGATAGATATCCGCGATCATGTGCAAATAGCGCCGGTCCATCGCATCAAGGCCAAGCGCGTCCACTTCAAGCCGGTTGAGCGCGCCATCCGCAATTTTGGCGGTGACGACGGGCTCGCCTGCCACATTGGCAAAGTCGCGCACGCGGCGGAGCAAGCGTCCGGCAATACGCGGGGTGCCGCGCGCTCGCTTGGCAATCTCGTTCGCGCCATCGGGGGCAATGCCCAGATCCAGCAACCGCGCCGCGCGGGTGACAACCAGTTCAAGCTCTGCATGCGTGTAAAAATTGAGCCGAACCGGAATGCCGAAGCGGTCGCGCAATGGCGTGGTCAGCAACCCTTGCCGCGTGGTTGCGCCAACAAGGGTGAACGCCGGCAAATCGATGCGCACAGACCGCGCCGACGGGCCTTCGCCGATCATGATATCCAGCGCACGGTCCTCCATTGCGGGATACAGAATTTCCTCGACCACGGGGCTTAAGCGGTGGATCTCGTCAATGAACAGGACGTCGCCATCTTCCAAATTGGTCAACAACGCCGCCAAGTCACCCGATTTGGCGATGACGGGGCCGGACGTCGCGCGGAAACCCACGCCCATTTCCTTTGCGACAATCTGCGCCAATGTTGTCTTGCCAAGCCCTGGGGGTCCAAAGAACAGCACATGGTCCAATGGCTGCCCACGACCCTTTGCCGCCTCAATAAACACCCGCAAATTGTCCCGCGCCGCAGCCTGACCGATGAACTCGGCAAGCGTTTTGGGCCGCAAGGCGGCGTCGATATCTTCTGGCCGCTTGTCCGGCGTGGTGAGGCGGTCGTCGCTCACCGCGACGCCCTCTTCAACGCCAGTCGGACCAATGCATCAAGCGTGGCATCGGGGCCCAATTCTTCGACAGCCAGCGCCACGGCGCCCCCCGCCTCGCCGGGCTTGAAGCCCAGATTGCCGAGCGCCGACATTGCGTCTTGTGCGTGGTTGCCAGCCGCGGCACCTGTTGCCATCAGCTTCGCGCCGCCGCCGATGCCCGCGAGTGCGCCGACCTTATCCTTCAATTCATTGACGATGCGGCTGGCAAGTTTCGGGCCAACACCATTGGCGCGCGAGACCATCGCCGCGTCACCGCTGCCGATGGCGAGGGCCAAGTCCTGAGGTTCAATCGCGGACAATATCGCCAGCCCGACCTTGCCGCCTACACCCTGCACGCCCGTCAGCAAGCGGAACCAGTCGCGTTCTTCGCGCGTGGCAAAGCCGATGAGGCGCATGTCGTTTTCCGACACCTGCATTTCGGTAAAGACGGTGGCAAAATCATCCGTCTTGCCCAATGCCGATAATGTCCGCGCGCTGGCCTGCACCAGATAGCCAACGCCATTGACGTCGATTACCAGATGGTCAACGCCCGTTTCGTCAATGCGGCCATATAGCTTTGCAATCATTCTCGCGGGTTAGCTGTTCGTTACCAAATCGGCAAGCAAAAGAGAACATCGTGGGAACAGGGGCAGCAAATCTGCGTGAACCCATTAACCCCTGATATGATGCGCATGGGTGATGGCCACCGCCAACGCGTCCGCCGCATCCTGCCCCGCAAGTTTTAACCCCGGGAGCAGTATGCGGAGCATCGCCTGCACCTGCTCCTTTTCCGCCTTGCCCGTGCCAACAACGGATTTCTTCACCAACCGCGCGGCATATTCGGTTACGGGCGTGTGGTTGCGCGCTGCACCCAAAAGCACCACGCCACGCGCTTGCCCAAGCTTCAGCGTCGATTGCGGGTTTTTGTTGACGAACACTTCTTCGACCGCGGCATAATCGGGACGAAAATGGTCAAGTACGGCCCGCAGTTTCTCGTCGAGCATCACCAGCCGGCTCGCCAATGGCATTTTGGCGTCGGTTTCAATTTCACCATTGTCGATATGCGACAGGCGGTTGCCTTCCTTACGGATGACACCCCAGCCAGTGGTCCCAAGGCCGGGGTCGAGACCCAAAATAATCATGACGACATCATCATCCCAGCTTCGCCATCACCTCGTCGGACACATCGAAATTACCCCAGACGGTCTGAACATCGTCGTCGTCTTCCAAAGCGTCGATCATTTTTAGCAGGGTAGCGGCATTGGCTTCGTCCACCTCGACCAGAACTTGCGGTTTCCACGCAAGCTTCGCGCTTTCGGCCTCGCCAAGCGTCGCCTCGAGCGCCTTGGCGACTTCATGCAGGCTATCCATCGCGGTCCAGATGCTGTGTTCGTCTTCGCTTGATTCCACATCTTCCGCGCCGGCTTCCAACGCGGCTTCAAACACGCTGTCGGCGTCGCCTGCATTGATCGAATAGGTGATTAGGCCCATCCGGTCGAACCCATGGCTCACCGCGCCCGATGCGCCAAGATTGCCGCCATTTTTGCTAAATGCCGTGCGCACATTGGTCGCGGTGCGGTTACGGTTGTCGGTCAATGCCTCAACGATGATCGCAACGCCGCCGGGGCCATAGCCTTCATAGCGCATTTCATCGTAGCTTTCCGCGTCGCCGCCTGCTGCCTTGTCGATCGCACGCTGGATATTATCCTTGGGCATAGATTGCGCCTTGGCTGCGTTGACGGCAAGGCGCAGACGCGGGTTCATGTCGGGATCGGGCATGCCCATTTTCGCCGCAACGGTTATTTCGCGCGAAAGTTTGGAAAACTGCGCCGAACGTTTCTTGTCCTGCGCACCTTTACGATGCTGGATATTCTTGAATTTGCTATGGCCTGCCATGGCTCTGCTCTTCTCTGGCTAAAGGATAGGATACCGCGCCCTTACATCAGGCGCACGCCATTGGGCAAGCCATGTGCTTTAACGCAACTCCACCGAAGTCGCTGACGACGTTGCCATCGTCATTTATCCGTCGTCAGGTCCTGATCAAGACGGCGACGGGGTACTGCTGCGGCGTTACGCGAGGCCAAGAGCCGATTTATAGGTGTCGAGGATTGCTTCCATTTCCTGACGATCGTCTTGGGTCATTTTGCGTAAACGCACGATCTGGCGCATGATTTTCGCATCATAGCCTTGGCTCTTGGCTTCGGAATACACATCGCGGATGTCGTCGGCGATGCCCTTTTTCTCTTCTTCCAGACGCTCGATGCGCTCAATGAAAAGACGCAGTTGATCGGCTGCGATATTGCCTTCGGCCATTATATTCTCCCTGTGGTGTTGGTTGGGGGCAGAGGCCCCGAATCAAGATGACAGCGCCTTAATGCGAAGGGGCGTTTTTCGCCACGCTTTCCTGCATGCGTTGCAATTGCGCGGGCGTTGCTTCGCTTTGATATTTTGCTTTCCATTCCGACGCTGGCATGCCGTGGATCAGCGTGCGCGCTTCATCCTTGGTTAGCTGTCCGTCGGCTTCCATCACCCAGTCGGCCAGGCAATTGCGGCAAAATCCGGCTAGGCCCATCAAATCGATGTTCTGCGCATCATGCCGGTGTTGCAGATGTGCGACGAGGCGGCGAAATGCCGCGGCGGCGGCGGCGTCTGAAATGTGCGTGTCCTGTTGCATAGCTATGCGCCCTTTCCGTTGTTGATGTGCCGCGTTATGGGGAAGGTGAACGTCAAAATCCAGATCGCGGAGCCAATTTCATGCAATATCATAAGCCACGCATGCGCAAGGTCCGCATATTGGCGACATTGGGCCCAGCGAGTGACACGCCAGAAATGATCGAAAAGCTTTTCCGTGCAGGCGCAGATGCTTTCCGCGTCAATATGAGCCATGGCGAGCAAGCCGATAAAGCGCAGCTGATTGCCAATATCCGCGCGCTGGAAAAGGCGTATAACCGGCCGACAACCATATTGGTTGATCTACAAGGCCCCAAATTGCGCGTGGGAAGCTTTGCCGAGGGCAAGGTTGAACTGCACACGGGCGACAGCTTCCGATTGGATACGGACCCGACGCTGGGGGATGCGCACCGCGTACATCTGCCGCACCCCGAAATTTTCGCAGCGTTGGAAGTGCATGCACGGCTGTTGCTTGACGATGGCAAGCTTGTGTTGCGGGTGACCGAGATTGGCCCCGACCATATTGTAACGAAGGTCGAGGTTGGCGGGACGTTGTCGAACCGCAAGGGCCTTAATGTTCCGGACGTTGTGATCCCGATTGCCGCGTTGACCGAAAAGGATCGCTCGGACCTCGCTTTTGCCTTGGAGCAGGGGGTGGACTGGGTCGCCATGTCCTTTGTCCAACGGCCAGAAGATGTCGCCGAAGGCAAGAAGCTGATTGGCAATAAGGCGGCTTTGCTGGCCAAGATCGAGAAGCCTGCCGCCATCGGGCGGTTGGAAGAAATCATTGAATTGGCCGACGGCGTGATGGTCGCGCGCGGCGACCTTGGTGTGGAAATGCGCCCTGAACAAGTGCCGCCCTTGCAGAAGAAGATTGTGTCGACCGCGCGGCGCATGGGTAAGCCGGTGGTCGTGGCAACGCAAATGCTGGAATCGATGATCGTCTCGCCATCCCCCACCCGCGCCGAGGTTTCGGACGTTGCCACGGCAATTTACGACGGCGCAGATGCCGTGATGCTGTCTGCGGAAACTGCGGCCGGGGCGTGGCCGATTGAGGCGGTGTCGATCATGGACCGAATCGCGCAAGAGGTTGAAGGCGACCCTGATTTCTTCAAGCGCATCCATTTTACCGAAACACCAGCAGATGGCACCACCGCCGATGCCTTGGCCGAGGCCAGCGGGCGGATTGTCGACATGGTTGAAACCAGCGCGATCGTCTGCTTCACCTCATCGGGCTCCACTGCGCGCCGGATATCGCGCGAACGTCCTTCTGTGCCGCTTCTTGTATTGACGGCAAGTCAGTCGACCGCGCGCCGTCTTGGCTTATTGTGGGGTGCCTTTGCCGTGCGGACCAAGGACATTGGGTCGTTTGAGGAAATGGTCGCCAAGGGTAAGCGCATGGCGCTGCGCTATCATTTGGGTGTTGCAGGTGGCCGCATCATTATTATGGCAGGCGTGCCTTTCGGGACGCCGGGATCAACCAATATGCTGCATATCGTGCGCCTGACAGGTGACGAATTGAAGAACCATTAAGACTGTGCGACTTGGCTAAGGCAACAAAAGGCTGCTGTCGCCATAGCTATAGAACCGATATTCGTTGGCGATCGCATGCGCATAAGCCGCTTGCATCGTCTCGCGGCCCATCAACGCGCTGACCAGCATGAACAGCGTTGATTTCGGCAGATGGAAATTGGTCATCAGGCCGCCAATCGTCTTGAATCGGTAACCCGGTGTGATGAAAATGTCGGTGTCGCCTTCAAAGGGGTGCACGACGCCCTGTGCATCCGCTGCGCTCTCAACCAGACGGAGCGACGTTGTGCCAACCGCGATCAAGCGCCCGCCAGTTGCGCGTAAATTGTTCAACCGATTGGCCGTTTCGGCGTCAATGCTGCCCCATTCGCTATGCATCCGATGTGCGTCAGTGTCGTCGGCCTTAACGGGCAGGAATGTGCCCGCACCCACATGCAGCGTTAGCGTCGCCGTTTCGATACCTGCCGCTTGGACCGCGTGCATCAATGCCGGCGTGAAGTGCAAAGAGGCCGTGGGCGCGGCAACGGCGCCATCCTTTTGCGCGAACATCGTCTGATAATCTTGCGCATCGCGTGCGTCGGTCGGGCGCTTGCCCGCAATATAGGGCGGTAAAGGCATAGTCCCTGCACGTTGGAGCAAGATTTCGACAGGTTCATCGCCTTCGAAATACAGCGTGAAGCTGCCGTCGTCATGGCGTTCTTCGGCCGTCGCGCTAACGCCATGACCAAACTCAACGCTGTCACCGGGGTGCAAGCGTTTGGCGTTGCGGATAAAGGCTTGCCAGCGGCGCAAGTCGATCCTTTTGTGCAGCGTTGCACCGATGGTCGCATCCCCGCGCCGTCCCTGAAGCTGCGCCGGAATAACCCGCGTATCGTTGAAGATGAGGCAATCGCCCTTGCGCAACATTGCCGGCAGGTCACGTACGGTCTGGTCGTTTAGGTCGCCCCCAGCGCCAACGCGCAGCATTCGCGCCGAATCCCGGGGCGCAACAGGGCGCAGGGCAATCCGCTCGGGCGGAAGCTCGAAATCAAATAAATCAACACGCATGGAACGCAGGGTCCGATTAATTGCCGCCCAGCTGGTCTAAGGTAATCGCCGCCTCAGGCACCACGGCAGCGACCGGCGCAGCAAAGGCCGGCGCCGCGACATTATCAGACGCTATTGATGCTTGAATGACTGTGCTTGGGTTCACTGGCGGCTCACCGCGCTCAATCGCGTCCACAAACTGCATGCCCGAGGTTACACGGCCAAAGGCGGTGTATTTTTTATCAAGGCTGAAGCGGGGTTGGAAGCAAATGAAGAACTGGCTGTTGGCTGTGTCGGGTTCATTCGTGCGCGCCATCGAGACGGTGCCGCGCAAATGCGGGGTGTCGTTAAATTCTGCCTTAAGGTCGGGAAGCTCGGATCCACCCTGGCCAGTACCCTTGGGATCACCCGTTTGCGCCATGAAGCCATCGATCACCCGGTGAAAAATAACGCCGTTATAAAAGCCTAGCCGTGTCAATGTCTTGATGCGCTCGACATGCGCCGGGGCGACAGCGGGAAACATTTGAATGGTCACCCGGCCGCCGGTGGACAAATCTAGCACCAGCATGTTTTCTAGATCCGGCGCAGTTGGCGCTGATACGGGCGCGGTAGTTTGCGCCATGGCCGGAGACAGCGCCGCAGCAACGATGCCGAGCAAGAGAATAGTCAGCTTTGAAAATACCGAACGAAGGGACATGAATTGCGTGCCTCAGAGAACTGGATGACTATCCTTTAACCAACGACGCTGTCGCTGTCATGAACCATTTTCAGTGGCGTGCGAGTGCTACGGCAAACGGCATCGAATACGCACCAAATCCACTGTAGTATAAAGGCAACATTCGTTAAATAAATTTCTAATATCGCTTCAGATTGTTGCGCAAGCTAGGAACATTTGATCCACCAAAGGCACCCACCAAATAAAAGCTTAAAGTTCAAACCTTGAACTTCAAAGCCCCGTCACCCTCGTCAACCGCAACCGTGCTACCATCCGGAATTTCACCGCGTAACAGCATGTCGGCCAGAGGGTCCTGAACATAGCGCTGAATAGCGCGCTTAAGCGGGCGTGCGCCGTAGACCGGATCATATCCCACACGGCCAAGCCACGTTTTGGCCTCTTCCGTCAGCGACAGCGTAATCTTTCGATCCTTCAACAGATTTTGGACGCGCTGGACCTGAATTTCGACAATCGGGGCCATGTGATCTGCGCCGAGTCGGTGGAACAATATGACCTCGTCTAACCGGTTCAGGAATTCCGGCCGGAAATGTCCGCGCACGATGTCCATCACCTGCGGCTCGACCTCTTTTACATCCTGCCCGTCTTCCAACGCAGCGAGATGCTGGCTGCCTAAGTTAGAAGTCAAAATGATAAGCGTATTTGAGAAGTCCACCGTGCGGCCTTGGCCATCGGTCAGGCGGCCATCGTCCAACACCTGAAGCAGGATGTTGAACACGTCGGAATGCGCTTTTTCGACCTCGTCAAATAGGACGACTTGATAGGGCCGACGACGCACGGCTTCAGTAAGCACGCCGCCCTCTTCATATCCGACATAGCCCGGAGGCGCGCCGACGAGCCGCGCGACGCTATGCTTTTCCATAAATTCGGACATATCGATGCGGACCATCGCATTGTCATCGTCGAACAGGAACGAAGCGAGCGCCTTCGTTAATTCAGTCTTGCCGACGCCCGTTGGCCCAAGGAACAGGAATGAACCAAGTGGGCGGTTCGGGTCCTGAAGCCCAGCGCGGGAACGACGGACGGCCTTTGACACCGCCGCGATCGCGTCCTTCTGGCCAATCACGCGCGCGCCGATGAGTTGTTCCATGTTGAGCAGCTTGTCGCGCTCGCCCTCAAGCATTTTGTCGACCGGAATACCTGTCCAGCGGCTCACCACGCCTGCGATATCCTGTGCGGTCACTTCCTCGCGCAGCATCGCGTTGCCTGCTGAGGCCTCGGCCGTCTCCAGTTGCTTTTCCAAGCCGGGTATCGTGCCATATTGCAGCTCACCTGCCTTGGCGAGGTCGCCAGACCGCTGCGCTTGTTCCAACTCGATGCGCGCGCCATCCAGACGTTCTTTGATCTTCGCTTCAGCGGAAATCTTGTCTTTCTCCGCCTGCCAACGCTGCGTGAGTTCAAGCGACTGCTGCTCCAAATTGGCCAGCTCACCCTCCAGATTCGCCAGACGGTCCTTTGACGCCGCATCGCTTTCCTTGCCCAGCGCTTCACGTTCAATTTTTAACTGGATGATCCGGCGGTCGAGCGTTTCAATCTCTTCGGGCTTGGATTCCACCTCCATCCGCAGGCGCGACGCCGCCTCGTCCATCAGGTCGATGGCTTTGTCAGGCAGGAAACGGTCGGAAATATAACGGTGTGACAAGGTGGCGGCGCTCACCAGCGCGCTGTCGGTAATACGCACGCCATGGTGCAGCTCGTATTTTTCCTTCAACCCGCGCAGGATGGAAATCGTGTCCTCGACTGTCGGTTCACCGACAAAAATCGGTTGGAAGCGGCGTTGCAGCGCCGGGTCTTTTTCGACATGTTTTTGATATTCATCCAGCGTAGTTGCGCCAATGCAATGCAGTTCGCCACGCGACAAAGCTGGCTTGATGAGGTTGGCGGCATCCATCGCGCCTTCGCCTTTGCCTGCGCCGACAAGCGTATGCATTTCGTCGATGAACAGGATGATGTCGCCCTCTGCCTGCTTGACCTCATCAAGCACGCCCTTCAACCGTTCTTCAAACTCGCCACGATATTTTGCCCCTGCAATCAGCGCGCCCATATCGAGCGACAGCAATTTGCGGTGCTTCAAGCTGTCAGGCACGTCACCATTGGCGATGCGCAAGGCTAGCCCCTCGGCAATTGCGGTCTTGCCAACGCCGGGCTCGCCGATCAGCACGGGGTTATTCTTAGTACGGCGGGCAAGGATTTGGATCGTACGGCGGATTTCTTCGTCGCGGCCAATGACGGGGTCAAGCTTACCCGCGCGCGCGACTTCGGTCAGGTCGCGTGCAAATTTCTTGAGCGCGTCGTAACGGTCTTCGGCGCCAGCGGTATCGGCTGAGCGGCCACCACGCAGGGCATTGATAGCAGCGTTTAGCCCTTCGGCTGTGACCGCTGCGGCCGCCAGCGCCTTGCCCGCTGTGCTGGTTTTCGCCAGCGCCAGCGCGAGCAGCAGGCGTTCAACAGTGACATAGCTATCGCCCGCCTTTTGCGCGACCTGTTCGGCAGCATCAAGCACGCGCACGGCGTCATTGTCGAGGCCTGGGGTCTGCTGCGCGCCGCCGCCGGACACTGCAGGCACCTTGGCCAGCGCCACATCGGTTTCGCGCAGTGCCGTAGCCGCGTCGCCGCCTGCGGCCTTGATCAGGCCAGACGCCATGCCCTGCTCATCCTCCAGCAAAGCTTTTAGGAGATGTTCAGGGCCGATCCGCTGATGACCCATGCGAATGGCCACAGTCTGTGAGCTTTGCAGAAAACCCTTGGCGCGGTCCGTGAATTTTTCGAGGTTCATGCGCTATTTCCTAAAATGCCGATGGGGCCCTTGCCCACAAATGCTCCACGTCCACACAGAATGTAGTGCGGCATTTTCGCAACACAAGTATACAGAATGGAGTTGTCTGGACTTGCAATGGGTTCAAGGGGCGACCACTGGCTAAAAACGGACCAAAGCATGCTGGAATCCGACCGGGTAAACCTTTTTTGGACCAAGCGTATTGGATTGATGAACTGAAAATCTAATGTAGTCGTTGACACAATAGCGGCATGTTCAGGTGTACAAACCACGCTGCGATAGCGATACCCAACGCCAGAGAAATAGACGAATGCTGCGCGATAAGGGACGGACGATTAAATGATAAATCCATCTAATGTTTTCCGCAGCGGTTCGAGCCACTCGCGGTAAGGCACCCAAATATCCATACCGTCACGGTTCAGCGGTCGGCGCACCTGTTCGCTGCTGGGTGTGCGTACAACCCTCCCCAGCTTGTGAAAATCAAGCATTGAGGGGTCCCAGCCAAGTTCGAGATACTCTAGAACAGCTTTTAACTCATTTTCTGCATTTTCGATCAAACGCTCATATTCAACATGATGCACCATACCCGGGACGTTTAAAGAGATGTGCTGCATAAAGCGCACATAGTCGACATAACATCTCGCCACGTCCTCTAGAACGAAAGACGAGGCGTGCGCTGAAGAAAATGATTGAGTGAAGTTTGAAAAGCAGCAATCCATTGCAGCGCGGCGGATGTCGATGAACCGTGCTTGTGGAAGTATGCGCCGAATGAAGAGCACGTTGCTCCAGTTATGCGGTAACTTATCTATGAAATACGGTCGATCGGTCTTGCGGTGTAGCCTAGCGCGACGCAGATACTCATCGCCCAAGGCACTGGCTTGCCGATCGTTCATATTTTTAATGAGTTGGGGCACGGTTACTTTGCCATGCTTCGTCGCATTCTCCATGGCAGATCGCAATATGGCTGGAATATAAGGAAGTTCTCCAGCCGGTTCGATATGAGCGTGACTTCCCAGCATCTGCTCCAATAGCGTTGAGCCTGAACGTGGCAGGCTGACAATAAAAATTGCAATATCATTCTGTGGCGATGCCATTGGAATTTTGTTGATAGAAGCCGCATTTAGTGTTCGTTCTACCTCAGCCACCTCAGCCGTCAGCTCATCTGGGTCATAGCCAATGCTATCCGCCCGCTGCTGATTACCGATCGCATAATGTTCGAATGCTTCAGCAAAACGGCCGCGATCATGCAAGGCACGGCCCAATGCAAAATGTGCAGGCGCACTGTTTCGAACATCTACTGCCACTGCAATCGCTTGGCGCATTTGTGCAACATCATCATCGGTAAAGACAGGAGCTTTAATGCTGGCCAGACCCCACCACGCCTCGCCGCATTCAAAGTCCGCCTTTATTGCGGTGCGATACGCATTGATTGCATCTTCGACCTGGCCCGCGGCCCGCAAACTATGACCCAAAGCTATCCAGTAGAAAGGATTTTCAGGGGATTGTTCGACTAGGGCTTGGCGCAATATCATTGCTTCCTCGGTCCGACCCAGCTTATCGAGAATTACTGCTACAATCACCCGCAGAGCCGGATCATCCTCCTCCTTAAGCAACGTTTCAAACAGCAGCAGCGCTTCGTCTAATCGCTCCTGTTGGTTTAAGATCGAACCCAAATTACGCTTCATCTCGGGGGATGTTGCGCCATGTTTCAAGGAAAGTCGAAAAAAGTGCTCTGCCTGGCCCAGCGCGCCAAGTTGCATGGCAATAGTGCCTAATTGGGCTAGGCCTCGGGGTTCATTTGGACATCGACGCAAATGATCCATTGTAAGGCGCGCGGCTTCGTCGAGCTTTTTATCGACCATCAGCTTGCTCGCCTCGGACAAAAGTGGAAATCCGGCTACTCCATTCTGGTCTACACCGTTTGTCATCTCTTGCATGTCCTATGGGTAGCCAAGGAGCATGCGCAGGCCCGGCGCATGATAGTCCACTAATGCGCGGTGGCGTAGGCTCAATGATTCGGGCAAATCATGGGATACTCCAGTTAAATTCTCTCGCGCCGTTCCGCTCTGTTGCCTATCGGAGCCGATTTTAACTCTTGCTTGCCAGTCGGATGGCTTCTCGATTTCGCACGCTGACAACAGTTGCGCAAAAAATTGTTCTGCCTCTTTGCTTGTGATATTTTCAAGATGGCGAACAATATCCTCATACCTGACGGGATAGGCCCGAGTGCCCAGCCATGCCGCTGCAGTTAGCTCGTAACTATCTTTAAGCGACGGCGCTTTGCCGGGCAGCCCAAATATCATCATAGTCAACAGGTCGTTTACTTCCAGTTCGCCTGACTTGAGGTGATCGACATTGCCAGAAAATTGCTCGGAAATAAAGAAGCGCGCCCGTGCAATCACCCAGTCATATGGATCTCTATATAGAATAATGCGCCTGCAAGGCGCCGTTTCGATAATGGAGGCGTCAGTCATAAATAGATGACCCCAGCTCAACATTGGCCGCGATGGATCAAACGCGATCCGGTGCTGCTGTAAAGTTGGCCACTGAATGAAATCGGCTTTATATTGTTGTTCTACAGGAACAAACATACGCATTATGTTACGTAGCAGGTGACTTCCACTTTTGGGCACGCTGTTCAAGAACACAGGCTTTGTCAGAGGAATCTGAACGAAGGTGCGATTTTTATCGTCGAGGGAGTCTGGACTTATTCTGATTTCCGCCATTTAGATGGATCCGCCGTTTGCGTTGGGTAAACACAAAACGGGCAGCATGTTCCCACACCGCCCGCTTGCTTTTATATGCGCCAATTAGAATTTGGCAGAGACGTTCACAAATAGACGGCGTCCAACAAATGGATACTGAGACGCAGCCACAACTGGGCCTAACGTGCTGATCTGCCCACCATTCAAAATCGATACGCGAGGCGGCCGCGTGTCGAAGATGTTGCTCATACCGACTGTGAGATCAAATCTTTCACCGATTTCCTGTGTCAGAGACATATTATGGTAGAATGTCATCGGCGTGGTGAGCTTCGGGCAATATGCCCCATAGACTGCTGAGTTGATGCAGGGATTGCCTCCGTTGCTATCAAGGAAATCTGTATTGTTGGATGTCCCACCAATGACATTTATTCCGTAAAAGATCGAAGTCTCGCTACTTGGCGATCGCCAGTTCAAACGGAAGTCCCCAACCCATTTCGGAGAACCAGCCTCGCCATTTGTTGACGTACCGGGTGATCCGGGAAGGAGTATAAGATCATCCTTCAACTGCCACGTCATGTCTGCCGTGAGCGATACGCTGCCCAAGTTTCCAAGATCCTGACGGATATTTGCGGCAACATCGATCCCGCTGTTACGCTGACTGGCGATATTGACGAATTTATCTTGGATGTTGGCAACATTAAACGGTGCGGCTGTTTGCCCGCGGGTAAACAAATTACAAAGTGGCTCATTTGCAAAGTCTAACGAGCCATAACATCCCCGCAAGATGTTGCCGGCACCAAGCTGTGTAATTTCATCGCTCACCCTAATATCAAAATAATCGACCGATAAGTTGATCCGGGTGTCAGGCAAGAAACTAAGTTTGGGTGTGAGTACCGACCCTACTACAAGAGCTTTTGATGTTTCCGACCTGAGGATTCCCACACCCCCGGATGCCGTAATGTTAGCGCTCACTCCCGCCCCCGAATGGGTCGCGGGAATACCATCGGCGGCACAGTTATCTGCGGTCCTTTGGGTAATTATGCCGAGATCCAGATTGGCCGCCCAGCGAATGCAAGGGTCGATACGGCCTTGCGCCACAGAACTGGTTTCGTCGGTCAAAAATTGTTCGAACAACGCCGGCGCGCGGAATGACGTACCGTAGCTACCTCGGAACCGCACCCAATCATTCACCGCCCAGTTGGCACCAAATTTATACGTGAAGTTTCCATTGTCGCTGGCGGACAAACCGTCGAGTGCACGCGTTGCAGTCACGTTTGTGAAACGCCCGGCGGCGGACACGGTTAACTCTTTAATCAGGGTCGTATCGGATAGGATGGGTGCGCGTATTTCAGCAAAGGCTTCTTTTGTCTCGCTCTTACCTGCCGTAATGCCTGAAGTAGATGCACCCCAAGCGTTTCCTGCACGCGTAATTTCGCCTGGAGTATCGTTAATTCTGTCACGACGCGCAGTAACCCCTGCAGCAACTGATAAAGGTCCGGCTGGTAACTCAAGCAACTTACCACTGACAGAAGCTTCGCCTGTTAGCTGTGTGTAAACAGTTTTACCCTCTTCCCATTCGAAAAGAAAATCGATTTGCGGCTGAGTGATTTTACCGAACAGAAAGTCTGGATCATTCCAAGGTATATCGATGCAGTTTTTGCCGGAGATAGGCGTCACCGTTCCTACGCATGAAGCGCTTTGGAAATATCCCGTGTCATAAACGTCCTGCAAAATTTGTTGGGTACGGTAGCGGCCGATGCTCCTGCTGTATTGTCCGTAAATCTCCCATTTCCAGTCACCTGCACTACCAACGTTACCGCGGAAGCCCCCTACACCGCGGTAATAGTCGACCTTTTGACTGCTGTCGCTTTGATTGGTGATTGCCGTAGGGCTTAGCAAATTGACACCAGTCCAACCATTTGCCCACAATGTGGCGGGCGCACCAGTGCCATATAGGTCGCCCGTGTACCCGAAGTTCCAGAATTGACGCCAACCGTTTTGGTAGGTCTCACGACGGTTAAACAGGAATTCGCCAAATGCCTCGATTGAGTCGGTCAACTCATACGATGCATCTGCGTACAATGTGTATAAATCGGTCTTTGGTATGATCGTCTGTTCTTCAACATAGGGATGATAGTTATTCCGAATGGCCGTCGACGCGGTATCATATCCGGTCGGGAACCATCCAGCAGGTGCACCGAAGTCACCTTCGAACCCTGGTGATCCGTAAGCAGGAACGCCGAGCCTCTCGCCAGGGTATTGATACTGCATTAAAATGACCGCGCCAGTTGGCGAAGTGTTGATACCAGTATTCGGACCATCCGGGCCATCAAGCACAAGATTATCGATTAAGTTATAAGTCCACACATGCCCGACCGGCAAATCTTCACATTTTGGTTTTCCGGTGCGTGAGTCGATAAGATCTGCGCGTGAACCATCGGGGCGGAATATATATGCTTCGGGACAGGCGAGATAGTCTCGGTCACCGCGCTTCAGTTCGTTGGTGTGGCTGTAGTCACCGGCGATCATGATATGGCCACGGTCAAATTTTTTGCCATATATCGCGTTAATGCGATACTCCTCGCCGCCATTGCCCAACGGCACTGAATTGTTAGCGTTCAAATACAGGCCATCTAGGGTTGTCTTGGTCATTATATTCACTACGCCGGCCACGGCGTCAGAACCATAAATCGAAGATGCACCCGTTTTTACGATGTCGATTGATTTCGCGATCGATTGTGGCAGCACGTTGAGATCAAATGACGATACGGAGCCACGGGTTCCAGCGGGGCCAGCGCGGCGTCCGTTGAGCAATACAAGCGTACGATTAGGGCCGAGTCCACGAAGGTCGACCGTCTGCGCGCCCGGTCCACCAGCGGTAACAAAGTTGGACGAGATAGCCGAGGTGATTTGCGTTGAACCTGCTGCAACTGGCGAGCTTTGCAGTGTCGAGGCTATATCAAACCGGCCTTCTTTGGCTGAAATTTCGGGGTCGATCACGGTAACTGGATCGGGGCTGTTAAATGCATCCGTGCCTTGTATGCGGGAGCCTGTAACAACAATGGCTTCTTCATCTGCTACGTCTTCATTCAACTGTGACGCGACGTTATCCTGGGCGACTGCCGGATTTGTAACTATCATCGCCAATGCAGATGCACCAATAAGTCCACGTCGATTCCGGCGTGAAACGCCGCTATTAGTTTTTTTCATGAGAAGCTCCCCGTATATTTCACCTTTATTACTTATCATAGCGAATTACGATTTGAAAGGGAAGTTAGTAAGCCACATAAATCGGGCGATCTTACGCTACTGACCATGGTTCAGACATTTTTGACAACACGTCATGTAAAACATGCTTGGTCAAGCTGAGGTCAGCACCAATCGCTTCAGCGCCCGGAGTTCGCCAACGACATAGCCGCCTTACAGCTTCTAATAGTTGCAGGAATACTCCAGCCCCCCAACAGGAGGCGGGGGGCGGGGGCGATTATCGGTGTTAAGCTCCCATGACCGGACTGGGGCGTAACAAAAGGATGGCTAACAACGGTTTTTGGCCGGAAATGCGCCGCCGCCGATATTATCTCCAGTTTCGGGCAAGCGCATCCAACAATTGCACGCCCCAGCCCGATGCCCCCTTTGGCGTCACTGGTCCGGACTTGTCCGCCCAGTTGACGCCCGCAATATCAAGATGCGCCCAAGGAACATTTTTGTCGACGAAGAAGCCAATAAAGGTAGCGCCAAGACCTGCACCGGGGCCGCCGCCCTCAACGACGTTTTTGATGTCCGCAATGTCGGATTTCATATCATCGAGATAGTTTTTGTGGAGCGGCATACGCCAAACTTCTTCACCCGTTGCTGTACCCGCGGCGGTAACCGCTGCTGCCAACCCGTCGTCACGGCTGAACAGTCCGGCATATTCGTCGTTCAGTGCGCCAACGATGGAGCCTGTCAGCGTCGCCATGTTGACCAAAGCGCCGGGTTTTTTGTTGGCGACGATATATTCATTGGCGTCGGCCAACACCAAACGGCCTTCGGCGTCAGTGTTCAGTATCTCAATGGTCTTGCCACTCATCGTGCGCACGACGTCGCCGGGACGCTGCGCATTGCCGCCAGGCATATTTTCGGACAGCGCAGCAACGCCGATCACATTCACCTGCGCCTTTGATTTTGCGAGCGATAGTACAGCGCCCATGATGTTGGCCGCACCGGACATGTCTGCCTTCATCTCCCACATGCCAGCGCCGGGTTTCAGCGACATGCCGCCGGAGTCAAAAGTAATGCCTTTTCCGACCATCGCCAATGGAAGGTCATCGCCAGCGCCGCGATATTCGACGATCATCAAGCGTGATGGGCGGCGCGAACCCTGTCCGACGCCGACAATCGATCCCATGCCCAATTTGCGCATCATGGGTTCGTCCAGCACTTCAATCTTGACGTTTGCGGTGTTGCCGAAAGCCGCGCGGACGCGCTCAACAAAGGTTTCGGGATAGATGACATTGGCTGGTTCAGCCGCCAGATCACGGGACAAGGAAACACCCTCTGCTAGGGCCGCATGGCGCGATTTCCACAAAGCTTCCGCGCTGGCCGCATCGCTGCTGATGATGGTCACTGGGTTTGTGGGCGGCGCTTTACGGTCCACGGTTTTATAGCGGTCGAACCGATATTGGCCCATGGCATAGCCCAAAGCGGCTGCGGCGGCTTCGTCTTGGTTCAGGCCGCCCGTAATCGTGACCGGCTGGGGTTCATCGCGCAAATCCTGAGCCGCTTTGCCCGATGCGTTGCGGATATGGGTGATGCGGTCGCCCTCTTCGCCAACCCCGCTTAGGACGATGCGCGCATAACCGCCAATGCCGCGTAGCGACACGGAACTGCCCTCTTTGCCTTCAAACTTTGCCGAAGCGATGGCCGCGTTCAAGGCTTGCGCCGTTGCTGCATCAACCACATTGGCGGGCAGCGTCGCATTGCGCATCAGCAGGACCAAAGCGCCGGACGTTGGCGCGGTCGTTGTGAAATTGATTGGCCGTGTTTGCGAATGCGCCGCCGCCGATGGCGATATGCCCGACCCAATGACGTCGGCTTGCGCATATACGGGAGTGATTCCGGCGCTTGCCAGTGCAAGAGCAAAGAAGCTGCGATGCATACAGGGACTTTCCTTTCCGTAAATCTTGGTTATGCCGGATATGTAAGCAAATGGACCGATGTCACAAGGTCTCATTGCAGGGGGAGAGTATCATGCGGAAATTTTTGTGGGCGTCATTGGCGCTTGTGGGTGTCGTTGCGGGTGCAGGCGCGCTGTGGGAGCCGTTGGCGGCCACCGGATATGACATGCCAACCCGCACTTACGATGTGGAGATTGTCCGCGATAGCTATGGCGTGCCGCACATCAATGGTAAGACTGATGCCGACACCGCTTATGGCCTCGCCTTTGCTCATGCTGAAGATGATTTTTCGACGATACAGGATGTCGTTGCCATGACGCGTGGGCGCTATGGCGCGCTTGCAGGCTCCGATGGGGCCAAGGTCGATTATGTGCTGCATCTGTTGGGCGCGCGGGAGACGGCTGTGTCGCGCTATATGGAATTGTCGCCGCAGGTCCGCGCGGTGGCAGAGGCATATGCCGCTGGTTTGAACCATTATGTGTCAAAACATCCGGACGAAGTCCGGCTATCGAAACTGTTTCCCGTTACCGGACAGGACATTGTCACAGGCTTCGTCCTGCGCGCGCCGTTCTTTTATGGTCTGGATAGTGCAATCGCGGCATTGAGCGAAGGCAAGCCCCAGCCAAAGGAAAGTGCGCCACCGATGACGCCCATCGGGCGCGATCCGGAAATGAACGGTTCCAACGCCTTTGCGATTGCGCCCAAGCGTATGGCCGATGGCAAAACATGGCTGATTTCCAATTCGCACCAGCCTTATGAAGGTCAGGTTGCGTGGTACGAAGCCGTCACCCATTCGGGTCAGGGGCTGGATATGGCTGGCGCCTTGTTCCCCGGTTCGCCCTTTGTCCTGCTTGGCCACAACCGTCATTTGGGTTGGACCAATACCGTCAACCGTCCCGACCTGATCGATGTCTATAAACTGGTGATGAACAAGGCTGGCGACCAATATCGTTATGACGGCAAATGGATGCCGCTGGCGTCGAAGCGGGTTTGGTTGCCGGTGAAAATAGGTCCGTTCAATCTGCCAGTACCGCAGACGGTCTATCGCTCCATCCACGGACCCGTCATCAAAAATGACAAGGGCTATTTCGCGATCCGCTACGCAGGCATCGACAATGTCAAAGTCGTTGAGCAATATTATCGCAACACCAAAGCGACAAATTGGGACGAATGGGCTCAATCCATGGCGATTGGCGGCATTCCCGCCACCAATTTCATTTATGCCGACAAGACCGGCCGCGTTGCCTATATTTACAATGCCCTCTTCCCCGACCGTAAGCCGGGATATGATTATACCAAGCTGCTTCCGGGCGACACATCAGCGGCAATGTGGGATGGGCCAGTTGGCTTTGACCGCTATCCCAAGATTGTGAATCCTGCATCTGGCTTTGTCCAGAACGCAAACAACACACCTTTTCTGGCGGCTGGGCCGGGCTCGGAAATGGACCCGTCGGCATATTCGCCGTATCTTGGCATTGAACTTGGCATGACCAACCGGGGCTTGCGCGCAACCGAGTTGCTGGCCGCCGATACGTCGATCACGCCACAAGAGCTGCTGGCGATCAAGATGGACATGATTTACAGCAAAAAAAGCTGGGTCGGGGCGTGGATGGCATCCTTTGCCGCGTTGGACCTAAAAGACGCGCCCGAGCTTGCCGAAGCGCAAAAGCTGCTCGCGCGCTGGGATTGGTCAAGCGATGGCAAGGGCAGTGCTGACGCCTTGGCCGAACGCATCATCCGCTTTGGCGCCCGGCCAAACTGGCGCGGTGACACGATGCCCGATGCCCGCAGTACGCTTCAGGAAGCTGTCACAGAGTTCAAAAAACGCTTTGGCCGGATTGACCCGCCGCTTGCCGATATTCAGCGCTTACGGCGCGGCGACGTCGATTTGCCGATGCTTGGCGGCAGTGATGCCCTGCGCGCGACCACGATATGGGATGCAGAGCAAGCCGATGGCAAAGCGCGCGTCCGACATGGCGATAGTTACATCATGCTGATGCGATGGGACAAGGATGGCAAGGTGCAATCGGAATCGATCCAGCCTTATGGTTCGGCGACCACCCGCCCTGCATCGCCGCATTATACCGACCAGATGAAATTGTTCGTTGCAGGCGGGTATAAGCCGGTACATTTCGAATGGGCCGACGCCGTCAAGAATTCAGAACGCCGTTATCGGCCCTGAACGCCGTTTGTCGAAAACTCTTCGGCATTACATTGTGTTTGCCTGCCTCGCCGCTATCGTGAGCGGCATTGATTCTTAGCTTTAGGAGCAGAACATGAACCGTAAATTAACTCTCGCCCTTATGATGTCGGGCTCAGTGATCGCGGCGCAGGCACCCGCCTTCGCGCAGTCAGCGGCGCCCGTTTCAAAATTGGTGGAGGCGGTAAATATTCCGCACGCAAAATTCACACTGGACAACGGCCTAACCGTTTTGGTGCATGAAGACCGCAAGGCTCCCATTGTTGCTGTGTCCATCTGGTATGGCGTTGGGTCCAAGAACGAGCCAAAGGGCAAAACGGGCTATGCCCATTTGTTCGAACATATCATGTTCAACGGCAGCGAAAATGCGCCGGGCGATTATTTTGAATATACTAAGAAAATCGGCGCGACCGACTTGAACGGGACCACATGGTTGGACCGCACCAATTATTTTCAGACCGTGCCAACCACGGCGCTGGAGTCCACATTGTTCCTCGAAAGCGACCGTATGGGCTTTTTGCTCAATGCCGTGACGAAGAAAAAGCTTGATAACCAGATCGGCGTTGTGTCGAATGAAAAGCGGCAAGGCGATAACCAGCCTTATGGTCTTGTGGACTATGAGCGGTCGGCAAACCTGTTCCCCGAAGGCCATCCGTATCATCATGATACCATCGGCAGCCTTGAAGACCTGTCGGCGGCCTCGCTGGATGATATGAAGACATGGTTTACCGACCATTATGGCCCAAACAACGCCATTCTGGTTCTGGCAGGTGATATCAACGCAGCGCAGGCAAAGCCGTTGGTGGAAAAATGGTTCGGCAGTATCAAGCGCGGCAAGGCAGTTGCGCCCGTGAATGCGCCAGTGCCAACGCTCGACAAAGATATCAAAATCGTCATGAAGGATAAGGTGCCGACCACGCGTATTTATCGCAATTGGGTGGTGCCGGGCATTGCCGACCCCGATACAAATGCGTTGTTCATCGCGATGAGCGCGCTTGGCGGCCTGTCGAGCTCACGTCTGGATAATATTTTGGTGCGTCAGGAACAGAGCGCGGTGGGCGTTTCTGCTTATCTCATACCGTTCATGCATGGCAGCTTGGTCAACATTCAAGCTGACGTAAAGCCCGGCGGTGATGCGGATGCGGTTGCGAAGCGTTTGGATGAAATCTTGGCCGATTATATCAAAACCGGGCCAACCGCTGAAGAAGTTCAGCGCGTTGCCGCAAGCAACATTGCCCAGCAAATCGACGGCCTTGAACAAGTTGGTGGCTTTGGCGGCAAGGCGGTCGCGTTGGCCGAAGGCGCGCTTTATGTGGGGGATTCGTCCTTCTATAAAAAGGAACTGGAACGGCTTGCATCGGCAAAACAAGACACGGTGAGGGCCGCGATGCAGAAATGGCTGACGCGCCCGGTGCTTGAAATTCGCGTCGAACCGGGTGAGCGCGAAGCTTATAAAGAAGTCGCCGCAGGATCAGGCAGCCGCACGGGCACGCTGACCGCGCCTGCATTTTATGCGCCGCCATCGGCCGATGATGTCTCTGTATCTGCGCCTGTTGCTTTTCAGGATCGCAGCAAATTCCCTGAACCGACAGGCACGCCTGCGCTCGATTTCCCGACCGTGGAAGAAACAACATTAAGCAATGGCATTAACATATTCTTTGCGCGCCGCGCCGCGGTACCAACTGTCCGTGTCGCGGTCAGCTTCAATGCTGGCTATGCGGCGGACCCCGCCGACAAGCGCGGCATAGCGTCGATGATGTCGACGATGTTGCTGGAAGGCACAACGTCGCTGACCTCGACACAAATTGCCGAGACCGAAGAGAAATTGGGCGCTGACGTCAATGTTGGCTCTTCACTCGACCGGACGGTCGCCAGCCTGCGGGCGGTAAAGCCAAATCTTGGCCTTTCGCTCGATCTGCTTGCGGATGTTATCAAAAATCCGGCCTTTGCGAACAATGAACTGGAGCGCGTCCGCGTTCAGCAACTCACCCGGATCAAGTCGGAAGATAACCAGCCACAGGGCATCGCCGTGCGCCGCCTTCCGCCATTATTATACGGTCCGGCGCACCCTTATGGTGGACCACAGACCGGCAGCGGATATGCAGAGACCGTGGCGACAATCAGCCGGGCTGATGTCTCCAATTTCCATCAGTCATGGATGCATCCATCAAAGGCAGAAATCTTTGTCGTGGGGGACACCAGCCTGAAAGAAATCAAGCCAATGCTTGAGCAGCGTTTTGGGAAGTGGAAGCCCGCCGCTGCGCCTGCGCCAGCGAAGAATTTCGCTGTGCCAGTGCCAGCGGCTCAATCAAAAATTCTGCTGATTGATCGTCCCAATTCACCGCAATCCCTGGTGCTCGCTGGCCTTGTTCTGGATGCAAAGGGATCGGACGATCTGCTGACCCTGCGCGCCGCGAATGAGATTTTCGGCGGTGATTTCCTGTCGCGTATCAACATGGACCTGCGTGAAACCAAGGGTTGGTCTTATGGCGTGCGCAGCCAAGTCAGTAGTGCTGAAGACCGCGTGCCATTTTACATGTTCGCGCCAGTGCAGACCAACCAGACCGGACCATCGGTCAAAGTGTTGATCGACCAGTTGCAAGACTTTAACGGTGCGAAGCCGGTTACGCCGGACGAACTTGAAAAAACGATCAAGGGCAATGTCCTTGAACTGCCCGGCAGCTATGAACAATCGTCTGCGGTATTGGGCCAGATGCAGGCGGATCGCCTGAACAAACGGCCGTTCACTTATGCCGAAACACTGGCGGATAAATATAACGCGCTGACCGCAAAGGCATTGAATGACGAGATGCGAGTTAAGGTTGATCCATCCAAGGTCACTTGGCTGATTGTGGGCGACGCCGCGAAGGTGAAACCGCAGTTGGAAGCACTTGGATTGCCAGTTGAAATGGTGAACGAAGCTGCTAACACCAATGCAAGCAACAATGCTAAATAAGGAACGAGGATATGGCAGCAGTTGATGGTGATTGGGACGTAATAATCAAAAGCCCAATGGGTGACCAAAAAGCAGTGTTGACCGTCAACAGCGACGGCGGCAGCTTTTCAGGCAAGATGTCCGGTGGCCTTGGTGCCATGGACATCGCCAGTGGCAGTGTTGATGGTGATACGTTGAGCTGGGGCATGGACATCACTGTGCCTATGCCGATGCATTTGGACGCCACAGCAACCGTGTCGGGCGATGCCATGACCGGCGAAGTGAAGGCTGGTGCCTTTGGTTCGATGGGCTTGACCGGCACACGCAAGGTATAACCGTAGTGCGCTTTGTGCGCTGACGCACGATGCAAGGCCGTCTATCCAACTGGGTAGGCGGCCTTGTTCTATGTGGCGTCAATGCTTATGTCTTGGTTGACCGCAGTTCTAACCGACTCGCGATCATCCTGTCCGGAGTCTTAAGATGAACCAGCTTGCACCTCCGTCGCAGTCGCTTATGTCCTTGGTGCGTTTGGCATTGTTTGTGATCCCGACGATCATGTTTCTCGGTTTTCTCTCAGGCACACTTTCGGGATCGACGGCTGATAATGCATGGTATCAAACATTGCTTAAGCCCGATATTCAACCGCCGGGTTGGGTATTCGGCGTTGTTTGGCCCACTTTATATCTCATGCTTGGCCTGGCATTTGCGATGGTGTTGAACGGGCGCGGCGCGCGGGATCGGAATGTGGCAATCATCCTCTTTTTGTCCCAATTTGTGATCAACCTCACTTGGTCGCCGATATTTTTTGGTGCGCATCAGGTGACAGCCGCATTTTTCATCATCCTCGTCATGCTTGGCGTTGCGATCGCCACTACCTTTGCATTTGCGCGGGTTCGCAAAGCTGCGGCGTGGCTGATGGTGCCATATTTGGTGTGGATCAGCTTCGCTGCCATTCTGAATTTTCAGATCGATCAGCTTAATCCCGACGCAGAAAGCGTTTACGTTCCGGCTGCAACTTCCCAGATAGGGTGATATCGGTCGAACCCCAGACCGCAATGGAGTGAATGACATGCAAAGCGAGAAGCGCATTTTTGACGATTTGGCCAAGGTTTTGAACGGCGTTGCCGGCACCGTGGCAGGCATGGGGCGTGAGGCCGAGGCAAGTGTGCGCGAACGCGCGCGCGAATGGGCTGGCGGCCTTGACCTTGTGTCACGCGAAGAATTTGATGCGGTCAAAGCCCTTGCGGCCAATGCCCGCGCCGAAGCCGATGCACTTGCTAAGCGCGTTGCTGCCTTGGAAGCGGCGTTGCAGACAAAAGATGGCGCAGCCGCCGCCAAGAAAAAGCAGAAGACCAAGCCGACAAAAGGTCCATATTGAACTTGTCCACAGTTGGCCCACAGCCTTGTGTTGCGCGGTAACGTTAGCCCCTTGCGTGCGAGTCCGTCACGGGGCAAACCCAAACCAACACCACAGGCGCCATCATCATGCACGACGCAGACGAACAATATGAGCAATTCGAGCGCGATGAATCCGCGCCTGTAGACATGCTCGCGGCTTTGTTCGAGGCGCGCGGCTGGTCATTTGAGATGGATGGTGAAGACGAAATCACCGCCGAATATAAGGGCAGTTGGGCCAGCTATCAGCTACGCGCGATCTGGCGTGAGGAAGATAATGCGCTTCAACTGATCATATTGCCCGATATCACTGTGCCCACGGATAAGCGGGCGAGTGTCTACACCGCGCTTGGCCTTATCAATGAACAATTATGGCTTGGCCATTTCGACATGTGGTCGGCCAATGGCATACTGTTGTTCCGCCATGGCAGCCTGATGGCATCAAACGGCTTGTTGGGTGTTGATCAGGCGCAAACCATCATTGACGTCGCGATTGACGAATGTGAGCGTTTCTATCCGGTGTTTCAGTTCATCATCTGGGGCGACAAAACGCCTGAAGAGGCCATCGCCAGCGCCCTGATCGAAACGCATGGTGAGGCTTGAACGCACCTAGGTCCTGACCCTAACCCGCGCGCTTTGCCTTAATCAGATAATGCATATAGCCCATGGCGATGGGATTATCCCGGTCTTCCTGCCATGCCCGCGCCTCAACATTGGCCATCGTCCGGCCAAGGCGCGTCACTTCGCCAACGGCATAGGTCATTTGGTTTAGGCCGCCGCGCATGAAATCGACGGTGACATTGACCTGTTTGATATTGGAATCGCTGCCTTTGGCCCTAAGCGCCTGATGAATGGCGGCGATAGCTGCAATCTCGAGCAGGCCCGAAATCGCCCCGCCATGCAGGAAGCCCGGCCGGCCCTGAACGCGGTCGGCAAAGGGCATACCGATGACGGGCACGCCATCGATTTCGTCAACGAACGTCATATCCAGCGCCCGTGCATATGGGGGCAGCGCGGTATACAATGCGGTCATGCAGTTTGCCCGCCGGTCCTGATGAACGTGCCGCTGGCATGGGCCAATGGCTGGTCAGGGTTGCCATTATGGGCATATCCGCGCACAAAGCCGATGCTGTTGGTCAAATGATAGCAAATTCCACGGCCATAAACGCGCTGCCCCGACGGTGACGGGCGAAGGTAATCGATGCGCAGGTCCATTGTGGCTTGCGGCCGGAATTCATTTAGCTTTGTCCAGATCGACATGCTGGTCGCATTATCCATCAAGCTGATGATCACGGCAGAAGCCAGTATGCCGGTGTCGGGATCCGCAACAAGGTCCTCGCGCCAATCAATCGCAAGTTCAACCCAATCATCTCCATGGCCAACATATTCCATGTTGAGAAATCCGCCGTGGCCGAACTTACCCATCAACTTGTTCACCAATGCGGGGTCAAAGCCGCCGCCTTTCGGGGCTAGGGTTTCAATGTTGGTTGCGCCGGTCGTCATTTAATTGCTCTCTAAATGTATTCGAAATTCGGGTGCCACGCGCGCCTTTGAAAGCTGCTCATACGCAAAGCCTGCCTTAAGAACCGCATGGTCATGCCATTTTGGGCCAATGAAGCTGAGGCCAATTGGTAGCCCGTCAGACAGTCCCATGGGCACAGTCAAATGCGGGAAGCCAGCAACGGCGGGCAACTGGCTGGCGCTTGGCCCGGAAAAGGCATCGCCCTTACCCAATGTTGACACCCATGCAGCGCCGTTGGTTTGCGCGATGATGACATCGACCTTATTGCTGGCAAACATCTGGTTCAGCGCGTTGGTCGCCAGCCCGCGTGACGTGGCCAAGGCCTCCAGATAAGCGGGGTCATATAACCCCTTTTCCTTATCCGCCGTATCAAAGGTGTCCTGGCCGAAATATTGCAATTCCGTGTTTGCGTTCGCCTTATTGAACGCGATGATGTCAGCCAGCGTTTTGTGCGGGACTAGACCGTCGGGCAAGCCCTGCAAATAAGATGCGAGGTCTGCCTTAAGCTCTGCGAGCAATACCTTATATTCGCCCTCTCCGATTTTTTGCCGGTTAATCTTGCTGGCGTCGAGAAGAATGACTTCCGCGCCGCCATCCTTCAACGTGGCAATGGCAGCGTCGAATAAGGCTGCATCGGCATCGGGTGCGCGGATGACGCCAATGCGCATAGCTTTTAAGCTGCCCACCGATAGGCCGGCAGCATAATTGCCCCGCCAGCGGTCGGCGTCTGCTGTCGCTGTGTCTTGTGGGTCGCTACCGGCGATGGCGGTCAGCATGATGGCGGCATCACGCACCGAACGCGTCATTGGCCCTGCTGTATCCTGACTGTGGCTGATCGGGACGACAAAACGGCGCGAGACCAAGCCGACGGTCGGTTTGAACCCTACCACGCCATTGACGCCTGCCGGGCAAGTGATCGAGCCGTCGGTTTCCGTGCCAATCGTGCCGGCCGCCAAAGCTGCTGCTGCCGCCGCACCACTTCCGCTGGAGGAGCCGCACGTGTTGCGGTCCAGTGCATGCGGGTTCTTGGTCAGACCGCCCACCGCGCTCCAGCCGCTGGTGGAATTGTCAGACCGGATATTGGCCCATTCGCTTAAGTTTGTTTTGCCCAAAATCACGGCACCTGCCGCGCGCAAGCGCGCAATCAGCGGCGCATCTCGATTGGTGACATTGCCCGCAAGCGCCAGTGATCCGGCAGTCGTCGGAAGCGGACCTGCAACCTCGACATTGTCCTTCACCAAAATGGGGATGCCATGCATTGGCCCACGATATATGCCAGCGCGCAATTCTGCGTCCATCGCGCGGGCTTGATCGATCGCGTCGGGGAATGTGGCAAGGACCGCGTTCAGCATTGGTCCGCTGTCATCAATGGCAGCAATACGCGCGAGGTAAGCGGCGGTTATCGCTTCGCTGTTGAACGCGCCATCATCAATGCCATCCGCCAGTTGCGACAGGTCCAGATTTTCAATTGACCCTGCTTTGGCAAGATTAACCTTCGCTTGCACGGTCGATGGCGGCATTGCGACCGATGCAACGGCTGGTTGCGCAAAGGCGCAAGATAGGGCCAATATGAATTTCAATTTCATTTGGTGTCTCCCTTTGCCAGTTCCGTTCCCCGATCACGCGCCGCGCGCAGAGTCTGGGTCATCAATCTGTCCAAAGCCTTATCGGCGTCCAGCACAGCAAGACCAGCGGCCGTTGTGCCGCCCGGGCTGGTGACGCGCGCGGCGAGTGCGTCGGGCGTTTCGGTCGATGTCGCTGCCAAAATCGCCGCCCCTTCGGTCATCTTTATGGCCAACTGCGCAGCGACAGCCTGCGGCAGTCCTGCGGCTTCCCCGCCATTGGTCAGTGCATCAATGACGCGGTAAATAAAGGCCGGGCCTGACCCCGCCAGCGCCGTTACCGCATCCATATGGGCTTCGTCATCGATCCAGATGACTGCCCCCAAAGGTGACAGCCAAGCTGCGATGTCCGTCTTGACCAATTCCGTTGCATCTGGCGCAAACACGCCAAGGGGCGATTTGCCGATAGCGGCCGCCAAATTGGGCATCAGCCGCACGATCCGCGCAGAAGGAAAGGCCTCCGACAGGGTGTGCGTTGTGGTGCCAGCGAGTATCGAAATCACCAAGGCACCCGGCGCAAGCAATAACGCAATGTCGGGTGCGAGCGAACCCAAAAGCTGCGGTTTGATGCCCAATACGAGCACATCATATGGCCGCGTGGCCTCTTGCGACGCGCGCGATACCGCAACGCCCGCAGGCAGGTTTACAGCGACAGGGTCAACAATATGGAACGTGTCCGGTGACACGCCTGCGGCCAACCATCCGCGCAGCATTGCGCTGCCCATATTGCCGCAGCCGTAGAAACAGATTTTCGATGGAAAAGCGGACATGGCGACCTTGATATTGTTCAAACCCACCTCATGCCCTATCCATGCGTGGACGGCAACCGTAGGAACAGGGACAAGCCCTCTGGCGCGGGCACGGGCGGCGCGCCTGTATGGCGAACCGCATCGGCGCGCGCACGGTTTAGGATAGCCGCTGGCACATCGGCGTCATGAAAAACATAGTCCGCCTCACCCAATAACCGCGCGGTCAGCAAGGTCAGGTCATCGGGACTGTCCGACAGCAACGCGATTTCAATCAAACGGTCGCCCTTTGGTTCTTCGGCGACTTTCAACCAAAGTTGGACGGTGTCGGGCGCGTGATGTCCAAACGGGTCCAGCAGGCCAGCTGCGGCAAAGCCCTGATCGAGCGCGCGTCGGCGCTCTGGTCCCTCTGGCCAGCGTTCGCGGATGGCAACGCGTGCACCCGCAATCGCGTCAGCAAGCGGACCCAAGGTTTCGGGTAGCAAGTTTTCAATCCGCTGGCGAATGGCCTTTGCCATGCCCGCCGACGCCCCGGCCGTGCCCACCGCCACCAAAACGGGGGTGCGGTCCACAATCGCTGGCGTGGTAAAATCGCACATTTCAGGCCTGTCCACGACATTGACGAGCAAACCGCGCGCTTTCAAATCATCGGCGGCGGCGCGTGCCTCGTCTTCGTCCGCGATTGCGACAAAAGCGATTCGGGCGTCCTTATGACTGGCATCCACACAACTACCGCCAGCGCGTTCTATCAGGCGTCTTTTGGCATCCGCCATTTCGCCTTCACCCAATAATATGACATTTCTGCCCTTCAGGTTCACAAATATCGGCAGCTGATCCAACGCGATTTCCTATTTCAGCCAGTCGGGCACATGTTCTGCCGCCAATATCGTCTCAGGCGAAATCCGTTCCGCCACGATCGCAAACTTGTCGCCGTCGACGAGCACTTCGGGCACCAGTCCACGGCTGTTATATGTGCTCGCCATCGTCGCTCCATAAGCGCCAGCGGTGCGGAAAATGGCAAGGTCATTGGCTATAACAGGGTCAATCTCGCGGCCCATGGCAAAGGTGTCGCCGGTTTCGCATATCGGGCCGACGATATTGGCCAGCATCCTTTGCCCATTGGGGACAACCGCTTCAAAATCATGCCATGCATCATACAGCGCGGGGCGCGCCAGATCATTCATTGCGGCATCGACGATAACGAACGGCGCATTGCCCGCACCGGGCTTCACGCGGATGACACGAGTCAGCAAGACGCCCGCATTGCCAGCGATCACGCGGCCGGGTTCGAACATCAACCGCACGCCCCAATCCTTGGTCACGCGCGCGACCATCGCGCCATATTCGGCGGGCTCGGGCGGATTGTCGCCGTCACGGTAGCGCACACCAAGGCCGCCGCCCAAGTCCACATGGCTGACCTCATGGCCGGCCGCACGCAATTCCAGCAGCAATAGGCCAACCTTTTGAAAGGCTGTTTCAAGCGGCTCGAGGCTTGTTAACTGACTGCCAATGTGCAGCGCGACACCGCGCATGTGTAGGTTCGGCAGGGTGCTTAGCCGTGCGTAAATGCCCGGCGCGCGGTGGATGCCGACGCCAAATTTATTGTCCGCCTTGCCCGTTGAAATTTTACCATGGGTGCCCGCGTCCACATCGGGATTGATACGCAAAACGGCCTGCGCGGTCAGGCCAAGCGCAGCGGCCAGCGCCGCCAGCTCCTGACCTTCTTCTTCCGATTCAATGTTGAACTGGCCAATGCCGATCTTCAATGCGCGGGTCATTTCTTCGGCGGTTTTACCAACCCCGGAAAACACAATATCTTCGGCTGCCATGCCAGCGGCCAGCGCGCGGTCCATTTCTCCGCCCGAGACGACATCGGCACCATAGCCCTGACGCGCCAGAATTTTCAACACGGCAAGATTTGGGTTCGATTTTACCGCAAAGGCAAGATGTGGGTTATCAAGCCCTGCCAAAGCCGCACGAAACACCACTGCATGCCGTTCTAATGTTGCCCGTGAATAGACATAAACGGGCGTGCCGACCGCATCTGCAATATCGGACAGCGACACGTTTTCGGCGTGCAAGACGCCATCGATATGATCAAAATGGTTCATAATAAGCGCTTATTCGGGATCGGTTTTGGCGGCTGGCGTCCGGTCTTTGGGGTTTAAGGGCGCGGGCGCCTCCCCCGGTGCGACATCAAATGGGTCGTCCGCACGCCTTTCCGAACGTTTCAGCAATTCATCGGCACGCCCCGGCCGCGCCTGCGCCGATGGTGTCGTTAACACGCGTGCCGCATCGTCAGTCGTCTGGCCATAGGCTTTTGGCGGAAGGGCATTGCCCGAACGCGGTTCAAGGTCGCCGACCTTACCACATGCGGTCGCGGTCAATGCGACGCCGATCACCAACAGGACGCGTTGCAACTTCATGCCTCAAGTTCCTTTTTTGCCGCTGCGATTGCTTCTAGTACACGCACGGGCGCGGTCCCGCCAGCGCTGGTACGACTGGCGACGGAGCCATCAATCGACAGGTCAGGCAGTGTGCAGCCTGCGAGCATGGGGTTGATCGCGGCTAAGTCCTCTGCTTTAATATCCGAAAGGCCAATGCCGCGCGCCTCACACGCCTTGACTATGCTGCCTGTAACATGGTGCGCCTCACGGAAGGGCATCGCAAATGCACGCACCAGCCAGTCGGCCAAATCGGTTGCGGTGGAAAATCCGGTGTCGGCGACTTGCCGCATGCGCGCTGTGTTGAACGTCACATTGGCAACCATGCCGGTCATCGCGGCAATCGACAAAGCGAGCAGGTCATACGCCTCAAACACCGGGGGTTTGTCGTCCTGCATATCCTTGGAATAGGCCAAGGGCAGGCCCTTCATGGTGATCATCAGGCTGTTCATGCATCCGATGATCCGCCCGGAATGGCCACGCACCAGCTCAGCAGCGTCGGGGTTGCGCTTTTGCGGCATGATCGAGCTGCCTGTTGACCACGCATCGGGCAACGTGATGAAGCCAAAGGGTTGCGATGCCCATAAAATCATTTCTTCGGCCAGACGCGACAGATGCAAGGCGGTTTGCGCCGCCGCCGTTAGAAACTCCAACGCAAAATCACGGTCGGATACGGCGTCCAGACTGTTGCCCATTGGACCATCAAAGCCAAGCGCAGCGGCGGTGGCGGCGCGATCAATCGGGAAGGAGGTGCCTGCCAATGCGGCGGCGCCCAAAGGCGAGAGGTTCAGGCGGCTGCGGCAATCGGTAAAGCGGCTGCGGTCGCGCTTCGCCATTTCATAATAGGCCATCAAATGATGCCCAAGCGTCACCGGCTGCGCCACTTGCAAATGAGTGAATCCGGGCATGATGCTGCCTACATGTTCGTCGGCGCGGGCGACCAGCGCCAATTGGAACGCGCGCAGGCCAGCCTCGATTTCCTGTGTGGCGTTGCGGACCCACAAGCGGAAATCGGTCGCGACCTGATCATTGCGTGACCGAGCGGTGTGCAGGCGCGCGGCGGGTTCGCCGATAAGTTCCCGCAGGCGTGTTTCAGTGACCATGTGTATATCTTCAAGCGTCAGATCAACGGGCACGCCATTGGCTTGATATTCGGCATGAACCGCGTCGAGCCCCTTTTGGATCGCAGCATTATCCGCCTCCGAAATGATGCCGTTTGCGGCCAGCATATCGGCATGCGCTTTGCTGCCCGCGATATCCTCTTGCCAAAGACGCTTGTCGAATGGGATGGAGGCATTTATCTCGCGCATGATTGCGCCGGGGCCTTCGCCAAACCGGCCGCCCCACATGCTATTGGAATCCGACATGCGCTTTTTAATTGCCTTAATCCTTCTGGTGTTAACCGGGTGCGATAAAGAAACCCCAGCCAAGGGGCAAGCGCAACCCGCATTACCCGCAAACTCTGGTGCCACGGGCAAGGCCGATATGATATTGGAAAGCGCAAATGGCGCGCGCGCGACGCTCAGCTTCGCATTTGCGGGCCAAAAGGCACCAACCGCGCCCTTTGCCGACGCCGACGGACAGGAAGTGACCTTAGCATATTTTGAAGGCAAGCCATTGTTGCTGAACATTTGGGCGACCTGGTGTGCACCCTGTAAGGCCGAAATGCCGACCTTGGACGCGCTGGCAAAGCTAGAAAAGGACCGGATGGCGGTCATTGCGGTATCCCAAGACCTTGAAGGCCGCGTGCCCGTCTTGGCCTTTTTCAAAGAGACAAAGGTCAAGAATCTGGAGCCCTATACCGACGCCGATAACGCAATATTGGCCGCATTCAACAACGCCATCGCCCTGCCCACGACCATATTATATGACAGCGCAGGCAAAGAGGTTTGGCGGATTGCGGGCGGCGTCGAATGGGATGACACCGAAATGGCAAAGCTGCTGCGCGCCGCAGAGTGATTCGATCTAGATTACGCCAACCGGCAAATTTGGCGATCAACGCCTTGCAGCACTGGCTTTGCGCAACATCAATTGACTAAAAAATGGTGCGGCCAAGAAGACTCGAACTTCCACGGGCTTTCGCCCACAACGACCTCAACGTTGCGCGTCTACCAATTCCGCCATGGCCGCACGCGCCTAGACAGGTAGGAGGCGGCCACTAGCAAAGCGTGTAGGCAGGCGCAACAGGCATTATCAATCGCGCCGCAGCAGGAACACCGCATGTTCCGCCAACAGATTAGCAAATCGTTCATTGCGCGGTTTATCGCCCGACAAAAACCATTGGCCTTCTATCAGGATATTCCGTTCGTTGAGGAAACTGCGAAAGTCGTCAATGGTCACATGGTGGATGTTGGGCGTGTCATACCAGCTATGGGGCAGCTGCTCCGTCACGGGCATGCGTCCGCCAAACATATGGGCCAAACGCATGCGCCATTGCGCAAAATTGGGGAAGGAGACAAAGGCCTGCCGTCCGATCCGCACAAGATGGTCCAACACCAGATCAGGCCGTTTGGTGGTCTGCAACGTCTGGCTTAAAATCGCATAGTCAAAGCTGCCGTCGGGATAATCTGCCAAGTCGGTATCTGCGTCGCCCTGAACCACCGATAGCCCGCGCGCGACCGCCGTGGCAACGTCGCGGGCATCAAGCTCCATCCCGCGTGCGTCGGCATCTTTGGTATCGCGCAATGCCGCCATCAACAGGCCATCGCCGCAGCCAACATCCAATATACGCGCATGGGGGCGCACTTCGCGGGCGATAATCGCAAGGTCGGAGCGCAGCGCTGTCACTGGCTTTCGCCTGCGCGCAAAAAGCCATCGACGATGCGGTTCATTTCGGGTGCCTCCAACAAGAAAGCGTCGTGGCCAAAGGGACTTGATAGTTCAACAAAACTCGCCGCCGCGCCCGCGGCGTTCAAGGCATGGACAATGCGCCGCGATTCCGCCGTTGGATATAACCAGTCGCTGTCAAAACTGATCAGGCAGAAACGCGTTTTGGTGCCGGCAAAGGCCTTGGCAAGTGCGCCGTCATGCGGCTCGGCCAAGTCGAAATAATCCATCGCGCGGGTGATGTAGAGATAGCTGTTGGCATCAAACCGGTCGACAAAGCTAAGGCCCTGATGGCGCAAATAGCTTTCCACTTGAAAATCGGCGTCAAAGCCAAAGCTTTTGGCATCGCGATTTTGTAAACGGCGACCAAATTTTTCGGTAAGGCCTGCTTCGGACAAATAGGTGATGTGCGCCGCCATGCGGGCGACGGCAAGGCCAGCCGATGGCGCCTCATGTCCATAATATGCGCCATTGTTCCAGCGCGGGTCAGCCATAATCGCCTGACGCCCGACCTCGTGAAAGGCGATGTTTTGCGCCGAATGCCGCGCGGTCGATGCAATGATAACCGCAGAGCGCACACGTTCGGGGTATAAGGCGGCCCAGCTTAAAGCCAGCATCCCGCCCATGGACCCGCCAACGACGGCCTCCAAAATGTCTATGCCAAGATGGTTCAGCAAAAGCGCTTGCGCCCGGACCATGTCCGCGATGGTGATGACCGGAAAAGCCATGGCATAAGGCGCACCGGTCGTGGGATCAATGCTGGCGGGGCCAGATGATCCCATGCAGCTGCCCATGACGTTTATGCTGATGATGCAATGGCGCGCGGGGTCTATTGGCTTGCCGGGGCCAACCATCCGCGCCCACCAGCCTGCCTTGCCCGTAACGGGGTGGGTCGACGCCACATATTGGTCGCCAGTTAGCGCGTGGCAAATCAGGATGGCGTTGGATTTGTCGGCATTCAATGCACCATAAGTTTCATAGGCAAATTCAACAGGTGCAAATTGTGCGCCGCTGTCGAGCAGCACTGGCCCAAGCAACTGTGTTTTCTTATCCAGACCGAAACGCGTATCTTCATGCATATCGACCGCCATATCAGCGGTTTCGTGCGAAACAACCCAAACTCGTAAAAGAAGTGCTAGGGTCAGGACCTATTGCGCTGGCGACACGTTGCGCTTCGCCGCCGCCGCCGCTATGGCCGCGAGCATGAACACACCCATAGCCAAACCATGGATTGAAGCCATCAGCGCTTATACACCCGGCAAAGCAAAGTCGGATGATGGCCGCGTGCTGATTAAACTATCGGCGAACGAAAATCCTTTGGGGTGCAGTCCGGACGCTGCGGCGGCGCTGGTGGACAAAGGCGCGTCTTTGGCCCGCTATCCTGACCCGGCCTGTACCGCTTTGCGCGCAGCATTGGGCGCGGCATATGAGATTGATAGCGACCAGATAGTCTGCGGCACGGGTTCGGACGAACTGCTGAACCTCATTGCCATGGGCTATGCTGGCGCAGGCGATGACATCATTTACGTGCGTTATGGTTTTTCGGTCTATGATATTGCGGCGCGCAAAGCGGCGGCCAATGTGATTGTCGCGCCGGACAAGGATTATGGCACCGATGTCGATGCCCTGCTGGCGCTGGTGACCGATAAGACGCGCGTGGTTTTTGTGGCGAACCCGAACAACCCGACCGGCACATATTGCGACGACGGGGAAATTGCGCGGCTACATGCGGGCTTGCGCGGTAATTGTGTGCTTGTGCTGGACCAAGCCTATGGCGAATATCTGGATGATGACGGTCCCGCCGCATTGGATCTGGCGCGCCGCCATGACAATGTCCTGATCACACGGACTTTCTCTAAAATATATGGTCTGGCGGCAGAACGCATTGGCTGGTGCTATGGCCATGCTGGCCTTATCGCGACACTCAACCGGGTGCGCGCGCCGTTCAATGTGACGACCGCCGGACAGGCGGCAGCTATCGCTGCGCTTGCGGACGTAGATTTTGTGACGCGTAGCCGTCAGCATAATGCCGAATGGCGCGACTGGATGGCGGCGGAGTTTGCGGCATTGTCCAATCATGGATTGAAGGTTATTCCATCCTGGGCCAACTTCCTGATGGTCTTGTTTCAAGGCACATGCAGCGCAGAGACCGCGTTTAACGCGCTCATGGCCGAAGGCTATATCGTCCGCTGGTTGCCGGGGCAGGGGCTTGGCAATGGCCTGCGGATTACCATTGGTACAAGCGACGAAAATCGTGGCGTTATGTCGGCCTTGCGTAAGATTTTGGACGCGAACGCTTAATGTTGCCCTTCGCCCGCCTGACGATCATTGGCCTTGGCCTCATCGGCTCATCGGTTGTGCGCGCGGTGCGGGCACAGATGCCTTGCGTGCGCATAACCGGGTATGACGCTGACCCGATGGTGCGTACACGCACCGTCGCGCTGGGTATCTGCGATGATGTGACCGACACGGTTGGCGCAGCGGTGATGGACGCCGACCTTGTCATCTTATGCGTGCCCGTTGGCGCGATGGGCGCGGTGGCGGCGGAATTTGCGGCCGATCTGCCTGCCGATGCGATTGTCAGCGACGTGGGTTCATGCAAGCAAAGCGTCGCAGAGGCGCTTTCTGCCGTGCTGCCTGACGCGATCATTATTCCTGCCCATCCGGTCGCGGGCACCGAAAAAAGCGGACCAGACGCTGGGTTTGCGACCTTGTTCAAGGGCCGCTGGTGCATATTAACGCCGCCTGAAAATGCACCTGAGGCAGCGGTTGAGCGCCTGCGCATTTTTTGGCAGCGGCTTGGCGCGGATGTCGAGATTATGGATGCGCGCCATCATGACATGGTCCTTGCCGTCACCAGCCATTTGCCGCACTTGATTGCCTATACCATCGTTGGCACGGCTGATGATTTGGAAGGCGTGACGCAAAGCGAGGTTATCAAATATTCGGCTGGCGGTTTCCGTGACTTCACCCGTATCGCCGCATCCGACCCCGTCATGTGGCGCGATGTGTTTTTGTCCAACAAGGACGCTGTGCTTGAAATGCTGCAGCGTTTTTCCGAAGACTTAAGCGTGCTGCAACGCGCGATCCGCTACGATAAAGGCGACGAGTTGGAGGCATTATTTGCCCGCACCCGCAATATCCGGCGGTCAATTGTTGAACAGGGCCAGGACGATGACGCCCCCGATTTTGGGCGCAAGCATTAAGGGGTGAGACCCTAAACGTTCAGCGCATTAATGGCGGCGTGGACCCGCGCCTCAATCTCCGCGCGTGGCAGGCCAGTGGGAAGCTCTTCCCCCACCCTGTAGGTAATCGTCCCTGATTTCCAGATGCCGGCTTTGCGCGGACTTAACGTGCCGCTGTCCACCGCAATCGGAACGACGGGGAGGTTGATGAGCTTATACAGGCCCGCAAAGCCCGACTGCAATGGCGGCTGACTGCCGGGTGCAACGCGGGTACCTTCGGGGAAGATCACGATTGGCCGTCCGTCGGCGATCATCTTTTTGGCCAAAACCAGCATGGCCCGAAGCGCCGCCGCGCCGCCATCACGGTCAACAGGGATCATGCCATAGGCCCGCGCGGCTGGTCCCCATAAGGGAATATCGAACAGCTCTTTTTTCGTTACCACCGCAGGCTTGCGAAACATGCGGGGCATGTCGATGGTTTCAAACATGCTTTCATGTTTGACGGCGTACAGCACCGGTTTTTCCGGCAATTCGCCCTCAATCTTGATGTTGATGCCCAATATCCGGCGGTAGCAGGCATATTGCCAGCGCGACCAGCCGCGCACGGCCCATTGCATCAGCGGAATGGAGACCCATTGCGCCAGAAATGCGGTTACGACGAAAAACACGGAACCTGTGTAAAATATCAAGATATATGCCGCAGACCGGATGACTGCGATCACGGCTTAAAACCCAAGAAGCGACGCGACTGCGCGCAACCAATATTTGTTATATTCCCTGAACAAGCCGCCAAGCGACGGTTGGGTCGACACCGCGTCATTGGTGACGGTGATTCCGCTGGGCAAGGCCCGGTCAAGTTCAAAGCGCGCGCGCCGCATGTGCCAATCATGCGTAACAAGTCGAATAGTGCGCATATTGTTCCGCTTTGCCCATGCTGCCGTTTCCAATGCATTGGATCGCGTATCTACCGATTGGAAACCCAGCGCGATGCAGCATTGGAAATATTGCGCAGATTTTGGATATTCCGCCTGAAGGTCGGGCGGCTTCACATCGCGGTCCACACCGGAAATCAGCAATTTTTTGGATTTGCCCGATGCTAATATTTCGAGCCCGCGATCAATTCTGTTTGCTCCACCGGTTAGCACGACAACGCCATCGGTTGGCGAAATGGGCGCTGGCTGCGGCAAAAGCAACGCAAACCAGGCAAAGCCCAGCATCCAAATCAACAATATAAAAGCGATAGAGCGACTGATCATAACATCTTCTTTAACGCAAAAATCACGATGAAGCGCGTCATAAGCATAGCAAGCGTCGTCACGGCAAGCGGAATGCGCGCGCAGATGACCCCGCCCGAAACGGATAAGGCATCGCGCGAGAGCAAAGCGGGCACAGCGGCGGCACATCCGTTATCGCACGTAACGCTTATTATGGCGATTCCTAGGGTCAGGACCACTTAAAGCCACCTTCGCGGTTTGATGCCATACTGTTCAGTGCAAGGCGGTAAGCGCAGGGCTTAGTGGTTCTAAGTCCAAGCTTGCCAACGCGGCAATGGACAAAATGGGTCAAATCCAAAGGACGTCAAAATGGCTTCGATATCTTTGCCATTTTGACGCCGCGAAGGTGGATTTAAGTGGTCCTGACCCTAGACCTGAAAAGGCGTCGTCCACAGCATTTTATAACGTTAGGGTTGCAAGTCCCCAGATGCTGCTGTTTAGGATTTTCCATGCTGCTTGTATGTCCCTCCTGCCGCACCCGCTATGCTGTTCCTGACAATGCCGTTGGTGTTGATGGCCGCCAAGTGCGTTGCGCCAATTGCAAGCATGGATGGTTTCAAGAGGGGGCGGCTCCCCAGACAGCGCCAACCCCTTCAATACTAGCGCCCGCCAAACAGAGCGACCCTGCGCCCGTTATAGCTCCGCCAGAGGTCGCCCCGCCAACGCCTGTGGCCATCCCCTCGGTTTCCCCTGACCCCGTTCCGCGAATCATGGGCGCAGAAACGGATGCGGATGACGCGCAGCCGCCCTTCCCACGATTCGCCCCTGAGCACGCCGCTGCGCCTGACCCGGCTCCGGTCTATGACGATCCGTCGTTAAGCGCTGGCTTAAGGGCGGACAAAGAACCAACGCAAAGCCGCTTTGCGCATGAGCCACCGTTCAACCAACGCCGCAGTCCGGCGAAAATCTGGACTTTGGTTGCCATCATCTTTGCACTGACGGTTACCGTCATCGGCACGGCTATCTCTTATTTCGGTATGCCAAATATTGGCCTTTCCAGCGCGGCGGAAGAACCCGATCTGACAATCGTGCTCAACGAAAATCTGGAACTGAACGAACGCGAAGACGGCACGCCCTATTTTATCGCCAGCGGCAGCATTGTGAACCCGACCGGCGTGAAACAAAATGTCCCCGACATGCTGGTAACGCTCAAGGACGCGAGCGGCAGACCAGTTTACAGTTGGAAAATGAAAGCAAAGGCAAGAACGCTTGCACCCGGCGCAAAGGTCGATTTTAGCGAGGCACGGCTTGACGTTCCATTGGCGGCCAAGCAGATCAGCGTCGGCTGGGTGCTTTCGGGCGACTAGTCTCCGCTTCATTGGTAGGCGCAGGCCACGCACGCCGGGCTATTCTATCATAAAGGCCACTTGAACTCACCAGCACTCTTGGCTATGCGAAGGCATGGCCCAAGCACCAGTTGCCGCCTTAGCTCAGTTGGTAGAGCATCGCATTCGTAATGTGTTGGCGAACACCTGATTTTTCTAGAGAATGCAATACTTACAGTGACTTAAGCACGCTTGCTGTTGTATAGTTTTTTCTATACAACAATTTCATGAGCAAAGGCGTTGTAAAAAATAGTCAAAGTCGTGCTGACCCGACAGTGCGTGACCGCACACAGCCAATCCCAAGTTCGCTACAGAAGGTGACGGGTTTTGGAACGCTCACAATTTACAAAATGGCAGCGTCTCCATTCTGGTATGCGCGGTATTATGAGGACGGAAAAATCGTTCGTCGTAGTTTGAAGGTTGCTGACAAAAAGGAAGCAATCAAAGCTGCCAAGAAGGTCTTTGTTGATCTCAAGCATCGCAAGATGAACAATCTGCCGTTCACAAAAACGAGTGGCTTTGAAGTTTGCGCTCGCGGTCTTGCCAAAGAGAATGATGCACGGTTCAAGCGTGGTGAATTATCAAAGCAGAAAGTCAATTATGACGCAGGGCGTCTCGAAGCTGACTTGCTACCGCACTTCGGAAAGTATGAGATTGCGGACATAGATTACAGCGTCATCAGCGATTACATCAACAAGCTCAGTACGCCAGATCGTCCGCTGACGATCAACACGCTGAAGATACATCTCTCCCACATAAAGACGATATTAAAGTACGCTCAGCGAGTTGGCGTGATTACGGGGCTTCCAGCGTTCCCGCGTCTCAAAACGACTGACACAGCCCGTCCTTGGTTTAATAGCGCCGAATACGGTGCGCTGCATTCCGTCTGTCGTTCACGCATTGGCACAAAAATACGGGTGAATACAAAGGCTGGAAAGTTCCTTCGCAATGTCGAGATTACGCAAGATGTGTATGATCTCATCATCTTCATGACGAACTCGTTCATTCGTCCAACTGACATCAAAGTGCTTCAGCACAAGCATGTTGCGATTATTCGCGGCAAGGACACTTATCTGCGGCTGACGCATCCACCGACAAAAGGTCATGGAAGCCCAGTCGTGACGCTCAAACGAGCGGTTGAGGTATATGATAAATTATTGGAGCGTCAAAAGGCTGAAGGGTTTGGGAAGCCAGATGACTATCTGTTTTGTCCACAGCAGTTGAACCGTGATTATGCATTGCGGGATATCACACGGCAATTTGATCAAGTGCTGAAGGTTGCTGGGTTGAAAACTGGCTCAAATGGCGATGCGAGGACGCTCTACAGCTTAAGGCACACATGTATCATGTTCCGTATGATCAATGGCGAAGGCATCGATCTGCTTACTATCGCCCGCAGCGCACGAACATCTGTCGAGATGATTGATCGGTTCTACGCAAAGCATCTCACTGCCGAGATGAATATTGCCCAACTACAGAGCGGCACCATCAACGATTGAAGATGAAAGCGGGTCAAAAAAAGGCTGGGAAATTGTACGTATTCCCGCTAATAGACACGCCATTGCCGCTTTAGCTCAGTTGGTAGAGCACTTCATTCGTAATGAAGGGGTCGTAGGTTCGAATCCTATAAGCGGCACCATTATTTCTCTTAATTTCAATATATTAACCAAACAGAGAAAATCTGATCGGCGGCGCTCGTGTTGTATAGCTGCGCCGCTTTCAATCGCGAACCATGCTTTGTCATAGTGATAAATACACTTATCAAGGAGTGTAACGCATGGACGCACGAGAACAGATTAAGAGAGCAATCTTGCTACTGCCGAAACTGGCAGCTGAGAGTGAGAGCAAAGAGATCAAGGCTGACATTGATCTAATGATGGGTGTGGCATCGCAGTTGGTGACAGTTCTGGTGAGCAGAAACGATGCACTTGCTAAACAGTGCAGTTCACGAAAGTCTAAACCACCTAAGCCAGCCCCGCAGAAGCAGCCTCAGCAGCAAAAGCCTAAACCAAGCAATACTGACACTCAAAATAGTAAGAATGACTCTAAGGACCGTTCTAAGGCGCTTTCTTCAATTCAGCAGGGAATTCGTCAAGCTGAGCCATCGCATACTGATCAGCAAAGAGCGTTACGCGGATATGTCTATGGGGCTCAGAACGACGAGGTTGCATTTCGTAAAGCTGCGCAGGCAATTGCACGATGAACGACAAGCTAATCCAAAGCCAGAAGCGGCTGCACGACAGTCTGTTTGAACTGTATGTGCAAGGTGGTCTGGAACTGTATCTCGCTGGCACTCGTGGCTTAAAGCGTGAGCTTATCATTCAGCTTGAGACAAGCGCACTCACTCCAGAGAAGGGTGAGATAATTCACTACTATGCAGTCAATCGTTGGGATGACGAGGATGAGTTTGATGAGTGGGCGAAACCCTCTCGTCCGTTGTCAGCAGAAGCTGA